>DASPTZ010000116.1:0-14226 GCA_035623155.1 Casimicrobiaceae bacterium | reverse complement strand
GGTTTCGCGCTGGCGCGCCCACTCGATGGTCATGTCGAGCGCGGCCTGGGCGAGCCCGATCGTCGCCGCGGCGTACGGGACCCGCTCGTGGATCAGCCACTCCTCGGCG
Source organism: Casimicrobiaceae bacterium (assembly GCA_035623155.1). Lineage (GTDB taxonomy): Bacteria > Pseudomonadota > Gammaproteobacteria > Burkholderiales > Casimicrobiaceae > PALSA-1003. The sequence goes on along the minus strand of DASPTZ010000116.1, from coordinate 14,117 downwards.
AGCGCGAATCCCTGGCCCTCTTCACCCAGCCGGTTCTCTGCCGGAACCTCATAGTCGCTGAAGTGCAGCTCGTACGGGAAGTACGAGCGGATCACGGGAAACGGCGACCAGGTGAGGCCCGGCTTGTCGCGCTCGACGATGAATGCGCTGACCCCGCTTCGCCCGGGCCCGCCGGTGCGCGCGAACACGATGCCCCACTTCGACTGACTGACGCCGGAAATGAAGATCTTGGTCCCGTTCAGGATGTAACGATCCCCTTTGCGCTCGGCTCGCGTGCGGATCGCTCGCGCGGGATCGGACCCGCCGGAAGGCTCGGTGATCGCGACGAAGGTCTTGTCGCCCTCCTCGATCACGGGAACCGCGTATTCCTCGATCTGCTCCCGGGTCCCTCTGAAAATGATGTTCGGCGGATCGAAGCCGAAGGCGCCGCACGCGGCAATGTACGGACCCATCTTGCACTGCGACGCTTCCTCGGCGACGATCGACTGGGCGAGCAAGTTCAAGCCCGCGCCGCCGTATTCCGCCGGCGTTTGCACGCACCACAGACCCAGTTGCCGCGCCTTCGCCTGCAGTAGCTTGAGCTTCTCCTCCGGCAGATGCCATGAATCGTGCGGTTCGTTCGCCTCCGCGGCCTTGACCTCCCGCTGCATGAACTTGCGGGTCGTCTCCTGGAGCATGCGCAGCTCCTCCGGCATTTCCCAACTTCCGAGCGGATTTGGGCTCATGCGGCGATTCCCTTCTGCGTCGGCGCGCTGCGGGTCTTACGGCGGCGAGCGCGCTCCGCGGCGGTCGCGTGCGCGTCGAGGCGATATACCGTGCGCTCGCCGAGCGGCTTGGCCTCGGCGATGACCGCGCCGTAGTCGCGCTCCGCGCTCGAGCGGCTGATGTAGCCGAGATTGAGATCGCGCTCGACCTCGGCAGTGTCACGCGTCAGCGGGTCGCCGAAGCCGCCACCGCCCGGCGTGCACGCGTGCAGTCCCTCGCCCGCATGCAGCGTCTGGGCCTCGTGCTTGCTGCGCATTTCGGGACTCCACGTCTTCCCTCCGGTGCGGAACTCGACGCGGTTCGGCTGTGCTGCCCCGCCCGTGACCACGCCGAACGGCGCGTAGTCGACGCGGTCTCCCAGGACCGTCGCCACGCAATCCGACCATGCCGTGAACTGGTATTCCGTGCCGCAGCCGCCGCGATGCCAGCCCGCGCCGCCCGAATCCTCGCGCAAGCGGAAGAAATCGAAGCGCAGCGGAAAGCGGTGCTCGGAAGCCTCCAGCGACATGAAGTTGGCCATCGACTGCGGCGGAGTGCCGTTGACCAGGCCGTCGGTCGCCTTGGTTGCGCCATAGCCGCCGGGGTAGGGAAACACCCCTACGAAGAAGTTGCCCTTCTCGGGATGCCTGCCGCCGACTGTGCAGACGCCAATGGTGCCGAAAGACGCGGCGGGCACGCGATCGGGGAGCGCCTGCGAGAGCGCGCCGAACACGACATCGATCACGCGCCCGAGCGGCTCGAGGTAGCCTCCGACCGCGCTCGGATATTCCGCGGAGAGCAGCGTGCCCTCGGGGATCGTGAAGCTCGCGGGACGAAACGCCCCGCCGTTGACCGGCACTTCAGGAAACACGTGCTTCATCGCGACGTAGCAGCTCGACATCGTGGAATCGCGCGAGAGGTTGACCGGTCCGCGCGACGTCGCCGCCGTTCCGGTGAAATCGAAATGCAGGTCGGAGCCCTTGACCGTGAGCGCGAGCGCCACCTTGCGCGGCTCGTCGACGATGCCGTCGTTGTCGATGTAGTCCTCGAAGCGGTAGGTGCCGTCGGGTATCTCGGCGATCAGGCTGCGCATCTGCTGCTCGGAGCGCTTGATCATCTCGTCGATGCAGCCCTGCAGCCGGTCCACGCCGTAGCGCTCGACCAGCTGGTCGAGCCCGCGGTTGGCAACCGCGAACACGTTGGTCATCGCCGAGAGGTCGCCGACTATCTCGTCGGGCAGCCGGCTGTTGGCGCGGAACATCGCGACCAGCGGTTCGTTGAGCCTGCCGCCGTCGTAGAGCTTGACCGGCGGGATGACGGTGCCTTCCTGATGGATCGATTGCGCCTTCGGCACCCAGCCGCCGGGGACGCTGCCGCCCACATCCATCCAGTGACCGGTGCTCGCGAACAGCGCAAAGAGCCTGTCGCCGACGAAATACGGCGCGACGAGCCGCGTGTCCTGCAGGTGCGTTCCGCCCCGGTAGGGCTCGTTGAGGATCCACATGTCGCCGGGCTTGAATCCGCCCTGAGCCGCTGCCAGCCTGACGACGTGCTGGGTGGTGAACTGCATGTTGGCGAGGAAAACCGGGAGCCCGTAGCGGCCCTGGGCGATGGTCTCGCCGGTCCTGGGGTCGAAGATGCCGTGCGCGCAGTCGTTGGTCTCCGAGATGATCGGCGAGATGGCGGCGTGGATCAGGTGCAGGTCCATCTCGTCGGCGATCTGCTCGAGCGAGCCACGCACGACGGCCAGGGTGACGGGATCGATGTTCATCTTCATGTCTGTGCCATTTCGACCAGGAGGTTGCCGAACGCGTCGACCCGCGTGACCATGCCGGGCTCGACCACCGTCGTGCAGTCGTTCTGCTCGACGATCGCCGGGCCTTCGAAGGACACGCCGGGCAGGAGTTGTTCGCGCGCGTAGATCGCCGCGTCGTGCCAGCCGCCGAAATACACGGGGCGGCGCTTAATCGGCCGCGGCGTGCCCCCCGTCACCGAGCCCGCGATCTTCCGCGCGAGCCCCCCGCGCGTGCCGACCACACGCGTGCGCAGGTTGACCACGACCACGGGGATGCCGGCGAGCGTGTTGCCGAACTCGGCCTTGTAAGCCGCCACGAATGCGTCGCGCATGCGTGCCGCGTCCCAGCCCGCGTCGATGCGCACGCGCAGGCTGTGGATCTGACCCGAGTACGCCATGTCGGCGAAATGCGTAACCTCGACCGTGCGGTGCGGCGTGGCTCCCCTGCGCAGCTGCAGCTCGCCTTCGGTGCGCTGGCGCTCGAGCACCTCGTGGATGGCATCGACATCGGCGCGGTCGAGGCGCTGCTCGAAGGTCTGCGAATAATCGTAGCGGATATCGGCAATCGCGCAGCCCATCGCGCACAGCACACCGGGATAAGGCGGCACGAGCTCGGTCTTGATGCCCACTTCGCGGATCAGCGCGGCGCCGTGCATCGGTCCGGCGCCGCCGAACGCCACCATCGCGAAGTCGCGCGGGTCGAGGCCCTGCTCGATGGAGATCAGGCGGATGCGGCCCGCCATGCGCTGGTTGACCACGGCCAGCACCGCTTCGGCGGCCTCCTCCACGCCCAAGCCCAGCTTCCCGCCCAGCGTTTCGAATGCTCGACGCGCGCCTTCCAGGTCGAGCGCGATCTTGCCTTTGCCGCCGATCGGGCTGTCGACCGCGATGCGGCCGAGCACGAGATTCGCATCGGTCACCGTCGGCTCGGTGCCGCCGCGGCGATAGCAGATCGGACCCGGAACCGAGCCGGCGCTGCGCGGACCGACCTCGAGGATGCCGCCGCGGTCGATCGACGCGATGCTGCCGCCGCCGGCGCCGATGGTATGCACGTCGATCATCGGCAGCTTGAGCGGCACGCGGAAATCGAGGTCTGTTTTTTCCGCGACGCGCGGCTCGCCGCCGATGACCACGGCGACGTCGAAGCTCGTGCCGCCCATGTCGGCGGTGATGATCTTGTCGAACCCGGCTTCCTTGGCGAGGCCGGCCGCCGCGGTCACCCCCGCGGCCGGGCCGGAGCGCACGATGTACGCCGAGCGGCGTCCCAGCTCGGAGAGCGGAGACAAGCCTCCGTTCGACTGCATGATCAGCACGTCGCGCCGGAAACCCCAGTCCGCGAGCTTTCCCTGCAGGTTGCGCGCGTACCTCGACACCAGCGGTTGCAGGTAGCCCTGCACGACCGCGGTGCTGGTGCGCTCAAATTCGTAGTATTCGCGGATAACGCCGGCCGAGGTGACGATCTCCCACGAGGAGTTGATGCCGGCGAGAATGGCCGCGATGCGCTCCTCGTGCGCCGGGTTCGCGTACGCGTGCATCAGCGAGATCACGATCGCCGCGACATCCTGCTGCCCGAGCACCTCCGCCAGCGCGCGCACCTCCGCTTCGTCGAGCGGGACGAGGACCTTGCCGCGATAGTCGATGCGCTCGGTCACTTCCCAGCGCAGATCGCGCGGGATCAGCGGTTGCTGAACGCCGTGCAGCCCGTACATCAGCGGCCGGTCGCGCCGGCCGAGCTCGAGCACGTCACGAAAGCCGCGGGTGGTGACGAGCGCGCAGCGCGCGCCCTTGCGCTCGATGACCGCATTGGTGGCGATCGTCGTCCCGTGCAGCAGCGCCTCGAGATCGCCGGGATCGACTTCCGCGGCGCGCAGCGAATCGAGCAGCGCGCGCGAAGGGTCGTCCGGCGTGGATGGGACCTTCAGAATGCGCTCGGTTCCGGACTGCCGGTCAAAAGAATAGAGGTCGGTGAACGTGCCACCGACGTCGATGCCCACAACAGCGCTCACGTAGTCTCCTCCGTCATTCGCATCGCCACCGCCCGCGCCGCGGCGACGTGGCGCGCCATCCGGCGCCGGGCAGCCTCGGGATCGCGCGCGGCGATCGCCGCCAGGATCGACCGGTGTATCTTCAGCGTCGCCTTTCGCACTTCGGGGCTGTCGAACGCTTCGCTCTCGGTGGCCTCGTGGATCGCATTCGCGAGCACGTTCATGAAGCTCGCCAGAAGCTCGTTATGACTCGCGCGCACGACCGCGAGATGCCAGGCGAGATTCGCGTCCAGGTAGCGATCCACGTCGTCGATCGCCGCCTCGACCGCGTGAGTCTTCGCGGTAAGCTCGGCTAGATCGGCCTCGGTGCGCCGCCTGGCCGCCCCCTCTGCGCCGAGCGCCTCGAGCGCTTCGCGCACCTCGTGCAGCTGTTCGACGCCGATGTTGCGTCCCCAGATGAACAGATCGAGCTGGCGCCTAAGCTCGTCGTCGGCCGGTCGCCGGACGGTCGCGCCGCCGTTACGGCCCGGTCGGATCTCGATCAGCCCGTCGACCTCGAGCATGCGCAGCGCTTCGCGCACCGAGGTACGGCTCAATCCGCTCTGACTGGCGAGCTCGCGCTCCGTCGGCAACGCGAGCCCCTCGGGCCATTCGCCCGTGCGGATGCGCTTGCGCAGCTCCTCGGCGAGGACATCGGCCGCCTTGGGCGTGCTGATGCGCTCGAGTGGCGGCGGTCCGCTGGAATCGTGGTTTAACATTGAACGCGTCCCTGTGCGGGTGCCCGGTTGATCAGAAGTTGCCCAACCCGGCGCTGCACGCCGGCTCGAGCAGCACCCTTGACACCACAGGATGAGCCAAGTATGCTTTGATCCAATGTTTATGTCAAGCTAAATATTAGACCAATAGGAGGAGCCTGGTGGAAACCAAGAACGAAACCATCCGCGTCATCATCGCCAAGGTCGGGCTCGACGGTCATGATCGCGGCGTGAAGATTGTCGCCCGCGCGCTGCGCGACGCGGGAATGGACGTGATCTATACCGGGCTGCACCGCACCGCGGAGGAGGTCGTCGACGCCGCGGTGCAAGAGGACGTCGACGTACTCGGCGTGAGCCTTCTCTCCGGCGCCCACATGACCATCTTCCCGAAGATCCTCACGCTGCTTCGGGAGCGGGGAGCCGACGACATTCTGGTGGTCGGCGGCGGCGTCATGCCCGACGACGAAGCTCAGGAGCTTAAGAAGAAGGGCGTCAGGGAGATCCTGCTGCAGGACACGCCGCCCGAGATGATCGTGAGCACGATCCGCCGCCTCGTGGCGGAGCGCGGGCCGAAGTAGAAGCGCGACCAGCCCCGCGCACTCTCGCCCAGCAGCGAGGTTCGCGATTTGGCCGGGACCCACCAACCCAAGGGACTCCATGGAAGAGTGGTCCTTTCCTCCGTCCTACAAGCCCGAGTACTTCCCGCCCGCCGGATCGCGCTACTGGTATCCGAAGCGCGAAACCATGCCGCCAGGCGATCGCGAGAGGGCGATCCTCGAGCGCTTGAAGCTGGTCACGCGCTACGCTTACGAGAAGGCGCCGTTCTACCGTCGCATCTGGGACCGGGCCGGCTTTCATCCCGACCATCTGAAGAGCATCGAGGATTTCGAGGACAAGGTCCCGGTGATCGCGAAGAAGGACCTGCGCGAGGCGCAGGCGCGCGCTCCCGTGTTCGGCGACTACCTGTGCATTCCGGAGTCGGACATCTATCGCATCCACGGAACGTCCGGCACCACCGGACGGCCGACCGCGTTCGGCATCGGACGCGAGGACTGGGAGACGATCGCCAACAACCACGCGCGCATCATGTGGGGCATGGGCTTTCGCCCCGGCGACACGGTGTTCCTGGGTGCGATCCTCAGCTTGTACCTGGGATCGTGGGGTGCGCTCAGCGGCTCCGAGCGGTTGCGCTGCTGCAGCTTCCCCTTCGGTGCGGGAGCCGGCGGCATGACGGCGCGCGCGGCGATGTGGCTCGACAGCGTGAAGCCGCAAGGCTTCTACGGCACGCCCTCCTTCGCGTTGCACCTGGCCGAGGTCGCACGCTCCGAGGGCTTCGATCCGCGCACCTTCGGGCTGAAGGCGCTGTTCTTCTCCGGCGAACCCGGGGCCTCGGTCCCCGGCGTCCGCGACAAGATCCGTGAGGCGTACAACGCCAAGGTAATCGACTGTGGGTCGATGGCCGAGATGACGCCGTTCATGAACGTTTCGGGATCGTGGGAGACCGACGAGGGCATGCTCTGCTGGCAGGACATCATCTACACCGAGGTTTGCGATCCGAAGACGTTCCGGCGGGTGCCCTACGGGCAGCGCGGCACGCCCGTGTACACGCATCTCGAGCGCACCTCACAGCCGATGATCCGCCTGCTCTCCGGAGACCTGACGCTGTGGACCACCGATCCGACCCCGTGCGGGCGCACCTATCCCCGCCTGCCCCAGGGAATCTTCGGGCGGATCGACGACATGATCACCATTCGCGGCGCGAACGTGTATCCGAGCGAGATCGACGCCGTGCTGAATCAGCTCTCCGACTACGGCGGAGAGCACCGCATCATCATCACCCGCGAGCGCACGATGGACGAACTGCTGGTCCGCGTCGAAGCCACCGCCGAGCTGATCGATCGCGGCTCCGATGCAGTCAAGGCGATGCGCGAGGATTGCGCGCAGCGACTTCAGAAGCTGCTGGGCCTGCGAGCGCTCATCGAGATCGTGCCGCCGGGAACCTTCCCGCGCACCGACTTCAAGGCCCGCCGTGTGATCGACGACCGCGAAGTGTTTCGCAAAATGAGCGAAACCGTGACTAAGCCCGCATGAGCGCGGCGGCCGAAGGCCGGCGCGAAACGCGCGACGCCGCGCGATTGCGGCTGGGCCGACACGCAGCATCCCCAGTGGCGCGGCTGGTCAAGGAGGCCGAGGCATGAGCACGGCACCGCATCGTCATTCCCGCGGAAGCTGGAATCCGCCGTCGTTCGCTGCCGAAGACGCTGGGTCCCCGCCTTCGCGGAGACGACAAACCCCATGAGCCCGCGAGTCTCCTCGCTCGACCTGGTCGACGCGGTGTCGGCGGGACAGGCGCGCGCCATCGCGCGGATGCTGTCGCGGGCCGAATCGGGAGCCATCGAGGCACGCGCGGCGCTCGATTTGATCTATCAGCGCACCGGGCGGGCACACGTGGTCGGGATCACCGGCGTGCCCGGCAGTGGCAAGTCCACGCTGGTCGCCAAGCTCGCCGCCGAATTTCGCAAGAGCCACCGAAAGGTCGGGATCGTTGCGATCGATCCCTCAAGCCCGTTCTCGGGCGGTTCGATTCTGGGCGATCGCATCCGCATGGGCGAAGTCGCAGGCGACCCCGGCGTGTTTGTGCGCAGCATGGCCACTCGCGGCGCGCTCGGCGGCCTCGCACGGGGAACGCTCGAAGCAGTCGACATCCTGGACGCTGGTGGCTACGAGCTCATCGTCATCGAGACGGTCGGCGTGGGCCAGGACGAGGTCGACATCGTCCGCGCCGCGCACACCACCGTCGTCGTGTCTGCGCCAGGGCTCGGCGACGAGATCCAGGCGATCAAGGCCGGCGTTCTGGAAATCGCGGACATCCACGCGGTAAGCAAGGGCGACAAGCCCGAAGCGGACAAGACCGTGTTGGACTTGAAGGGCATGCTCGGCTTGGGCGTCGCGCTGACCGGCAGGATCGTCGGGCGCCTCGTGCCGGTCATCAAGACCTGCTCGCCGAAAAACGAAGGCATTGCGGAGCTTGCGATCGCGATCGACGCCCATCGCGAGCATCTGGTGAGCTCCGGCGAATTCGAGCAGCGCCGCCAGGCGATCCGGGAGCGCCGGATGCTCAAAGCCGCGGAGGTCATCCTGCACGACGAATTCGAGCATCATCGCGAAGGACGGATGGCCCCGCTGCTCGCCGAACTCGCCACCGGACACATTTCCCCACAGACGGCTGCGCGACGCCTGCTCGCGCATATTGGCATGGAGGTTTCCGAATGAATTCGAAGAACCGCAACACCGAACTCGACGATGTCGCCAGGCAATTCGCGGATTGGGAGCAGCACGAGCTTGCGGCCTTCCTCAAGAAAGCGCCCGAGCGGCAAAAGGAATTCCGCACGATGACGGGCTTCCCGATGAAGCGCGTCTACAGCCCGCTCGACCTGGCCGAGACGCCGCCCGAGGACATCGGGCTTCCCGGCCGGTATCCGTTCACGCGCGGACCGTACCCGACCATGTATCGCGGCCGCATCTGGACGATGCGCCAGATCGCGGGCTTCGGTACCGCGGAGGACACCAACAAGCGCTTCCACTACCTGATCGCGCAGGGCCAGACGGGGCTGTCCATCGACTTCGACATGCCCACGCTGATGGGCTTCGACTCCGACCATCCGATGAGCGAAGGCGAGGTGGGGCGCGAGGGTGTGGCGATCGACACGATGGAAGACATGGAGTTGCTCTTCGACGGAATCGACCTCGAGAAGATCTCGGTGTCGATGACCATCAATCCCTCGGCGTGGATTCTGCTCGCCATGTATATCGGCGTCGCGCAGAAGCGCGGCCTCGATATGAACAAGCTGTCGGGGACGATCCAGGCCGACATCCTGAAGGAGTACATGGCGCAGAAGGAGTTCGCGTTCCCGATCCGCCCGTCGGTGCGGATCGTGCGCGACTGCATCGCCTACAGCGCGAAGAACATGAAGCGCTACAACCCGATCAACATCTCGGGTTACCACGTTTCGGAAGCCGGATCTTCGCCACTCGATGAAGTGGCCTTCTCGTTGTGCAATCTGATCACATACGTCGAAGAGCTGCAGAAGACCGGATTGCACGTCGACGATTTTGCGCCGCGGCTTGCCTTCTTCTTCGTCTCACAAGCGGACTTTTTCGAGGAGATCGCGAAGTTCCGCGCAGTGCGCCGCGCCTACGCGAAGATCATGAAGGAGCGCTTCGGCGCGAAGAATCCCGAGTCGATGCGACTGCGCTTCCACACGCAAACCGCTGCGGCGACCCTCACCAAGCCGCAATACATCACCAACATCGTGCGCACGACCCTCCAGGCGCTCTCGGCGGTGCTCGGCGGTACCCAGAGCCTGCACACCAACGGCATGGACGAGGCGTTCACCATTCCGACCGAACTCGCGATGAAAGTCGCACTGCGGACACAACAGGTGATCGCCGACGAGTCAGGCGCCGCTAATGTCGTCGATCCGCTCGGCGGCTCGTACTACATCGAAGCACTGACCACGCAGATGGAGCGCGGGATATTCGACATCATCGAGGAAGTCGACAACCGGGGGGGGACCATCAAGCTGATCGAGGAAGGCTGGTTCCAGAGGCGGATCGCCGACTTCGCCTACGATCAGGCGATGAAGAAGGCGAAGGGCGAGAAGGTCGTGCTCGGTGTCAACAAGTTCGTAGAGTCGAACGAGAAGTTCGACATCGAGACGCACAAGTACGACCACACGACTGCGGAGCGGCAGATCGCGCGGCTAAACCGCATACGCAGCGAGCGCGACCAGAAGAAGATCGACCAGCTCCTTGACAAGCTGATCGAGGTCGCGAAGGACGACAAGCAGAACATCATGCCGGTGACGATCGAGCTTGTGAAGAACGGAGCGTCGATGGGCGACATCATCGAGCGGCTCAAAACGATTTGGGGCACGTATCGCGAGACGCCGGTTTTCTGATCGATCGTCCACGCCCTTAGCGGGTGTGATAACGACATTGACCGCCCGGGCGGAGGCCCGGTTGTTGCTCGAGGGCATGGAGCCTTGCGTTCAATAAGGTCGATCTGCCGCCGTTACGCGTGGCCCTGATAAGCTCTGTCTCTTCTAGGCAGGCGCAGGGAGCAGTTTGCACCGAGGCGCGGCGCCTCATGCCAAGGTACACGGGCGACTTTGGTTTAGCGTCGACCGCTACATCACTGCGCAACACACGGTGAGCGAGTATGCTTACCCGACGAAGCAATGGCGATGGTGTTGTTAAGTATGAGCGCTGCAGGCAACCGTACCATCGCTGAGTGGGTGGTGGAATTTCTTGTAGACCGCGGCGTCGATCGTGTCTACGGCCATCGAGGTAGCCATGTCCAGCCTATCTGGGATGAACTCGCCAAGCGAGACGTTCAGATCGTGCATGCGCGTCGTGAAAGCGCCGCAGTGCACATGGCGCACTGCCATGGAGTGTTGACAGGTCGACCCGGGGTCGTTCTCGTGAACGCGGAATCCGGCGTCACGGATTGTGTGACGGCGATTGTCAACGCGCGGGTGCAACGCGTGCCCATCTTCCTGATCGGGGCTTGCGCGCCCGTGCCGAAACACGATACGGCGCCTCCCCAGGGAATCGATTGCGTCGCGATCATGGAACCCGCAACGCGGGCCGCTGGCACCTTTCACGCCGGGGACAGTCTCTTGGGTGAACTCGACAAGTTTTGGTCTTTGGCCGTTGGCGAAGGCACTGCGCCCGGACCGGCATATGCAGAATTCCCCGCAAACGTGCTACGAAGACGTATCCCCGCAGAGCTCGCACTGCACGGATACGTGAATCAGCGGCCGCCGCTACGCATCGTACCGGACACCGCTGAGATCTCGCGGGCGGCGGCGCTAATTGCGGCGGCACATCGCCCCGTCGTTGTTACCGGGCGTGGCGCACTGACAGCATCGGCGGAGTTGTTGAACTTCCTGCAGTCGGCGGGAGCCGTTTACCTCCAGACCCAGGAAACCGTTGGCCTCGTTTCTGAGGCTCATCCGTCGAATGCCACTGCGGCGCGCTCGCTTGTCGAGCGGGAAGCCGATCTCGTAATCGTAGTCGGTTGCCGAGTCGATTATCACATCGGCGGCGATGCAACGGCGACCTTTCGGAACGCACGATTGATTAGCATCGCGGACAACGCAGAGGAACTGACAGGGAAACGTCGATGCGATGTTGAGCTGTTCGCAAGTCCAGCGCTCGCACTCGGGGCACTGGCGCGGGCGCTGCCGGAATGCAGATTGCTAGACGTCGGATGGACAGCCGCCGTGCACCACGAGCATGTGCATTGCTCTGAGAAACATCTCAAGGCTCTTGCGCTTGCACCGAAAGGCAGAGATGGGCACATGCATCCGTACCAGATCTTTGCCGCCCTAAATGACGTGTTAGATGCTGACGCCATCAAGATTGCCGACGGAGGTGAGCTCCTGGGCGCCGCACGACTCGGTTTCGAATCGGCACGTTGTTACGTTGATCCCGGTGCGATCGGTTGCGTGGGGGTCGCCACGCCGTACGCGATTGCTGCAGCCTTGCTCGAGCCGGAACGTCAGGTTGTCGCGATCAGCGACGATCAAGCGTTCGGAGTCAGTGCGCCCGAGATAGGCACGGCAAAGGATTGCGGTGCGAGGGCGCTGTTCGTCGTCGCGAGTCACGCAGCGCAATCGGTTGAGGCCGTGGAGCGGCAGCAGAACCGAGGCGAAGGCGGCCGTATCGACGGGGCATCACTCAGGAGTCGCACTTTAGGATGGTCGCGGGCGTTCCGAGTGCATGTTGAGCGCGTGACGGACACAGAACGGCTGCGCCCCGCGTTCAAGGAGGCTTTGTCAAGATTGCCTTCGCTTGTCGAGGTCATCGTGACTAGCCATGCCGTTCCATGAACGCGGCCAAGCGGCTCAGCTCGACGTACGACACTGAGTGGCTTTCAATCCCCATTCCGCGTAATAGGCATGCCGAACATGAGAGGCATGCTCGGCACTGCAGTGCGCGGGCGCTGCGAAGGCGGAACTCGTAGTTGTGCTGGAGGAGTTCGCGGGACTGGGATCGTAAGGGCGCTCGCACTGGACGAATACCTACTACTCGACAAGGAGCAAGACAATGAACGCCGCGATACCCCCAACGATTACAAGCAACTCGGGTGCCGGGATCATCGCGCGCTTTCTGCGCGCACGCGGTGTCGACCGTGTCTTCGGACTCTGCGGCGGTCACATCATGCCGATCTGGATGCGCATCGATGCGGAAGGGATTGGCATCGTTGATGTCCGCGACGAGCGCGCGGCAGTCTACATGGCGCATGCCCACGTTGAGCTGACCGGTGGTCTGGGCGTCGCGATCATTACCGCCGGACCCGGTGTTACGAATGGCATGACCGGGCTCGCAAACGCACACGTCTCCCGCGCGCCGGTCCTCATCATCTCGGGTACGCCGCCGAGACCTCAGGAGAACCGCGGCGCCCTGCAGGACATGAACCATGTGGACTTTGTGCGGCCGCTCACGCGGTATGCCCGAACGGTGCGAGAGCCGGCGCTCATCCTGCAGGAGCTCGACGAGGCGGTAGCGCGGGCGTTCGGCCAGGGAGGAGAGCCCGGACCCGTGTACCTCGACTTCCCGACCGACACGCTAAGGGCGGAAGTCCCGCGCGCGGTCCAGCTCGACGAACACTTCGCGCCCAAGGCGAAGCCGCGTCTCATCCCCGACCCCGAGCAAGTGGACAAGGCCGTGGAGCTGCTGTGGTCGGCGCGCAGGCCGCTTGTCATTACCGGACGTGGGGCGCGCGGATCGGGTCCGGCACTCGTACGGTTGCTCGACGCGCTTGGCGCGGTTTACCTCGATACGGGAGAGAGTCGCGGCCTCGTCCCAGACACGCATCGCTCGGTCGTCGCAGCGATGCGTGGCGCCGTAATGGGGCAGGCCGACGTGGTGCTTAACCTTGGGCGCCGGCTCGACTTTCAGCTCGCCTACGGATCACCGGCCGTCTACGGCGATGCGCGCTTCATCCGCATCGCTGACGCGCCGTCCGAGCTGCGCGACAACCGGCGCGGCACGGTCGAGATGCTCGCAACACCCGCGCTCGCAATCGAAGCGATTGTGCAAGCGGCCGGCGCCCGTGCGCCAGCGACGGATCGTGCGTGGGCGCAGGCGCAGAGGGCAAAGCATCAGGAGCGCACCGAGAAGCTCCTCGCCTCCATGCGCAGCGCGCCGGTCGGTAAGGACGGGCGCATGCATCCCAATCGCGTGCTGGCGGCGCTTCGCGACAAGTTGCCCGATGACGCAATTATCGTCGCCGACGGCGGCGATTTTCTGAGCTTCGCAAGGGTCGGGATGCCAGCGTCGACGTACCTCGATCCGGGTTCGTTGGGTTGCATTGGAATCGGCACGCCGTTCGGCGTAGCCGCGAGCCTCGCCTGCCCCGACCGGGTCGTTGCCGTCCTGACGGGCGACGGCTCGTTCGGCTTCAACGCGATGGAGATCGACACCGCGAAGCGGCATGGCGCCAAACTACTAATCGTCGTCGCGAACAACGGGGGTTGGGCCATCGAGGTGCGCGATCAGCTCGAGACCCACGGCAAGGTGGTCGGAACCGCACTCCAATACGCAGATCACGCCGCGATGGCGCGCGCCTTCAACTTGCACGGCGAGCGCGTCGAGCAAGCCGAGGATCTCCCGGGCGCGATCGATCGCGCCCTCGCAAATCGTCCCGCGCTGCTCGATGTGATCGTTACGCCGGAGGCGGCGTCGTCCGATGCCAAGTCGGGCCTCGCGTGGGTCCCTGACCTGCAAGCGATCGCAGCGTGGGAGGCGGCGGAAACCGCGTGGCGCGCG
>DASPTZ010000115.1:0-10041 GCA_035623155.1 Casimicrobiaceae bacterium | reverse complement strand
GCGACCATCGCCACGTCGCGCCCCGTGCCGGCGCCGATCAGGCTGCCGATGCCCAACCCGCCGAGCCCGCCGATGATCGCCCCTACGCCCGGATGGTGGTTGCTCTGGATCTGCGTCGGCGTGATCTGCTCGATCACGCCTTGACGAACTTCCTGCTGGGCGGACGCTTGCCCGGCGGTCAGCGCGAGCGCAAGGAGTCCGGCGAGGCCGTACGACCAGGTTCTGCTCGGCATGCTTGCTCTCCCGACAGTGCGTGACGTGGGCATCTTGCCTCCGCGAGCACGCGTCTGCAAGCGCTGGATAAGTGTGGCGAGACAGCCGCGCGAGCGCGTGAAGCACAGATCTCCGCGGCGTAACCGGACCACTCCGCCGAAGGACACTGCGCGGTCAGGATGCGGCACAGACCGCGGTGAAAGGCTCGCCGCTACTGAGACAGCGGAACCTTCTGCCAGCTCGGGTCGGGATCGAACAGCGCCATCGCCTGCGCGTTCTTGCGCGTGTCGCGGCCCAGATTCTTTTCGTACACCACGCCGTCGTGGCTGCAGGTGAACGACATCACCCCTGACACGCCCCAGCGCGCAGGATATGCGACCATCGCGAAGCCACCGATCATCTTGCCCTTGACCAGATAGCTGTACGCGCCGCCGGGAGCCGACGGACCTTGCGCCGTCAGGATGCGGTAGTGATAGCCGTGATAGGCCTGCGGCTCGCCGGTGGCGCTGGGTTTGTACCCCTCGCCTGCGGCGCGGCTCGCCAGAGGACCGAAGGGACTGGGCGGCTCGCCCTCCTTGGTCGGCCAGTACAGGCCGTCGCGCTTTCCTGGCGAGCTGACCAGCTTCTGCGCATATTCGAGCAGCCCGTCGTTGTTGCGGTCCTTGAGCACGTACTCGCGCTGCGCGTCCAGGTAGGCGAGGCAGACCTGAATCGCGGCTAGCTCGTTCTGCCCGATCCGGCGATTGATGATCTCCTCCGCCCCTGCACGCGCATCGAAGCTCCAGCCTTGCGCGCCCTTCACCAGCGGGAAGGGAAACGGGTAGTTGTTTGGACCGATGAGCAGCGTTGCCTTGGCGTCACCGTCAGGCTCGATCTTGTTCGACTTCTCGTACGCTGCGGCGAATTCGCTCCGCGTTGCCGCGTCGGCGACCTTGTCGCCCGTGTAGATCAGCTTGCCGCTGCCAGGCCCGAGCACGGCGTAGATCTGCTTCCAGTCGCCGCTCTTCATCGCGTCGTTGAGCGCCCGCGCTGCATCCGGCGGCTGAACGAAAGTCTGCTGCACGATGTTGGCAGGGCGAGTCTTGGGTGCCGGCTCCGCCGCACACGCCTCCGTGCAAGGCAAAACCGCGACAGCGCCCGCCAGCGCAATGCCGATGTATGTCCTAAGCATGGTCATCCTCTCCCCCGCCCTCCGCCTTCACCGCGACCGCCTCCGCCCTCGCCACCACGACCACCGTGGCCGCCACCCTGGGCGCCGCTCCGCGAAGCGGCGCCGGGGGTTGCGCCAGCCTGAGGCGCTGCGCTCATCGCGGCTCGACTCTGGGCTCCGCGGTTGCTGTACTGCTGCGCCTGCGGTCGCGACTGCTCAGCGTTGAACGTCGGCGATGGACGTGCTTGGCCCACGCTCGGAGTCTGCGTGGGTCGAGTCGCTGCACCGCCGGTGCGATCGCCTGTCATCCCCGAACCGACTGGCGCCTGGCGCTCCAACGTGGTTGGCCGCTGGGCTCCCGCGCCGCCTACTTGGCCGGTCGCGGGTCTTTGTCCTCCCGCCCCTCCGAGTTGCTCCGTGGTCGGCCGTGGCGTTCCGCCGCCTCCGAGTTGACCCGTCGTGGGTCGCTGCATTCCAGCACCACCCGCCTGCCCTGCTGCCGAGCCGATTGATTCGCGACCGCGGTAGGCTTCGCGCGTCTGAGCGCCGGTGTTGGCGGGACGGTACCGGTTTTGCACTGTCGTGTCGCGGTAGGCGACGCCTCTGCGCTGCACGGTATTGTGCTGCCAGTTGCCGTTGACGACGTTGTTTGTGTAGTGCGTCCGGTTGTTGATGAACACGTTGTTGGTGTTGTTGACGTTGATGTTGATGTTGTTGCCGCCCCAGTTGGGATGGCACCAGCCCCAATGGTTGGCCGAGACTGCCCACGCCGTGCCCCAGACGAACCCCACGCCGATCCCCACGCCCAGCGGCGGGTAGCCGTAGATCGGCGGCGGATACCAGAACCACGGACGGTATGCGGGCACCCACCACGGGCCGTAGATAACCGTCGGGTTGTACACAGGCACGTAAACGACACTGGGCTGCGCCGGCTCGATGATGATCGTCTTCTGCTGCACGATCACCTTCTGCTGCTCGGTGCTCTGCAGATTCCCTGCGGCTTGCGCTCTCGCGCGCAGCGACTGCACCGTCTGCATCACCTGCTGCTGGTTGGCGAGGAACGCGTCGCCAAGCTGCTGCGTCCACTCGAGCTTGTCGCTCATCATCGCCAGCACTTGGGGGAACGCCGCTAGCGACTGCACGCTGGGATCCCAGTTCTTTCCCTGCAGCGCCTGATCGAGCGCCGGCCCCTTGAGCCCCGGGTTCTGCTGCACGAAGCGCGCAGCCTCGACGACATCGAGCGGATAGGTCGAAGCCATAAGCACCTGCGACAGCAGCTGATCGGGATAGAGCGCGATCGGCGCGAGCAGCGCGTCGAGCTGGTCCTGCGACAGCTGAGGCGCAGGCGGGGGCTGCGTTGCAGGCGCAGGAATCGCGCCGGGCGGCGGCGGTCCCTGGGCGTCCACGACCACAGGCGTTAGAACGCAGCAAGCGAGCACAACTGCAACAAGTTTTTGCAGATGAAGAGTCATGAGACCTCGATCAGCATGTCGGTTTCCGCGAACGCCTTTTCGATCACGCCACCGCCGAGGCAAACCTCGCCACTGTAGAGAACCAGATATTGCCCAGGCGTAGGCGCCCACTGAGGCATCGCAAACCGTGCGCGCCAGCGACCGGCCCGGGTGGGCTCGATCCGGCAGGTTGCGTCCGCCATCCGATAACGCGTCTTCGCCGTCAGGGGTTGACCTGGTGCCGGCGGCGCGCCGGCGATCCAGTGCATCAAGCCGGTTTCGATGGTGCCCGCATACAGGCGCGGATCATCGTGCCCCTGCACCACGGTCAACGCGTTACGAAGCTGATCCTTGCCGGCGACAAACCACGGCGCGTCGGTGCCGCCCTTTATGCCGCCGATACCGAGACCCTCGCGCTGCCCCAGCGTGTAGTAGGCCAGCCCGCGATGGCGGCCAAGCACCTTGCCCCCGGGTGTTTCGATCGTTCCAGGCTCCCGAGGCAGATAGCGCGCGAGGAAGTCGCGGAACGGTCGCTCGCCGATGAAGCAGATGCCAGTCGAATCCTTCTTGGCGTGCGTCGGAATGCCCTGCTCGCGGGCGAGCGCGCGCACGCTGCGCTTGATGAGATCGCCGACCGGGAACAGCGTGTTGCGAAGCTGAGCCTGCGTGAGCTGATGCAGGAAATACGTCTGGTCCTTGGTCGCATCGACAGCGCGCAGCAGCTCCACGCGTCCGTCGCCGAGCGCGAGCCGCGCGTAATGGCCGGTGGCAATCGCGTCTGCGCCGAGCCTCTCCGCATGCTGCAGAAACGCCCTGAACTTGATCTCGCTGTTGCACACGACGTCGGGGTTGGGAGTGCGCCCTGCACTATACTCGGCCAGGAACTGCGCGAACACGCGTTCGCGATACTCGGAGACGAAATTGACGGTCTCGAGCTCGATGCCGATCACGTCGCACACCGCCGCCGCGTCGACCAGGTCCTCGCGTGAAGTGCAGTATTCGTCGGTGTCGTCGTCCTCCCAATTCTTCATGAACACACCGATCACCTCGTGGCCCTGGCGCCTGAGCAGCCACGCAGCGACCGACGAGTCGACGCCTCCGGACATCCCAATGACGATGCGTTTCGCTTTCATGCAGTCAGTTTAGCGGTTCGGCAGGCGAGCGCTGCGATGCGTTCCCTGCGCGCCAGGCGGTAAACACAAGAAAGCCAGGGAGCGCAGCCCTGGCTTGCTTACGGCTGGGTGCCCTTATCGAAGGTTTACTGGCCCGTAGAGCCCTTGGACTGCTTGGTCACGTCCGCTTGCCGTTCTTGCTTCGTTGGCGTGGGCTGTGCCTTGAAATCGACCGAGGCCCGTGCGGCCTAGGACCGGTCTCGGCGGGCCTTGCTGACCAGGGGCCGGAGCCCCTGGCTTCCTTACACTACGGCAACCTTGTGAAGATTTACTGGCCCGTAGAGCTCTTGCCCTGCTTGGTGACGTCCGCTTGCCGTTCTTGCTTGGTCGGCAGCGGCTGTGCCTTGGACGCGGCGGCTTCCTCTTTGGCCTTCTTGGCATCGAAGGTAGGACCTGTCTCGGACGCGACAGCCTCCAACGCGGTCAACTCGTCGCGCTTCTTCTTCGCCGCGGCTTTCTTGTAGGCAGCTTGCTCCTCGGGCGTCATCTTGTCCCACTTGGCCTTCGCCGCGGCGCGCGCAGCCTTGGCCTGCTCAGTGTCCATCTTGCTCAAGGGCATCACGTCGCCCTCGGACGCGATGGGTCTAGTCGGAACCGCGTCTTTCTTCGCCGGGGCTGGAGCCGGTGCAGGGGCCTGAGCCAGCGCAGATGCCGAAACGAATGCAAATGCACTGGCGATAAGTGCAAGAAGCAGCTTGTTCATGGATTCATCCTCAGTAGTTGGTTCGGGTTGGTAGGTCTCGTCCGGGCTAGCCCGAACCTACGGCTCGGAGTCTGGTTTGTAAATAAAAAAACCCGACTGATTTTATTGACTTAGGGCTCTAAACGCAACAGCCGAACCCCAGTCGCGGGACCCGGCCGTTGCGTCAGCGCAACGAGGTTACTTGGCGCCCGCCTTGGGAGCCTCAGCAGTCGCAGCCGGCGCTGTCGATGTCGACTTTGAAGCATCCGCGGATGCCGCGTTTCCCGAGCTCGGGGCCTTCGCGGCGGTCGTGGACTTCTTCTTACTGGACTTCTTGGTCGACTTTGCCTTCTTCGAGGTCGGTTGGGTCGACGTCGCGGCCTTATTCGTGCTGGTGCCGGTGTCCGCCTTGGCTGCCGGAGCAGTCGCCGGAGCTGCAGCCGGCGCCGCCGTCTGTGCAGCCGCGGTCAGCGAAACCGCAAATGCGCTGGCGAGCAGCGCGCTCAACAACTTGGTCATAGTTTGTCCTCAGTTCGAGTTGGATGGATTGACACTGTTTTTTTTCGTGTCGCAGCCATTAACGCGCCTGTAGGCCTTTGGTTGACAAGGGCTTCTCATCCTCGGGCGGGGCGCCAGCTCAGCACCGGCCACCCGCGCCGGGCTGCATGCTCGGCGAGCAACGGGTCAGGGTCCACGGCTACAGGATGGGTTACCGCCGAGAGCAGCGGAAGATCGTTGTGCGAGTCGCTGAAGAACCATGACTCCTTGAAGTCGGCCAGCCTCCGCCCGAGCCCCCCAAGCCACTCCCCCACGCACGTGAGCTTGCCTGCCTGGAAGCACGGCGTCCCGGAGACGTTCCCCGTGAATCGGCCGCCCACCGACTGTGGCCGGGTGGCGACCAGGTGCTCGATCCCATACATGGCGGCGATCGGCCGGGTGATGAAGCTGTTGGTTGCCGTCACCACGGCTACCAGGTCGCCTTCCGCGATCCGCTCGGCGACCACAGCCTTTGCCGCGGGCAGGAGCATGGGGCGGATTTTTTCGGAAAGGAACCGCTCGCGCCAGGCCAGCAGCTGCGCCGGCTCGTGCTCGGCCAGAGGCTTGAGCTGAAACGCCAGAAAAGCCCGAATGTCCAGGCGCCCCGCCTTGTAATCTGCGAAGAAAGCCGCGTTCTTGCGTTCGTACTCTCCTGCCTCGAGAGCCCCGACCTCGATGAGGAACTGTCCCCAGCCGTAGTCGCTGTCCCCCGCGAGGAGCGTGTTGTCGAGATCGAACAGCGTCAGCCGCTGACGGGGCCGCTTGGTGCGGGCTTTTCCCATTCGATCTCCTGTTGCAACCACTCTCTGAGCAGCGGCACCGTGATCGGCCGCTTCACTGCCAGCGAGCGCCGATCCAGCGCATCGAGTGTGGCGAGCAGCGATCGCATGTCACGCCGCCCGTGTCGCAGCAGATAGTCGATCACCTCGCCCGCCAGCGCGAATCCCCGATCTCTCGCGTAGGCAGCGAGCGCTGCGGGCTTGTCTGCGTCCGCAAGCGGCAGAACTTCGTAGACCAGGCCCCAGCCGAGCCTGCTGCGCAGATCCTCGCGCAGCGGTATTGCCGCCAGAGGCGCTCGGGAAGCCGCGATGATCCGGCCTCCATGCTCCTTCGCGGCGTTGAACAGCGTGAAGATATGCGCCGACGCTTCAGCATCTGCCTCGTCGATGCGATCGATGGCGTAGAACGTGTTACCCGCGCAGTCGAGCGCATTGTTCAACTCGGCAGGATGCGCGATCAGCCGCGAAGCGACTCCCTGCTCCTGCGCCAGCGCCAGTGCGGCGCGCAGCAAGTGGCTCTTGCCGGATGCCGGCGCTCCCCACAGCAGCAGTCCCATTGCATCCGGCGCGCCTGCGACAAAGCGCGGCAGCAGGCCGACGAGCTCCGCATTGCGCCCGGTCAGGAAATTGGCGAGCCGCGGCGGCTCGGGCGCAGCGAGTTCGAAGACGAGTTGTTCCACGACCTGGCCTCCTTGAACCCAGAATAGCGCACACGCTGCGCTTGCGCGTCGGCCAGAGCCGCGACTCGCAATTCCCCGCCGATCCCCATGCCCTGCACGGGGCCCCTCGCCGGGTGCCTCGCACGGCCCTCCTTGAACCCAGAATAGCGCACACGCTGCGCTCGCGCGTCGGCCAGAGCCGCGACTTGCAATTCCCCGCCGATCCCCATGCCCTGCACGGGGCCCCTCGCCGGGTGGCTCGCCCGGCCCTCCTTGAACCCAGAATAGCGCACACGCTGCGCTCGCACGGCGCTACTGGTAGAGCAGTGACTCGTGATATGCGCCGCGCAAGTGTCGCAGCCCGACGAGCAGCGCCGCACTCGCCGGCAGTGCGAGCAACACTCCGGCGAAACCGAAGAGGTGGCCGAATGCAAGCAGCGCGAAGATCACCGCCAGCGGGTGCAGGCCGATTCGATCGCCGACCAGCCACGGTACCAGAACATAACCCTCGAGCAGCTGCCCGATGCCGTAGACCGAAAGCACGGCGATGAAGCCCGGCCAACCGTTCCACTGCAGCAGCGCCGAAAGCACGCCGAGCACGAAGCCCAGCCCGAAGCCGACGTAGGGCACGAAGACGAGAAGCCCGGTGAGGACGCCGATGGGAATCGCGAACTTGAGCCCGGCCAGCGAAAGGCCGATCACGTAATACACGGCGAGCACCCCCATCACCGAGAGCTGCCCACGCAGGAACTCGGCCAGCACGCGATCGATTTCCCTGGCGAGCGTGCGCACCGTCGGCAGCCAGCGTCGGGGCAGCAACTCGTCGATGCGCTTGACGATCTTGTTCCAGTCGCGAAGCAAGTAAAACATCACGACGGGAATCAGCACGATGTTGACGATTATCGCAAGCAGCAACGTGCCCCCGGCTTTCACGCCAGCGACCAGCCTGAGCGAGATGTTCTGTGCGTTGGCGACGTTCTCGGCGATGAACTTCTTCACCGCCGCCACGTCGAGTTGAATCTCGATCCCCAGCTTGTCGGCGAGCCAGGGAGCAAGCTGCGCATTGAGGGCTACGGCGAGCTCGGGAAGCCGCCTGCTGAGTTGCACGACCTCGCTCTGAACTAACGGATAGAGAACAACGAGCAGAGCGAGCACCAGCAGCAGGATGAACACGACGACGAGTAGCGTTCCAAGCGTGCGAGGTATCCGCCGCCGCTGTGCCCAGTTGACCGCAGGCGTCCCGAAGTAGGCGAGCATCGCGCCGATGAGGAACGGCGTGAGGATCGGGCCCAGCCAATGCAGAAGCGCCACGATGGTGACGACGACTCCCACTATCCACGCGTAATGGTGCCAACCCAGGGGCGGCGGGACAGGAGCGGCGGCCGGGCTCGAGTCGACTGCGGCGGGGCTATGACCGCCCAGATCAGGATTTTGGGAGCTCATTTCCGGTAACATACCAACGTTTCGTCGCGCACTCTAGCCTGCGCGCTCACTCCACTCAATCCGAATCTGCATTGACTGCATCGGGAACGTCCCTTTCGTACCGGGATTCAGGCGTCGACATCGATGCCGGGGAGCGGCTGGTCGAGGCGATCAAGCCCTTTGCGAGGCGCACACTGCGCCCGGAGGTGCTAGCGGGCATCGGGGGGTTCGGAGGTCTCGTCGAGCTGCCGAAGCGCTATCGCGAACCGGTGCTCGTCGCCGGCACCGACGGCGTGGGCACCAAGCTCAAGCTTGCGCTGGCGCTCAACAAGCACGACACCATCGGCATCGACCTGGTGGCGATGTGCGTCAACGATATTCTGGTGCAGGGCGCGGAGCCGCTGTTCTTTCTCGATTACTACGTTTGCGAGCAGCTCGATGTTGCCGTGGCCAGCGCCGTCATCCAGGGCATCGCTCGCGGCTGCGAGCTGGCGGGCTGCGCGCTCATCGGCGGCGAGACCGCCGAGCACCCGAAGGCGTTCGTCCCCGGTGAATACGATCTCGCCGGGTTCGCCGTCGGCGTCGTCGAGAAATCGCGCGCGATCGACGGCCGGCGCATCATCGAGGGCGACGTGCTGGTCGGGCTCGCCTCGAGCGGCACGCACTCCAACGGCTATTCGTTGATTCGCAGGATCATCGAAGCGACGAACGCCGACTTGAAGCGCCCGATCGCCGCAGTAACGGGAACGCGGACCCTGGGCGAAACGCTGCTCGAGCCGACGCGCATCTACGTGAAGCCGGTGTTGGCGCTGCTCGCCGACTTCGACTTGAAGGGGATGGCGCACATCACCGGCGGTGGCCTCACCGAGAACACGCATCGCATGTTCCCTGGAGGTTTAGGCGCTCGCATCGATTCGCATCGCTGGAAGCGCCCCGCCATCTTCGACTGGCTGCAACGAGTGGGCAGCGTCACGACCGCGGAAATGCACCGGGTGTTCAATTGCGGCATCGGTCTGGTGCTGGTGGTGCCTGGCGATATCGCGTCCGCCGTCGTTGCGAGGCTCGCTGAGCTTGGCGAGAACGCATTCCTGATCGGCAGCGTCGAGCGGCGGGCCGCGGACGCGCCAGGCACGATCGTCGTCTAAGGCCATGAAGCGGCTGGCGATCATCATCTCGGGGCGCGGCTCCAACATGGCTGCGATCCTGAACGCGATCGAGGCGGGCTCCATAAAAGGCCGCGTTGCAGGGGTGATCAGCAATCGTCCCGAGGCGGCCGGGCTCGAGATCGCGAAGAAGCACGGCGTGTCGACCTCGGTCGTCGATCACCGGCGCTTTGCCGATCGCAACGCATTCGAGCAGGCGCTCATCGCAGCCGTCGACGCGCTCGAGCCGGATCTCGTGGTGCTGGCGGGATTCATGCGCATTCTTTCGGCCGCATTTGTCGCGCGTTATGCCGGGCGCCTCATCAACATCCACCCGTCACTGCTTCCGGCGTATCCCGGGCTCGACACCCATAAGCGGGCGCTCGCCGATGGCGTGAAAATCCACGGATGCACGGTGCACTTCGTGACGGCAGCGATCGATCACGGCCCGATCATCGCTCAGGGGGCGGTCCCCGTGCTCCAGGGCGACAGCGAAGCCAGCCTGGCGGCGCGCGTGCTCGAAACCGAGCATCGGATCCTGGTGTCGGCGGTGCGCTGGTTCTGTGAGGACCGCCTGGTCAGCGCCGGTGGCGGTATCGGCGTTAAGGGCGTCAAAGGCGAAGTGGCGGCGCTGGCCGTCCCTGCCCTGGACTGACGTTTCTTGCGTACACTCTTCGCACCATGAGCGCACTTGTCCTTGGTCCAAGCTCATCGGGCCAACCGCGACGCCGCACGCTTGCGCTGGCCATTGCGGCCTCGCTGCTGCTGCACCTGGCGATCACTCAGTGGCCGGTGAGACTGGGAGAAGACGCCGAGACGCCGCAACCGCTCAGC
>DASPTZ010000114.1:0-5157 GCA_035623155.1 Casimicrobiaceae bacterium | reverse complement strand
CACGCCGCGAATGCCATCGTGCGCAACTTCGGTTTCGTACCCATCACATTCTCCTCTCTCATCCAGACTTCAGACATGCAACAACGCATGGATCCCCGACCCGGACTGCGGTTGGGTCGGTCACAACTCGGTCAATTGGAACACGTGGTAACCCCACGGCGGAAGATCCAGGTAAAGGCCGCGCGAAATCACTTCACTCCCGTCGCGATCATAACTCGCCGTACTCATCATGTCCTTGAACTGCAGCGCGCGGCCACTCAACTCTGAAAACGGGAGCGGCACATAGCATTGGCTTTGGTTCGCGGCATCGTTGACGGCGATGAGCAATCGCTCGCCGCGCTCTCCGCGCCAGAACCAAGCGATGAAGCAATCCCACGTCCAGTTGCCGTCCCAGGCCGGCGCGCATTCGAGCAGCCCCCACTCGCCTCCTCTAACCACGGGCTGCCGCAGCACCGAGAGAAGTCGCTCGTAGAATCGCTTCAGCACCTCGTTTGCCGGCTCGGCCGGCGCGCGGACGAGGTGCGGCGAGATGCGTTTCATCCGTCCCTCGAACTGGCCTTGATGGAAGAAGCGAAAGCCGGGGGATAGGAACGTGATGATCGCGGCGGTCTCGTGCATCGCCGGCGCGAATGTCGCGGCCGCTCGGGGCTCGTCGTGGTTTTCCAGGAAGCGCGCGAGCCTGCTCTGGTAGTCGAGCTCGGCATGCAGGTGCTCGCGCACCGGCCGGGCGTGGCCCTCGCGCAGGCGGTCGTAAAGCCGCTTGTCGTAGGCATAGTCGAAGCCCTGCTGCAGCATCGTCCATTCGAGGTCCCAGTAGACCTCGGCCATGAAGCGAAAGTTCGTGAAGCGCCCGCGCACTCGTCGCGTCGCCTCGGGCCAGAAAGGCGGCGCCCGCCGCCCCCAGGTGCGCTCGAAGACGTCGGGGAGAACGAGCATCGCCATGTCGCAGCGCACGCCGTCGCATTGCCCGGCGATCCTGGTGAGCTCGCCGATCATCGCCTCCTGCGTAGCCGGATCGCTGTAGTCGAGCTGCAGCGTGTCCGACCACCCGGGGAAATAGGGATCGCGGCCGTGCGCCAGCAGCAGGTCGCCTCGCGCCCGCTTGACCCAGGTGTAGTTCTGCGGTGAGCGCGCCAGGTCGAGCTCCGTGCCTGCGACGTAGTATTCGGGATGATCCTCGACCCATGGATGATCGAGCGCCGTGTGATTGGGAACGAAGTCGAGCATCAATCGCAGGCCGCGCCTGCGCAGCCGTTCGCGGATTCGCGTGAGTGCCGCATCTCCACCGAGCGCAGGATGGACGGTGTAACCGGTGATCGCGAAACCGGATCCCGCGATGTCTTCTTCGCGCAAGTCCGGCAGCGTGTCTTCGAACTCTTTTCGCCATTCCGGACTGGAGCGGGATATCCGCTGGCTTGCCAGTCCGGTGCGCCAGACGCTGAGCAGCCAGACCCAGTCGAACCCCATCGCGGCGATGCGATCCACTTGACCGTCCGGGATGTCGTCGAGCGTGGCGCCCCGGGCGAGATTCCCCGATAGCTCCGTCAGCCACACACGCGTGTTGATCTGATAGAGCGAGGGATAACGCGGTTCAGGCATGCCGGAGCCTGCGAATTGGCCTGGAGACGTCCTACTTAATCGGAGACGGCTCCACTTCGACGACCGCAGCCGCCTTGCCGAGATCAAGGAACTGCTTCGCGGTGCTGGTGGCGAACAGATGCATGCCCCGGGCCACGATGCCGGTCCATCCCGTCTGATGGCTGGCGCCTAGACCGGCGCCGTTGTCACCGTGGAAATACTCGTAGAACAGGATGAGATCGCGCCAGTGCGGGTCGTCCTGGAATTTCCGGGTCTCTCCATAGACCGGCCTCCGGCCGCGGGCGTCGCGCTTGAAGATGCTCACCAGCCGGCGAGTGATTTCCTCGGCGACCTGGTAAAGGTTCATCCTCCGCCCGGAGCCGGTCGGGCATTCGACCATGAAGTCGTCGCCGTAGTACATGTGATACTGCAGCAGCGCACGAACGATCAGCCCGTTCACCGGCATCCAGATCGGCCCGCGCCAGTTGGAATTGCCGCCGAACATCCCGCTGTCGGATTCTCCCGGCAGGTACGACACTCTGTAATCCTGATCTCCCACGCGGAACACGTACGGGTGCTCGGCATGGTAGCGAGACAACGCTCTGATGCCATAGGGACTCAGGAATTCCTTTTCATCGAGCATCCTTGCCAGCACCCTGCGCAGCTTGCTTTCGTCCAGGACCGCGCTCAATCTGCGACCCGACTGACCCCGCTTGACCGGGTCGTGGATGTGACTTCTCAGCTCCGGCCGTGCCTCGATGAACGTGTTGAAACGCCCCTGCAATTCCGGGTACCGCTCCAGGACCTTTCCGTCGAAGACCGTCACCGCGCAGAGGGGAAGGAGCCCCACCATCGAGCGCACCTTCATCCGCTGCGCGGCACCATCGGGCAGGCGCAGAACGTCGTAGAAGAAACCATCTTCCTCGTCCCACATCCCGGTGTCCTCGCCTGCGTGAAGCAGTCCGTTGGCGATCCACAGGAAGTGCTCCATGAACTTGATGCACATGTCCACGTAGGTTGGCTTGTGCATCATGAGCTCGGCGGCGATTTCGAGCATGTTCTCGCAGAACAGAGCCATCCACGCTGTCCCGTCGGCCTGTTCCAGGTAGCCGCCAGTCGGCAACGGCGCGCTGCGGTCGAACACGCCGATGTTGTCGAGCCCCAAGAAGCCGCCCTCGAAGGCGTTGTTGCCGGAGCGGTCCTTGCGGTTGACCCACCAGGTGAAGTTCAGCGCGAGCTTGTGAAAGGAACGCTCGAGCCAGTCGAGGTCGCCTTTGCCGCGATGGATCTGCTCCAGACGATACGTGAAGATGGTTGAGAAGGCGTGCACCGGAGGGTTCACGTCGCCGAAGTTCCATTCGTAGGCGGGCAGTTGCCCGCTCGGGTGGAGGTACCTCTCATCGAGCATGAGGTCGAGCTGTTGCTTGCCGAAGTCCTCGTCGACCATGGTCAGCGCGAGCACATGGAAGGCAAGATCCCACGCCGCATACCAGGGGTACTCCCATTTGTCCGGCATCGACAGGACGTGGGCGTTGTGCATGTGCTGCCAGCGCTCGTTGCGCGTCGCGGTGCCTCGCCTGCCCTTGAAGGGATCGGCGCCATGCTCCTCGAGCCAGCGGTCGAGATCGTAGTAGAAGAACTGCTTGGTCCACAGCATGCCGGCGAGCGCCTGCCGCATGACGTTGGCCGCATCGGCATCGAGCGACTTCGGGATGACCGCCGCATAGAACTCGTCCGCCTCACGGCGTCGGGTGGCAATCACGGCATCGAAATCGCGGCCGAACGGAGTAGCCCATGCAGCATCGCTCAATCGAAGACGAAGCGTCCGCGCTTCTCCCGCTCTCACGGTGAGCGGATAGTAGGCCGACGCCTTCGTTCCCATCCTTCCTGGATTCACCGCGTCCGTGCGGCTGTGGACGATGTAGTTGTCGAAGGCGTCCTTGACGTAGGGCGTTCGATTGGGCGTGCCGAAAAGGCGCTCGGTGTTGGTCTCGTTCTCGGTGAAAAGCAGCGTCGGCGCCCCCACGCAAGAGAGGAACCGCTCGCCCAGATCGGGGTGCGAGGCTGCGATGCCGCTGGCACCTTTGCCGGCGGGAATCTCCCGGAGCGCGGGGCGCGTAGCGCCGCCGCCCCACGACCAGACGTTGCGGAACCACAGCGTCGGCAGCACGTGCAGCGTAGCCGGAGCCGGCCCGCGGTTCTCGACCGTGATCTGGATGAGGATGTCCTCCGGCGAGGCCTTGGCGTATTCGACGAACACGTCGAAGTAGCGATCTTCGTCGAAGACGCCCGTGTCGAGCAGCTCGTACTCGAATTCCTGGCGGCCGCGACCTCGGTTCGTGTCCACGAGCTTGCTATACGGGTACGCTTCCTGCGGATACTTGTACAGATACTTCATGTACGAGTGCGTCGGCGTCGAATCGAGGTAGAAGTAGTACTCCTTGACGTCCTCGCCGTGGTTGCCCTCGCTGTTGGTCAGCCCGAACAGCCGCTCTTTCAGTATCGGATCCTTGCCGTTCCACAATGCGAGCGCGAAGCACAGCCGTTGCCGGTCGTCGGAGATTCCGGCGAGGCCGTCTTCGCCCCAGCGGTAGGCGCGCGAGCGCGCGTGGTCGTGGCTGAAGTAGTTCCACGCGTCGCCGTTCTCGCTGTAGTCCTCGCGCACCGTTCCCCACTGGCGCTCGCTCAGGTACGGCCCCCATTTCTTCCAGGGGATCTTCTTCGCCCGAGAGTCTTCGAGGCGGTCGTGTTCGATGGTCATGGGACATCCCCTCTTGATTGGCTCGGCGCGATGCACGTGGTCGCCGCCGCTGGCGTATCTAATCGGGTCGGCAGATCGAAGTCCGAGCAGCCCCGCGCTCTGGCTCGGTGGGAGCCATTGACGCACAGTCCTACTTAGATCAGACGAAGTGCGCTTCGCATGCTTCGGTAAGACGCTGCTTGTATGACCTTGCAGAGCCTCATCCTAGGCTTACACCGACGCAGGCACTTGACAAGGATCAAGCCGACTGCGCGTGCACTAGGATGGAATAGCGGAAACGCTGGCGAAGCTCGACCGCGAACATGATATCGGCATAAAAACCTTTCGAAGGCGCTACGTCCGCGCATCGCCATGCACCCCGATCACGCGGCTAGCTTTTGATGGCCCTAGTCCCAGGAAGCGTCGAGTTGACCCGTGCCGCAGGAGACGGTTCCGCCGAGGTCTGCGGAGAAGGAGAAGAAAGGGGGGAAGGCATGCCCTGCTGGAGCGCGCTCAGACGAGGGGCTACCCGATGGATTCCTCCAACGTAACTTACTTCATCGGGCGCGAGACGGTCGTGCCGCGCGAGGATTGCAAGGGACTACCACGCCTGGTGGAGAAAATGTTTGAAATCCTCTTGCGCAATTCGAGCGAGGCAATCGAGTACTATCACCTGCAGCGGGATTCTGTCTTTGAAGTTGGGCGCCAATTCGCCATCTGATCTCGGTATTCGGCGCATCGCGCGCCTGGGGCGAGCTGTTCCGGCTTTCCGGCCGCCAAGGCGATCGACTTCATCCTCCCTTGCCGTTCTGCTGTTTACAGCCAATCGCAAGCTCAGC
>DASPTZ010000113.1:0-5506 GCA_035623155.1 Casimicrobiaceae bacterium | reverse complement strand
CGCTTCTGCTCTACCAGCCGGCGATTCCAGGAATCGACACGGTCTGGCTCGGCACCGTCGCGCTGTGGGTGGCGGCGATCCTGACGCTGTGGTCGATGTTCCACTATCTGCGACTCGCGGCCCCCGACCTCAACAGCGTCGAATCGCCCGCGCAGTCGGCGGAAAGCGCGGACGCGAGCGCGAGTTCGGGGGAGCGGAAGCACAATCGGTTGCAGCGGCAGTCACATCCGGCCGACGGGGATTGACAGCCGGCGACGGCCGGCGCCCGGTGGGCGCGTAGTGCCAATACAGCCGCAGGTGTTCTAAGCGTGAGACGCGTCGCATGAGAGGCCGACGCAGACCAGGGAGACCATCGTCCGCATTGACCCGAACGCGCGCGGCACGCTAATATAATCGGCTGTTCCCCGATAGCTCAGCTGGTAGAGCGACGGACTGTTAATCCGCAGGTCCCAGGTTCGAGCCCTGGTCGGGGAGCCACAGATCTCGGTTTCCGCGATAGCATCCACTAACATCGGTTCAAACTGTAGCCAAAAGTGTAGCCAGAATTGAGCAGAACGGCGTCCTAGCGGGCGCCGTTTGTGTTTGTACGCAAGAGCTTATCGCAGCCGACCTGCGGATTATTAGTCCGTCGCTCGACTGGATCGTAGGAAGGCGCGAACACGACTATTGCGATCCCCGTCAGGGCGCCTGAAATCTGGTAGAATTCTTACTAGGTATTACTCAGGAGCGAGCGATGGCAGTTTCGGTTACCAGCAAGGGTCAAGTCACCATCCCGAAGCGGGTCCGGGACGCCTTGGGCATCACGCCCGGCAGCAAGGTCGATTTCGACGTCGCCGGCGGTGGGGCGCGACTCAAACTTGTCAAGAGGCACACTTCTTCGCGAATCGAGGAAGGAGCGGCCATTCTGAATTACAAGGGCGCTCGAATTCCGGTGGACCAAATGCACGGTGGCGTGGCGATGAAGAAGGCATCGACGCGTGCGCGCCGTTGACACGAACATCCTTGCTCGCTATTACCTCCGCGATGATGCCGCGCAGGGGCATATTGCCGCCGAGGTGCTTTCGAGCGGCGACGTGTTCGTGCCCAAGACAGTGATCCTCGAGCTTGAGTGGATATTGCGGTATGTAGCCGATCAACCGGAAGACAAGGTGATGGAATGCCTCGCACATCTCATCGCATTGCCGGGAGTTACCGTCGAGGATCGTGACGAGATCGAAGCGGCGTTAAGCCATTGTCGCAATGGCATCGACTTTGCCGATGCGCTGCATCTTGCTGCCAGCAAAGCGTGCAGCGAGCTGCTGACGTTCGATGACCGGGGTTATGCCCGTCGGGCGAAAAAGCTCCGCCTGAAGCCAGCGGTCCGGGTGCCCAACCGCTGACTGGCAGATTCCGCACCGTACGCGACCAGCGGATTCCTAATCCGCTGCTCGCTCCCGGTATGCGCAGGGCTGCGAATCATATTGAACTGGTCGCCATATGCGAGCCCGGACCTCATCGACAATATCTCGGGTGTCGATTGCGGCGCCTTGCCAGTCTCCTGCGCGGAAGTTGATTTCGAGCCCGCGTACCGACGACCTTCTCTTCGCAACCAGCCACCCGCAGAGCAATCCGTTACGTGATCCCCAGTCGCCAGACTCGACTCAACGGATGCCGCTCGGATCGCCGTGAGCGGTTTTCGCGCTCGTGGTATGTTTGAAATCATAGCTTCCCAATGACAGCTTTTGCCAGCAATTCGCGGAAAGCTAAGCCTGGTGCGGCGGTGACGTCATCGCGCCGTGGCGTTTTGGGCCGAGGTCAGGCAGGCGCAAAACCGTTCGGCATCGACATCGGCGCCGGTGAGCACCACGCCCGTTGTGCAGCCTGCTTCCTGGGGATTGATGCCCAAACTTGTCGATTCACGAGCTCCGGGTGACGAGCACATAAGCGCCCTTTATACTTCCGATGGAGCCGGAGCCGATGTGACGGAGGGCTCCGACGCAGGACCACTCCGGAGTACGCAGATGGACAGATCGCCGATTGATCGCGGCCGCAGGAACGTTCTATGGAGCGGACTTGTCTCTATCGCGGGCGCGTTGATGCGAGTGCCCGCAGCAGCGGCTGCAACCCCCATCTACTTCGGAGTCTCGGGGCCTTTCTCCGGCGACCGCGCCGCCTACGGAGCGGTCTGGAAGAAAGGAATGGATCTCGCCGCAGACGAGATCAACCGGGCCGGCGGCATCAAGGGCCGGCCACTGGAGCTCGTCTACCAAGACACGCAATCCGATCCCAAGCAGTCGGTTCCGGTGGCACAGAAATTCGTCGACGACGAACGCATCATTGCCGAGCTCGGCGATTTCTCGAGCGCGGCATCGATGGCTGCCTCGCCCATCTACGAGCGCGGCAAGCTGGTGCAGTTCGGCCTCACCAATTCTGACCCGAAGTTCACCAGGGCCGGCGAGTACATGTACAGCACCGCACCGACCATGCAGATGGACGCGGCACTGATGGCCGAAATCACGTTCCAGCGACTGGGCAAGCAAGCGGCGGTCTTCTATCAGGCATCCGACTGGGGCGACACCAGCCAGCAGGTTTTCGTGGACCGCTACCGTGCGCTGGGTGGCAAAGTCGCCGCGCTCGAGAACTATTTGTTGACCGACAAGGATTTCCATTCGATTCTCGCCAAGGCGCGTCGCGCGAACCCCGACGTGCTAGTGCTCTTCTCCTATTACACCGACGGCGCTCTGCTGCTGCTCCAGGCGCAGGATGTCGGGTTGAAGGGCCGAATCCTCGCTGCCACTTCCTGCTATTCGAACAAGTTCCTGGAGCTCGGCGGCAGTGCGGTCGAGGGCACCGTCATGTCGGTCCTGTTCTTCCCCGAGGACCCGCGCCCTGAGGTCGCCCGATTCGTGCAATCGTATCGGCAGCGCTACGGGGAAGTGCCCGACCAATATGCGGCGCGGGCCTATGACGCCTTGAAGATCGTGGCCTGGGGCGCCGAGCAGGGCGGTCCCACGCGCGAAGGAATCCGTAAAGCGTTCCTCTCGGCGCAGTCGGTCCCGAGCCTGCTCTTCGGCGCGTTCAAGTTCGACGCCGAGCGCCGCGTCGCGCACTACGATGAAACCCTGATCACGGTGCACGGCGGCAAGTTCGTGCCTTACCGCTAATCGTCCCAGGCCGCGGAGGCGTTGATGTCGGCGCTTCTCGACCCGTTAGTAACCGGCCTGATCAACGGCAGCGCGTACGCGTTGATCGCGCTGGGTCTCTCCCTGATCTTCGGAGTCGCGGACCTCGTCAACTTCGCCCACGGCTCGGTGTTCGCGTTCGGCGCGATGCTGGGCTGGTATTTCGCCGCGGTGCTGGGCTGGCCTCCCGCGCTCGTCCTGGCCGCTGTGGTGACGGCGACCGCGCTTCTCGGCATCGTGATCGAGCGGGTGGCGGTCCGTCCGCTGGCGAGGGCGCCGCGGATCGCGCCGCTCCTCTCCACCGTGGCGGTGGCGCTGATCCTGGACCGCATCTCCCAGATCTTGTTCACGCCCGAGACGCAG
Source organism: Casimicrobiaceae bacterium (assembly GCA_035623155.1). Lineage (GTDB taxonomy): Bacteria > Pseudomonadota > Gammaproteobacteria > Burkholderiales > Casimicrobiaceae > PALSA-1003. The sequence continues at coordinate 1,982 of DASPTZ010000113.1, read as the reverse complement.
GTGTTTCCGAGCCTGCTTCCGAGCGTTAGCTTCCAGGTGGGCGAGGTCTTCTTCGGGGCGCGCGACCTCGCGATGTTGAGCGTTGCGCTGTTGAGCGTGGTCGCGCTGTGGCTCTTCCTCATGCGCACGCGCCTAGGGCGGGCGCTCCGCGCCACCGCGCAGGATCGCGATGCGGCGCTGCAGATGGGCGTTAACGCGGGAGCGCTCGAGGCGCTGGCGTTCGCGATTTCCTCAGCGCTGGCCGGCATCGGCGGCGTTATCGTCGGCATGTACTATCGCAACGTCGATCCCAGCATGGGGTTCACGGCCGGGATCGAAGGCTTCGCCGCCGCAACGCTGGGCGGTCTCGGCAATCTGCCCGGTGCGGTCATCGGCGGGCTGCTGCTGGGCGTCATCGAGAGCTTCGGCGTGAACTGGTGGGGTGGGGCCACGCGCCAGATGATCGCCTTCGGAGTGCTCGTGCTGGTGCTGTGGCTGCGGCCCGGAGGTCTGTTCGGCTCGCCGCACGTGAGCCTCGGTGAGCCGCTGACCGGAACGTTCTTCGGCCGTGGTCGAGCCGTCCCGCTGCGCCCTTGGCAAGTTCTCGCAATTGTCTTCGCTGCGCTCATCGTCCTGCCGCTGCTCGGCAACGCCTATGTGCTGCGGGTCGCGACGATCATCGCCATCTTTGCGCTGCTCGGCGTCTCGCTGGCGCTGGTCGCGGGAACCGCGGGCCTTATGTCGATCGGACAAGCCGGGTTCTTCGCGATTGGCGCCTACGCCTCGGCGCTGCTGGTGAAGGATCGCGGCTGGTCGTTCTGGCTTGCCATGCCGATGGCAGGTGCGATCTCGGCATTCGTAGGTGCGCTACTGATCGCTCCGGTGCTCAAGCTGCGCGGCCACTATGCCGCCATCGTCACCCTCGGGATCGGGGCCATCGTGGTCGCCGCGATCCTCAACCTGCCCTCGGTCACGGCCGGACCGCTCGGCATCACGGCGATCCCGCCGCCTCAACTCTTCGGCTACGACATCGTGACGCCGCGCGCCTACTACGTGCTCGCCGCGATGGTGCTCGCCGCCAGCGCCGCGGTCGTCGTGCGGCTGCAGCGATCGCATCTCGGGCGCGCGTGGCGGGCGATTCGCGAGGACGAAGTCGCCGCGCAGGCGAGCGGCGTGCAACTCTCAGGGCATCGGTCGCTCGCATTCGCGCTGGGCGCCTTCATCGCCGGCGTCGCCGGCAGCCTGCTCGCGCACCAGTACGCGTACGTCAACCCGGAGATCTTCGGCGTCGACACCTCGGTGCTGGCACTCACCATGATCGTGCTGGGCGGAATGGCCAACGTCGCCGGGACGATCCTTGGGGCCATCGTACTGGTCGGCGGGCCGGAGCTGCTGCGGCCCTTCGGCGACTTCCGGATTCTCACCTACGGCGTGCTGTTGCTGCTCCTGATCCGCTTCCGACCGCAGGGCCTATGGCTCTATCGATGAGCGCGCGGGACGCGCCGCTGCTCGAGGTGCGCAATCTCGTCAAGCATTTCGGCGGAGTGGCCGCGGTCGACGATGTCTCGTTCGACGTTCGCCGCGGGCAGATCGTCGGCATCATCGGGCCGAACGGGTCGGGCAAGACGACCACCTTCAACCTCGTGAGCGGTCAGCTTCGAGCCGATCGCGGAGCGGTGCTGATCGATGGCCGGCCGATCGCCGGTTTGTCGCCGGATCGCGTGGCTGCGCATGGACTGGCGCGTACTTTCCAGAACGGGCGCGTGCTCGGCAACATGACGGTCGAGGAGAACCTGCTCGTCGGCCTCCACTCGCGGCTCTCCGCCCAGCGACCGTTCGCGACGCTGCGAAAATGGCCTGTTGCGCGCTGGCTGCCGCTTCTCGCGGAAGTTGCCGTTGCGCTGGTCCAGCCGCCTGGGGCTCGCCGTGAGGAGACCGCGGCGCGCGCCGACGTCGAGGCGGAGCTCGCCCGCTTCGGCGAGCGCCTGCTGCCACGACGCGAG
>DASPTZ010000112.1:0-17741 GCA_035623155.1 Casimicrobiaceae bacterium | reverse complement strand
TGCCGATGCGGCAAGCCAATTCGATCGCAGCTCCGGCTTCGGCAATGAGGGCGCGGAGCCGCCGCGCCCATTGCTTTGCCGGAGATTGCGTCGGCATGGCGTGTTCCCGTCCCGGCCTGACCGTTACGCCGCCTTCGGCTGGCGCACGCCGGGTTGAACGGTCTTGCGGTTGGGCGTGAAGCCGTTCTTTTCCAGTGTCTCCTCGATGCTGTTGTAGAAGACGCCGATCTTGCAGATGCGGCGCGCTTCCTTGCCGGTGGCGATTTCGCGGCCCACTTCGCGGGAAATCCGCACCAGCTGCTCGATCTGCTTCACCGTGCCCATCTTGCTCTTGTGGTCCTGCGTCCAGATGTTGTCCTCGATGCCGCAGCGCACGTGCAGCCCCATCGCCATGCCCATCATGTTGATCGGCAGCACGTTGAGCATCGAGCTTTCCACCGTCAGCACCGCACCGTCGGGAAGCGCGCGCACGAAGTTCGCGAGGTTGTAGATGTTCGGAGCGTCCATGCCGCCGCCGATCGCGACCCAGTTCAGGACCAGCGGGCCCTTGTAGATGCCGCGGCGCATCAACCGCTCGACGGTTTCGAAGCTGTTGATGTTGTAGCACTGGAACGCGCTCTGGATGCCGGCCGCGTTGAGACGTCTGATGTGCTCCTCGTACCAGTTTGGAGTGGAGGGCACGATCATCTCGCGGTAGGCGTTGTAGTTCGCGGGCTCGGCCAAAGAGGTCCCGGCGATGTCGGCGGGAACCATCTGCTCGACCACATTCATCTGAACCGTGTTGACGGTGACCGTCACCTGGTCCGGCTTCGGCGTCAACTCGGCAAGCGCGTGGCGCGTGTCGTCGGAGAGCCACTTGGCGTTGTCACCCTCGCTCTCGGGAGCGAAGGAGATCGAGCCGCCGACCTGAAGGATCATGTCGGGCACCGCGGCGCGCAGACCAGCCAGCAGCTCGTTGAACTTGGACAAGCGCTTGGAGCCCTTGCCGTCGAGCTCGCGCACGTGCACGTGGAGCACGGTGGCGCCGGCGTTGTAGCAGTCCACCGCCTTCTGGACCTGCTCTTCCATGGTCACGGCGATGTCTTCCGGGAAGTCGGAAGGTATCCACTCCGGGCCATAGGGCGCGCAGGTGATGACCAGCTTTTCCTGGTTTTCGGGGAACAGAGATCCGTCGAGAAAATTCATGGCTTTTCCTTCCAAGTTAGGGTTGCAATGAGGTTTGTTGCTTGCTGCACGTCATGGCCCTCATTGTGCTGGAGCGTGCACCTGGGCGCTTGATCACGGGTGACATAGACTTTTCTTCTGGGGACATTACCCAACTCAGGCTTTGCGTCGCTCGCCGGCTTCCAATTCCTCGAGCAGGATCGGTGCTCCGAGGCGCATGCTGTGCAGTCCTTGCAGGGTCGCGAGCTGCAACACCGCGGTGATCTCTTCCTTGGTCGCGCCAGCCTCGAGCGCGCGCCGGATGTGCCGGCGAACCCCCGGCGCGTCCAGGTGCGTGCACGAAGCATCGAGCGCGATGCCGATCAATTCGATGGTCTTCGCGTCGAGGGCGCCGGCGACCGCAGGCGAAATGGCCATCGCGATCGCTTTTTCCGTCCATGCCGGATCCAGCTTGGCGAAGGGTTCCCAATCCGGGTTCCAGTTGCCGGTCGACCTTTCGCGCACGGGCGCTTGTTTAGGCGAGGCGACGCCCGCATTCGGGGAGCGGTTGTTCTCTTCGCTCAGCATGTCAAGCCGCCTGGGGTTGGAGAGCGGCAGCGCGTGCAGGTGCGACGGCGTCGACGCTCTTCAAGTCGGATTCGTAGCTTCGTGCGGCGATCATGTACAGCGCGGCCGCGACGAAGCAGACCAGTGGAATCACCGACATCGCGAACGGCAAGCCATAGGCATCCGACAGCGCGCCCGCGAGCAACGGCCCGGCCGCCAACCCGAAAAGGTTGCGCATGAGCGAGAGAATCGAGGCGGCGGTCGCGCGGACGCTGGGATGCATGACGTCGATGACGACCGCGTCCACCGTGCCGACGCTGCCCGTCATCATCAGCGATCCGGCGATGATCAGCGCGAATTGCGCATTGCCCGGCGGCAGGATGGCGAAGGCGGTGATCATGAACACCGCAGTCAGAACCGCGGTTGCCGCGGGAACCAGGAGCCGGGCGCGAGGCAGGCGCGACATCAAGCGGTCAGCGACGACGCTCCACAGCAGCGTTCCCACGCCGCCGACCAGGACGACAAGCGCGGTCTTCACCCCGGCCCGATCGGGCGCGAGCCCGTAGTAGCGGTTGAAAAAGCTCGGGAGCCAAGCCCACGTCGTGGAAACTACGAGCAAATTGAACCCCGCTCCGACGCAGGACAGGAGCGCGGTACGCGGCCGAAGCAGCTCGGCGATGACAGTCCGCGTCGCGGTCTTCGGCTTGTGATCCGGTTGCACCCTGGAAGGCAGAGCGACCGTCCTGTAGTCGCGAACGATCAGCAGAAACACGAAGCACAACAGCAGCCCGGGAACTCCGACGGCGCCGAAGCCCGCCTGCCAGCCCCAGCGCTCGGCGATGAACCCGCCCAGCATCACGCCCAGCACCGAGCCCATCGTCGCGGCTGCGAAGAAGCCGCCTAGGACGGTGCTGCGCATGCGCAGCGGAAAGAGAGTGGCGAGGAGCGCAGCGCCCACCGTGCCGTACGCTGCCTCTCCGAGGCCCACAACGCCTCGCGCGCCAAGCAGTTGCGAGTAGCTCGCTGCAAACGCGCACGAGATGCACGCGAGGCTCCAGATCAGCACCATCAAAAAAATGCTCTTCACGCGGCTCCAGCGGTCGGCCAGCAGTGAAAGCGGAACCGCACCCAACGCCACCGTGATCGAGACGATCGACACCAGACCGCCGAGCTGGCTGTCCGAGAGGTCCCAAAACGCTTTCAGGTGGGGAAACATCGAAACGACGACCTGGCGGTCCACATAGTCGAAGACCATGAGTGCGAAGAGAATCGCGAAGACCGACCACGCGTAGCGTCGCGGCGCGAGACGATGAGCCGTCGGGTCGTATTCGATGTAGGGAAGCGCCATGGTCGGTCTTGTATAGCCTGCTCGGGAAGCGAGGTGCTCGGAGTCCCGTGCGATTGCGATGGGATGAATTCTGCCGAAGCGAAATCGTTGTCACGTGGCCTCACGTGACATAGACTTATCTTTTCGGGACATCACGCCGGGGCCAAAAAATGCCTGGACTTGTCCGCAGCGCGACGCTCACAAACTACGCCGACGTCGCCGTCGGTGCAAGGCTCGATCCGTATCGGATGCTGAGCGAATTCGGGTTGCCGCAGCGTTGCTTGAAAGACCCCGAGCTCAAAGTGCCTATCGATGCCGTGCGTGGCCTGCTGGAAGCCTCGGCCGAACGCAGCGGCGTGGAAGCCTTTGGGCTGCTCATGGCCGAGACGCGACGGCTGTCCAATCTGGGGCCGCTGGGGTTGCTCGTGCGCGAGCAACCGACGCTTCGCCTCGCGGTCGAGGCTTTGGCGCGCTACGCCAACCGGCTCAACGAAGCCCTGTTCATAAAGATCGAAGAAGCCGGCGACGTGGTCGTGCTGCGCGAAGAGCTGATCGTGGGCGGATCCAGGCCGGTTCGCCAGTCAACCGAGCTCGCCATTGGCGTGGCGTTCCGGACGCTGCAGACGCTCCTTGGGCCTGGCTGGAAGCCCCGGCGCGTGTGTTTCGCTCACGATGCGCCGGCCGACCGCTCGGTGCACGAGCGCGTTTTCGGCCGGATCGTTGAGTTCGGTCACGACTTCAACGGCATCGTGTGCTCCCGCAGGGATCTCGAGGCACGCAATCCGAATGCCGATCCATTGATGGCCAAGTACGCGCAGGGCCTGGTCGACGAGAATTACGCCGGCAAGCCTGCGGACATGACGACGCGAGTGCGCGAGCTGGTCGTCACACTCTTGAGTTCTGGGCAGTGCACCATCGACCTGGCCGCACAGACGCTAGGCGTCAACCGGCGCACCGTTCATCGCCACCTCGCCGAGCAGGGACAGACCTTTTCGGGCATCGTCGATGCGGTGCGACGGGAGCTCGCGCAGCGTTACGTCAAGGACAAGCATCGCACGCTGACCGAGGTTTCTTCGTTGCTCGGCTTTTCCGCGCCCAGCGGATTCTCGCGCTGGTACCGGCGTCAATTCAGCAGTTCGGCCTCGGAGCGGCGCGCACACTCCTCGCGGCGGACCTGAGACGCAGGCTCTCGCGTCACTATCCTGGCGATGACGCACGCTTCGCGCGATTCGCCACCATCGCCGCGACGAGCGCGGTCCATCCGGATTGGTGCGAGGCTCCCAGTCCCTCTCCAGTTTCGCCATGGAAATACTCGTAGAAAAGGACTCGCTCGTTCCATGCGCTGTCGCGCCCGAACAGCGCGTTGCCTCCGAACACCGGACGCTGGCCTCTCGCATCACGCAGGAAGATGCTGACGAGACGACGCTCGATCTCGTCAGCCACCGCGCCAAGATGCACCAGTTTCCCCGAGCCCGTCGGCAACTCGACGGTGAAGCATGCCCCGAGGCAGTGATGCAGATGCCGCAGCGACTCGAGCGCCAGGAAATTGAGAGGAAACCAGATGGGGCCCCGCCAGTTCGAGTTGCCGCCGAAGAGCGCGGTCCCTGACTCCCCGGGCTCGTAGTCGAGACGCAGCTCCATGCTGTCGAGCCGGAGGACCAGCGGATGCTCCCGGTGGAACCGCGAGAGCGAGCGCAGCCCGTAGGGCGAGAGGAACTCTGTTTCGTCGAGCATTCGCGCGAGCACGCGCCGCAGCCGCGGCTGGTCGACGAGTGAAATCAGCTCGGGACGGCCTTCCTTCGCGAAATAACGCACGAACGCCGTGAGCTCGGGCTTGTGGTCGATGAACCAGCGGGCCCGCGCGCGAAAGTTGGGCAGGCGCTCCCACAGCGAGGCCTGCACCTCGACGGCGGCAAAGATCGGCAACAGTCCGACCATCGAGCGCGAACGGATCGTCAGTTCGGTGCCATCCGGCTTGCGCAGCCTATCGTAGAAGAAGCCATCCTGTTCGTCCCACAACTCGCCCATCGCCGACGCAATCGAGGCGAAATGCTCGAAGAACTTCAGCGCGACATCCTCGTACGCCGAATCGTGGTTGGCCAGCCGCAGGGCCATCTCCAGCATGTTGAGGCAGTATTTCGCCATCCAGGCTGTGCCATCGGATTGCTCCAGCAGGTCGCCGGCAGGCAGCGTTGCGGAGCGATCGAAGGGCCCGATGTTGTCTAGCCCGAGGAAACCACCCTCGAAAATGTTATCGCCGAGCGCATCCTTGCGGTTGACCCACCAGGTGAAGTTGATCAGCAGTTTCTGGAAGGCTCGCGCCAGGAAGTCGAAGTCGGAGCCGCCGTCGATCCTGAAGACGGTCAGAGCTGCCCATGCCTGCACGGGAGGATTCACGTCGCCGAAGTCCCACTCGTAGGCGGGCAGCTGCCCGTTCGGATGCATGTACCATTCTCGGCACAGCAGCAGCAGCTGGTGCTTGGCCGCGGCCGGATCGATGTGAGCGAGCACCACACAATGAAACGCCAGGTCCCACGCGGCAAACCACGGGTACTCCCATTTGTCGGGCATTGCGAGCAGGTCGTGGCAGTTCACGTGCCGCCAGCCGGCGTTGCGTCCGCTGCTGCGCGTTGCGGGAGGCGGAGGCTGGGCCGGATCGCCCGCGAGCCAGCGCTCGACGTCGAAGTGGTAGAACTGCTGGCTCCAGATGATGCCGGCGAATGCCTCGCGCATGATGGACGCCTCGTCGTCGGTCGCATCCTCCGGCCGCAGCGTCGCGTAGTACTCGTCTGCCTCGCGGCCGCGCTGCGCGAGGGTGCGATCGAAACCGTCCGCGAGATCGCCAGCGCTTGCCTGATCGTCGCGGGCGAGCCGGAGCCGCAGCTCGACCGTGCCGCCAGCAGGGACGCTGAGATGGTACCTGCAGGCCAATTTGGTTCCGCGTCGTTCCGGATTTACCGTCGGCGCCCCCGCTACGACGTGATCGTTGATGCCATCCTTCGGGTACGGCGTGCCGCCAGAAGCTCCGAACAGGAGCGCCATGTTGGTCTCGTTCTCGCAGAAGAGGAGATCGGGGAGGCGGCCTTGCGGATCCGGCCCGGCCGCAAGGCGCCATCGGCCGATCACGACGTCGTCCGCAATTGCTATCGCCACACGCTCGGTCGCCGTTGCAGCCGCTGCGATCGACGGACGCTGCACACCCTCTTCCCACGACCAGCGATTGCGGAACCAGAGCGTCGGCAACACGTCCAGTTCAGACGGAGCGGGTCCTGCGTTCCGGATTCGTATGCGCAGGCACACGTCGAAGGCCGTCGCCTTGGCGTACTCCGCGACGATCTGCCAGTACCGATTTCCGTCGAAGATTCCCGTGTCGCCGAGCTCGAATTCGCGATCCTCCCTGCCGCGTTGCGCATTCTCCTGGCGCAGTCGCGCGTACGGAAACTCCGATTGCGGATAGTGGTAACGCCAGGAGAGCCAGGAAGCCGTCGGCGTCGCATCGGCGTACCACCAGTACTCCTTGACGTCTTCGCCGTGGTTGCCTTCGGGGCCGGAGAGCCCGAACAGCCGCTCCTTGAGGAACGGATCGCGCCCGTTCCAGAAAGCCAGCGCAAAGCACAGGTGCTGGTTCAAATCGCAGATTCCGGCGAGCCCGTCCTCGTTCCACCGATAGGCGCGCGACCTGGCGTGCTCGAACGGGAAGTACGCCCAGGCCTTGCCGTCGGCGCTGTAGTCCTCGCGCACGGTTCCCCAGGCGCGCTCGCTCAGGTACGGACCGAGAGCTTTCCAGTCGTTGATGCGATCGGCGGTCGCTCCAGCCAGCCTGGCGTGTTCGGCGGAAGCCGCGGGATCGTGGCCGACCGTCGATGTCATTGCAGGAATCTCCTCACGAGGCGAACTGGGTCCGTCTGCTACGATCCGGCCAGCGTCGGGTTCTGCCAGCCGCGCGGCGGAGCGACGTGCCCGTCGACTTCCTTCGGCCCCCAGGTGCCGGGCTCGTACTCGTACACTGGCGTGCCGGCCTTGAGCACCGGGTCGATGATGCGCCACGCCTCTTCGACATAGTCTTCGCGGGCGAACAGCGTTCGGTCGCCATCCATCGCGTCGCCGAGGACCCGCTCGTACGCATCCATCTCCTCCGGGCCCGGGCGGCGACTCGCGACCAGTTCGATCTGCTGGCCGACCGACTTGTCGTCGGTGTCCATCACGGTGGCGCCCAAGGCGATCGTGATCTCGGGGCTGATGCGGAAGCGAAGATGGTTGGGCACGCCGGTGCACGCTGGAAAGATCTTGGGCGCGCGCCGCAGGCGTACGACGACCTCGGTGCAGGTCACCGGCAGCGACTTGCCGGCGCGAATGTAAAAAGGCACGCCGGCCCAGCGCCACGAGTCGATCTCCAGTCGCAGCGCGGCGAAGGTCTCTACCTTCGAATCAGGCGCTACACCTGGTTCCTTGCGATAGCCACGGAACTGGCCGCGCACGAGGTTGGCTTCCTCGATCGGCGGAATCGACTTCAGTACCTTGACCTTCTCGTCGCGCATCGATTCGCTGTCGGTTCGCGCCGGCGGCTCCATGGCGAGGTTCGCCAGCACCTGGAACAGATGGTTCTGGATCACGTCGCGCACCGCGCCGGTCTGGTCGTAGAACGCACCCCGGCCCTGGATGCCGAAATTCTCCGCCATGGTGATCTGCACGCTCTTGACGAACTTGCGGTTCCAGAAGGACTCGAGGAATGCGTTGGCGAAGCGGAAGAACACCAAGTCGTGCACCGGCCGCTTGCCGAGGTAGTGGTCGATGCGGAAGATGTGCTCTTCGTCGAAGCAGCGGAGCAGGATCGCGTTGAGGTTGCGTGCGGATTCCAGGTCGCGGCCGAAGGGCTTCTCGACGATGACGCGGGCACCCTGAGTGCAGCCGGTGGCGGTAAGCTGCTCGACGACCGAGCCGAACAGGACGGGCGGAATCGCGAGGTAGTAGGCGGGCCGCTGCGCGTTGCCAAGCTCCTTGCGCAGCGCGGCGAAAGTCGCCGGGTCCGCGTAGTCGCCGGCCACATAGCGCAGCAGCGCCGCGAGCTTCTCGAACGCGGCGGGGTCGACGCCGCCATGCTTCTCCAGGCTGTCGCGTGCCCGCGCTTTGAGCTGGTCCAGGTTCCACTCGGACTTGGCAACGCCGATCACGGGCACGTCGAGATGCCCGCGCTTCACCATCGCCTGCAGCGCCGGGAAGATCTTCTTGTACGCCAGGTCCCCGGTCGCCCCGAAGAAGACCAGCGCGTCGGAATGCTGTCCGCTCATCGTGAGCTCGCTTTCGCCGCCCTACTTGGCGGGCTTCTCCAGGTGGCCGCCGAACTCGAAGCGCATCGCCGAGAGCACCTTGTCCTGGAACTCGGCGTTGCCGCGGGAGCTGAAGCGCTCGTAGAGCGCGGTGGTCAGCACCGGCGTCGGCACTCCTTCGTCGATGCCGGCCTTGATCGTCCAGCGCCCCTCGCCAGAGTCGGATACGCGGCCGGCAAACCTGGCGAGCTTGGGATCTTCGAGCAACGCGGCAGCGGTCAAGTCCAGCAGCCAGGACGCGATCACGCTGCCGCGGCGCCACACCTCGGCAATGTCGGCGAGGTCGAGATCGTACTGATAGTGCTCAGGATCGCGCAGCGGCGTCGTCTCGGCGTCGATCTCGTGCGTCTGCTTCCCGACATTGGCCGCGTGCAGCACGTTGAGTCCTTCGGCGTACGCCGCCATGATCCCGTATTCGACGCCGTTGTGGACCATCTTCACGAAGTGGCCCGCCCCGTTCGGGCCGCAGTGGAGGTACCCCTGCTCCGCCGTTCCCTTGACCTTGTCGCGTCCGGGTGTCCGGTCGATGTTGCCCACACCTGGCGCAAGCCGCGCGAAGATCGGGTCGAGACGCTTCACCACGTCCGTCTCTCCGCCGATCATCATGCAGTAGCCGCGCTCGAGACCCCAGACTCCGCCGCTCGTTCCGACGTCCACGTAGTGGATTCCCTTGGGCGCAACGGCGTTCGCGCGCCGGATGTCGTCGACGTAGTACGAGTTGCCACCGTCGATGAGGATGTCGCCCTTCTCGAGGAGCGGCAGAAGGTCGGCGATGGTGTTGTCGACGACCGCTGCCGGCACCATCAGCCACACCGCTCGAGGCTTCTGGAGCCTTTTCACGAAGTCCTGGAGCGAGTTCGCGCCGACCGCCTTCTCCTTCGCGAGCTCGGCCACTGCTTTCGGCGACATGTCGAACACCACGCAGTCGTGCCCGCCTCTGATGAGCCGCCGCACCATGTTGGCGCCCATCCGTCCGAGTCCGATCATTCCGAGTTGCATGGATGTGCTCCTTCCTCTTGGAGGTCGATTTGCTCCTGGTTAGATCGCGGCGCGGAGGCGCTTCATGTCCGGTTTCTTTTGTGCTCCGGACGGGCGCGCCTCTTCGAACATCCCGGGCACGACTTCATGGCGAACTCCTCATCTTCCGGTAGCGCCGGATCAGGTTGTTCGTGGAGCTATCGTGCTTGAGCCTGGGAGTCGCCACTCTTTCGAGCTCGGGAATGATCGCCTGCGCCAGCGCCTTGCCCAACTCGACGCCCCATTGATCGAACGAATTGATGTACCAGATTGCGCCTTGTGCAAAGACGTTGTGCTCGTAGAGCGCGACGAGCTTGCCCAGCGTCTCGGGCGTCAACCGGTCGGCGAGAATCGTGTTCGACGGCCGGTTGCCCTCGAAGACCCGGTGCGGCACCAGCCAGTCGGGCGTGCCCTCCTTCTCGACCTGCTCGGTCGTCTTGCCGAACGCCAATGCCTCGGTCTGAGCAAAGACGTTCGCCAACAGCATGTCGTGCTGCCTGCCGAGCGGCGTGAGCGGGTGAGCGAACGCGATGAAATCGCACGGAATCAGCCGCGTGCCCTGGTGAATCAGCTGGTAGAACGAGTGCTGCCCGTTGGTGCCGGGCTCGCCCCAATAGATCGGGCCGGTGTCGTAACTTACCGCCTTGCCATCGAGCGCGACGTGCTTGCCGTTGCTCTCCATGGTCAATTGCTGGAGATAGGCCGGAAAGCGCTTGAGGTAGTTCTCGTACGGCAGAACCGCTGCCGTCTGCGCACCGAAGAACTCGTTATACCAGACCGACAGCAGCGCCATGAGCACCGGCATGTTCTTCTCGAAAGGCGCCACGCGGAAGTGTTCGTCCATCTGGTGGAAGCCAGCGAGCATTGCGCGGAAGTTCTCCGGGCCGATCGCGATCATCGTCGAAAGGCCGATCGCCGAGTCCATCGAATAGCGGCCACCGACCCAATCCCAGAACTCGAACATGTTCGCCGTGTCGATTCCGAACGCGGACACTTTCTCGACATTGGTCGAGACGGCGACAAAATGCTTGGCGACCGCCTTGGCATCGCCGCCCAATCCCTGGAGCAGCCATTCGCGCGCGCTTTGCGCGTTGGTCATCGTTTCGAGCGTGGTGAAAGTCTTCGAGGAAACGATGAACACAGTCTCCGCGGCGTCGAGGTCGCGCGTCGCCTCGACGAAATCGATGCCGTCCACATTCGAGACGAAGCGGAAGGTCATCGACCGCTCGCTGTAATGCCGCAGCGCCTCGTAAGCCATGACGGGGCCCAAGTCCGACCCGCCGATGCCGATGTTGATCACGTTCCTGATGCGCTTTCCGGTGTGGCCCTTCCACTCGCCGCTGCGGACGCGGCGGGCGAAGTCTGCCATCTTGTCGAGCACGGCATGGACTTCCGGCACCACGTTCTTGCCGTCCACCACGATGCGCGCGCCCTTTGGTGCTCGCAGGGCAACGTGAAGGACGGCGCGCTTTTCGGTGGTGTTGATCTTCTCTCCACCGAACATCGCGTCGATTCGCTGGCGCACGCCGGATTCCTTGGCGAGCTGCAGGAGCAACTTGAGGGTTTGACCCGTGACGCGGTTCTTCGAGTAATCGAGGAACAGGCCGGCAGCTTCGGCCGTCAGACGCTGACCGCGCCTCGGGTCGTCGGCGAACAGCTTGCGCAGATGCAGCGGTTCGATCTTCTTGAAATGGGCCCTGAGGGCCTTCCAAGCCCGCCGCCGGGTGAGCGGTGTCATCGTTGCTTGACTTTCTTCTCCCGGAGCCGAAATCCTCCGAGGAATGCCCTGGCGCTGCCGTCGGCCCGGCAGCCCTCGGGCAGCTTTTTGAGTCTTCATCGCTTACCCCGCTTTTGCGATCGCCGCGCTCTTGGACGCGATCACGGCCATCAACTCGTTCCACGACTTCACGAACGATTTCGCGCCCTCGTCCTGCAGTTGCACCGCCAGCGCGTCGACGTCGATGCCCGCCTGCTCATGCCGCGCGATCACCGCTTCGCAATCGCCACCGTCCGCGCCGATCGGCGCGCCGATCTCGCCATGGTCGGCGAATTGCCTGAGCGTGACCTCCGGCATGGTGTTCACTGTAAGCGGCGCCGTCAGGCCTGTCACATACAGGATATCGGACGCCTTCGGGTCTTTCGTGCCGGTGCTCGCGAAGAGAAGCCTTTGCGGCCGCGCGCCGGCATTGAACGCGCGCTGCCACCGCGGCGTCGCGGTCAACTCGACATAGGCCTTGTAAGTGCGCTTGCCGATCGCGATTCCAATCGTGTCGGCGAGCGACGCGGGAACCTTGCCGGCCACGGCCACGTCCCAGCGGCTGATGAAGAGCGACGCTACCGAGCCCACGTTCGGGTTGAGGCCGGCAGCGATCCTGCGCTCGACGCCGCGCAGGTACGCCTCGGCCGCCGCCAGGTAGTGCTCTCGCGAGAAGAGCAGCGTCACGTTGATCGGTACACCCGCGTATATCGCTTCCTCGATCGCCGGCAGACCTTCCTTTGTGCCCGGGATCTTGATGAAGAGGTTTGGTCGAGCGGCGCGACGATGAAGATCCTTGGCTTCGTCGAGCGTCGTCTTCGTGTCGTGTGCGAGGACCGGCGACACCTCGAGCGACACCCAGCCGTCGACTCCGGAGGTCCGCTCGTGGATCGGCCGGAACAGATCGGCCGCCTGCGTGATGTCCTGAAGCGCGATCTCGAAGAACAGGCTCTCGCCCGACTTGCCCGCCTTCATCCGCTCGCGGATCGCGCCGTCGTAGGAGGCACTGTTCTTGATCGCGTGGTCGAAGATTGTGGGATTGGACGTGAGTCCGGTAACGGAGAGTTCGTCGATGTAGCGCTTGAGCGTCCCGGTGTTCAGCAGGTCTCGCGTGATGTTGTCGAGCCACAAGCTTTGGCCGGCGTCATGGAGTTTCTGCGTCGCTTTCATCGATAGGCCTCGGTTGCTGGGTGATGAGCGGTCGAAGAAGGGTGTTGCCGGCGGCGACTGGGAACACGATATCGTTCATGTTTCATGGGCCGACGTGCCGGCTGTCGTCCCACAACCTTATCACCGGCTCGGCCAGGGTGTGCTCATATCCCAGTGCGCTCAAGCTGGCCGTGCCGAGCAGGAAGAACCTTCCCGCCGCCGGCTCCATGCCGAGCCACCGGGCGGCGAGCACGCGCAGGAAATGCCCGCTCGAAAACAGCAGCGCGTTGCCGTTGAGGGCCCGCACCCTGGCGACGACGCGATCCGCGCGCACGCCCACTCCTGCCGGGGACTCGCCGCCGGGACAACCGTCCGTGAACAGCTGCCAGTCCGGTCGCTCGACGCGAATCGCTGTTGTGGTTCGACCTTCGTAATCGCCGTAGTTCCACTCGAGCAAATCACGGTCGACTTCCGCGACGGCGCCAAAGCCCGCGAGTTCGCAGGTGTGCGCAGCGCGCTGGAGCGGGCTTGCGAGCACCTTCGCGAAGTCTATTCCGCGCAGCCGATCGGCGAGCCGTCGCGCGTTGCGCTCCCCCCGGCTCGTTAGCGGAACATCAGTCAACCCGGTGTGGCGGCCGGAGAGACTCCATTCGGTCTCGCCGTGGCGTGCGAGATAGACGATTGGCAGCTCGCTGCTCATGCGGCCCCGGTGTCATCACGCAGCGCAACGGAGGCCTGCGCACGGCATCCGTGCCCAGTCACAGCGCTGAACGACTCGCCTGCATGAGCACACCGAAAACGACCATGACCGTTGCGCGCTGATCGACATGGGGAATGGCGAAGAGCGGCGCGGACGCCGCGCGAGGTTTCGGGTCGTGCGATTGCCGCGTGTTACGGTGCGACTCTTTGCTGCGTGGAGGCAACGTCGGACTCTACCTCAGCGTGCCCATCAGGTCCCGGTCGTTGAGCGGCTGCACCGGACGCGCGTTCATGGGATACAACCGGCCGAATCGCGCGATCTGGTCGGCGGAGGCCTGCACCGGGGTCATCAGCACGAACCAAGTCACGTCTTCGGTGCACGGCGGCGTCGTGAGCGAGCCGGAGTAGGTGTAGTAGCCCTTGTTCTGCGGCAGCAGCTCGAGGGCGTTGATCTTTACGTTGTCGACGACATTCTCCTGCTCCTTGGCCTGCGGCAGGTTGCTCCACAGCGTCTTGATCAGCGGATTCTCCTTGCCCGGGTCGAGAAAGACGGCGACCACGCCCAACCTGCCGTCCTTGGTCTCGTGCACGAGGTGCACGACCATCTCGTGGCCCTTGCCGTTGACCTTTTCCTCGCTGGGCTTGTGGAAGTGAAACTGCACGAGGTAGTACATCCTGCCATTCACGCTGACGTAGCTTCCCGGCTCATAGTTCACCTGGATGGTGTGCCCGTTGTCGATGATCTTGAGCGGCGAAGGCTTGTAGTTGAACAGCAGTGCGGGCAAGTCGCCCTTCCTGACCTTGGCGTCCGGGATGTCGATCGGTGATTGCAACTCGCCGGTCTTGCACACGGCGAACCCCTTCTCCAGGCTGCCCCACTTCGCCGGGCCGTTCGGGCCCGCATACGACCAGGTCTTGTCTCCGGCGGCAGCGCACAAGCCTGTCGTGCCGACGAAGGCTGCCGCCAACAAGACACTCAAGCACCAGCTGATGCGATCCATGTTTGCTCCTCCTTGACGCTCGGCGACGGCCTTCCCGGCCTGTTGGTTGAGCGACCTCTCAGCCCAGCAGATCGGTTGTCGGTTTTCCACGCCTTCCACGACCTGCTTCACGGGCAGCGCGAGTCCCGAGCTTGGCTGCATGTCGCTCCAGCGCGGGTTTGAGATGGCGCGCGGTGTAGCTGCCCGCGGTTGTTGCGACCTGATCGGGCGGACCCTCGGCAATGATACGCCCGCCGCCGGCGCCCCCTTCGGGCCCCAGATCGACGATCCAGTCGGCGGTTTTGATGACGTCCAAGTTGTGCTCGATCACGATCACCGTGTTGCCGTGATCGCGCAAGCGGTGCAGGACGGTGAGCAGCATCTCGATATCGTGGAAATGCAGGCCCGTGGTCGGCTCGTCGAGTATATACAAAGTACGGCCGGTGTCGCGCTTGGACAGCTCCAGCGCGAGCTTCACCCGCTGCGCCTCGCCGCCGGAAAGCGTGGTCGCCGACTGGCCGAGGGTGATGTAGCCCAGCCCCACGTCGAGCAGCGTGCGCAGCTTGCGCGCTACGACCGGCACCGGCTCGAAGAACGCGAACGCCTGCTCGACGGTGAGCGACAGCACCTCGTGGATGTTCCTGCCCTTGTAGCGGATCTCCAACGTCTCGCGGTTGTAGCGCTGGCCGTGGCAGACATCGCAGGGGACGTAGACGTCGGGCAGGAAGTGCATCTCGACCTTGATCAGCCCATCGCCCTGGCACGCCTCGCAACGTCCACCCTTGACGTTGAAGGAGAAGCGCCCTGGACCGTAGCCCCTTTCGCGCGCGTTTTTGGTCTGCGCGAAGAGCTCGCGTATCGGCGTAAACAATCCCGTGTAGGTCGCCGGATTCGAGCGTGGCGTGCGCCCGATGGGGCTCTGATCGACGCTGATGACCTTGTCGTAGAACTCCAGCCCGTGCATTTCCCCGTAGGGCGCGGGTTCGGTCGTGCTGCCGTAGAGATGACGAGCCACCGCGTGGTAGAGCGTATCGTTGATCAGCGTCGACTTGCCTGAACCTGACACGCCGGTGACGCAGATGAACAGTCCGACGGGAAGGCGCAGCGTCACGCCCTTCAGGTTGTTGCCCGTCGCCTCCGTAACCGTCAGCACGCGCTTGGGATCGGCGCGGTGGCGGTGCTCGGGCATCGGGATCTGCCGATGACCCGCGAGGTACTGGCCGGTAAGCGAATGCGCCGCGCGGCGGATGTCGTCGGGCGTGCCCTGTGCCACGATCTGCCCGCCGTGCTCGCCAGCGCCGGGGCCCATGTCCACGACGTGGTCGGCCGAGAGGATCGCCTCGGTGTCGTGCTCGACCACGATCACGCTGTTGCCCAGATCGCGCAGGTGCTTGAGCGTGGCGAGCAGCCGGTCGTTGTCGCGCTGGTGCAACCCGATCGACGGCTCGTCGAGTACGTACATGACGCCGGTCAGGCCGGACCCGATCTGCGAAGCGAGCCGGATGCGCTGCGCCTCGCCGCCGGAGAGCGTCTCCGCCGAACGGTCGAGCGACAGATAGTCGAGGCCGACGTTGTTCAGGAACTGCAACCGGCTCAGGATCTCCTTCACGATCTTGTCGGCGATCGCCTGCCGCTGTCCCTCAAGCTTGAGTGTTTCGAAGAACTCGCCCGTTGCCTTAAGCGGCCAGTTGCTCACTTCGTAGATCGGGCGGCCTCCCACCTTGACGTGCCGTGCCTCGCGTCGCAGCCGCGTGCCGTCGCATTCGGGGCAAGCCTTGGAGTTCAGGTACTTGGCGAGCTCCTCGCGCACCATGACCGAGTCGGTCTCGCGGTAGCGGCGCTCGAGGTTGGGGATGATGCCTTCGAAGGCATGCTCGCGCTCCACCGGCTTGCCGCGCTCGGAGAGGTACTGGAATGCGATCTTCTCGTTGTCGCTGCCGTACAGGATCACCTGCTGCACGCGCTCGGGAAGCGCCTCGAACTCCTTTTCGAGGTCGAAACCGTAGTGCCGCGCGAGGCTCTGCAGCATCTGGTAGTAGAACTGGTTGCGACGGTCCCAGCCCCTGATCGCACCCGATGCGAGCGAGAGCTGCGGGAAGGCGACGACTCGCTTGGGGTCGAAGAAATTGATCGCTCCCAGCCCGTCGCAGCGGGGGCAGGCGCCCATCGGATTGTTGAACGAGAACAGGCGCGGCTCGAGCTCCTGCAGCGAATAGCTGCACACCGGGCAGGCGAACTGCGCCGAATACAAATGCTCGGTGCCCGAGTCCATCTCGACCGCGATCACCCGGCCATCGCCGTTGCGCAGCGCGGTCTCGAACGACTCGGCCAGGCGCTGCTTGAGATCTGAACGCACCCGAAGCCGGTCGACGACGATCTCGACCGTGTGCTTCTGATTCTTGGTGAGCCGCGGTACCGCGTCGATCTCGTGAACCGTGCCGTCGATGCGCACCCGCACGAATCCCTTGGCGCGCAATTCCACGAAGAGCTCGGTCTGCTCGCCCTTGCGGTTGACGATCACCGGAGCGAGGATCATCAGCTTGGTTTCCTCGGGCAGCGTGAGCACCGCGTCGACCATCTGCGAGATGGTCATTGCCGAGAGCTTCTGATCCGGGTGATCCGGACAGTACGGTTCGCCGACCCGCGCGTAGAGCAGCCGCAGGTAATCGTGGATCTCGGTCACCGTGCCCACGGTGGAGCGCGGATTGTGCGAGGTGGCCTTCTGCTCGATCGAGATTGCCGGAGATAGCCCTTCGATCAGGTCGACGTCGGGCTTTTCCATGAGTTGCAGGAATTGCCGGGCGTAGGCCGAGAGCGACTCGACGTAGCGGCGCTGCCCCTCTGCATAGAGCGTGTCGAATGCGAGCGAGCTCTTGCCGGAGCCGGAGAGCCCGGTGATGACGATCAGCCGGTGGCGCGGCAGATCGAGGTTGATGTTCTTGAGGTTGTGGGTGCGCGCGCCGCGGATGCGGATGTATTCCATGTGCACGGAGGTCAAAGGCAACCTGTTAATATACTCTCTTTCGCTGGCTCGTTCTAAGGGCTCCTGTGCCCTGTCCGCCCGCGGCGCCTTGGCCGGGTCGTCCGAACGGTCGATTCCGCCCGCCGGCGAAGCGACCTACAATTCAACGACACATCAGCCCTAGGAATTCCCATGGCATCGGTAAACAAAGTGATTCTCGTCGGCAACCTGGGCCGCGATCCGGAAACGCGCTACACCACCAACGGCGACGCGGTGACCAACATCCGCTTGGCGACCACCGACACCTGGAAGGACAAGAACGGCGAGAAACAGGAGCGCACCGAGTGGCACAACGTCGTGTTCTACGGCCGCCAGGCCGAGATCGCCGGCGAGTATCTCAAGAAGGGCCGCCAGATCTACGTCGAGGGCCGCATACAGACGCGCAAGTGGCAGGACAAGGAAGGCCAGGACCGCTACACCACCGAGATCATCGCCGACCGCATGCAGATGCTTGGCAGCCGCGAAGGTGGAGGCGCGCCCTCGGGCGCCGACGAGCCCCGTGCGCGCGAAAACGTGACGGGCGGGAGCTCCAAGGGGTCTGCTCCTCCAGCAAAGAAGAACGTCGACGACCTCGACGACGATATTCCGTTCTAGGGCTGCGTCGGCCGTGCCCGGCCGCAAACGGTGCGCTCTCCGCGCGCTCGCGTTGAGCACCGACCGTCGTCAGCGCCAACGGGCAGTGCCGCGATCGCGTTAGACAGCGACAGAGTCTAGTTTCCGGGAACCTTCGACCAGGTCGAATCCGGGTTGAAGG
>DASPTZ010000111.1:0-26020 GCA_035623155.1 Casimicrobiaceae bacterium | reverse complement strand
AACCGGCGTTCCCATCTTTAGGAGGGCGCACGGGGAGGACGCGTCCGGAAAGGTGAAGCTGACCGGCTGGTTGACGCCAAGCGAACCAGCCTTTCCGACCATCTTGGCTTTGTAAGGCAACACGGCGGTACCTGCGTCCGTGGCGGACGCTGCCTCCGCGCTGGTTGGCAATGCCGCCGCGCCAGCGGCTACGCCACCCGTGAATTTCAGGAATTCGCGACGCGAGACAAGATTGCCCATCGATCTCCCCCTTCGTGGTTGCGTGCTCGGTCCGCCGCACAGGCGTGTGCCTCCATTTCGCAGCAAGAAGGGTGCCCGCATTCGAAGGGACCGGAAAAACAGGCCCTTGGTATGGTTCGGCTAGGATTCCCTTGGGCTTACAGCTACCCGCGGGTAACGAACCAACCGCTCTAGCCGGCGATTCGCGTTACCGTCCGGTAACGTTGCCTATATGAAACACTCGCGCCGCCACGATTTTTGGTAACCTAAATTGTCCTGATGCGCGTCCGTTAGAAGCGCCTGGCTAGGAGGATCCAATGGCTCCTGCGGGAGCGATGTAATGCGTCGGCGTAGCTTCCTTGGCTACGCTTTGGGCGCGGCGTGCACGGTGCTCGCCCCACAGGTCGTGCATGGCAACGGCGGGCGGTCGATTTCGATCGGGACGACCCCCGTTTTTCTCGACGACGACCTTGCATTTCTGCGCGACTGGCAAGCTTATCTGCGGGGCGAGCTCGGCCGTCCCGTCGTGTTCGTGCAGCGGCGCAGCTACCGGGAAGTGAGCGAACTATTGCTCGCCGAGAAGCTCGACACGGCCTGGATCTGCGGCTTCCCCTACGTGCGCTATCGCGACCGCATGCGCCTGCTTGCAGTCCCAACGTGGGAGGGCGAGCCGTTCTATCGCTCGTATGTGATCGTTCCCAGCAGCGATCAGACAACGCAGTCGATCGGCGACCTTGGGGGCAAGATCTACGCGTTCTCGGATCCGGACTCGAACTCGGGTTGGCTGGTGCCCAATTCACTGCTGTTCCGATTGGGTAAGGATGCGTCGACATTCTTCCGCAAGACCTTCTTCACTTGGGGCCATCGCCGTGTCGTCGATGCGGTCGCGGTCGGACTGGCCCAAGGAGGCTCGGTCGATGGATATGTGTGGGAGACGCTAAAGCTTCACCACCCGGAGATCACCAGCCAGACGCGCGTCGCCTATCGCTCCGTCAAGTATGGCCATCCCCCGTTCGTGACGCGCTCACAACTTCCCGCGAGCGACTTCAAGCAGCTGCAGGAGGTGCTGGTAGGAATGCGCAGTAATCCCGCCGGGCAGGACCTGCTGCGCAGGCTCAACCTCGAAGGCTTTCAGATTGCGCCCGAGAGCATCTTTAACGGGATCGCCGAGAACATGCGCATGCTGCGTTTGGGCTGACTCATGCTCAGCAACATCAGCTACCGCTACAAGATTCCGGCGAGCCTAAGCCTGGTGATCGTTGTCACGGCACTGGCCGTGGCTGGGCCGTTGATTTCCGGCGCCAACGAGACTACCAAACGCGATCTCGTCGACCACGCGTTGTCGCTCGGCAAGACACTGGCGGGCGCTGTACAGCCGGCGCTCCTGCACGACGATATGTGGCAGGCGTACGAGATCATCACCACACCGTACGATCGCGCGCTGCAGCAGCGCCTTGGGCAACCGACCATCGTGGTCATCGACGCGCAGGGCGCGATCTACGTTGCAAGCGACCCTAAGCGGTTTCCTCCAACGCAACCGCTGGCGAGCGTCGGCCCGATGTCGGCGAAGCTGGCGGACATCATTGCCAGACCGATCGATGGCCCGATGGTGTTTGAGGACCTCGATCCGAAGTTGTCGATCATGGCCGTGCCGGTGCTATCGAATGACAACACACAGCTCGGGACGGTCATCCTCGAATACTCACAGAACATCTACAGCCAGCGCTTCCTCGAGACCATTCGCAAGGTAGCTGCGTCGACGGCGGTAACCCTTGCGATCCTAGTTCCGCTAGGTTGGCTGTGGGGCAAGCAAATCGCCAACCCGCTGCTGCGCCTCTCTTCGGCCATCCGCCAGGTCGCACAGACGCCCACTGCGACGGTGGCATTCAAAGCGCCCGCGGGCAAGGACGAAATCGCCGAACTGGGCGCCACCTTCAACCACATGGTCGACGGCCTGCGCGAGCGGGAAGCTCTCAAGGAGGAAGTGCTGGCATCTGAGCGGCTCGCGGCGATCGGCCGACTCACTGCGGGTATCGCGCACGAGATCAACAACCCGCTCGGCGGCATGCTCAATGCGATCAGCACCTACAAGCGGCAGCGCGGCGATGCACCGTCCTTTGTCGACCGAACGATGTCGCTCCTGGAACGCGGTCTCACACAGATCCGCGGTACGGTCGCCGCACTACTGGTCGAAGCCAAGCTGGAGAGCCGTGCCCTCACAGCCAACGATATCGAGGATGTTCACACTTTGTTGCTTCCTAACGTTCAGGGTAAGCACATCGAGCTCGATTGGCAGAACGGCATGACCGAGCCGATTCCGTTACCGTCAACGGAGGTGCGACAGATACTGCTGAACTTGCTCTTGAATGCGGTTGAGGCTGTCGATGAACGCGGACGAGTAGTGTCCGCCGTGACGCCAACCGAGACCGAGCTCGAAGTGCGCGTCGAGAACGATGGTGTCGGTCTCAACGACAGCCAGCTGCAGCATTTGTTCGAACCGTTTGCGGAATCGCGCCATAAGGGGAAGGGGCTTGGCCTATGGATGACTTACCAGTTGGCGACCCAGCTCCGCGGCCGTATCGAAGCGCAGAGCAAACCCGGGCAAACCATCTTCACCGTCAAGTTGCCGATCGCAGCATGACGACAAACCGCGCCGCGCAGGTTTGCCTCGTCGAGGATGACGACATTATGGGCGAGTCCCTCGTGGATCGCTTCACACTTGAGGGTTTCACCTGTGATTGGCACAAGACCGCACGCAGTGCCGCGGGTGATCTGAAAGAGAAGCGCTACGACGTTGTAGTCAGCGATATTCGATTGCCGGACCGCGATGGCGACAATCTGTTCGAGGAGCTGCAGGCCGAGCAGCTCTACCTTCCGCCATGGATCTTCATCACCGGCTACGGGACCATCGAGCGGGCGATCGCCTTGATGAAGCTAGGCGCTGCCGACTACGTGACCAAGCCCTTCGATCTCGACGAGCTTATGGTCAAGCTACGTGCCTATGTTCCGGCGTCGCCCCACGACGAGCGGCTGCCAACGCTAGGACTCTCGCCGGGAATGCGACGCATTGAGGACATGCTGCCGCGGCTCGCAAACCAATCAACCACCGTTTTGATCACGGGGCAATCCGGAGTCGGCAAAGAAGTCGTGGCACGTGAGATTCACCGCCTCGATCAACTGCGGGGAATCAAACCGTTTGTCGCCGTGAATTGTGGCGGTATCCCCGAGAACCTTTTGGAGGCTGAGCTATTCGGGCATGAGCGAGGGGCGTTCACCGGTGCGATGCGGCTCAAGCACGGTTTCCTCGAGCAGGCTAACGGCGGCACTCTGTTCCTGGATGAAATCGGCGACATGCCGCTCGCGATGCAAGTCAAGCTCCTTCGCGTCCTTCAGGAGCGAACGGTTACACGGCTTGGCAGCGAGCAGAGCGTTGCCGTCGATTTCCGCCTCATCTGCGCGACCCATCGCGACCTCAAGAAGCTGGTCGACCAGGGCACGTTTCGTGAGGACCTGTTTTATCGTGTGAACGTCGTACATCTGCGCGTTCCGCCCCTGCGCGAGCGGCCCGAGGACATTCTGTGGTACGCCCGACGGTTCCTGCGTGAGGTGGCCCAGCAGGGCAGGGGACCGCAGAAGCTGCTGTCGCCAGGCGCGGAGAAGGCGATGCTCAATCATCTGTGGCCAGGCAACGTGCGCGAACTGCGCCACTGCATCGAGCGCGCCTATGTGCTCACACCCGGTAACACGCTCGATCCAAACGTTCTCTTCGATGAAGAGCAGGCTTGTGGAGATTGCGGCGTCGGGGTCAACTGCGTTGGCGTGGCGCGGCCGACGCTCAGCAACTGCCTGGAAGAGTGCGAGCGGCAGTATCTGTTGCAGGAGCTCACGCGGAACGACTGGCAGATGACCAAGACCGCGGCCGCGATCGGCATCAGCCGCAAGAATCTCTGGGAGCGGCTGCGGCGCCTAGGTCTTACGGTCCCCGCGCAGGCTCTTCGCGAGGCCGCGCAACGGGATTCTCAGGCTTAGCGACCTGGCGACGCGGCGCGCGACAAAGCCAGCGGGCGACTGGTGTTGCCAGCAACGCGCCGGCGAGCTCTGCTGCGACGAATCCGGGCACATCGGCTGGGCGAATGCCCGAAAACGTATTCGTCGCGGCGCGCGCCAGCGTCACGGCCGGGTTTGCGAACGACGTCGACGCCGTGAACCAATAGGCGCCGGTGATGTAGACGGCAACAAGCCCGCCGATCAATTGCGGGCGCATTCGCAAACCAAGCCATATGGTCAGCAACAGGCCGAGTGTCGCAACAACTTCGCTCCACCACTGGCTCGGTCCTGCCCGGACGTGTGTCGATGCGGTGAAAAGCGGTAAGTCGAACATCAGGTGCGCAGCAGCGACGCCAACGTATGCGGCCGCAATCTGGACGAGGACATAGGGGAATACGTCGCGCCAGGCGAACTCGCCCGATGTCGCAAACGCGAGGGTCACTGCCGGATTGAAATGCGCCCCCGAGATCGGCCCGAACAGCGTGATGAGGACCCACAACCCGCAACCTGTCGCAATGCTGTTGGCGAGCAAAGCAATCGCCGAATTGCCTCCGGCAAGACGCTCCCCCATGATGCCGGAGCCCACGATGACGGCCAGCAGGAACGCCGTTCCGATGGCTTCGGCGGTGAGCCGACGCGCGAGCGTCATTGCTTGCCAATGTCTCTCAACTGTTGCTGCAGCTTGAGGCGATCGAGCTTCGCGATCGGCAGGCTCGTGAACAGCTCGATGCGGCGTTTGAGGATATTAGCGACCGTCGCGAACTTGTGACTCTTCTCTTCTTCGGTTCCCTGAAACTGCGAGGGGTCCTCGACACCCCAATGAGCGGTCATCGGCTGGCCCGGCCATATCGGGCAGACCTCTCCGGCCGCCTGATCGCAGACCGTAAAGACGAAGTCCATCGCCGGCGCACCAGGTTTGGCGAATTCGTTCCAATCCTTGCTATAGACATCGTCGGTCGGAAAGCGCAGCCGTTGCAGGGTGGCGAGTGCAAAAGGATTCGGCGCCTTTCCAGCGTGGCTGCCGGCGGAGAAGCCTCTGAATCTCCCGGCGCCCACGTGATTGAGGATCACTTCGGCCATGATGCTGCGCGCCGAGTTGTGCGTACACAGGAACAGGACGTTGAAGACCGTTGGGCTGTCCATGACGGGGGCTTTCAACGTAGCGGATTCCTCTTCCCGCTCCGGGAGATCCGACGGTTCGGCCGACCGAAAGGCGCCGACCCTAGGCGCAGCACGAAGACTTGGTCTCGGCTCGCTCGGCCGGTCCGCAGCACGCAGCTGCCGGCCCACAGCACGCGGCCGCCGACGCGGCGCCTGTCATTACATCGTTTCCGTAGACCGGAACCGTCGCCAGCGTGTGAAACGTCTCCCAGCCGACACCCGCGGGATCAGTCACCCAGTACTTGTCGGAGCGGGCGTAGCAGCAGTTGGCACCTTTTTCGGCGAAGACCGCCGAGTCTGCAGCGGCAAGCTGCGTGTGCATTGCTTCAAGCTCCTCCCCCGACTCGACCTGAAAACCCAGGTGGTTCACGCCGCTCGCACCGCCGCGGGAGGAAATCGCGAAGTTGACGCGCGGATCGTCGAGCATCCATTTGGCGTAGTCGTCCTTGCGCACCGAAGGCTCGGCTCCGAACAGGGTGGAATAGAAGCGGACGCTTTCGGCGAGATCCGGAACCGCAACATGTACGTGAAATCGTTTCATGCGAACCTCCATTTGGGATGGACCGTCGGTTTGGCCGAGGGAAAATCGGTCGCCTCGGCGCGACCGGGTAACGCACACGACGAGTCGCAGGTCCCTGCCGCGCTGCAACAGTTCTCGGTGAGGTAGGCGATCACTTCGCCAATCGCGGCGAAGTCCGTGCGGTAATAGATGTAGCGGCCGTCGGGCCGCGGCGTGACAAGCCCCGCTTGTGCCAGTTCCTTGAGGTGAAACGACAACGTCGCCGGCGCCAGTCCCAGCGCTTCGCCAATGCGCCCGACGGGCAGACCCGCAGGTCCGTGCTCGACCAGCAGCCGGAAGATCGCCAGCCGAGTCTCCTGGGCAAGTGCTCCCAAGGCCTTGACGATACGAGATGATTCCACATTTCCAGTATTATCGAACCATTTGCCCTTGTCAAAAGATCACTTCGGTTGTGCGCGGCTTCCCCCGTCGGCCGATTGGTCGCCCTTGGCTGCGGACATGGCGTCGCGGCGATCGGCCCGCTTGCACCACCAGCGCCAGACGAGCCAGGGAATGCCTACCACGCTTAGTAGCGCCCAAACAGTGAGGGCGACTTCTCCGCGCGGTGGTGGTGGTAGCAGCAAGTCCGGATCGCGCAGGCGCGAGGGGAACGGCCGGGGCGGCACCGGGATGATCTGCTGCTGCGAGGGATCCGAAGGCATGCGTCTGTGGTACTCCCATGGGGTCACCACAGGGTAGTCGCCCCAGGCGCGCGACGAAGGAAGCTGCGGAATGCGCAAGAAGACGAGCGCCTCGAGGTCTGCCGCGAGCAGCGCCTCGAACGGCGTCAACGTGCGCTCAGCCGCCCCCGACGCGAACCGCAAAAGGTCGGCGCCGATTTCTTCGAACGCCGCGGCGGGGAGAAGCCGCGTCCTGTCCTCGGCCAGGTAGTCGTAGATCTGCACGGCTCTGTCGGCGCTGTGCTCGCGCATGGCGAAGTAGGGGACGCTCAGCGCCGCCAGCAGCCGACTGGTCGGCCCCAGTTCAACCACGTTCCATCCCAGAGCGCGCAGCACGTCGACACTGATGCTGGCGCAGTTCATCGCCCCGTGCCGGTAGACGAGCTGGTGACGGTAGAACTGGTTGTAGACCCGCGCGAGGGCGCCTTGGATGTGAGCTGCCGCACGTTCATTCCGCAACACCGCCACCATCAGGTACGAGGGCCGATACCAAGCTTGGCCGCTGTTCAGGTCGGCCAGATAATTGTCCAGCGGGAGCATGGCGGCGATGATTCCTTTTTCGCTGAACGAATCGAGCGTATAGAAGTTGTTCGCCAGCCAGTCGCCGATCGCGCCGTCGTGCCCGACCCATCCTGTCACCAGCGCGAAGTGGCCGCCGTGTGCCTCGTCGTCATCGCCTTGCGCTCCGTTGAGCAGAACACCGAGCACCGGCTTGTCGCGCCAGTCGCGCATGGCCGGGTTGCGTTCCCACAGCGTCATCGCCGCGAACCCGCTTTGCGCACCGCCCCCTGGTTCCTCGCGTACCAGCGAGCGCAGCGCAAGAGGCGTCGCAGCGATCGAGCGCGTGGGCGCTGCCGGGTCGAGGCGGAAGTCCTCCGGCCAGATGGTGCGAGCGGTGAAACGCCCGTCATCGTGGCGACCACGAAGTGTCAGGCGACGCTGGGCGAGGAATGCAACCGAGGCCTCGTTGTAGTAGGAGCGGTTCAGCGCAATCTTGGGCACGACGGCGAACGCGCAATCGCCCGCGCTGGTCGCGATGACCGATCCATCCGTCCCCAGGCGCGCGCTGCGCACGGTCTCGGGCGCCGCGACCCAGATCAGTGACGGGTAGTCGATGGGCGCGCCAAAGGAGTGCGATCGCCCCCACAGCGCAGCATCTTGTTGCGCCGTGATCCCGCGCGCGAACCCCGCAACAGGCAGCGCGGCGCGGGGCAGTGCGATGACCTCATCGCGGAAGTACCAGAGCGCTGCCTCGATGACATCGGCATGGCAAGCGCGCCCGGTAGCTCCGGTAGAAATTACAAAATCGCTCGCCTCATAAAGTCCGAAGCGTCCGTCGGGGCCGGCAGGATTAAAGCTTGGTTGTTGATTCAAGGGCATGCGCGCCGTGCGCTTGGAGTCGGGCACTGTTCTTGCACGTTATTTATTGGGATGCCTCGCCAGCCGGTCGGCAGATGCGCAGCGACGGCGCATTGTCCTCGACCTGTGCTGGCTTGGCCAGCGGTGTAAGCTCCGCCGTCCGCCGCCGACCAGTGTGATCGCCTTCGAAGAATCAGAATATGCCCAAGCCCGCTACGACCCTGCACTGGATCACCGAGCGTGCCGCACGCCATGGCGTCACGCTACTCGATCGCATGGATCCCGACCCGGAGCGCGAGCGCTCCGAGCTGCTCGCGGGGATCCGCGCGAGCCCGCCCACCATAGCCCCCAAGTACTTCTATGATGGGCTCGGGTGTGCGCTGTTCGAGGCGATCTGCGAGCTGCCTGAGTACTATCCGACACGGACCGAGCGCGGCATCCTGACAACGCACCGCGAAGAGATCGTCCGCGCAATGGGCAAGCGCAAGCAGCTCGTCGATCTCGGGGCAGGCGATTGCGCGAAGGCGATGCTATTGCTGCCGGCCGCGCAACCGCGGCGCTACGTCGCTGTCGACATCGCCGCCGCAGCCATCGCGCCGGCACTGTTGCGCATGGCGCAGGCGTTTCCGGGTCTGGAATTGTGCGGGGTGGTGACCGACTTTTCGCGCCGCCTCGACATCGCTGGAGCCATCGACTCAGGGCCGGTGACATTCTTCTATCCGGGGTCGAGCATCGGCAATTTCGCTCCCGACGAAGCGCTGCTGCTGCTCTGCCGGGTACGCGAGTTATGCGGTCCGGGCAGCGGGCTGCTCATCGGAGCGGACACCAAGAAGGATCCCGCTCTCTTGCACGCGGCGTACAACGATTCGCTGGGTGTCACCGCAGCGTTCAACCGCAACATCCTCAACCATGTGAACACGCTCCTCGCCAGCAATTTCGATCCGTCGGCGTTCGCCCACGTGGCGTTCTACCGCGAGGAGCTCGGGCGCATCGAGATGCATCTCGAGGCGAGGTCCAGGCAGTGCGTGAGCGGCGATGGCATCGAGCGCACGTTCGCCGCCGGCGAGCGCATCCACACCGAGAACTCCTACAAGTACGCACCGGACGAATTCGAAGCGCTGCTGCGCCGTGCGGGCTTCGCAGAGGTCCGGCGCTGGCAGGACCAGGCGGAAGGCTTCGGCGTCTATTACGCCGAGTAGGGAACCGCGATTGCCGTCGCGCGAGCGCTGATGCGCACTGTCATTCCGAGGAGCGTTCGCGACGAGGAATCTGCTGTGCGGCATTCGTCGATTAGCGCAACAGCAGATCCCTCGCTCCGCTCGGGATGACACGTGACGATGCGCTCAACGCTAACTCTTAGCTGCCTTCGACGATCTCCAGCAGTATCTCTGCGGCGCGCGCGCATTGCTCTGCCGACACATCGAGGTGCGTGACCGCGCGCACCGTGCGCGGGCCGAAATCGAAGATCAGCACGCCGCGTTCGCGGGCGCGCTTGACGACCGTGGCTGCATCCGGCGCGTCGGGGCGCAACCTGAACACCAGGATGTTGGTCTGCACCGTTGCCAGATCCAGCTCGACCTTCCGGCTCGTCGCCAACTGCTCCGCGATGTGGCTGGTGTTGGCGTGATCCTCGGCGAGGCGTTCGAGGTTGTGCTCGAGCGCGTAAATGCCTGCCGCCGCCAGGATGCCGGATTGGCGCATGGCGCCTCCGAGCATGCGGCGATGGCGCACCGCGCGTGCTATGACGTCGCGCGACGCGGCGAGCACCGAGCCTGCTGGCGCTCCCAAACCCTTCGACAGGGCAACCGAGACGAGATCGAAGGGAGCCGCCAGGTCGGCAAGCGTGCGCTTGCTCGCTACCGCGACGTTCCACAGCCTCGCGCCGTCGAGGAACGAGGCGACGTCACGCCCGCGCGCCGCCGAGCAGATGCGCTGAACCTCGTCCTGCGGAAAGATCACTCCACCGGCGCGGTTCTGAGTGTTCTCGATCTCGACCAGCGTCGTCGGAGGATATACGACGTGACCTCGCGGCTTGACGGCGGCGAGAAACTCTTCGGCCGTGAACACGCCGCGCGAGCCGACCTCGGTGAACTGCACGCCGGCATTGGCGGCCCCGCCACCGGTCTCGTGCCAAACTGCATGCGATTCACGGCTGACGATGACGTCGTCGCCCGGACGTGTGAGCACGCGCAGCGCCAGCTGATTGGCCATCGTTCCCGAGGGCACGAAAAGCGCGGCTTCCTTGCCGAGCAGCGCCGCGACGCGCTCTTGCAAGCGGTTGACGGTTGGATCCTCGCCGTATTGATCATCGCCCACGGGCGCCGCGGCGATCGCCGAGCGCATCGCCGCCGAAGGGCGGGTCACGGTGTCCGAGCGCAGGTCGATGGGAAGATCGGAATGGGCCACTTCGACTCCTCCTTGAGAGGGACCTACTTGTTCCCCAGCTCGGAAGCGTAATGGAATACTGCGACGCCGCGCTCTGCTTGGGTCAGGCGCCGGTCGGCGGGCGCAGCGTTGACGTAGTGATCGAGAAACCAGACGCTGTACCCGACGATCCCTTCGCGCGCGGAGGCGCGGCCGATATCAGCCCAAGCGAAGTGTCCGACCTTGTCGAACTCGACGTAATACTTGGGCGAGGGCGACTGGTCGTAGCTCGCCATGGCCTTGTGCATGGTGGGTTTGACACCCAGGTCCCACGTGCCGCTCTGATACATCACTGGCGCCGCCAGGCCCGATAGCGTCTTGTGCACGGCGAACGGCTGGCTGTAGGGCGACAAGGCAAGCACCGCCTTGACGCCGTCCAGCTTCCAGCTCGGCCAGGCGCCGGCCAATCCCAGCACGGTGTAGCCTCCGAGCGAATGGCCGGCGAGCGCAAGGCGCGACAAGTCGGCGCGCTCCCTATAGCGCCCGTCGCCACGGATAGCGTCGATCAGCCGTCGGATGTCCTCGGCGCGATCGCGGTAAGTCGAATCGTTCCATTGCTGGAATTCCCCGAAGGGCGTCGTCGACTTGTCGATCCAACTCGAGCTGCCTCCGCCACAAGTCGCGTCGCGGTGATTCGGCGCGAACACGATGTATCCGGCCGCCGCCAGCGCCTGCATGAGGAAGCGTGACTGGGTCGCGCAGCCGTGAAAGCCGTGGGAGAAGACGACGACCGGCCAGGGAGTCGATCCCGACGACGGCTCCCAGACGGTGACATCCATTCCACCCAGCTTGACGGCGTGCCCGGCGGCGTGGGCGCCGGTGTGAAGCAACAGCGCGCTGACGGCGAGCGCACGCAGCAATCTGATGCGGGCGCTGCCGTTCACAGATCGCGCGCGAGGCGGAAGCCGGTGAACTGCCAGCGTGCCGAGGCGGGGAAGAAATTCCGGTACGTCGGCCGGATGTGCGACCGCGGCGTGGCGAACGAGCCGCCTCGAAGCACATACTGGTTGCACATGAACTTGCCGTTGTATTCCCCAACCGCGCCGGGAGCCACGCGGAAGCCGGCGTAGGGCGCGTAGGCGCTCTGCGTCCATTCCCACACGTCGCCGAAGAGCTGCGCGAGCGGTGTTCCTCGGTCCACCGCGGGCAGCGGCCGAAGCACGGCGTCCTCGACAAAGTGGCCGCCGAACGAGCTGCTGGTCGCGACGCTTTCCCATTCGGCTTCGGTCGGCAGCCGCGCTCCGGCCCAGCGGGCATAAGCGTCCGCTTCGTACAGACTGACATGGCACACGGGCGCCGCCCTGTCGAGGGCGCGCTGCCCGAGCAGCGTGAACTGCTGCCACCCGCTGTCGCTGCGCCGCCAGTAGCCGGGCGCCTGCACCTGATTTGCGTTGACCCAGTCCCATCCTTCGGAGAGCCACAACTCGGGACGCTTGTAACCGTCGTCGGCGATGAACGCGAGATATTCTGCGTTGGTCACGGGCCGGCTCGCCAACGCGAAGCCTTCGAGATACTGCCGATGCCGCGGCGTTTCGTTGTCGAACGCAAAGCCCTCGCCGGCATGCCCGATCTCGACCAGGCCCGCGCTGAAATCGACCCATGCGAGGGGCAACGACATGGACGCGCTCGCATCGGACGAATCCTGCGCGTACGCCGGAGCCAGCGGATTGCACGAGAGCATGTGCAACACGTCGGTCAGGATGAGCTCCTGATGCTGCTGCTCGTGATTGAGCCCGAGCTCGATGAGCGAAGCGAGGTCACCGTCGATCGCTTGCTCACGCCGTAGGAACTCGGCCATCGCGCTGTCGACGTGTGCCCGATACGCCAACACGACATCGCGAGAAGGCCGCGACAGCAAGCCGCGCTGCGGTCGCGGATGCTTGTCGCCGACCGTGTTGTAGTAGGAATTGAACAGCACGCGAAACGCCGGGTGATACGGCCGGTAGCCGGCAGCATGCGCCTCGAGAATGAACGTCTCGAAAAACCAGCTGGTATGCCCGAGGTGCCACTTGACGGGGCTCGCGTCGGGCATGGACTGGATGGCGCAATCCTCGGCCGACAAGGGCGCGGCAAGCGCCTCGGTGGCGGCGCGCACCGACCGGTAACGCTCGGTGATCGAGCTCCGATGCTCGGCCGCGCGGCCATCGCTGACCGGGCGCAGGCGACGTGAATCGTTCATCGCACGTGGAAGTCCAAAAATAGGATTGCTTCGACGCGTCAGTTTACCGTGACCTGGGCCGGTCCCGGAACGATCTCGCCGATAGCCGCGGCTTGCGCGAAGCCTTGCTCGCGGAACAGCGCGAGGATCCGCTCGACCGCTGCGGGCGCGCAGGCAACGAGCAGGCCGCCGGAAGTCTGCGGATCGGTGAGCAGCGCGCGCCTGGCGTCGTCGATGCTCTGCGCCAGATTCACCTCAGCGCGATAGCTTGACCAGTTGCGACCCGATGCACCGGTGACCATGCCCGCGCGAATGAGATCCAGGACGCCGGGCAGCAAAGGCACGGCGTCGAACTCGAGCCTTGCTCCTACACCGGACGCACGGCACATGGCGAGCAGATGGCCGAGCAGGCCGAAGCCGGTGACATCGGTCAGTGCGTGCGCTTCGCTCATCCGGCCGAGCACGGTACCCGGCGTATTGAGCTGGGTCGCGACGGCGAGCATCGCTTGGTAACGTTTAACGTCAAGCTGCTGCTTCTTGAGCGCAGCACTGTAGACGCCGACGCCGAGCGGCTTGCCAAGAACGAGCACATCACCGGAACGGGCGCCGGCGTTGCGCTTCACATGGCGCGGATCGACCTCGCCGATCGCAACCAGGCCGTAGATCGGCTCCACCGCGTCGATGGTGTGGCCGCCGGCGACCGGGATGCCCGCGGCGGAGCAAACGGCCTCGCCGCCTTCGAGGATACGCCGTATTGTCGCCACCGGCAGCTTGTCGACAGGCATGCCGACCAGCGCCAACGCGAACAGCGGCGCTCCGCCCATGGCGTAGACGTCTGAGAGCGCGTTGGTGGCAGCGATCGCGCCGAAGTCGTAAGGATCATCGACGATGGGCGTGAAGAAATCGGTCGTCGCAACGATCGCTTGGCTGTCGTTGATCTGGTAGACCGCTGCGTCGTCGCCGGTCTCGATGCCGACCAAGAGCCGCTCCGGAACCATGCCGGGGGCGGATCTGCCGATGATCTCGCGCAGCGCAGCAGGAGCGACCTTGCAGCCGCAGCCGCCACCGTGGCTGAGCTGGGTCAGGCGGGGCGGAAGAGGGGCTGCGCTATCCACCGGCTCGACTGCTGCGTACGATTCGTGAGTGACCAACTCGTCGCATTCTACTACGACGCTTCGCTGCGACCCGGTCGGGTGGCAGAGCGATGGCGATGCACACGTGAGCCCTGGCCCGGCCGTTGACGCGTACGTCGGTCGATCGCATCGCAAACAGCAATGTTGTTGTCGGCGAGGTCGTCATCGATCGTCGCACGCGAGCTTTCATCGGCGTTCGGCGGCCGCGATCCTCGTCAAGCTTCGTGCAGCACCCGAGCCGCGGCCTGCGCAGCCTTCCCCTGTCGTGCACAAGCTGCCCGACCGTGGCTAAGGCGCCACATCAAAAGCCACACTGCTAGTAGTTGAAAGCAAAGACCTTTTCACCGCCGTCGCGGTAGCGTAACATCGCCCCACTTGCTGGCGCTCCACGGCGGTAGCGTTGGGTTCGCCTCTAGGGAACCCGGCGCGCGAAGACGCCGACCAACAAACGTCGCGACGCGCCACGAGGAGGATTCGTATTGAAGCCGACCGATATCACCGCACCCGATTACTTCCACAAGGTCGTCGATTGCCAATGGGCGTGCCCATCCCATACGCCCGTTCCTGAATACATCCGCTTGATCGCTGCGGGGCGTTACAGCGACGCCTACATGGTCAATTGGCAGTCCAACGTTTTCCCGGGAATCCTCGGACGCACTTGCGACCGGCCGTGCGAACCTGCCTGCCGGCGCGGCCGCGTCGAGGATGGCGAAAACCGCGGTGCGGGTGCCAAGCCCGAACCGGTGGCGATCTGCCGCTTGAAGCGCGTCGCCGCCGATCTCAAGCACGATATCCGCCAGCGGCTGCCGAAGCGCGCCCCGAGCAGCAACGGCAAGCGCATTGCGCTCGTCGGCGCAGGGCCCGCATCGCTCACCGTGGCTCGCGATCTCGCGCCGCTCGGATACGAATGCATCGTCTTCGACGCGGACAAGGACGCGGGCGGCATGATCCGCAGCCAGATTCCGAAGTTCCGTTTGCCCGAGACCATCATCGACGAGGAGGTGGGTTATGTTCTCGGACTCGGCGTCGAGTTCCGCGGCGGCACGCGCATAGACAGCTTGAAGGCGCTGCTCGCCGAGAACGGCAGCGGCAAGTACGACGCCGTCTTCGTCGGCAGCGGCGCGCCGCGCGGGCGCGATCTCGACGTCCCCGGGCGCAGAGAGGCGGCGAAGAACATCCATATCGGCATCGACTGGCTTTCCAGCGTTTCCTTCGGCCACATCGATTGCATCGGCAAGCGCGTAATCGTGCTGGGCGGGGGCAACACGGCGATGGACTGCTGCCGCAGCTCGCGCCGGCTCGGCGGAGAGGACGTCAAGGTCATCGTGCGCTCGGGCTTCGACGAGATGAAGGCCTCGCCGTGGGAGAAGGAAGACGCGATGCACGAGGGCGTTCCCATCATCAACTACCACGTGCCCAAGGCCTTCACCCACGACAAGGGCAAGCTCACCGGCGTTACCTTCGAAAAGGTCGAGGCCCGCTACGACGACAAAGGACGGCGGCAACTGATACCGACCGGAGAAGCCGACGTTCATTTCGAGTGCGACGACGTTCTGGTCGCGGTCGGGCAGGAGAACGCCTTCCCGTGGATCGAGCGCGACGCGGGCGTCGAATTCGACAAGCACGGACTGCCGGTGCTCGACAAGACGACGCTGCAGTCGACGCACCCCAAGGTCTTCTTCGGCGGCGATTCGGCCTTCGGCCCCAAGAACATCATCTGGGCGGTCGCCCACGGCCACGAGGCGGCGATATCGATCGACCGGCTGTGTCGCGGCGAAGACCTGCGCAAGCGCCCGCCGCCGACAGTGAATCTCGTGTCGCAGAAGATGGGCATCCACGAGTGGAGCTACGACAACGACGTGTCGAACGACCGCCGCTACCGGGTGCCGCTCAAGGATGTGTCGATCGCGCTCAAGAACATCAAGGTCGAAGTCGAGCTGGGCTTCGATGCCGCGGAAGCGTTCAAGGAGGCGCAACGCTGTCTCAATTGCGACGTTCAGACGGTG
Source organism: Casimicrobiaceae bacterium (assembly GCA_035623155.1). Classification (GTDB taxonomy): domain Bacteria; phylum Pseudomonadota; class Gammaproteobacteria; order Burkholderiales; family Casimicrobiaceae; genus PALSA-1003. Next base: position 10,274 of record DASPTZ010000111.1, on the reverse strand, counting down.
TTCACGTCGAAGCTCTGCATCGAGTGCGACGCCTGCGTGGACATCTGCCCGATGGATTGCATCAGCTTCACGTCTGACGGCGACGAGACCGATCTGCGCGCGCGGCTCAACGCGCCGGCGCGTAATCTCACCCAGGATCTCTACGTCGCCGCCGGCCTGAAAACCGGTCGGGTCATGGTGAAGGACGAGGACGTGTGCCTGCACTGCGGCTTGTGCGCGGAGCGGTGCCCGACGGGCGCCTGGGACATGCAGAAGTTCTACCTCGAGACGGCGCAGTCGCTCGATCGCTGCCGGCGCCGGCACGGCGCCGAGCGCGGCACCTATGCGGAGGCGGCGGAATGAGCAAGCCGAGCGAGGCGAAGCCGAGCAAGGGCCGAAGGACGCCTGAGCGAGCGGGGCGAAGCCAAGGCTCGAAGAGCGCGTCCGCGAGCGATGGCGGCGGCCGACGCGTAAACGCTTCAATGCTCGCTGCGGCTCCAGAGGCCGCGCGATGGCGAGCGATTGACGCGAGGGCGACGCGCGCTTATTGCCGTGCGCGATGGCGATGCAAGGAGGCCGAGGAGTGAGCAAGGTTTCGCCTATTCGCGCCGTCAACGACTTCGTGGTGAAGTTCGCCAACGTCAACGGCTCCGGCTCCGCGTCGGCCAACCTGCTCTTCGCCAAGTCGATCCTGCGCATGGGCGTGCCGGTCGCGCCGCGCAACATCTTCCCCTCCAACATCCAGGGATTGCCGACCTGGTTCGAGGTACGGGTGAGCGAGGCAGGGTGGCGGGGGCGGCGCGGCGGGGTCGACCTGATGGTGGCGATGAACCCGCAGACCTGGGACCAGGACTTGAAGGAAATCGAGCCCGGCGGGTACCTGTTCTACGACTCGACCAAGGCTCTTCCCGCGTCGAAGTTCCGCGACGACGTGAACACGATCGGCATGCCGCTCACCGAGATCTGCAATCGCGAATACAGCGATGCGCGGCAGCGGCAGCTGTTCAAGAACATCATCTATGTCGGCGCGCTCTCCGCGCTACTGGAGATCGAGCCGGAGGCGATCGCCGAGCTGATCGGCGAGCAGTACAAGGGCAAGGAGGCACTGCTCAAGCCCAATGTTCAGGCGATGCACATGGGCCGCAAGTACGCCGAGAACAACCTCGACTGGCCGCTGGGCGTCAGAGTCAAGCGCACCACCACGGTGGGCGACCGCATTTTCATCGAGGGCAACAGCGCGGCGGCTCTGGGATGCGTCTACGGCGGCGCGACCGTCGCCGCGTGGTATCCGATCACGCCTTCCTCGTCGATGGCGGAAGCCTTCGCGCGGCACTGCAAGCGCTTTCGCACCGACGCGGCAACGGGCAAGGCGCGATGGGCCAGCGTGCAGGCGGAGGACGAGCTCGCCTCGATCGGCATGGTCATCGGCGCGGCGTGGAACGGCGCCCGCGCCTTCACCTGCACTTCCGGCCCCGGAATCTCGCTCATGCAGGAGTTCATCGGGCTCGCCTACTTTGCCGAGATCCCCGCGGTGATTTTCGACGTGCAGCGCGGCAGCCCCTCGACGGGGATGCCGACCCGCACCCAGCAGGCGGACCTGCTCTCCTGCGCCTACGCGTCGCACGGCGACACCAAGCACGTGATGATCTTCCCCGAGGATCCCAAGGAAGCCTTCGAGTTCGCCGCGCTGTCCTTCGATCTCGCCGACCGATTGCAGACCCCGATTTTCGTGATGATGGATCTCGACATCGGCATGCAGGACTGGCTGTGCCAGCCTCTTGCCTGGGACGACAAGCGCCGGCACGACCGCGGCAAGGTGATGAGCTACGAGCAACTCGAGGCGGGCAGGGAGTTCGGCCGCTATCTCGACGTCGATGGCGACGGGATCGCCTATCGCACCTATCCCGGCACGCACCCCAGCCGCGGATCGTACTTCGCCCGCGGAACGACCAAGGATCCCTACGCGCGCTATACCGAGGACGGCGCGACCTACGTCGACAACATGCAGCGGCTGCTGCGAAAGCTCGAGACCGCTGTGCGATATCTGCCCGAGCCGGTGCGCCGCAAGGCATCCGCGCCAACGCGCTTCGGAGCGATCTATTTCGGCTCGACTGCGCCGGCCATGGAGGAGGCCCTCTCGGCACTCCAAGCCGAGGGCATCCATCTGGACACGCTGCGTGTGCGCGCGTTTCCCTTCCACGACGCCGTGGCCGATTTCGTCGGCGAGCACGAGCAGGTGTTCATCGTCGAGCAGAACCGGGACGCGCAGATGCGCTCGCTGGTCATCAACGAACTCGTCGTCGATCCGGCCAAGCTTATCCCGGTGCTGCACTACGACGGCACGCCGATCACGGCTCGCTTCATCCTGCGCGAGATCGGCGAGAAGCTCGCGATGTTCAACGTGACCCCGCTCAGAAAGGTGGCGCCGTGACCGCTGATGTTGTCCTCCCGAGCGAAGCGAGGGATCTGCTGTTGCGGCTTATCGAGGACAGCAGATTCCTCGGCCTGCGGCCTCGGAATGACACAGCAAAACCATGACGTACCTCGCCAAACCGAAGCTGCACCACCCCGCTCTTCCCAAGAACAAGCTCGGCTTCACCCATCGCGACTACGAGGGAGCCGTGTCGACTCTGTGCGCCGGTTGCGGGCACGACTCCATCTCCGGCGCCATCATCCAGGCGTTCTTCGAGCTCGATCTTCCGCCGCACCGCGTCGCCAAGCTCTCCGGCATCGGCTGCTCGTCCAAGACGCCGACCTACTTCCTCGGCAGCTCGCACGGCTTCAACAGCGTCCACGGCCGCATGCCCTCGGTATTGACCGGAGCCAATCTCGCCAATCGGGATCTGATCTATCTCGGCGTGTCCGGCGATGGAGACTCGGCGTCGATCGGGCTCGGACAGTTCGCCCACGCCCTGCGTCGCGCCGTGAACATGGTGTACATCGTCGAGAACAACGGCGTGTACGGGCTCACCAAGGGGCAGTTCTCGGCGACCGCGGACAAGGGCAGCAAGAGCAAGAGAGGTGCCGTCAACAACGACCAGCCGATCGATCTGGTCATGCTCGCGCTGCAACTCGGCGCGAGCTTCGTCGCCCGCGGCTTCTCCGGCGACAAGGCGCAGCTCACGCCGCTGATCAAGGCCGCGGTGATGCATCGTGGCGCGGCTTTCATCGATGTAATCAGTCCGTGCGTCGCGTTCAACAATCATGCCGGTTCGACCAAGAGCTACGACTTCGTCCGCGAGCACAATGACGCGGTCAACCGGCTCGACTTCATGCCGGCGCGCTCGGAGATCACCGCCGATTACCCGCCCGGCAGCCTGCAGGAGGTGGTGCAGCACGACGGCTCGGTGCTGCGCCTGCGGAAGCTGCACGACGACTACGATCCGACCGACCAGATCGCCGCAATGAACTATCTGATGGAGCGTCAGGCCGCCGGGGAGATCGTCACGGGACTTCTGTACCTGCACCCCGAACCTACCGATCTGCACGCGGCGCTCAATACCGTCGACACGCCGCTCAACGGCTTGCGCGAAGCCGAGCTCGTCCCCGGAGCTGCCGCGCTCGAGAAGTTCAACGCCTCGCTGCGCTGAGCTGTAGCCCGGGTCGAGCCAGCGAGACCCGGGAACAATCCATCGTTGGCAGCGTAGCCCCGGGTTTCGCCAGAGGCTCAACCCAGGCTACTCGACTACTCCGCTGACTCGACATCGCGGCGCGGGCTACAATGCCGCCATGACGCTCTTCTGGCGCCTGCTGGCCATCGTCGGCGGCGTGATCCTGCTGTTGCTGATCGCGGTAGCGATCGCGATCAGCACCGTCGATCCCAAGACCTTCGTCGGCCCGATACAGAGCTACATCAAGGACGTTACCGGACGCGAGCTCACCATCCGTGGTGGAATCGATCTAAGACTCTCGCTGGAACCGAAGGTGGTCGTCGAGGACGTGGCGTTGAGCAATGCTCCCTGGGGCAAGGCTCCGCAGATGATCAGCGCCAAGCGGGTCGAGGCGCAGCTCGCGCTGCTGCCGCTACTGCGCCGGGACTTCGAAGTGCGCAGCTTCGAGCTCGTCGAGCCGACGATCGCGCTGGAGACCGACTCCAAGGGGACTGGCAACTGGGAGTTTCACGGTCCGGCGACGGGTGCGTCCGCGCACGCGCCTGCCGCCGCAGCTCCTCTGGGCGGCCTCTTCGTCGGTGACCTCGCGATCACCAACGGCTCGCTAAGCTATCGCGACGGCGAGAGCGGCAAGGTGACAAACGTGACGATCGAGACGCTTTCAGTGAACGCCCGCGACCCACAGTCTGCGGTGAGCACGCGCTTTCGGGGAACGGTCGACGACATCGCGGTCGCGATCGAAGGCGACTTGGGGCCATTGACGCTGCTCGCGCAGCGGCGCTGGCCTTATCCGGTGAGCCTGAAGGGCCAAGTCAACGGCCACGATGCGGGCGTCGTCACCAAGCTTCGGGCCGAAGACAGCACGGTGAGCCTCGACCCGCTCGAAGTCGCCACCGGAAAAAGCAAGCTCGCCGGCAGGATGCAGGTCACGACCGGCAAGCCGCGGCCCAAGCTCACGTTCAACTTCACGGCTCCCGCGGTCGCGTTGACGGATTTGCCGCTCGCGGCGGGACCGCAAGCACTGGCCGCGAAGGCCACTCCCAAGTCCAGATACGTGTTTACCGAAGAGCCGCTGAGCTTCGCCGGGCTCAAGGCGGTCGACGCGACCGGGGAGATCGCACTCGACGCGCTGGTGCTTCGCGACGGGCAGCGCCTGGAACACGCACGAGCGCAGCTCGGGCTGCAGAACGGGATCCTGGAGGCACCGGTGATTCAGGCCAGTGCCTTCGGTGGTACGATCGCCGCCCGCCTCAGGGTCGACGCCAACCGCGAGACGGATCCCGCGCTGACGCTGAAGGTGGACGCGAAGAACCTCGACCTCGCCGCAGTGCTCGGGGCGTTCGACATCAAGCGGGAAGTCCGCGGCGGCAAGACTTCGGTCACTGCCGACATCGCAGCGCACGGTGCCTCGCCCCGGCGCCTGGCGAGCAGCGCCAGCGGAAGCTTCACCGCGATCGTGGGGCCCGCGTCGCTAGGTCGCCCCAAGGGAGATGCGGATTCCGCGTTCAATCGGCTGGCCGATGCGATCAACCCATTCCGCAACGTCGATGCTTCGACCGAGCTCCAGTGCGCGGTCATCCGCCTGCCGCTGCGCGACGGCATCGCCAGCGTCGATCGCAGCATTGCTATCGAAACCAACAAGCTGGCCGCCTCGGCGAGCGGCACGCTCGACTTCCGTACCGAAACTCTCGATCTCTCGATCAAGCCTCAGGTGCGACAGGGAATTTCCATCAACATCGCGGAGATCGCGCAACTGGTCCGGCTCCATGGTCCTTTCACTTCGCCCGGTGTCACGATCGACGCAGTGGCGACGGCGGCAACGGTGGCGCGCATCGGCGCCGCGGTCTCGACCAGTGGCGCATCGCTGCTCGGCGAAATGCTGTTGTCGCACGGGGGCAGCGATTCCGGCGCCCCATGTCAGGTAGCCCTCGGGCGCGCCGCGCCGGGCGCCGCCTCGGCGGGGCAGGCACCTGCCAAGCCGAGCGCGCCTGCCGACGACGTCAGCAAGGCACTCAACCGATTGCTCGGGCGTTAACAGGCCCTAGCTCAGTTCTCGGGTACGGCAAGCGTCGGCGTCTCGAGCAGCCTGATCGCCGTCTTGGCAACCTGCAGGGTGTCGAAATAGGCGTAGGCCGCCACGGCCGCCGCGCCCGCGACCGGCACCCACCGGCTCGCCGCCACCCCGGCGAGGCGTTGCGCAACGGTAATCCCCGCCGTGGAAAGAACTGCTCGCAATGCGCCACTCGTGAGTTGTCGCACCGCCACGCGCTGGCCGGTGCGCACCGCCACGTCGCGCGCAAACTGGCTCGCGGCATGCCGGAACAGGCAATACACCATGTGCGCGCGCGTGAGCTGCAAATCCTTTCCATAAAGGCCCGCGATGTCCGCCACCAGCTGCGCCTGCACGCGCCAGATGGCCACCAGGTCGGGCAGCACGGTCAGCATCCCCAGAACGCCGGGCGGCAGCGCCAGCGCTCCCGAAAGCGCCGCAGCGCGCGTCGCCGCCTTGCGCGCCAGCGCTCGGGCAGCGATCTCGGGTGCATGCACGGCGCGCTCGCGCGAGCCGGGCACGCCGGAAACAATCTGCTCCATGGCGTCGAGGACTCCGCTCGACGGCGCCGCGGACGATGAAATGGTGGACACGATGGGGGCGCCTTTCCTCGACGCTCCAGCGAATGTGCTCAGTATACGGGTTACAATCGAAGCCACAACGGACGCGCGGAGGGGCGGATGTTGGCCAAGCCAATCCTGGAGTACGAGCTCAAGCCTCCGACTTATGTCGAGTACGACCCCGCCGTCGTTTATGTTGCAGGCCGCGTCATTTCGCTCATCGAGTCCGCGGCGCCCTGGGCCCAGGTAGAGCACATCGGCAGTACCGCCGTACCGGGCTGTGCAGGCAAGGGCATCGTCGATCTGGTTGCGCTGTATCGCGTGGGAAAGCTGGCAGCGACCCGCAAGGCGATCGACTCGCTCGGCTTTCAACCTCAGCGGGTCGGCCACCAATTTCCGGAAGACCGCCCGATGCGGGTGGGTGCGATCGAGCATGAAGGCCGGGTCTATCGGCTACACGTACATATCGTCGCCGAGGACAACTCGGAAGTCGTCGAGCTGCGCCGCTTCCGCGACGCGCTGCGCGCGGATCCTGCGCTGCGTGACGCGTACGAGGCGAAAAAGCGAGCAATCCTCCAAACCGGACAGAGCGAGCCGGTCGGCTACACCAAGGCAAAGGGCGACTTCATTGGCGCCGTCCTGGTCGCTGAGCGTTGAGGGTGGCTTTGCGCATTACGCGCGCGCCTGCGTCGGAGTCCAGATCCAGTAGAAGCGACCGCTCTGCGCCAATCATGCGAGCGCGATGAAGATCTTCGGTTTCGCCGGCTGGTCCGGTAGCGGCAAGACCACGCTGATCGATCGCCTCATCCCCCGCTTAAGGGCGCGGGGGCTGGTTGTGTCGCTCGTCAAGCATGCGCACCACGAGTTCCAGATCGACCAACCGGGCAAGGACTCGTTCCTGCACCGGCAGGCAGGCTGTCAGGAGGTGTTCATCACATCGTCCGTGCGCTGGGCACTGATACACGAGTTGCGGGGCGAGCCAGAGCTGGGTCTCGATGCGGCGCTGGCCAGAATCAGCCGCTGCGATCTGGTGCTGGTCGAGGGATTCAAGGCGGCGCCGATCCCTAAGCTCGAGGTCTATCGAGAGAGCATCGGCAAGCCGCTGCTGCATCCGAACGACCCGCATATCGTCGCGGTGGCTACGGACGGCCCGCTCGCGACTACACTCCCCCGGTTCGACATCGAGGATGTGACGGCGATCGCCTCGTTCATCGGTCGGGCGAGCCGGCAATTGGAACCGCAACGTCCCTGACCAGGGCGCCGCGGAACTCGGCCTGCGTCATGGTCTCCAACGCCTGAACCTTGCGGCCGTGGAAGAAACTGTCGCCGTTTAGCAACAGGCGATCGTCTGCCAGAAGTCCGCGGATCCGGCAAAATTGACTTGGTCGAACCCGCAGCGTAAGTTGGAACTGTGGACCTTCCGGTGGATCGGAAGTGTCCTCCGCATTAGGCAAAATCGTGAAAAAACAAGCTCTTGCGGCATTGATCCTCGGCGCCCTGATGCTTTGCGGGCCGATGCCGGCGCTTGCCGATACGGGCTTCTATGGCGGCGTTTCCCTCCGTGATGGCAGCACCGGAGCGACAGGCCTCAAGGTCGGGGCGCTGCCCCTGGCGTGGAGCGCCTTTGCAGCGCCACTTGCCGACGATTCGCAGCAGCGCACGACCATGTTCGGTGGCTATCGTTGGAGGAGCGACATCGCGGTGGAAGCAGCCTTCAACGCGAGTGATCAGTATGCGCTGCAGCCTCGCATCGCCGGTTCGGCAGGAGGAGTCGGGCTGAAGAGCGTTGACTCCGGGTTGCGCGTTTGGAATGCTGACGTTTTCACGAGCTGGGAATTCATCCGCAGCCTCTCGCTCTATGGACGCCTCGGCTACGCGCAAAGCGACAACAGGCCGCTGTTCGCGTCGACTTTGCAAACGCCAGGCGATCCGCGCCGGCAGCGCGACGGCGTCAACTATGGAGTCGGTCTTCGCTACGACATGACGCAATCGCTGGGATTGCGCCTGGAGTATTCGCGCTTCGGGCGCTTCGCGGGTGAAAGCTCCCCGAGCGGCCTGCTGCCCGACTCCGACCAGGTGACGATCGGAGTTCAGTTCAGGTTCTGACCGTCCTCGATCTGCCTATCGGCGCCGGCCCTCAAGCCGGCGTTTTTGTTGGTCGCGATGTCCTTGCGCTAAGATTGCTTCATGGTTCGACTCGTTTATCTCGCTCGGCTGCGCGATTCTCTTGGAACCGGTACCGAGAGCGTGGATCTCCCTGGCGAAGTCGGTACCGTCGCCGCTTTGCTGGAGTGGCTGTCGCGCCGAGGCGGTGCCTGGAAGCGCGAGCTCGCGCCAGGGCGCGCGGTCCGAATCGCCGTCAATCACGACGTGGCCGGGCCGGAGACCCCGATCCGTCCAGGGGACGAGGTCGCACTGTTTCCGCCCGTGACCGGAGGTTGACGCCGTGACCGTGCGCGTTCAGCGAGAGGATTTCGACGTCGGGCGCGAGATTGCCAAGCTGCGTGCCGGCACCGCAGGCGTGGGCGCCGTCGCGTCGTTCGTGGGCATCGTCCGCGACTCGAACGAGGCCGCGGAGATTCGCACGCTGACCCTCGAGCATTATCCCGGCATGACGGAAAAGGCGCTCGGGGACATCGTCGCGGAGGCAGGGCGACGCTGGAAGGTGCTCGACACCCTGGTGATTCATCGAGTCGGGGAGCTCAGGCCCTCCGACCAGATCGTCCTGGTCGCGGTCACGAGCGCACATCGCGGCGAAGCATTCGCGGCCTGCCAGTTCATCATGGACTACCTGAAGACCCGCGCGCCGTTCTGGAAAAAGGAGCTCACTCCCACGGGCGAGCGCTGGGTCGAGGCGCGGACAAGCGACGACGAGGCGGCGGCCCGCTGGTAGGCCGCTGGGCGGACTCAATAGGTCGTGGAGCGCGCTACCCGCCTCTTGGCGATCGACTGGGGGACGAGCACGGCGCGTGCTTATGCGCTCGACGCGCACGGCGCCGTCATCGGCGAGCGCAGCGCGGCGCTGGGCGTACAGCAGGTGACCAACGGCCGCTTCGCCGACGCGCTTGTCGAGTTGTGCGGAGGCGCACTTCCCAAAGGCGTGCCGGCGATCGCCTGCGGAATGATCGGCAGCCGGCAAGGGTGGGTCGAGGTCGCGTACAGCGAGTGCCCAGCCGGAATCGATGCCGTTGCCGGGGCGCTCATCCGCGTCCCGGGCACCGAGCTCTCGATCGTGCCGGGGCTGATCGTTCGTGACGCCGAGGGTGTTCCCGACGTGATGCGCGGCGAGGAGACCCAGATCTTCGGGGCGCTCGCCGACGGCGCCATGGCGCGAGGCGTTTTCGTGCTTCCCGGGACGCATAGCAAGTGGGCCCTCGCCGGCGCTGACGGCGTTGAGACCTTCGTGACATTCATGACCGGTGAGCTGTACGCGGTCCTGCGGCAGCACAGCATCCTCGGCCGCCTTGCCACCGCCGCCGCCGAAGTTGCCGCCTTCGATCGTGGGGTGCGGGCGAGTCTGCGCACCGGCGCGGCGCTTCCCCACGATCTGTTCTCCGCTCGTTCGCTGGCGCTGACCGGCGAGCTTGCGTCGGAGGGCGTCGGCGATTACCTTTCGGGTTTGCTGGTGGGCGCCGAGATCACCGTGGCGCGAGCGTGGGCGGCACGTAACGCGACCGCGGGCAGCGAAGTGACGCTCGTGGGGGAAGCAGCGCTGTGCGAACGCTATCGCCGTGCGTTGACGCTTGCCGGCATCGATGCGGTGCAGGGACCTGCCGCCGCCGCGGCGCGCGGTCTGTGGCGCATCGCGCAACGCGCTGGGATGGTGGGGGCCTGCTAACGCTATGGACACAAACGCGTTGCGTAGCCGAAAACGTCTAGCGCAAGGCGCAAAGGCGAAGGCGGGCAGGGCGCCCGGCGAGACTTTGCAACGCGGCGATCGGCGTTTTCGGCAGCAACCCGAAGGGAACGGGCGTCCTGGGGCGCCACTCGGTGTTGCCGTCCTCGCCAAGACCGCTAGTCTTGGCTTCGTCCTGCGCCTTGATTGGCGCCCCAGGGCACCCGTTCGCGTATGCG
>DASPTZ010000110.1:0-35002 GCA_035623155.1 Casimicrobiaceae bacterium | reverse complement strand
ACGCTCGGCTTCTGCGACCTAGTCTACATCGACCGCGCCGACCCGCGCGGCGCGGAGCGCGGCCGGCGCACGATCCGACTGAAGGACATCGAGCTCGAGCGCTTCATGGGCGTGTCCACCGAGCCGTCGAGCACGGCCCTGGCGGCAGCGTTCGCGCAGCAGGGCGTGCATTTCGCGCCCGTCGTGCAGATCCAGACCTCGTACGTAGCGAAGGCGCTGGTCGTCGTCGGCGCCGGCTGCGCGATCGTCGACGAGTTCACAGCTCGCGCGGGCGGCGGCAGCGACATCGCGATCCGCAAGCTCGATCCGCCGATCCGCCTGCGCGTCAACGTGTACCGATCGAGCTTTCACCCGACGGCCGAATCGGTCAATCACTTCACCACGCAACTCGAGGCGGCATTCCGATCGCAATTCGCAGCGACGAGCACCTGATTGCCTGCCGCCGTCTCAGGCGACGGGGTCTCCCGCGCCCGTACGCTCAACGATCAGCCGGTAGTGCTCAGGCCGGCGGTGCTTGGCAAAGTTGAACACGTGATCTCGGAACGTGTCGCCCAACGCGAGGTCGGCGGCGCAGACGATAACCTCGTCTTCCTCGGAGAGCGTCTGCGCGGCGATTTCGCCGGACGGCGCGACGATGCACGAGCCACCGATCATGTGGAACCCATCCTCGGCACCGCACTTCCCTGCCGCGCCGACCCACAGCGCGTTCTCATGCGCGTGCGCCTGAAGCAGCAACAGGTGCGTAAACATGCGCAAGTGCGGCGGCTCGGGCCAGTGGATGTTAACCGACGGCGTGTTGTAGCCGAGTAGCACGAGCTCCGCGCCTTGTAGCCCCATCACGCGAAAGGTCTCGGGCCAGCGGCGGTCGTTGCAGATACACATGCCGACGGAGGCGCCCATCGTCCTCCACACTCGAAAGCCCGAGTCGCCGACCTCGAAGTAGCGCTTCTCGAGGTGCTGGAACGGCGCGGTCGGCTTGTGCTCGGCGTGGCCCGGCAGGTGGATCTTCCGGTAGCGGCCGACGATGCCGCCCTGGCGGTCAACGAGGATCGAGGTGTTGAAGCGCCGCCCGTCCGCCGTGAGCTCCGCGTAGCCCAAGTAGAACCCCACCTCCAGGTTGCGCGCCTCATCAAACAGCGGTTGCGTCGCTGCGTTGGGCATACTGCGCTCGAAGAAGCGGTCGATCTCGGTCCTGTCGGCCATCCAGTAGCGCGGGAAGAACGTGGTCAGCGCGAGCTCGGGGAAAACAACGAGCTCTGCGCCACGCCCCTTCGCCTCGCGGAGCATCTCGACGAGCCGGCGCACGACCTGCTCGCGAGTATCGGCCAGATGGACGGGGCCCATCTGGGCCACTGCGAGATTGAACTTGCGTGCCATGGCGGACTCCTCAACCGACCAGCGACTTGAACACACGCATTGCCGGCGTCGGCGCGGGCTTCTGCGCAACCGGCTCCGGCGCCCCACGCACGACGAACTCGCCCGAGCCGCGCGCGGCGTGGAGCTGGCCGTTGGCGACCACGATCCGGCCTCGGTTGATCACCGTTTCCGGCCAACCCGTGAGCGTCCGGCCCTCGTATGGCGTGTAGCCGACGTTATCGTGGAGCCTCGACCACGTGACTGTGACCTTTGCGCCCGGATTCCAGATCGCGACGTCGGCGTCGGAGCCGATGGCCAGCGTGCCCTTGCGCGGGTACAGCCCGTACATCCGCGCGTGGTTGGTAGCGGTCAGCGCCACGAAGGCGTTGATCCCGATCCGGCCTTTGCCAACACCCTCGGAGAACAGCAGCGGCATCCGCAGCTCGATGCCCGGCACCCCGTTCGCCATCTCCTTAAACGTCGTCTCGCTGCCGCGCGGCAGTTTGCCCGAAGCGTCGAAGCGATACGGCGCGTGGTCGGACGAGAACACCTGGAACGTGCCATTGGCGAGCCCTGCCCAGATCGCTTCCTGCGACGCCTTGTCGCGCGGCGGCGGACTGCAGCAGAACATCGCGCCGTCCACCCCCGGCAAGTCGACGTCCTTCGCCTCGAGGAACAAGTACTGCGGGCAAGTCTCGGCGTAGACCTGCGCGCCGAGAGTCTGCGCCGCGCGGATCGTCTGCGCGGCCTCGAGTCCCGCGACGTGGACGATCAGGATCGGCACGTCGAGCAGCCGTGAGACGGCGATCGCACGGTGCGCAGCTTCAGCCTCGGCGAGCGGATCGTGGCTGACAACGTGGAACTTTGGCGCCGTGTGCCCGCGCTCGAGCAGCCGCTTCGCGATCCAGCGGATCATGTCGTTGTTCTCGGCGTGCACCATCACCAGCGCGCCCTCGCGGTCGGCGAGCGCGAGCACGTCGAGCAGCTGGAAGTCGTCGAGCTTGAGCCGGTCGTAGGTCATGTAGACCTTGAACGACGTCATGCCCTGCCGGATGAGCTCCGGCAGGTGCACGCCGAGCGCTTCGGGCGTCGGGTCCGAAACGATGAGGTGGAACGAGTAGTCGATCACCGCCTTCGCACGGGCGTGCGCCGCGTAGGCTGCGACGACCTCGGGCAGCGCGTCGCCTCGGTGCTGACAGGCGAACGGGATGATCGTCGTGTTGCCGCCGAATGCGGCGGACACCGTCGCCGAGTGGAAGTCGTCGGCACACATCACACCCATGCTGGAGAGCTGCTCAACGTGGCAATGGCTGTCGATGCCCCCTGGCAGCACCAATCGGCCGCTCGCATCAAGGTCGCGGCCTGCAGGCGGCAGCCGTTCAGCGATCGCGACGATGCGGCCGCCCGCTATGCCGAGATCGCCCTGGAATGTCTCGGTCGCGGTGACGATGGTCCCGTTGCGAATGGTCAGCTCGTCGGTTTGCATGAGGCAGATCCCAGATGCCAGTTGAACGGCTTCACGCGGCTCGCGCCGTCCAGTCCGCGGCCGGCTCGGCAACAAGGGAACTCTCGAGGCCGCGCAGGAAGAGATCTCGTGGCAGGTCACGTCCGATGAACACGAGCACACTGCCACGCGCCTCGCCCGTGACCCAGCGCCGACCGAGCCCGATGTCAAAGAGCGCCTGCACACCCTGGAAGACTACGCGCTCGGAGTAGCCTTCAAACTCCAGCAGGCCCTTGTAACGCAGCATGTCTGTGCCGTAGAGGTCGATCATCGCCGACAGGAACGCGTCGAGCCGTGCAGGATCGAACGGGCGGGAGGCACGGAAAACGAATGACCCGACACGATCGTCACGCGCGTGATGTTCATCGCCGGTGTGCGACTCGTGGAGATCGGGGATGGCGGACGGATCGAACTCGCGGATGTCGAGGATTTCGGCGACCGGCGTCTCGCCAAAGCGCACGCGGCCGATCGGCGCGCGGGGGTTCATGCGCTCGAGCCGCCGCCGCAGCCGCGACTCGTCGTCGGTGGAGACGAAATCGGTCTTGGAGAGGAGCAGCCGATCCGCGAACCCAACCTGTTCCTGCGCTTCACGGAAGTCGTCGAGCTGGCGCTGACCATGCTTCGCGTCGACGATCGTGACGATCGCGTCGAGTCGGTAGCATGCGCTGAGCGGGCTGCCGCGCGCGAACGTATGGACGACGGGGCCGGGATTGGCCAGGCCCGTCGTCTCGACAATGACGCGCTCAAAGCCCAGCGCGCCGGCTTGCCGCTTTGCGTACAGCTCGTCCAGGATGCGCACCAAATCGCCGCGTACGCTGCAGCAGACGCACCCGTTGTTCATCTCGATGATCTCGGCGCCGGCGCTGGCGCCCTGCAGCAACCGGTCGTCGATTCCCACCTCGCCGAATTCGTTCTCGATAACGGCGATCCGGCGGTCCTGGTGCTCTTGCAGGATGCGTCGGAGAAGGGTTGTCTTCCCGCTTCCCAGGAACCCCGTGAGGATTGTCACGGAGATCAACTTCGGCGGTTGTGTGCTCACGTCGACGCCGCGTGCCAGTCAAGCTGCACCCGGCCGATTGCAGTCGCGACCCCCGCTTGACACGGTTCAACGACGGGCACGCCGACCGCGTGCTGCAGCTCTCCGCGCAGCGACGCCATGCCGGCACAGCCCATGACCAGCACGTCGGCGCCATGCACCTCGCACAGCTGCCGACCGACCTCCATCATGCGCGAGAGCGTGCGCCGGCGATCCGTGAGTTCGGCGACACCGAGGCCGACCGGCAGCTCGCCCGCGATCCGGCTCAAGACGCCCATCGCGGCGTAGTAACGCAGGTGACGCGGGATCGAGCCGGCAAGGATTGCGATCACGCCGACGCGCTGGCCGAGCGTGAGCGCAGTCAGGATACCTGCCTCACCGATGCCGATGACGGGCTTCAGCGTGATCTCGCGCAGCGCATGCAGCCCAGGATCGCTGAAGCACGCGACGACGAACCCACTTGCCACCGGAGCGAGCTCGGTCACCTTGCGCACCAGAGGGGGAATGGCGGCCTCGACGTCGCGCTGCGTCTGAATGCCGGGCGGCCCCTCGGCAAGGGTCAGACATGTGAGCGCGGGCCCGTTCGGACGGCGCAGCGGCGCGAGCGCGGCGTCAATGCTGTCGGTGACCGCCTGCAGCGAGTTTGGATTCATCACGAAGATCGTCTGGTTCATTGCTTTCGCACCGCTTACCAGCTCCTGTTCGTGCCGCCTCCGAAGGTTAGCGCCTGCCCGGCTTCCGTTGTATCGGATTTTGTCGGTTACCCATAACCATCACTTATCAAGGAATTGGTGCTGGGCTATGAAAACACGTCTCGCCGAAGTGCACGCGCAGTCCCTGACCGGATCTACCACCAACAACGTGTGGGGCGAGATCTCGCGCACAAGCGCTTGAGGCGGCAAGGAGTCAGGAGGTACGATTATCAATATCGAGATCTGATTGGCTGTTTATCTGGTCGAGCGGTTACTCCATGTCTCGACCAGGCGGTTCTCTTGGTTAGGCCAGTTACTGCGCGGTGAATCCGATGTTTGCCAGCCCAGCCCGCTCGACAGCGCTCGCCCGGTACCCTCGACTCCAGACGAGGGCGCGCGGGTGACGATCGACGGTCGATATGCATTCGGTGTCGTTGGCGGCCTCGGGGCGCTCGCCGGTGCCGACGTGTTGCAGCGACTGATCCGCGCGACCGCCGCCGGGCCCGATCACGAGCGCTACGCGATCGTTTTCGAGCAGCAAAGCTTTCCCGGCGATACGCGCCGGGCAGAGATCGACTACGATCCGACGGGGCGCAAGTTGCATGCTTTCAGCCTTATTCGACGGCTCGAGTCACGTGGCGTCGATGCGATCCTGTTGCCCTGTTTCATCAGCCACACGTTTGTCGACGAGATCGGCCCGAACGTCAACACGCCGATCGTGGACTTGATGGCTGCATTGCGAGCAGCGCTGGCGGCCCGGCTCCCATCCGCGCGCCGTATCGGCGTCCTGACATCGACCTACGTCCGCAGAAACGGGCTGTTTGAGCGAGCACTCGCGGATAAGTGGCAAGTGACATACCCGACGAGCGAGGCACAGGCGTCCCTGATGGATGCGATCTATGGTCAAGACGGCATCAAGTCGGGCAATGCCGCGACCGTGATCGTCGATCGGCTAGGCGCAGTGTGTTCGGATCTGGTCCGCCAGAGCTGCGAGGCTATCGTGCCAGGGTTCACGGAGATTTCGCTGGTGCTGTCAGCCCTCGCGTCACGGATTCAATGCCCGATCCTCGACGCCAATCAATGCTATGTCGACCATGCGCTCACCGAGCCGGTACGCCGGCCGCGCAAAGCTTTCAAGGTCGGCGTGGTGGGAGGAGTAGGGCCGCTCGCGACGGTCGACTTCATGGGTAAGGTCGTCCGCCTCACGGAAGCCCGTCGCGACCAGGACCACATCAAGATGATCGTCGAGCAGAACCCTCAGATTCCCGACCGCACCGAGCACCTGCTCCATGGCGGAACCGATCCCACGATCGCACTTTTCGCGACGTGCAAGAAACTGGAATCTGCCGACGCTGACCTGATTGCGATTCCGTGCAACACCGCGCACGCTTTTGTCGAGCGAATCCAGCCCCACCTGCGCGTCCCAGTGCTTAATATGCTCGACGAGACGATGGCGCAAGTCGCTGATCGATATCCGGGCCACACGGTCGGGCTACTTGCAACCACAGGAACTGTGCAAAGCGGCGTCTACGCCACGGCCGCGGAGCGCGCCCGCGTACCGCTGATCGTGCCCGACGAGGCGCATCAAGCGCGGGTCATGGAAGCGATCTACGGTCCGCGCGGTGTCAAAGCGGGGTACACAGAGGGTGGCTGCCGCGACGATTTGCTCGCCGCAGTGCGCCACGTCGCTCGGCGCGGCGCGACTGTTGCCATTCTGGGCTGCACTGAATTGCCGTTGATCCTGCCACAAGACGAGCACTTCTCGGTCGACAACCGGGAAATCGCGTTGCTCGACCCCACGCTGCTGCTTGCAGCGGCTTGCGTTCGGCATGCACGCGCCGCTGCGACGCAGAATAGGTAACGAGCATTCAGTTGCTAAGCACGGCCCCGCAAGGGCGATCGGCGATCCGAACCGAACATCTTTGATTTTGCAGCGATTCCATTTCACGAATCGCACCCCCGCAACCACAAAATCAAGGGCTTGCAGCGATGCGGAACCTCTGGTCGAGCTCGAACATGCTGGGTACGGTTTCGATCACATCTTGGAGCCGATACCCCGAGGATGTAAGCCGGTACAAAGCTTGTTTGTACTTGGCTGGAATTATGTGTGGGAAGACATCTATCATCATTGTTAGATTCTTCCGGTAACTGTGCGGACCAGCGCCGCGCGATCCCGCCACTTCGATGCGCGCAGCCGGCGCGAGGCGATTTCTCGCAGCCCGCGGCTGTGCTGGTTTTGAATGCTGGCGATAAGGTGCTATGCGCCTCCGTCGCGCCCGCTGCCGCATAGACGACCCTATCCAGACAGGACGAGTCGTGACGGTCGATTCTTCAAGCCGAGCGATGTTCGCAAAACATCCTACCCTCGGTTGAGAAGACTTTCCGTCCGTTGAAATACCGCAAATTGATCTAGATCAAGCATTTCCTGGCTGCTCTTTAACGTACTTCTTTCGATGTAGATCCGACCTGCAGGAACGGTCCGTCTTTTCCTCTGGCACTTTCAACCGGCCAAAGGCAAAGGAGCTGCGCTGCCTGAAAATGGGAGCCACCGCTATGCGTTCCTGCGGCTCGGTGAACTGATGGAACGAGACGTATTCCCAAGTGAACCGTGGGAACTATCGCCCGACCCCGTCGAGCCGATGCCTGGATCCGGAGTTCGCCTAGCTCGCTCCGGTGCGTCTCGCTAATAGAAGTCGCCCTGTGTGAGGGGCAATTGGTCAATTTTGCGAATCGCACCGGTAACGATACGGTATTAGACGGCAAGCCAGGGGTCTTGTTCTAATGCCGGTTAGCTGCGACACGATGTCGTGGCGGGCCGTCCCTTGGAGCCAGCATGAAGCTCTATTCAGCGAAGGCATCGCCGTTCGGCCGGAAGGTACGGGTGGTCATCATCGAACTCGGGCTTGCCGGCCGGGTGGAGACGCGCGAGCAGATGCCGCGTGACAATAGCACGGGGTACTGGTCAATAAATCCGTTAGCGAAAGTGCCAGCATTGCAAACGGACGACGGAACGGTACTCTACGATAGCCCGGTCATCGTCGAGTTCCTAAACGCGTCGGCGAACGGGAGCCTGATTCCTGCAAAAGGGCCTGAGCGGTGGGACGCGCTGCGTCGGGAGGCAATGGGCGACGGGGTCATCGAGACCGCGCAACTCCTGCGAGCGGAACTTACGCGCGCTCGGGAGCTGCAGTCCCAGGAGTTGATCGACCGGCAGCGCGCCACGGTAAATCGCACGCTCGACGCAGCGGAGAAAGATCCGACGCTCTCCCAGTTGGCGCAGCCGGACGTCGGAGCGATTGCCATTGGGTGCGCACTGTGCTGGCTCGATTTCCGATTCCCCGATTGGAACTGGCGTCCGTCCAGGCCGCGTCTTGCCGCCTGGTTGCAAGCGATCGAACAACGACCGTCGTTCCAATCCACACGACCCGACTGAGGCAACAGCATCGATCATGGCTAAGCTCGAAGACTACGCAACTCGTTACAAGACCATTCGCATAGAGCGCCGGGACGGCATCTTGCAGATGACGCTGCACAGCGCCGGCAAGGAGCTGCAATGGGGCGCGCTGCCCCACGGCGAGTTGCCGCAAGCGTTTCAGAATATTGCCGAAGACAAGGAGAACCGCATCGTAATCCTCACCGGCACCGGGAGAGAATTTTCGGGGCCCAAGCCGGCACCGGGACCGCGTTACCGACGCACCGTAAATGACTGGGATCGCACGACGACAGAAGGACGAGCTCTACTGCTAAATATGCTCAACATCGAAGTGCCAATGATCGCTGCAGTGAACGGGCCGGCGATGCGGCACTCTGAGCTCCCGTTACTGTGCGACATTGTACTTGCAAGCGATACAGCGCTCTTCGAAGACTCGGGCCACTTTCAGAATGGCCTGGTGCCCGGCGATGGAGTGAACATTGTCTATCCGTTGCTGCTCGGGCTGAACCGTGCGCGTTATTTTCTGCTCACTGGACAGTCGATTAGCGCGCAAGAAGCGAAGGCTCTTGGGCTGGTGAACGAGGTTCTTTCGCGGGAAAAGCTGCTGCCCCGGGCATGGGAACTCGCGGAAAAAATGAACCAGCATCCAACGTTGCATCTTAAGCACACGCGGATGGTGCTGACAGCCGATCTTCGCCGCCGATTGCAGGAGCACCTCGGCTATTCGCTATCGCTCGAGGCAATGGCCAACCTTGAATATCCAGAGGCTCCTAAGCCCTGACGCAGCGATGTCCGGCGCACGTATGCTGGAGAGCCAAACCTTTCCTGTTCTGCGCAGCCCAGGGTTGCAGCAGCGAAACACCGTTGCCCACGCATTAGCGCGGGCGCTAAAACGCCACGGGGTTGAACTCGTGTTCGGCCAAAGCCTGCCGAGTCTGCTGCACCTTGCATGCGAGGCAGAAGGCATTCGCCAGATCGGCTACCGCACTGAGAACGCCGGTGGCTACATGGCGGACGGGTTCGCGCGCGTATCCGGCCGGCCGGCAATCGTTACTGCACAAAATGGACCGGCGGCTGCGCTCCTGGTACCTGCGTTGGCGGAAGCGTTGAAAGCATCAACGGCTCTCGTCGCCCTTGTGCAGGACGTCAATCGCGATCAGGCAGACCGTAATGCATTCCAAGAACTCGACCATCTGCAGCTATTCGCGCCGGTTACAAAATGGGTGCGGCGGGTTATTGAGCCTTCGCGGGCGGAGGACTACCTCGAGCAGGCATTCACCATTGCATGTAGTGGCCGCCCGGGACCGACCGCGTTGCTTCTGCCGGCAGACCTATTGATGCTTCCGAGGGTAGCGGCACACCGCACATTGTCGATCGCACATTACCCGCTCGATCGGCCCCTCGCAGCACGCGATGCAACACTAGCGGCGGCGCGAACACTCGTGGAGGCCAAAAGACCGCTGGTTATCGCCGGTGGCGGTGTGCACGTCTCTCAAGCCGCGGCAGCGCTTGCGGCGCTGCAGGAGTCCGCCCATTTGCCGGTAGCCACTACAGTTATGGGCAAAGGTGCGGTCGATGAAACGCACCCGCTATCCATAGGCGTGGTTGGATATTTCATGGGGCCGAATAGTGCAACGCGACACCAGCGCCGGCTCGTGGAAGAGGCTGATGTCATCCTGCTCGTGGGCACGCGCACAAACCAAAATGCAACCGATTCATGGAAACTCTATCCACCTGCGGCACGTTACATCCATATCGACGTCGATGGGACGGAGGTCGGACGTAACTACGAGGCGCTGCGGCTAGTCGGTGACGCGCAGGCGACTCTGATCGCGCTCGGTGAAGCAATGGGCAATCTCGATCTGTCAGCGCGCTACGCAGCGCGCGCCATGCTAGAACGTCGGATCTCCGCCGGTCGCGCCGCTTACATGACCGAGTCGGGAGCCCTTCGTTTGAGCACTGCCCGCCCCGTCCGGCCCGAGCGGATCATGCAGGAGTTGCAGGAACGGCTCTATCCCAACAGCATCGTCGTTGCCGATGCGAGCTATGCTTCCATTTGGGTCGCAAACGGGCTGACCGCGACGACAGCGGGCATGCGATTCGTGACTCCCCGCGGCATTGCAGGGTTAGGCTGGGGCTTTCCGATGGCGCTGGGTACAAAGCTTGCAGCTCCCGCGTCCACGGTGTGGTGCGTCGCAGGCGATGGCGGCTTCGCTCACGTATGGTCGGAACTCGAGACAGCAGTTCGAATGAAGATCAAAGTCTCGCTGATTGTTCTAAACAACGGCGTGCTAGCTTATCAAAAGCACGCCGAGAACATGCGGTTCGGCGCGCACACTAGCGCCGTCGACCTTTGCCCTGTGGACCACGCTGCCATCGCACGCGCGTGCGGCTGCCGCGGTATTCGTGTCGAGGATCCTGAGCAGCTAAAGGCTGCTTTCGACGAAGCGGAATCAGCTGCAGGCACGACGGCAATCGACGTCATCTGCGATCCTGACGCCTTTCCGCCGGTTACATTCTATAGCCCCGACGGGTAGCCTCTGGCGCAAGTTTACTTGGAGACGCTCCGGAATCGAACGGTCTGGATCACGGGGGGCGGCAGCGGCATGGGTCGCGCGTCCGCCTTGTTGCTTGCGCGCGAATGTGCGCGGGTCGTGATATCCGGTCGAAACGCGGCCGCTCTCGACGACGTAGTACGTGATGGCGGCGGACGCATCATTCCACGTAGCGTAGATGTCACGGAGCGAAGCAGTCGCAAAGGTTGCTGCCGCGCTTCATGCCGAAGTTGGCCCCATCGATATCCTCGTCAATGCTGCCGGCATCAATGTGGCAAATCGCAGCTGGCGAAAGCTGGATCCCACCGCGTTCGACACAGTGTTGCGCACCAATCTCACTGGCGCGTTGCATTGCACGTTGGCGGTACTTCCCGCAATGCGGGAACGCCGCGATGGACTCGTCATTAACATCTCATCTTGGGCCGGCCGCTTCTACTCGCTTGTAACAGGCGCAGCCTACAGTGCGAGCAAGCAAGCACTTGCGGCGCTTACCATGTCGCTCAACATTGAGGAGTGCGTCAACGGAATTCGTGCCTGTGTGATCTATCCTGGAGAAACCGCTACACCCATCATGCAGACGCGCGCAGAACTGCCAAATGCTGAGCAGCTTGCCCGGATGCTGCAACCAGAGGATGTCGCCGAGGCGGTTCGCTTCGTCGCCAGCTTGCCAGCGCGGGCATGCGTGAACGAGCTTGTGTTGACGCCAACGTGGAACCGTAGCTTCATTCCTGCGGGGTTGGCATCGCGTTAGTGTCGGAGGTGTGCAGCAAGGCTGCCATCACTTCCAGGGCGCTCGCTGAGGCAGTTTGAAGGTTGTATACCGTACACTCGGCAGTGCGTTCCCCTACGGGCTGGTCACCTGCAGGCAGACGGGCCAGCTTCCTTTTCTGGGCGTCTGGGAAGTGCTAGGCTTTTCGTCCTAGTACGCGCCCCGTCGATCCAGAAGCACAAGCGAGGAAGATGGAACTACGACACCTTCGTTATTTCGTTGCGGTCGCCAGGGAAGGGCACTTTGGACGGGCCGCGATGAAGCTCAACGTCGCGCAGCCGGCAATCAGCCGGGCGATCCAGCTACTCGAGCATGAGCTTGGTGTCGAGCTATTCGAGCGCCTTCCGCGCGGAGTGCGGCTCGCTGATGCCGGGCACAAGTATCTTACCGAGGTCGAACGGATCCTAGAGGAGCTGGCGCTTGCTTCCAAGGCCGCGCGTGCCGCGGCGGCGATCGAGCAGCGGGAGGTGGTCGTTGGGCAGGCTGTGATGAACATCTGTCACGACGAACTGCTCGACAAGATCCTCGAGCGTTATTGCCGCGCGCAACCAGGGAGCAACGTGCGACTGCAAGTGGTCAACTCGCTCGAGCAACAGCAAGCGTTGCGCGACCGCACGCTCGATGTGACCTTTGGCTATTTCTGCGCCCCAACCGTGGACGGCGTCCATAAGCAAAGGATCGACGAGGATCCGCTTTGCGGCGTGCGCTTGGGCTCCGGCAACCCGCTTGCGAAGCTGCAGGCCCCAACGCTCCGCGACTTGTCTTGCGAGCCGCTGTTGATGTTCCGTCGTGCCCGCAACCCACAAGTATTCGACTACATCGTCGAACAGGTCCGTGCGGCAGGCTTCAGTGGCGAGGTGCTGCAGAACGCGGAGTTCTCGCACTGGCACTGGAAACTTATGTCAAAGGACCGGGGTTTTATGCTCTGCACGCGCCGCCAGCTGCGCGCGCCGATGCGGGACACAGTCTGCCTCGCACTGCCGATCGCTATCTCGTACGGAGTCGACTTCCTCTGGGGCGATGGGACAGACTCTGCGGTGGTGCGGACCTTCTTGAATATCTTCGAAACCTACGACGAGCTGAATCCGCCCACGCTCGACAGCGCGGTACGCAACGTCGCCTGATCGCTTGGTAACGGATTAGGCGGGCGCTCACTCTTCAACAGTAGGTTCTAGGCCAAGGTCCGCGGTATCGCTGCGATACCGAGGCGGTATTGGACTTTTCGAGTGCACGGCCTCTAGTATCCGCGTGTGTAGGCCCGCGGTTACGAGAATAGGAACATCCGACGCGCGATGCCGGCGTCTGGCCTTGCATGCTGCGCGCTTGATAGTGGGCGTCGTCGCTAGCTGAGTAGAGGAGTCTTATTCATGAACCGCCGCAGCGCCATCGCCCGCATGCTGGTCGGCGTCTTAGTGCTCGCCACGGCTTGCATCGCACAGGCCGACGAAGATCCAGCAGCCTACCCCTCAAAAACGATTCGCATCATCGTTCCCTATGCAGCGGGCGGAGGTACTGACCTGCTCGCGCGGACCTGGGCAGACGTGCTGAGCAAGCAGTTCAACCAGGCCGTTATCGTCGAGAACAAGGCGGGTGGTAATGGAATCATTGGCACGAGCTATGCGGCAAGGTCGGCTCCCGACGGCTATACGATCTACATTGCGACATACGGATTTCCGGTCACACCACTGCTCGTGAAAGATGCCCAATACGCAGTGAGCGACTTCGCACCCATTATACGTACCGGCTTCGGTCCGCTTGCGCTCGTGGTCGCTGCCAATTCGCCGATCAAGGACATGCAGGATCTAGTTGCGATGGCAAGAGCTAAACCTGGCGCGCTGAACGCTGCCACGCTGGGCGACGGGTCGCAGGAGCAGATGGGTGCGGTCAAGTTTCAGACCTCGGCGGGGGTGAAATTTACTGAGGTTCCGTACAAGGGTGGCGCTCCAGCGATCCAGGACATAATGGCGGGTAACATTCAACTGATGTTCGAAGGATTGCCGACTGTGATGGGTTTCATCAAAGGCGGCACAATTCGGGTACTGGCCGTGACTGGCGCTGTTCGGTCGAGCCAGCTGCCCAACGTACCCACGATTGACGAATTGGGCTTGAAGGACGTGGAAGTCTACTCTTGGACCGGTTTTCTCGTCCCTGCAAAGACGCCACGTCCGATCGTCGACAAGCTAAACGCCGCGTTCCGTAAGGGCCTAGCCGATCCTGCGGTGGTGGGCAAGATCGCAGAGACGTTCGGTTCCGATCCGGCGGGAGGTAGCCCCGAGGACTTCCAGGCGTTCTTGGCCGCGCGCATCAAGGAGAACGCAGAGCTGATCAAAGCGCTCAACATCAAGCCGCAGTAACGTCGCCCTCCCTCCGCCCGACATCTTGGCCCAAGGCCTCCCCGCTACTGAGTGGCTCGCGCGCACGGTTGCGCGGAGTGGGACGAGGCATGTGTTTTTCGTCGATGCGATTCTGCGCAATTCATTGATTGCCCTAGCCGAGCAGGGGGTTTCGACTGTTCTCGCACACAGTGAGAAGGCGGCGGCCTATATGGCCGACGGCTACGCGCGCGTATCTGGTCGCCCAGGTATCTGTATGGCGCAATCCGTCGGCTCGGCGAACCTCGCATCCGGATTGCAGGACCCGTGGCTTGGCCAGAGTCCCGTAATAGCGATTACAGGTCGCAAAGTTGACGCGCATCAGCATAGGAATGCGTATCAGGAAGTCGATCATGCTCGTTTGTTCGAGGCAGTCGCTAAGCTGTCAGCGCGCGTCTCGACCCCGTCCGATCTTCCGCGCCTGTTCAGGCAGGCATGGCGTACCGCACTGGCCGGAAACCCTCGCCCTGTCCATCTCGATCTCGCCGGCCCGTTTGGCGAGATCATTGAGCTTGGTGAGGTGGACGAGACCATCGACGACCCCATTTTTAGCGCAAGCGTTCCGCCGTATCGTCCGGTTCCGTCGCAGTCAGAACTCAGGCTTGCTGCCGACGCCATTAGACGAGCGCAAAGGCCTCTACTCGTATCGGGCGCAGGCGCCATCGCATCGCGTGCGCATGCGGAAGTGCTCCAACTAGCCGAGCGGTTGCATGCGCCGATCGCAACGACGCTGGGCGGACGCGGCATTGTCCCGACGCGTCACCGGCTGGCGATTGGTACGGTTGGCACGTACGGCGTTCCTCCGACCAACGAACTTGTGCATGCAGCCGATCTGGCGATCGTGATCGGTTCACAATTGAGCGACCAGAGCACGGTCAGCTGGCAAGTGCCAGCGCGCGGCAAGCCGGTTGTGCAGATTGACATCGACCCGCTAGAGCACGGCCGCAGCTACGCGGGTACGCTCGGGCTGCAGGGCGACCCTAAAGCGACCATCACTGCGCTGTTGGCCGAGCTCGATCGGGCAGGTGGCAATGCGGCGCCGTCAATCGCGTTCGCCGACCAGGCGGCGGACTCGATGGGAAAGTGGCGGCGTGCTATCGCGCCTGCATGCCGAAGCGGGGCGACGCCGATCCGGGTCGAGCGCTTGTGCGCCACTCTTGGCGAGCTGCTGCCATCCAAAGCGATCTTGGTCGCCGATACCGGATATTCTGGCATCTGGACATGCACGCTCATCGAGCTCGACGGGGTGAGCCACACGTACCTGCGGGCGGCCGGGTCACTTGGCTGGGCCTTCCCCGCCGCGTTGGGAGCGAAATGCGCGGCTCCCTCACGCAAGGTGATCTGCTTTACGGGTGACGGAGGCTTCTACTACCACCTAGCCGAGCTGGAGACCGCTCGCCGTCGTGGGCTGGCGGTAACTGTGATCGTTAACAACAACTCAGGCTTCGGTCAGGGTTATGTAAACATGCGCCGGCAGGGCAAGACGCCGGAGCAGCTGCGCGAGCTTGCGTGCTTCACGTCCACAAATTTTGCGGAAGTCGCCCGCGCGTTTGGCGTGGAGGGCGTCCGCGTGGAGCGTCCGGACGACCTAGACTCCGTGCTGTCGCGAGCGATCGCGGCCGATCGCACGGTGGTTGTCGATATCGCTACGGATATCGCGGCCGCGACTCCACAGGCCTGGAATCCCAATCCGTAGCTATGGGTTGTGGTCCCTGCGATGCGACGCGCCATTCGTGACCAATTCAGATTGGGTGCGACTAATTTGTGCCAGAGTCATAATTGATTCCGAGGTGCCCGCGCGATCGGCTGGCCAACTAAATGCGCTTCGTGCACGCGGTAGCCGGTGCGAAGAGTGCGTGGTGGCAAATCTGGTGGCAAATGGAGGGACTCGGCGGGGTGGGACGGGATGCAACTCATTGATTCACGGCATAAGCGTTTGATACAGTTAGCTGCTGCGCGGGTTCGAATTCTCGTCAGCCACCCGTTCCTCGTACAATTCCCGATGGCATCAACTGCTTGACGTGTGTCCGGGGTTGTCCTAGTGCCACTGAAGCGCGCAGGCTCCTTTCACTAGGCTAAGACAATAGGCACCAAGTGCCGTGACGCGAGGCTGGTCGCACGTCAGGTCGTTCGCTGATTTAATGCATTCATATTCGTGCACATGGATCGATTCTCAATCCTTCTCAACCGCCGCGACTTGGTCATCGGCACCTGGTCTCAGCTTGGCGATCCCGAAATCGTTGACATTCTCGGAACGAGCGGCTTTGAGTTCACCATCGTCGACACCGAGCATGGGCACTTTGGATTGGAAACGGCCGAGAATCTGGTGCGAGCGTGCGACGCCGCCGGGCTGGCGGCGATCATTCGCGTCCCGGCCAATGAGGGTTATATGATCACCAAGGCGCTCGATATCGGTGCCTCCGCCGTGGTAGTGCCGAAAGTTTCGTCTCCCGACGAAGCGGAGCGAGCAGTGCGCGCTGCTCGCTACGGTCCCGAAGGGACGCGAGGAGCCTGTCCCAGCATTCGCGCCGGCGGCCACCATGTGCGCGAATGGCGCCGTTTCGCAGAGCAAGAGGACTCGCCACGAGTCATCGCCCTCGTTGAGACGCCGGAAGCCATCAATGAAATCGAAGCGATTTCATCTGTGCCTGGTTTGCTCGGTATTCTTTTTGGGCCCTTCGATCTTTCTGTTTCGCTGGGACTCGACGGTGACACGACACATCGCCGCGTGGAGGACGCTGCCAAACGGGTCGTCGAGACTGCCGCACGCAGCAAACTCCCGGTGGTGATGCCCCTGTTTGAGTCGGATGCCCGCAACTGTCGCCACAAGATGGAATACTGGCAGCAGCTTGGGGTGCGAGCCTTCACCATCGGCACCGACAAACTCCTCCTCGCAGACCACTGCCAGCGCTACGTGGCAGCGTTGCGTTGAATGCGGTGCATCGTGCCCAATACGCAATCGGCGCGAGGTTCGATCGGGCAGACTGATCGTGCTACAGCATTCTCGATGACCGATTCCATCTCACGAGCGCTGACCGTCGAGTCGATCGACAGCCTGCGGCCAATGCTGATGGGCACGCGTCACATGGCGGTCGCCGGGCACTACGGCGCCGCGCACGCCGCGTTTACTGTGCTCGAAGCGGGCGGCAACGCGGTCGATGCGGGTGTGGCCGCGGGCATCGCGCTCGGCGTTCTGCAGAGCGATCTCGTCAATGTCGCCGGCGTTGCGCCGATCATGATCTACCGAGCCAGGACGCGCGAGGTCCTCACGATCAGCGGTCTCGGGACATGGCCGCGCGCGGTGACGACGGATTTCTTCGCGAAGCATTTCCGTGGCGCCATTCCGCACGGCGTGCTGCGCACCGTTGTTCCAGCGGCGCCCGATGCGTGGATCACCGCCCTCGAACACTTCGGCACGATGACGTTCGGCGAGTGCGCAACGGCGGCGATTCGTTTTGCGGCCGAAGGCTTTCCGATGTACGCGCTCATGTCTCAGATGATCGAGTTGCACGTCGAGGATTACCGGCGGTGGCCGTCGAGCGCGGCCATCTACCTTCCGCATGGCAAGCCGCCACAGCCAGGCGAGCGCTTCGTGCAGCACGATCTCGCCGGGACGCTGCAGTACATGGCGGATGAGGAGAAGGCGGCATCGACGAAGGGCCGCGCGGCGGGTCTGCAGGCGGCTCGCGACGCTTTCTACCGGGGCGACATCGCCTCGGCGATGGTCGCATATCACCGCCAGAACGAGGGACTGCTGACCGCGGAGGACATGGCGAACTTCCGCGTGGCGATCGAGCCGCCCGTGCGCACACGCTTCGGTGCCCTCGACGTGTGCGCATGCGGCGCGTGGTGCCAGGGACCGGCCTTGCTCGAAATGCTGAATATCCTCGCGGGCATCGACCTCGCCGCGATGGGCCACAACTCCGTCGACTACGCGCATGCGGTGATCGAGGCGATCAAGCTCGCATTCGCCGATCGCGAGCGCTACTTCGGCGACCCGCGCTTCGTCGACGTCCCCATCGACACGCTCCTTTCAGGCGACTATGCAGCGGCGCGGCGCGTCTCGTTGCGGCGCGATCGCGCCTGGCCCGGCTTGCCTCCCGCGGGCGAAATCGGCGAGCGCGAGGCGCGCGCCGTGCCCATGCCTACCATCGAGCGGGCACCGGCAGGTGGGCACGACACCTCTCACGTCAGCGTAATCGACAGGGAGGGCAACGTGTTCGCGGCGACGCCAAGCGACCCGTCGTACGATACGCCGGTGATTCCCGGTACCGGTCTTTGCCCGTCGTCGCGCGGCTCGCAGAGTTGGGCCGACACCGCTCACCCATCCTGTGTGGCCCCGGGCAAGCGGCCGCGCCTCACACCGATGGTGGCGCTGGCATTCCTGCCTGACGGCAGTCCCATGCCCGTGGGGACGCCAGGTGGCGACGTGCAGGCGCAGGCGATCCTTCAAGTGCTCCTGAATATCGCCTTGTTCGGCATGAGTCCGCAACAAGCGGTCGAGGCGCCGCGTTTCGCGTCGTACAGTTTTCCCGATTCATTCGAGCCGCACGCGTACTCGCCTGGCTTGCTCTACGTGGAGAACCGCGTGCCGCATGAGGTGCGGACCGGCCTCGTGTCGCGCGGACACGAGGTCGTCGAGTGGCCGGAGTTCGCGTGGCGTGCCGGCGCCGTGTGCGTACAACGCGTCGATTCCGCGAATGGTGTGATCTGCGCGGGAGCCGATCCGCGGCGGCCCTGCTATGCGGTCGGCTGGTAGTTGCCGGCAGATGGGGGAACGGGATACTGCGTCAGGCGCTCGGGAAGGAGGCCCGCCGGTCTGTAGCGCAGCATGACCAGCAGCAGCGTGGCCACAAGGAACTCGCGCGTCGCGGCGCCCTGGACGGGGCTTATGCCGGGAATCAACGGGATCACGAAGCGGGTCGATTCGAGAAGGAACACAACGGCGAAGGCGCCAATAATGGCGCCGCGATTGTTGCCAAGCCCTCCCGCGAGCAACGCGAGCTTGATGTAGAGCGTCAGAAGCGGGACGAAAATGTCCGGCGCGATGTACGACGTGTAGTGCGCGTAGAGCGCGCCTGCGAGCCCCAACGCGGCCGAGCCGATGGCGAAGGCCTTCACCTTGAAAAGCATCACGTGCTTGCCGGCAACCGCGGCCACCTGCTCGTCGTCGCGGATCGCGCGCAACACGCGCCCCAACGGCGACGCGCGAAGACGCTCGGAGATGCCGTAGGCCGCCACGACGATGACGGCTACGATGGCGAGATAGAGGAGGTTGAACGCTTCGGGTGACAGCGCTCCCCGGTAGGGCCCGGGGATGCCAGAGAGTCCATCCGTTCCGTTGGTGAGCCGGATCGCGTTGCTCGCGACGATACGAATGGTCTCTGCGAAGCCGAGTGTTACGATTGCGAGATAATCGCCGCGTAACCGCACGGTGATGAGCGACACGCCGGCACCGACCAATGCCGTCACCAACATGGCCGCGGCCATTCCCCCGGCCATCGCCCAACCGGCTTTGAGCGTCAGCAGAGCGCTTACATAAGCACCGACGGCGAAGAAGCCGACGAGGCCGAGGTTCACCATTCCGGCGAAACCCCAGATCACGTTTACTCCCAGCGCCATCAGCGCGTAGATTCCCGCGGAAACAGCCATGGCGAGTACGTAGTTTTCCATCAGTACGCGCGCTGCCCGAGGATGCCGCGAGGCCGCAGCGTGAGCACGAGCAGGATGGCGACGAACCCCACCGCGCTGCGATAGTCCGGCGACAGGAACAGCAGGCACAGCTCCTCACCGACGCCCACCGTGAGCGCGCCGACTACGGCACCCGGGATGCTCCCCAGACCGCCGACCACCGCCGCGGCGAACACCGAGAGGATCGAGCGGAAGCCGGTGAGGGGATCGATCGTCGTGTCCAACCCGATCAGCATGCCGCCGAGGCCAGCGAGTCCCATGCCGACGAAACTGACGATGCGGCCGATCGCTTCGGCGTTGATGCCCTTGATGCTGGCGAGCATTGGGTTGTCCGCCACTGCGCGCATGGCTTTGCCGGTTCGGGTGAACGCGAGGAAGGCGAACAGCGCCCCCATCGTGACCACGGCGATCGCGAGGTTCTGCACCTGCTGCGGTCCGACCCGGATGGCGCCCAGACGCCAATCGCGCTGGATGGGCAGGTCGTAGCCGCGAAGCTCGTTGCCGAAGCTGAACCGCACGATGTTCTCGAGGGCGATGGTGAGCGCGATCGACGCGATCGCTGTCGTGATGTAACCCGCAGGGCGAAATCGCTTGAGCACTGCCTCGTCGGTTGCGACCCCGACTGCGCCCGCGACGACGAACGCGATGAGCACCGACGGCAGGAGCGTGAGACCGAGGCGCACGTTCGCGACATAGCCCGCGAACGCGCCGATGGTCGCGTGAGAAGCGAGCGCGAAATTCGGAAAGCGCAGCACGGCGTAGATTGCCGTGAGACCGATGGCCGGAACCGCGAGGATCGTTCCGGCCATGACGCCGTTGACCGCGAGCTGTCCGACGTCCGCTAGCGACGCCATGCGTGGTCAGGCGACCTTGATCAGCACGAACCTTCCACCAGCAACCTTGTTGTAGCGGAACTTACAGTCGATGATGTCACCGATGTCGGTAAAGTCGCAGGGGCCGCTCGCGCCTTCGTAGTTGATGTCCTTGCCCTGGGCGAGGAGCTTGAGCCCCTCGACCGCGCTGTAGACCTTGGTGCCGTTGCCTTGGCAGATCTTGCGCACGTTGTCGCGAATGCCGGTGCCCGTCGCGACGTTGGCCTTGACGATGGCCAGCGATACGAGGCTCGCCCAATCGGTCGCTTGGGCCTCATAGGAGTCGGGCTCGGCGATGCCGAGACGCTTCCGTGCAAGCTCGTAGGCCGGCGACGAGACATCGGCAGATGGTTGCACCGTGATTACCCCCTCGGTGACCTCCTGCGGTAGCGACTCGAGCACTTTCGTCGTCACGGCATACGATTGCGCGAAACGCCCGCCGGTGTAGCCGGCGCGGTAGAGATCGCGCAGCAGGATCGTCACGTCAGGCGCGTAGCCGTTCAGGTAGATGAGGTCCGGATTCGTCCTGAGCGCCTCGTCCACTTCCGAGCGGTAGGTCGTCTTGTCCTTGTCGTAGATGAGCGCCCCCACCATCTGCGAACCCTTCTGCTTGAGCACTTCGGTCGCGCGGGTCTGCGTAGGCTCGGCGAAAGGTGCCTGGATCGACATCATGAAACAACGCTTCAGGCCCATTGCTGCGATGAATTCGGCGTGCTTGCCTGCCTGCAAATGATTGTTGGGCTGGGTTCGGATCAGGTAACCCTGGTGCGGCAGCTTGGTGATCGAGTCCGCACCGGACACGGTGGTGAGGAACGTCTTGCTCTCCCAGCAAAGCGGAGCGACCGCCGACGTCACTGCCGAAGCCCAGGTTCCCATGATCGCGGGTACCTTGGTCACGTCGATCAGCTTCCGTGCGGCGCGGACCGCAGCCTCCGGATTGGTCTCGTCGTCCTCGATGACGAGCACGACTTTCCGCTTTAGCAGGCCCCCGGCCGCATTGACCTCGTCAATAACGGCTTGCATCGCCTTGGCCATCCGCGGTCCGTCGAACCCTCCGGCGCCCGTCAGTGGCGTGAGCACGCCGAGCTGCAACGGCGCTTCCTGACCACGCACGATGGCGGGTGCCATGCCGGACAGTGCAAGTGCGCCGGCGGTTTTCAAGAAGCGGCGACGCGGTCCACGTTTGCGATTCAGCATGCGTTCCTCCGTTGTCGATGGTGTCGAATCGGCGGTCGACTCAGCCACCGAGAAAAATTCGGCGGATATCGGGATCGGCTGCCAGCACCGCTGCTGCGCCATCCCGATGGTTGCGGCCGTCGACGAGAATGTACGCGCGATGGGCGATGGTCAAGACCTCGCGGGCGTTTTGCTCGACCATGGCGATCGACGTTCCGCTGTGATTTATTGCTGTGATGTCCTCGAACAAACGTTCGGCGGCGACAGGCGACAAACCGGCAGATGGCTCGTCGAGCAGCAGTACCTTCGGCTCGACCATCAATGCCATGGCCATCGCCAGCACCTGTCGCTCGCCGCCGGAGAGCGAGCGTGCCGCCACGCGACGGCGGCGAGCAAGCATCGGGAAACGCTCGAACGCCCGCTCGATCTTGCGCCGGCTGCCCTCGGGATCGATGTAGCCGCCCATCTCGAGGTTTTCGCGCACCGTCATCGTTGGGAAGACGTTCTGCTCCTGCGGCACGTACGCGATGCCGCGACGGCTGATGTCGCGCGGCGCGTAGCCGCCGATCGCCTCACCGCCGAAGGTGATGCTTCCGCGACCGGGCTTGAGCAGTCCCGCGATGGTCTTGAGGAGCGTCGATTTTCCGGCGCCGTTGGGCCCGATGATGCCCACGATCTCGCCCGCATCGAGCGAGAGGTGCACCCCTTTGAGCACCTCGTCAGCAGCGCTGTAGCCTGCGACGATGTCCTCCACGCTCAGGAGCGCCATCGCCTACGACCCATGTACGCCTCCTGCACCGCGGGATCGGCGGCCACGTCGGCGAACGTGCCTTCCGCGAGATTGCGACCCTCGGCGAGGACCACGACGTGGTCGCATAAAGCCGCGATCGTGTCCATGTGATGCTCGATCAGCAATACAGTCAGGCCCTCGTCGACAAGCCTCCGCAGGTGTTGCGCGATCTCCCGCGCGAGCGACGGATTCACGCCCGCGACCGGCTCGTCGAGCAGGATGATCTGCGGTCGCGCCATCAGCACGCGCCCGATTTCAAGGAGCTTCTTCTGTCCGCCCGAAAGGCTCGACGAGGGATCGTTCAGGAGGCGTACGAGATTGAGCCGCGTTGCCACGGCATGCGCGGCGTCGAGCAGTTCCGCCTCGCGCTGCAGCGCTGCCTGGGAGCGGCGCAATGCCGCGAGCACGCGCTCGCCCGGTTGCGCGTCGCCATAGAGCATCAGGTTTTCGTAGACGCTCAGGCGCGGAAAGCCACGCGCAACCTGGAAGGTTCGCACCAGGCCCTCATTGGCGATCCGATCCGGTCGCCAGCCGGTGATGTCACGTCCGTTGAACATCACGCTTCCGGCGTCGGGAGGGACGACCCCGGATATGCAGTTGAACAGCGTCGTCTTACCTGCGCCGTTTGGTCCGATGAGTCCCGTTATCCGCCGCCCTTCGACGCGCAGATGCACGCCGCTCAAGGCGTGCACGCCATAGAAACTGCGCGTCAGGTCACGAACCTCGAGGAGGGGAGCCGCCACCGGGGATCTCCGTCCAGTGCGGTAGGTCGCTCGCGCCTCACCGCGCCAGCAGCGACGGCACGATAAACGGCGCGATCAAACGAGCGGTGGCTGCGTCCTGCTCGGTGAACCAGCCGGATTCATGCGAGATGTTCATCGTCCCGAGCCGCCGGCCGAGGTAGGCTAGCGGGATGTTCATGATCGATCCGATGCCCAGGCTGAAGATCAGCGGATAATCCGAGAACGCTTCGCGGACTTCATCGGGTGTGCGCGCGACGAAGACCTCGCCGCGATCGAGCACAGCGCGGCTCCAAGGCGTGTCGCGCTTGTCCTTGCGCCCGCCGACGGGATAAGCCGCTGTATTGCTGCTGTAGATGCGCTCGACCTCGAAGCTCGCTTCGTGGACCCTCATCAGCGTGAAAAGGCGATGGCCGATAACCTCCTGTACGAGCGCATCCACCGCGGCGTAGAGTGAGGCAGGTTCCCGTTCGGAAGCGAGACGTTCTGCCAGCGCCGCAAGGTCGGCGATCGTCAGGGGGCGCTTGGCGGTCCGCATGGATCGATCGATTCGATTGCGTCTTCGGTCGGGCGGGGACCAGGCCCCCGCCGCTGCCCGCCAAGAATACAATAACGCTCGTTCCGCAGCCCATTTGAATTCACCGTCAAGAGGAGGAGATCATGCGGAGAAGGGAATGGCTCAAGGCGGGTGGCGCGGCGTTCGCGGCTCCCCTGTTGTTCCCCATTGTGCGGCCGCTCGAAGCCCTTGCCAAGACCGACCAGATCGTGATGATGACGTGGGGCGGCCAGTGGGGCGACGCTATGCGCGACAACGTCGACATAGCGTACGAAAAGGCGACGGGCATCAAGGTCGTCCAGGAGCGCGGCGCGAGCCCCGTGGAGCGGATCACGAAGATCAAGGTTAGCTTGCCGAACCCGACCGCCGACGTGTTCCAGTTAGCCGACGGCCTGGTGCCGCTGGCAATCAAGCAGGGTGTCGCGGAGAAGCTAGACCGCACGTCGCCGCGGATGCCGAATCTGCGCAACATGATCCCCGCTTTCTGGAACGACTACTGGGTCCCGCAGATCTTTTCGGTGACCGGCATCATTTACAACACCAAGCTCGTTAAGACGCCCCCCGTGGGCTGGGCGGATCTGTGGCGTCCGGAATTCAAAGGCCGCATCGTGCTTCCGGAGATCTCGCACTCGATCGGCTCGTACATCATTCCCATCGGTGCGGTCGCGGCGGGCAAGCCGCCCGGCGACGAGGAAGCCGGCTTCGCCATGCTCAAACAGATGGCCGATCTGCGGCCGATCTGGGCCAAGGACACCGACACTATGATGAACGCGATGCGCACTGAGGATGCGATGATCGGCATCCTATACAAGTCCCAGACGTACACTGTGAAGGGTTGGAACGCACCGGTGGAATGGGTCTACCCGAAGGAGGGCGGCATCGCCTACACCTCCGGAACATGCATCGCCCAAGGCACCAAGAATCTCGAGGCCTCGGAGCAGTACATCAACGTCACGATGGATCCCGACGTGCAGACCTTCGCGGCGAAGATCTACAACTACGGGGGCACTAACAAGGACACGCTGTCGCGGCTCTCTCCGGAGCTGCAGGAGCGCGTCAAGTTCCCGCAGGACCAACTCGATCGCCTCATCAAGCTCGATCTGGGGATGATGGCCGACCGCCGCGCAGCCTGGGTCGAGCGCTGGAACCGGGTCGTGGCCGGGTAGCCGATGCCCGAGGCGAGCGGTCAGGCGGAGATCGTTCACCTCGGCTGGCGCGCCAACGGCGACGGATTCGACGTTGCCCTGGCGGTCAACCGCCTGCTGTCGTGCGGCGCGCGCGTCTGGTGGATCCAGGAATCGCACGATGCGGTTGATGCAGGCGATTACCTGGTGGAAGTCACGCACGCGCAACGGCTGGGGCTCTCGCGCCTGGGCGTTTCGATCGCGCCATGGCACGCGAACATTCCGAGCGACGCAAGGCTGCTTTCGCGGCCCGTAGTTCGGCTCTTCGCGGGGACCGCGTCGAAGTTCCCATATTTCGCATACTACGCGCTATGTCTGCTGCGGCTCGGGATCGACTACGCGGGATGCGACGGCGCGTTGCTGGCGCACGGCGCACTAGCAGACGCCAACCTGCTGATCCTTCCCGGCGGGTTCGCGACGTGGGGCATCGATCGGGCGGAGGATGCGTCCGGTGCCGACGAGCGCGTGCGCGATTTCCTTGCTCGAGGAGGTGCAGCGATCGGCTCCTGCGGCGGCGCCTATTACCTTTCGGCGGGCCGTCCGGGGTGGACCGGTACCGCGCCAGCGAAGCCCCTCTACACGCACGAGTACCTACAGAGCGGTGTCGGCGTGGTCAGCATCGCCATGCGTCCCGGGCCGCTGTCGTTCGGCTGTCCGCCCACGATGGAGGTGCCGTACTACCACGGACCCATCTACGACCTGCTGGGCAGTGGAATCGAGGTGGCCGCGACGTTCCACGCACTCGCGTTACCGGGGCGGCTCGCCATCGACAATCCACTCGACCGCGAAGCGTTCGAGCGCGACATCGCGGGCAAGCCCGCGATCCTGATGGTAGCGGGTAATCGGGGCCGAGCGGTACTGTTCTCGCCACACCCGGAGATGGGCGACCTCGTCCGCAGGTACATCGCGCTCGACGGTTACGTTCGCCGCTACCTGCCGATTCGTGGCTTCGGTACGATGCGCGACACGCTACGTCACTACCGCGTTACTGATGCTCCGAGCTTTCGGCTCGTGGTCAATGCGGTTCACGCGTTGATGACGGATACGCAGTCTCCGCGCGATGCGTCCCCCGCTCGCGGCATCGAACCGGAGTCCGAGCACATGACGAACGAATGCGTCGACGCACTTCCCACCCTTTGCCGGCGCGCGCTCGCCAAGCTCCCGGATTTCGGCGGCGGCGAGGAGGGTGACCTTCTGCACGACGTCGCGGCGGGGATTGCGGCGCGCCTTGACGCGGCAAGCGCACGCGCGGCCGACCTCATGAAGCGCGCAGAGCTCATCCCAAGTCTGGAACCGTCACGTCGGCATCTCGCGTACGCCATGACGGAGCACTGGAAGGATGGTGCGAACCGCACCGCTCCCCAGCAGCTCATGGAAGCGGACCTCGGGGTGGCCTTGCTCGAGTGCTGGACCCGCGCGGCGGAATTCGACCTGGCGATCGCCGGGACGTGATGAACGACGCGCAGGCAGATGTCCGGCTCGCCGCTGTGCGGAAGAGCTTTGGCTCGGTGGTCGCCGTCGCCGATGTCGATCTGGAGATCCCCCGCGGGACGATCTTCTCGCTGCTCGGCCCTTCGGGCTGCGGGAAGACGACGACGCTGCGCCTGATCGCGGGTTTCGAGCGCCCCGATGCGGGCGAGGTCTACATTCGCGGCCAGTGTGTCACGCCGATTCCGCCGTATCGGCGCAACTTCAGCATGGTGTTCCAGAGCTACGCGCTGTTCCCCCATCTGAGTGTAGCGGAGAACGTGGCGTTCGGTCTGCGCATGCGCGGCATGGCGCGCGAGCACCGTGCACGCGCGGTGAGCGAGGCGCTCGAGCTGGTGAAACTTGGTGCGCTGGCCGACCGTTACCCGCGCCAGCTCTCCGGCGGACAACAGCAGCGGGTGGCGCTCGCGCGCGCTATCGTTATCAAGCCAGCCGTCCTGCTGCTCGACGAGCCTCTGGGTGCGCTCGACAAGATGCTGCGCGAGGAGATGCAGATCGAACTGAGGAATCTGCAACAACGCCTGGGCATCACGGCGGTGTTCGTGACACACGATCAGGAGGAGGCGCTCACGTTGTCCGATCGCGTGGCTGTGATGCGCAATGGGGTGATCGAGCAAACGGGTGCGCCGCGCGAAATGTACGATCGGCCGCGCAACGAGTTCGTCGCGGGATTTCTCGGCGCGAGCAATTTTATCGACGGTACGATCGTGGCGCGCGATGGCGGAACGGCGATCGTTGAGACGCCGGCGGGACGCCTCTCGTTGCTGGCCAGCGCCGGCATCGGCGAGCGCGTGCGGATCGCGATTCGTCCCGAGCGCTTGCGCATGGAGCCCGCCGCCGCAGCCGGCCTGCCGGCGCGCATTCGCGACATTGTCTATCGCGGACCGGTCACTCACTTCTACCTCGACAGCGCGGGAGGACCGTTGCTGTCGTACCAGCAGAACGCGGGCGCGAGCTGGTCGGTCGGCGACGAAGTGCGCTGTGCCTGGGATGCTGAGAGCGCCGTCGTCCTCGACGGCGTGCAAACGTGAAGACGGCGTGGGCCGCGGTGCTCCTCGCGCCGCCCCTGGCCATGACGCTGCTCTTCTTCGTCGCGCCGGTGCTGTACCTCTTCTGGGTGAGCCTGCACGAGCCCTCGCAGAGCGAGCTCTATGGTGCTGCGCTTACGCTGCAGAACTACGCCACCGTCCTCGGAGATTCGTTCTATCTCGGAATCATCCGCCGCACGCTGGGTGTCGCGGCGGTGATCCTCGCCCTGAGCCTGCTCATCGGCTATCCCGTCGCCTACTTCGTCGCCCTGCAGCCGCCTCGCCGGCGCATGCTCGTGCTGCTGATGCTGATCTTTCCGCTGATGGTCAGCAACGTCGTGCGCGCTTACGGCTGGGTCGCGCTCCTCGGGAGGCGCGGCGTCGTCAATACCGGTCTGCACAGTGTCGGAATCATCGACGCGCCACTCGATCTTCTGTATAACACGCCGGCAGTCGTGACCGGACTGATGACCATCCTGCTGCCGTACATGGTCATCTCCATCGCGAATGCCCTCGCCGCGCTCGACCGGCGGTACGAGGAGGCGGCGCAGGCGCTGGGAGCGGGACCGGTTCGGACCTTCCTGCACGTCACACTGCCCTTGTCGACGCCGGGCGTCGCTTCAGGAACGCTGCTCGTGCTGCTTCTCACGCTGAGCGCCTACGTGACTATTACGCTGCTCGGAGGTCCCCGCTCGAAGCTCCTGGTGAGTATGATCTACGATGGCGTGACGGCATTCCAGTGGCCGCACGCTGCCGCGCTCGCCTTCATCCTTCTCGCGCTCGCGCTTGCGTTGACGGCGCTCATCCTGGCGCTGCTGCGTCCTGGGCGGGTCCAAGGGAGTGGACGATGAATCGGGCGCTAGTCGCGGGTCGCGCGCTTCGCGGGACGGCAACCGGGGTCGCATTCACTCTGATCGTGGCCCCGATCCTGATCGTGGTCGTCGCGGCGTTCTCGCCTAACGACTATTTCGAATTTCCGCCGCCGAGCCTGTCCGCACGTTGGTTTGTCGAATTCTTCCGCCTCGAGAACATGCGCAGCGCCTTTGCCCTCAGCGTGGAGCTGGCGCTACTCGCAGCGACAGTCTCGACGGTCCTGGGCACGCTCGGCGCACTGTTTCTCGCCCGTCGTCGCGGAACGGTCGCGGTATTGCTGCAATCGTTGTTTCTCGCACCACTCGTGTTCCCGACGATCATTCTGGGCGTCGCGCTCCTGCTGATGTACAAGACGATAGGAATGCCGGTGTTCCCGGGGCTGCTGCTCGCGCATTGCGTCGTCGGCATCCCGTATGGCTTTCGCACCGTGCTTGGGAGCGCGCAGGCGCTCGATCCTGCGCTGGAAGAGGCCGGTCATAGCCTGGGAGCGGGTCCGCTCCGTACGCTGCTCCTGCTGACGTTGCCGCAAATCTGGCCGGGCGTGCTTTCTGGCTGGCTGTTCGCTTTTATCGTTTCGTTCGGCGAGCTGAATACGGCGCTGTTCCTTACCGGGCCGGGCCTCACGACATTGCCGATCGAGATCTTCAGCTACCTTCAATTCCAAGGCAGCCAACTGGTCATCGCCGCCGCGTCGACCCTGCAGATCGCACTCATTGTCATCCTTGTCGCCGCTATCGAGCGCGTCGTAGGAATCGGACGCATTATTCGCACTAGATAAGGAGGCTCGCAGAGCCTGTCTCGTAACGCTAGAGATCCTGCGGTGGGCGAAACTGTGTAGCGTCGTCGGCGCCAAAAGCGCGGCCAGGTTGCAAGGCCGAAACGGACCATGGCAAGATCGTAGCCCGCGTTCGCGCGGCAGCACCAAAACGAGGATTCCCGCATGACCCAGATCCTGTTCAAGAACGCCCACCTGCTCGATCCTCACGCCGACGTGCTCCAGGGCGGGATGTCGGTGCTGGTCGAGGGCGAGTTGGTCAGCGAAGTTTCGGCCAAACCGATCAAGGCGCCGAAGGCTACGGCGATCGACTGCAAGAGCCGCACGCTGATGCCGGGTTTGATCGACTGCCACGTTCACGTCCTGCTGTCGGAGGTGAACATCCGCTACCTTGAGGCGATCCCTCTGACGCTAATGACGGCCCGCGCCGCCACGCTGATGCGCGCGATGATCGACCGCGGCTTCACCACGGTGCGCGACACCGGCGGTGCCGACTGGGGCCTGCGCGACGGCGTCGCTCAGGGCCTGCTGGCGGGTCCCCGCATGTTCATCGCGGGCCGCGCGCTGGGGCCGACGGGCGGGCACTCCGACGCGCGCCG
Organism: Casimicrobiaceae bacterium; assembly: GCA_035623155.1. Classification (GTDB taxonomy): domain Bacteria; phylum Pseudomonadota; class Gammaproteobacteria; order Burkholderiales; family Casimicrobiaceae; genus PALSA-1003. The sequence continues at coordinate 5,513 of DASPTZ010000110.1, read as the reverse complement.
CCGAACGGACGTCCACAAGGACTCGTGCCACTGCTGCAACGCGATGCGCTTCTGCATGGAGATCGCCGACGGCGCCGACGCCGTGCGGGCCGCGGTGCGCGAGCAGCTTCGGCAGGGCGTCGACCAGGTCAAGATCATGGTCTCGGGCGGAGTTGCAAGCCCGTACGATCCGCTCGACAGCCGCCAATTCTCGCTGGCGGAGATCGAGGCTGCCGTCGAGGAGGCGCACGCCTTCGGCCGTTACGCCCAGGCGCACGCTTACACGCCCGACGCGATCACGCGCGCGGTGAGCCAGGGCGTGCGCACGATCGAGCATGGCAACCTGATCGACGAGCCATCGGCCCGGCTGATGAAGGAAAAGGGCGCCTACCTCGTCGCCAACCTCGTCGCCTACTACGCGATGAGGGAGCGGGCGCGCGAATTTGGCATGACCGCCGACATGCTCGCGAAGAACGACCTCGTGATCGACGGCGGACTCCGCTCGCTCGAGATCTGCAAGCGCCACGGCATCAAGGTCGGCTACGGCAGCGATCTGCTCGGTCAGCTGCAGGTCGACCAGAGCCGCGAATTCCTGCTGCGCCGCGAGGTCCTTTCCCCGATCGAGATCATCCGCCAAGCGACGATCGTCGGCGCCGAGATCGTCCGGATGCCGGGCAAGCTCGGCGTGGTGAAGCCCGGGGCGTTCGCCGACATCCTGGTCGTCGACGGCGATCCGATCCGGAAGCTCGAGCTGCTGACCGGCCAGGGCGAGAACCTCTCCGTCATCATGAAAGCCGGCCGCTTCCACAAGAACCAACTGACCGCCTGATGGCGCACGCGGCGCTCGAAGCTCCGCAAGTTCCTGGAGCGACACAAGCTCCATTCGCCGATCCACGCTTGATCGGCCGCATCGCGCTGCTCGCAGCGGCCGCGTTCGGCTACGCGGTCATCTTGATGCCGCTGTTCTTCGTTTGCTGGCTCGCCTTCTTTTCGAACGAGATCGTGACGTTTCCCCCGCAGGGCTACACGCTGCGCTGGTTCGCCCATATCTTCGACCAGAACAACTTCGTCAGCGGATTCCTGACGAGCCTCCAGGTCGGCATCGCGGCGATGGTGGGTGGGCTTATCCTCGGGATTCCTGCGAGCCTTGTGCTCGCGCGCCGACGTTTCCCGGGCCGCGAGGCGTTGAACACGCTGCTGGTGCTGCCGCTCGTCGTCCCCGGCATCGTCGCAGGGACCGCAATCTACGTGTTCCAGATCGAAGTCGAGATTGCGACGGAGCTGCCGCTCCTCGGGTCGCTCGCCGGTCTCGTCCTCGCGCACATCATGATCACGATTCCCTGGACGGCGCGCCTACTCACCGCGAGCCTAAGCGGGTTCGACCGATCGATCGAGGAGGCGGCGCAGAATCTCGGGGCCACGCCTGTGCAGGCGTTCTGGCGGATCACGCTTCCGGTGATCAAGCCCGGCATCGTCGCCGCCGCGCTGTTCTCGTTCATCATCTCGTTCGGCAATCTTGAGATGACGCTGTTCCTGGTCGCGCCAGGGCAGACGACGCTCCCGATCGCGATCCTGCAGTACCTGCAGTGGCGCATCGACCCCACAATCGCCGCGGTGTCGCTGTTGCAGATCGCACTGATCGGCACCGGCATGCTGATCACCGACCGCTACGTCAAGCTCACGCGCGTCCTTTGACCGTGGCGCGGCTCGAGCTCTCCGGCCTCACCAAGTCGTACGACGACTTCGTCGCCGTTGCCGGTGTCGACCTCGACATCGCGCAGGGCGAGCTGGTCGTGGTGCTGGGGCCCTCCGGCTGCGGCAAGACGACAACGCTGCGGATGATCGCCGGGTTCGTCACGCCTACCGCCGGCTCGATCCGGCTTGGCGGGAGAGACATCACCCGGCAGCCCCCGTGGAAGCGCAACACGGGCCTCGTGTTCCAGAGTTACGCGCTCTTTCCGCACCTGACTGCCGCCCAGAACGTTGCCTTTGGCTTAGAGATGCGCAGGCTGACGCCGGCGACGACCGCAGCCAAGGTGTCCGAGGCCCTCCGCCTCGTGCGCCTCGAGGGCCTCGCCGAGCGTCTGCCACGCGAGCTGTCGGGCGGCCAGCAGCAGCGCGTGGCGCTCGCGCGCGCGCTGGTGATCGAGCCGCTCGTCCTCCTGCTAGACGAGCCGCTGTCGAACCTCGACGCCAAGCTCCGGGCCGAGGTACGCGTCGAAATCCGCGACCTGCAGCGCAAGCTTGGCCTCACCACGGTGATGTGACGCACGACCAGGAAGAGGCGCTGACGATGGCCGATCGTCTCGTCGTGATGTCGCACGGCAAGGTGCAGCAGATCGGCACGCAGCGCGAGCTCTACGAGCGCCCGGCGAACGCCTTCGTTGCGGGATTCCTTGGCCGAACCAACTTCCTGCGCGGCCGCGTGGAGGCGCCGGGGCTTTTCCGCAGCGAGAGCGGGCTTGGCATCCGCTGCGGCGACGGCGCGGCGCGCGACGGGCGAACGCTCGCCCTGCGCCCAGAGCAGCTGTCCATCGCTTCCGATCCGAACGTGGCGGCCGACAACTCGTTTCCGGGGACGGTCGAGTTCGCGTCATATCTCGGCGGCATCCTGGAGTACCATGTTCGCCTTACACCCGCCGACCGGCTGCTGGTGCAGACTCCCAATAAGCAGGGCGACCACGCGCACGCCGTCGGCGATCGCGTCCACCTGCAGTGGCCGGCCCAGGCCAGTCTCGTGCTCGCCGACGATGGCGGCGGCACGAGCTGAACGACGACACGCCATCGCGACAACCGGAGGACTTCCTAATGAACGACTATCGGCTGGACATCTCGCGGCGTCGGTGGATTAAGTCCTCCAGCGCGCTCGCCGGCGTTGCCGCGATGGGCGGGTGGGCGACCGCGCAAGCGCAATCCGGAGGGCGCATCGTCCTCGGTACCTGGGGCGGCGACTATTCGAAGCTGCTGGCGAAGAACATCGACACGCCGTTGATGGTCCCCAAAAAGTACGAGGTCGTTCACGACATCGGCGGCGACCCCGAGCGACGCGCCAAGATGCGCGCCGAGGCAAGGCTGCCGCGCGGGACCAGCGACCTGCAGGGGCTCTCCGCCGCCCAGATGTTCGAGATGAACGAGGCCGGACTCTGCCTGCCGATCGACTATTCGAAGATCCCGAACGCGCAGTACCTGCTGCCGCAAATGCGCTATCCCTACGGCATCGGGCACATCTATTCGGGCAAGGTGATCCTCTACAACCCGAAGCTCATCGCGACACCGCCGACCAGCTTCGCCGACGCGCTCGACCCGAAGTACGGGAACAAGCTAGGCTTCATCGACATCCAGTACCAGTTCACGATGATGGCCGCCGCGCTCGCCTCCGGCGGGTCGATGACCAACTACGAGCCGGGCAAGGAGCGGTTGATGGCGTGCCGCAAGGCGGGTGCGCGGATCCTGCCAACCAACGAGGCGATGGCGCAGGCATTGCAGAACGAGGAGGTCGGCATCTGCATCATGTGGAAGGCGCGCGCCGTGCAGTGGCAGAAGGCCGGCGCAAAGGTGGACACCGTCGCGCCGAAGGAAGGCATCCCGCTCTACATCTCCGGCTTCGTGATCCCGAAGAACGCACTGAACAAGGACGGCGCGCACGTCTGGCTGAACGAGATGCTCGCCACCTCCGCCCAGGAAGCCTTTGCCGAGGACATGGGCTACAACCCAAGCGTCGGGAACGCAAAGATCCCGCCCGAGACGGAACGGCGCATCGGCTTCAACGCGGACGAGCGCAAGCGCCTGATCGACCTCGACTACGGCTACCTCGCCAAGAACGACGCCGCGTTCAAGGAGTGGTGGGACAAGACGTTCAAGGGTTGACGGCGCTTGCCTGGCTCGGAGATCGACGATGACCATGGCGGCCCTGCCTTCGGTGCGCAGCAGCGCGCCCGGATGGACAGCCGCCGCGATGCTGGCGCCCGCGACGATCGTGGTGACGATAGGCATCGTGATCCCGATCGTCATCCTCTTCCGGTACAGCCTGAACCAGTTCACGCCGACCAAGGTGATGGTCGACGCGTTCACCGTCGAGAACTACGTCAAGTTCTTCACCGACTCGTTCTACGTCGCCGTCCTGCTCCGCACGATCCGGGTGGCTGTCGTGTGCACTGCCATCTGCCTGGTCCTCGGCTTCCCGATGGCCTACGTCCTCGCGCGCACGCGATCGCGCTTCAAGAACCTGCTGCTCCTGATCGTGATCCTGCCGCTCTTCGTCGGCAACGCGGTGCGCGCGGCGGGCTGGATGGTGCTCTTCGGCAACCGCGGCTTCGTGAACACCGTGGCGATGGGACTTGGCCTCGTCCGCGAGCCGCTGCAGATCATGTACACGGAGTTCGCCGTCGTCACCGGCATCGTCGCGGTCAACCTGCCGTTCGTGGTGCTGACGCTGCAGGCCGTGCTGGAAGGCCTCGACCGCGCGCTCGAGGAAGCGGCATTGGGCTTAGGCGCCGGGCCGCTGCGAACGTTCCGCCACGTCATCCTGCCGCTCGCGATGCCCGGTGTCATCGCCGCAACGATCCTCTCGTTCATCCTGGCGATGAACGCCTACGCGACGCCGGTGTTGCTCGGCGGCCCTACGTTCCACATGATGGGGCCGACGGTCTACGACCAGTTCGCGGGGCTCACCAATTGGCCGTTCGGCGCCGCGCTCGCGTTCGTGCTGATGACGGCCACACTCCTGCTGACGGTGACGTCCAACTGGGTTGCTCAGCGCCGCTACCGGCGCTGAGCTTAGCCTCCAGCTGTTTGCTCTGTTAAGGCGACCAACCGATGAAGCAGCATGCTATCGAATTTGTGACCGACTCAGATTGCGTGTGCCCAAATTGTGCCTTGGTCAGACTGAATCTGAGCTTGGCAAGCGCTGCAAGTACCTGATTAACAAAGCACGAACATAGTCAGAATCCGCCTCATAACCCGAAGGTCGAAGGTTCAAATCCTTCCCTCGCAACCAGATAATCAAGGGCTTGCAGCAATGCAGGCCCTTTGTTTTTTTGAGGGTTGTGACCAAATTGGCCCGTAGTTTTCGGTTTTGGCCTGGAGATCCATGGAACTCGAGTTCGGCAGGGATCGGCAGATCAAGCACTTGTGAATCGAGGTACGACGCTGCCGGGGTGAATCAGGGCAATAACCCGAAGGTCGAAGTCCAAAACCCCCTGAAGGTGCAACATCGAGCATACCTTCGCTACAAGCAAATGGCCCCGGAGCGCTTCGGTACGTTGGCGTCGCCAAACCGAAAGTCGCCATTGGGAAGACGGGACACGACCCCATTGCCGCCCTTCATCTACCAAAGAAGCTGACATTCAGAATTGCCGCGAATCCGCCAAAGCGAATCCGACGGGGGCGCGCGCTAAATATGCTACTTCGGAAACATGAACTGCACCTGCGCGCGGATCTGCCAATTGGGGCCGAAGTCGGGCCGGACGACGTTGTAATAGCCGCCGACCTGCGCATTCACCGGCAGCCGCCCCAAATGGAAGATGTGGCCAATC
>DASPTZ010000109.1:0-25572 GCA_035623155.1 Casimicrobiaceae bacterium | reverse complement strand
CCGCCGCGGCGATGCGCGTCCGGTGCTCATCCTCACCGCGCGCGATGCCGTGGCCGACAGAGTCGCCGGACTCGACGCCGGGGCCGATGACTACGTCGTGAAGCCTTTCGATCTGGGCGAGCTGGCGGCGCGGCTGCGCGCGCTGTTGCGCCGCGGCGCGGGGCGCGCCGAGCCGGTCATCAGCTATGGTAGCCTGCGTTTCAACCCATCGACACGCGAGGTGCGCGTCGGAGGCGAGGTCGTGCAACTCTCCGCGCGCGAACTGGCGCTGCTCGAGGCGCTGCTCGCACGCCCCGGGGCGATTCTGTCGCGCGCGCAGCTCGAGGACAAGCTCTATGGATGGAATGACCCCGTCGAGAGCAACGCGGTCGAAGTGCACATCCATGCCTTGCGCCGTAAGCTCGGCACCGATCTGATCCGCAACGTCCGCGGCGTGGGCTGGATGCTCGCCAGGCGCGACTCCGCTGCGGCATGACGTCGATCCGCTATCGGCTGCTGGTGTGGCTGTTGATCGGCGCGGTGGTTGCCATCGCCGGATCCGCGATTGCCACCTATCTCCGGGCGCGCGACGAGGCCAATGCGCTATTCGACTACCAACTGAAGCAGATGGCCGCATCGCTGACCGACGCGCCTTTCGCTGCGGTGCCGCCGGGCTCGCCGGTGATCGGTGCCGGTGCCGACGCGCTGGTGGTGCAGATCTGGGATCGCAACGGCGTGCAGTTGTTCCTGTCGCAACCGCGCCGCGTCCTGCCGCAGCATGCCCAGCTCGGCTTCACGACGGTTGCCACCGACAACGGCGAGTGGCGGGTGTTCAGCACGCTCTCCGAGGGACAAGTCGTGCAAGTCGCGCAACCGATGAGCGCCAGGCGCGAGCTCGCCGCGAGCATGGCGCTGCGTACCGTCCTGCCGCTGCTCGCCGCGCTGCCGTTTCTCTCGCTGATCGCCTGGATCACCATCGCGCGCGGCTTGTCGCCGCTCGATCGCGTCGCCGACGCGGTTGCGCGGCGCTCACCAACTGTTCTCGAGGCGCTCTCCGAAACCGGGTTGCCCAGCGAAGTGCGGCCTCTCGTGCACGCTTTGAACGGTCTGCTCGAGCGCCTCGATCACGCGCTCGCGGCGCAGCGTTCGTTCATCGCCGATGCCGCACACGAGCTGCGCACTCCGCTCACTGCCGTTCACCTTCAGGCACAGCTCGCCGAGCGTGCGACGAACGACGGCGAGCGCTCGGCGGCGCTCTCCGAGCTCAAGGGCGGGCTCGAGCGCGCGACACGACTCTCAGAGCAGTTGCTCGCGCTTGCGCGCGAGGAGCCCGGCGTGTCGGACCGCGCTCCTGTCGCGGTCGACCTCGGAGCGACCGCCCGCGCGGTGGTTGCGGACTTGGCTCCGCTCGCCGCAGCCAAGAGCATCGACCTGGGCTTGAACGAGACGCCCGGCGTGCAAGTGCGCGGAGATGTCGACGCTCTTACCACGCTGGTTTCGAATCTGCTCGACAACGCAGTCCGCTATACGCCTGCAGGAGGGCGCGTCGACGTGGTCATTGCCAACGAAGACCACGCTGCGCTGCTCGCGGTGCGCGACAGCGGCCCGGGCATCTCACGGGAGGACCGGGAGCGGGTTTTCGACCGCTTCTACCGCGGCGCTGCAGCCCATGCTGCCGGCGCGGCTCACGGCAGCGGTCTTGGCCTCGCCATCGTCAAGCGCATCGCCGAGCGGCACGCCGCGACAGTCGAGCTGGGCCCGGGCCTGCATGGCGATGGGCTGGGAGTCACGGTTCGGTTTCCACGCTAAACCGCGGGTCGCCTTGAGTGTAGAAGCAGCGACTTGAGGTGACGGACAATGTCCGCAGTACCCACAGCAGCGGCTATTCGTCGGCTCCGCTCTACTAACCTTGCCGACCCAAAGCGACATCTCGAACGTCGCAGACTCTCGACAGCACACCGGCTCATTGCCATGGCGTGAATTAACGTTGACGAACCTGCGCCCATGTCGCACGCTTGGTCATGGCCCGCACGCAATACGCCAAGAACGGCGAGATTCACATTGCCTACCAAGTGCATGGCGATGGACCGCTCGACCTCGTTCTTTGCGGCGGCGCCGCAACGCATCTCGACGTACTCTGGGAAGAACCGGCGTATCGGCACTTCTGCGAGCAACTTGCGTCGTTCACGCGGCTCATCCGCTTCGACAAGCGCGGGATGGGGCTCTCTGATCGGGTCCGTGTTGGGACGCTCGAGGAGCGCATGGAGGACGTGCGTGCGGTCATGGACGCGGCGGGCTCCAAGCACGCCGCGCTGATGGGGACGTCCGAGGGTGGCCCAATGTCGATGCTGTTCGCTGCGTCCTATCCCGAGCGGACCTGTGCGCTGGTGCTCTGCGGCGCAGAGGTGCGCGAGCGCAAGTCCGAGGACTGGCCGTGGGGGGAGTCCACGCCAGAAGAATTCGAGGAATCGATGCGCGACCTACCCGAGCGCTGGGGTGCCGGCCGGGGCATCGCCTGGGTTGCTCCCTCCATCGCCAACGAGGCGACCCAAGCGTGGTGGGGGAAGCTGCAAACGCACTCCATGACTCCAGCCGACGCAGAAGCCGCCATGCGCATGGCATTCGACATCGACGTGCGCCACATCGCTACTGCGATCCGGGTGCCGACTCTGATCATCCATCGCGACGGTGACCGCGTCTGCCACGTCGAGAATGGGCGCTGGCTCGCGCGAAACGTACCCGGCGCTCGTTACGTAGAGCTGCATGGCGTCGATCATGCCTCGTTTGCCGGGAACAACGACATCGTGCCCGAGATCCGGGAGTTCCTCACCGGCAGCCGCGAGGCCACGGAGCCCGATCGCGTGCTAGCAACCGTCCTGTTTACCGATCTCGTCGGGTCGACCGAACTGCTTCTTGAGCGTGGCGACCTGGCATGGCGCGATTTACTCGAGCGCCACTACGCCACTGTTCGCCGTGAGCTTGCGCGCTTCCGTGGCACCGAAATCAACACCACTGGTGATGGAATCTTCGCGACTTTCGATGGGCCGGCGCGCGCGATCCACTGCGCGATCGGCATCGTCGATGCAGTGTCTGCGCTAGGGCTCAAGTTGCGCGCGGGGCTGCACACAGGAGAGTGCGAGCGTGCCGGTGGGGGCCTAACTGGCATCGCGGTTCACACGGGTGCGCGCATCGCGGCCACCGCTAACGCCGGCGAAGTGATCGTGTCGAGCACTGTGCGCGATCTTGTCGCGGGCTCAGGACTGGGGTTTGTCGATCGGGGCGTCCATCGGCTCAAAGGCATCGATACGCCGTTGCGGTTGTTCGCGGTGACACGGTGAAGCTAGGGGCAAATACTTGCCATAGAAACGAAGCAGCCAGCGAAGTACTGCGACGCCTTTGGGGCACAGGTCGAAGGTCCGCTCGGGCCGGCTCCCTCCCTCCCTCGATTGCCGCTATCCCTAACAAGTCGGACCTTGCCCGTCAATCGGGTCAAATCCGGTTTCGACGCACCTTAAGTCTGCCTTAAGTCTTCGCCTCTACCTTGGCGGTACGCGGGTAGCACACCCGCCTATTCACCGAGGAGAGAGCGATGCAAACCAAGACTTTCCGACGCACGGCGGTCGCGATTGCCGTGGCGGGCGCCTTCACGATCGGCGTGGTCAGCGCCGACCGGATCGGCTTCCATCACGCCAACGCCGCCGTCGCCACCGCCCCGACGCCGGTGGCCGCTGCGGCTGCCTCGACGACGGCTGCGCTGCCCGACTTCAGCGGCCTGGTCGAGCAATACGGAGCTGCCGTGGTCAACATCAGCGTGGTTTCCGACGGCCGCAAGGTCGCCTCGCGCGACCAGGATCAGGATGAGGACTCGCCAGGATTGAACGAGCTGCCGCCCCAGCTGCGGAACTTCCCGTTCTTCCACAACCTGCCGATGCCGCAGATACCGCGAGGGCCGATGCGCGGCGTCGGCTCGGGATTCATCGTCAGCGGCGACGGCGTGATCCTCACCAACGCTCACGTCGTGGACGACGCCGACGAAGTGACCGTCAAGCTCACCGACCGGCGCGAGTTCAAGGCGAAGGTTCTCGGCAGCGACAGGACCACCGACATCGCGGTGCTCAAGATCGACGCCAAGAACCTGCCGACCGTCAAGATCGGAAGCCCCGATTCCACCAAGGTCGGCGAATGGGTGGTCGCGATCGGCCAACCCTTCGGGTTCGAGAACACCGTCACCTCGGGCATCGTCAGCGCCAAGGCGCGCGCGCTGCCGCAGGATTCCTACGTGCGCTTCATCCAGACCGACGCCGCGGTGAATCCGGGCAACTCGGGTGGCCCGCTGTTCAACATGCGCGGTGAGGTGATCGGCGTGAACTCGCAGATCTTCAGCCGCTCAGGTGGCTTCCAGGGGCTCGCCTTCGCGATCCCGATCGATGTGGCGATGCAGGTAAAGGACGAGATCCAGCAGCACGGCAAGGTATCGCATGGCAAGCTCGGCATCACCATCCAGGAGGTGAGCCAGGGGCTCGCGGACAACTTCGGCTTGAAGACTCCGGCCGGCGCGCTGGTAAGCTCGGTGCAGAAGGACGGCCCTGGCGCCAAGGCTGGATTGGAGCCGGGTGACGTGATCCTCAAGTTCAACGGTAAGGAGATCACGCGCTCGTCCGATTTGCCGCCGCTGGTCGCCACCATGAAGCCGGGCGCCACCGCAACGCTGGAGATCTGGCGCGACGGCAAGGCGAAGGAGCTCACGGCCACCGTCGGCCAGCTCGATGACGGGCGTGTCGCTTCCGCCGGCAAGGCCGAGGCCAGCAAGGGCAAGCTCGGGGTCGCCGTGCGGCCGCTTTCTCCCGAAGAGAAGCGCGGCGGCGATCTGGAGAACGGCGTCGTGGTTCAGGACGTCGCCGGCGCCGCGGCGAAGGCCGGAGTGCGTGCTGGCGACGTCATCGTCGCGGTCAACAACACGCCCGTGAAGAGCCCCGAGCAATTGAGGGAACTCATCGCCAAGGCCGGCAAGACGATAGCGTTGCTCGTGCAACGCGAGGATGCGCGCATTTTCATCCCCGTGACGCTGGGGTAGCGGCGCGAACTAACAGTCTCTCCTGGGACGTCGCCGGTTTTCCCCTGACGGCGCGTCCTTCTTGGCGCGGACGGCAACCCCGTCCGCGCTTTTTTTTACGCCTACGACTCATTGCACGTCGTGAAAACGCCAACGCCGTGCTGCCGATGCGTTCCCTTGCCCCTTGACAGGATTCGATATTATTGTGATATCATTCCAATATCGCCTGCCTTGTGGCGGGCCGCTACTCGACGGAGGGCATCATGGAACGCGTCATCAATGCCAAGAGCGCGCACGTGGAGCGCCCGATCGCCACCTGGAACGGCTTCATCGTGCTGGCGATCGGCCTGGCGCTGATCGCACTCGCAATATGGCAGCTGATCCAGACGGTCACCGGGCTGCGCCCCTTGTCGATGGGCGGTCTCCTGGGAGGCATCGGCGTGTCTCTGCTGTTGTTCTTGCTCGGGGCACTGTTCCTCGCCGGCCTGTACACGCTGCAACCGAACGAGGCCGCAATCCTGCAACTGTTCGGAAGCTACCGGGGAACCTCCCGCGTCGCGGGTCTGCGCGCGACCAATCCGTTCTACACCCGACGCAAGATCTCGCTGCGCGCGCGCAACCTGAACGGCGAGCGCCTCAAGGTCAACGACAAGCGCGGCAACCCGGTGGAGATCGCCGCAGTTGTGGTGTGGCGGGTCGACGACACGGCGAAGGCAAGCTTTGACGTCGACAACTACGAGAACTACGTGAAGCTGCAGAGCGAGGCTGCGGTGCGCCACTTGGCGACGTCGTTCGCCTACGACCACGGCGACGTGCTTCCCGGAGGCCAGCACGAGCCCACCCTTCTCGCCAGCACCGACATCGTCGCGCGGGCGCTGGTCATGGAACTGCAGCAGCGGCTGGGGAGAGCCGGGGTCGTCGTCGAGGAGGGACGGCTGATGCACCTCGCCTACGCGCCGGAGATCGCACAGGTGATGCTCCGCCGGCAGCAGGCCGAGGCGATCATCGCGGCGCGCCAGAAGATCGTTCACGGCGCGGTCTCCATGGTCGATATGGCACTCACCGAACTTTCCGACAAGCAGGTCGTGGCGCTCGACGACGAGCGCAAGGCGGCGATGGTCAGCAATCTGATGACGGTGCTGTGTGCGGAGAGCGAAGTGCAGCCGGTGATCAACACCGGGACGCTGTACAACGGTTGACCTCGAGGAGGAGCGAGCCATGATCATCGTAAGAGCGAAACACCCCGGTCTTTGGACAGCAGTGGGCGCCGGCGCAGGAACGGCCATCGGCACGGCACTCGGCAACAGCCCCATCGGGCTCGCGCTCGGAGCCGCGCTGGGAATCCTCTGGGCCGTGTTGAGCGCACGGCCGGGCAGGCGCGGCGCTTAAGGTTGCATGCTTGATCGCGACGAGCGCCGCACTCGCGTCGTCGCAGGGACCGCACAGCATGTTCACGATCGCCGCAATCGTCTGGGCGGGCATCCTTGCCGCAGGCTATGCCGTGCTGTACGCGACTGCGGACAGCCTGCCGCTACGCGTCGCTTCGCATTTCAACTTCGAAGGCCTGGCCAACGGCTACCTGCCGCGCGACGCGTACCTCATGCTGATGTATCTGCTGATGCTCGCACTGCCGCTGGCAATCATCGTGCTCAACCTCGCGCTGCCGCGTATCAGCCCGCGTCTGGTCCGGATTCCTGCCCGCGAATATTGGCTGGCGCCGGAGCGGCGCGCGGCCGCCTACGCGAGCCTCGCCGCGTCGGGCTTTGTCATCGCGTCGATGGTCGCGGCATTCATGATCGCAGTGCACCTGCTGGTGCTCGAGGCCAACCAACGCGTGCCGCCCCGCCTCGACACCGGTACGATGTGGATGCTGATTGCGATCCTCGTCGCGGCCGCGCTCGGATGGCAACTCTTGCAGCGACGCCGATTCCAGCAGCCACAATGATGCCGGCGCGGCGCGACCGGCCGGTGATCGGCCATGGCCGAGAAAAAAGCGTTCCTGTTGCGGCTTGATCCCGCTGTGTGGGCCGCGCTCGAGCGTCTCGCCCAGGCCGATCTGCGAAGCGTCAACTCGCAGATCGAGTTCCTTCTGCGCGACGCGCTCGCGCGCCGTGGAATCGCCGGCGGCCGCGGTCCCGCCAAGCGAACGAAAGACGATTCACCACCCTGACAATGGCACCGTACCCAAGCCCTCTGGCACCAGCACCCTACCAACCGCAAGGAGCCGATCATGGCTTTGCCTAATCCGAATCAGACCAAGCTCGACAGCGAGCAGCTCAAGGCGTTGGCTGCGCTCGCCAACATCAAGGCGAGGCGCAAGCAGAGCGAATTCGTCTTCCTGGGCCTGCCCTTATACTCGATCGCCTTCGGCCCCGACTTTGCCAAGGGCGAGCTCCGTGGGCACGCCAAAGGGGTGTTTGCCTTCGGTGACATCGCAACCGGTGTCTTCGCGTTTGGCGGCGTGGCCATGGGCGGGGTTGCGTTCGGCGGCCTTGCCCTCGGTCTGATCACGTTCGGCGGGCTGTCCGTCGGGCTGTTTCTCGCCCTGGGGGGCGCGGCCATCGGCACGATCGCGTGTGGAGGCGGCGCGCTGGGCGTGGTCGCGGTGGGTGGCGCGGCCGCGGGATACTATGCGGCAGGCGGCGCCGCGTACGGCGCCTACGTGCTCGACGCGATGCGTCAGAGCCCCGAAGCGATCGAGTTCTTTTCGCAATGGAACTTCCTGCAGCTCTTCGGCGTCCCCCAATTGCGACGCTAGCCGAGAGACGAAATCGTGGCAGCCTGGATTGACTCGCTCGCTGCCGCTTTGCACGGCGCGCCCGGATTCCGGGGCTGCGACTTGCGCCGTGCGACCATGGGGGACGAGGAGTTGCTCTATGCGATGCACCGCGAAGGCCTGCGCGAATACGTCGACGCGACCTGGGGCTGGGAGGAGGCCTGGCAACGTGCGCACTTCGCCGGCCAATACAAACCGCGCGCCAACGCGGTGATCCTGCGCACCGACAGCGCGCCGCGCGACATCGGACGCGTGAGCCTCACGCGGCAGTGGCGCAAAGTCTTCCTGCGCGATATCGAGCTGATCCCTTCCGAACGCAACCGCGGCATCGGCAGCGCGGTGATCGGCGCCGTGCTCTCGCTCGCTCGCGAAAGCGGGCGTCACGTCGAGTTGCAGGTCCTCAAGTGCAATCCCGCGCAGCGGCTCTACGAGCGGCTCGGCTTTGAAGTGATCGGCGACGACGGAGCGCGGCTGCAGATGCGGGCGTTGTAGCCCGGGTTGAGCGCAGTGAAACCCGGGATGGCGTCGCCAAGGAACCGCATAGCGTAAGAACACGGCGTCCCCGGGTTTCGCCCGGGGCGGGCTCAACCCAGGCTACAAGCTACGAACCTGGCTTCGTCGCCAGCACGCGCGCGAGCCACGCCGAAATGGCGCTTATCTCCTCCATGCACACCGAGTGCTCCATGCGATAGGTGTGCCACTCGACGTCGTAGCCCGTCGAAGCGAGAAGCTGGCGCGAGGCGTTGCCCCATTCGAAGCGAACGATCGGATCGGCGGTGCCGTGCCCCATGAAGATCGACGCGCCGCGATTGGCCTCGGTTGCCTCCGGCGCCAACCGGTCGGGCGCGATGAGGTAGGTCGACAGCGCAATGATGCCGGCGAGCCGCTCCGCGTGCCTCAGGCCGGCGTAGAGCGCGATCGCGCCGCCCTGCGAGAAGCCGGCCAGCACGATTCGCGACGGCAGCATTCCGCGCTGCTTCTCGCGGTCGATCAGCGCTTCGACCTGCCGCGCCGATTGCTGCACGCCCGCCATGTCGGCGCGGCTATTGAGATCGGCCGCCGAGATATCGTACCAGGCACGCATGCGAAAGCCGTTGTTGATCGTCACCGGCCGCACCGGGGCGTGGGGAAAGACGAAGCGAACGCTCAACGACGCCGGGAGCCGCAGCTCTGGAACGACGGGAACGAAATCGTTGCCGTCCGCGCCGAGCCCGTGCAGCCAGATCACACTGGCGCGAGGATTGGGCTCGGTTTCGATCTCGATGCAGGGAAGGAGCTCGGCCGACATGGGTTCCTCTGAAACAATGGGCACGCATTCTAACCGACGCCGGCTCCCGGAAACCCTGGCCCCCGCCGACAGTCCAACCGCTGCCGGAGCTTCCGTCCTAAAATAGAGTCGGCGATGGACCCGCGACAGACCGAAATGTCACTGAACGCCGAGCACTTCGATAAACTGCGCCAGCACATGGTCGCCGAAATCACCGCGGAGACCATCTTCGTGAGCGGGCGCATCGGCAAGGCAGCGCTTGGAGCACGGGCGATGGAGGCGATCGGCAAGGTGCCGCGCCACGAGTTCGTCCCTGCCGAGCTGCAGCCTTATGCTTACGCCAACGTGCCGCTGCCCATCGGTTGCGACAAGACGATTTCCCAGCCGTTCATCGTCGCGCTGATGACCGACATGCTCGAGTTGCATCCCACCGATTCCGTTCTCGAGATCGGCACCGGACTTGGCTACCAGGCGGCGATACTGGCCGAGCTCGCGCAGAAGGTCTACTCGATCGAGATCATCGAAGAGCTTGCGCAGCAGGCGCGCACTCGCCTGGGACGGTTGCGCTACAAGAACATCGTATTCAAGATCGGCAACGGCCTCTACGGCTGGCCGGAGCATGCGCCCTTCGACAAGATCATTGTCACGGCGGCGCCCGATCTGATTCCGGGCGCCCTGCTTCAGCAGCTCAAGCCCGGCGGCCGAATGGCGATCCCCACCGGCCTGCCCGACGACCAGCAGCTGGTGCTCGTCGAAAAGGACGGTAGCGGGACGGTGACCACGCGCCAGTTGTTGCCTGTGCGTTTCTCCCAGCTCGAAGGCACCGAGTCGCAGTCCAGCCGCAGTTCCTGAGGTTCTCCGGCACAACCTGCAACTGAAGCTGGCACCGAGCGAATGTCATCCCGAACGCATGTGAGGGATCTGCTGGTGCTTTCAGATACCGAAGAATAGACCCCTCGTTTAAGTTTGATACAGCAGATTCCTCGTCGCTGCGCTCCTCGGAATGACACGATTCTTGCAAGCAACTCGGTAGACTTTCCATGCCCGACAGCATTGCCATTCACGGCGCCTGCCAGAACAACCTCAAGAACGTCTCGCTCGAGCTGCCGCTCAATGAGCTGATCGTCGTCACCGGCGTTTCGGGCTCGGGCAAGTCCTCGCTGGTGTTCGACACGCTGTACGCGGAAGGGCAGCGGCGCTATGTCGAGACCTTCTCGCCGTACGCGCGGCAGTTCCTCGACCGCATGGACAAGCCGAGGGTGGAGCGCATCGACGGCATTCCTCCGGCCATCGCCATCGACCAGACCAACCCGGTGCGAACCTCGCGCTCGACCGTTGGAACCATGACCGAGCTGGCGGATCACTTGAAGCTTCTGTACGCGCGAGCGTCGAATCTAAATTGCCGGCGCTGCGGGCGGAGAGTCGCGCGCGACACTCCCGACTCGATCTATGCAGCCGTGCGCGAGCGAGCCGATGCAGTCGGCGATCCGCGCCTGGTGGTCAGCTTTCCGGTCCCGATCCCGCACAACTTCTCCGAAGCCGAAGTCGTCGAGCTCCTGGGGCGGCAGGGCTACACGCGCATCCACGCCAAGCGCGGCAAGGTCCTCGACGTCGTGCAGGACCGGTTTCGCATCGCCGGTGCCGAACGCGCGCGAGTGATCGAGGCGCTCGAAGCGGCGCTGCGCATCGGTCAGGGACGCGTCGACCTGCACCCGCAACCGAACGAACCGCAGCGCCCGGAAAGCGCGCTCGCGCCGCGCGAAGCGGTGTGGCGCTTCTCCACCGACCTGCACTGCGCTGACTGCGACATCCACTATCAGGAGCCGAGCCCGAGCCTGTTCTCCTTCAATTCGCCGCTCGGCGCCTGCGAGATCTGCCGCGGCTTCGGGCGCGTGATCGGCATCGACTTCGGACTGGTGGCGCCGGATGCGGCAAAGACTTTGCGCGAGGGCGCGATCAAGCCCTGGCAGACGCCGAGCTTCCGCGAATGCCAGGACGACCTGGTCAAGTACGCCAAGAAGCGCGGCATACCTCTTGACACTCCGTGGCGCGACCTGGCCGACGATGCCCGTCGGTGGGTTCTCGAAGGCGAGCCCGAGTGGGTGAGCTGGTCCAAATCGTGGCCGGGTACCTGGTATGGCGTGCGGCGTTTTTTCGCCTGGCTCGAGAGCAAGGCCTACAAGATGCACATCCGGGTGCTGCTCTCCAAGTACCGTGCATATACCCCCTGCGCTACCTGCGACGGTGCGCGGCTCAAGCCGGAGGCGTTGCTTTGGCGGCTGGGCACCAAGGAAGACGCCGACGGAGTGCTCGACGCGTCGCGCCGATTTCGCCCGCAAGGCACGGAGTTCGGCGACGAGGTGCTCGGGCGGCTGCCTGGACTCACGCTGCACGATTTGATGCTGCTGCCCATCGACGCGACGCGGAGGTTCTTCGCTCGCCTGCATCTTCCGGCGCCATTCGACGAGGCGACCGAGCTGCTGCTCGACGAGATCCGAGCCCGGCTCGGCTACCTGGCCGATGTGGGCTTGGGCTACCTTACGCTCGATCGCCAGTCGCGGACGCTCTCGGGCGGTGAGGTCCAGCGCATCAACCTGACCACCGCGCTCGGCACATCGCTGGTGAACACCCTGTTCGTGCTCGATGAGCCGTCGATCGGCCTGCACCCGCGCGACATGCGCCGCGTGATCGACGTCATGCACCGGCTGCGCGACGCGGGCAACTCGCTCGTGGTGGTCGAGCACGATCCGCAGGTGATGCTTGCCGCCGACCGCATCCTCGACGTCGGTCCCGGGCCGGGCGAGCGCGGCGGCGAGGTGGTCTTCTTCGGCGCGCCGGAAGAGCTCAAGCGTAGCGCTCGCTCGCTCACCGCCGACTATCTTGCCGGCCGCAAGCGGGCGGAGGCGCCGGCGTTCGCGTTGCCGCCCGATGGCGCGCGCATCGAAGTGCTCGGCGCTGCGGAGCACAACCTCAAGGCGATCGACGTCTCGATCCCGCTGCACCGGCTGGTGTGCATCACCGGCGTATCGGGATCGGGCAAGTCGACACTGGTGCAGGACGTGCTCCACGCTGCGCTGCTGCGCGCCAAGGGCAAGCCGACCGAGGCGCCGGGCGCGCATCGCCTGCTCAAGGGCCACGAGCAAGTAAGCGACGTGGTGATGGTCGATCAGACACCCATCGGCCGGACCACTCGCTCCAATCCCGCGAGCTATGTCGGGGCCTTCGATGCCATTCGCAAGCGCTTCGCGGCGACCGATACCGCGCGCGAGCGCGGCTACACCCACGCAACCTTCAGCTTCAACGCCGGCAACGGCCGTTGCCCGACCTGCGGAGGCAACGGCTTCGAGCACGTCGAGATGCAGTTCCTGTCGGATGTGTATCTGCGCTGTCCGGATTGCGACGGAAGGCGCTTTCGCAGCGAAGTGCTCGAAGTCCAGCTCGACGGACAGTCTATTGCCGACGTGCTCGAAATGACCGTCGCGCAGGCCCGCGCCTTCTTTGCCTACGCGCCCGATATCGACGCCGCGCTCAAGCCGCTCGCCGACGTCGGGCTGGACTATATGAAGCTCGGACAGCCGGTGCCCACGCTCTCGGGAGGCGAAGCGCAGCGCCTGAAGCTCGCGGGACATCTCGCCGAAGCGCCGGGCCGTTCGTCGCGCGATCGCGACCGACGCAGCGAAGGGAGCCTCCCGCGCGGGAAGCTCTTCCTGTTCGACGAACCAACTACCGGGTTGCACTTCGACGACGTGGCGAAGCTCTTACGCGCATTCCGCCAACTCATCGCGGCGGGCAACTCGCTGGTGGTGATCGAGCACAACCTCGACGTGATCCGCGCCGCCGACTGGATCGTCGATCTCGGACCCGAGGGCGGTAAGGCCGGAGGCGAGATCGTCGTCGCGGGGACGGTCGCCGACGTGACCGCCTGCGCGGCATCGCACACGGGCGTGGCCTTGAAGCACTACGAGAAAACACTGGAATGTCATCCCGACCCCGGGCTCGACCCGGAGGAGGGATCTGCTGCTGCTCTGGATCGGCGCCTTGGGAACAGCAGGTTCCTCGTCGCTGACACTCCTCGGAATGACAAACCCGTTAACCACGCCGCCATCCGCGTGCACCATGCCCGCGAGCACAATCTCAAGAGCATCGACGTCGACATCCCGCGCAACCGGTTCACGGTGGTGACCGGCATATCCGGCAGCGGCAAGAGCACGCTCGCCTTCGATATCCTGTTCGCCGAGGGACAGCGCCGATATCTCGAGTCGCTCAACGCCTATGCGCGGCAGTTCGTGCAGCCGGCGGCGCGTCCCGACGTCGACGCGATCTTCGGCATTCCGCCGACGGTGGCGATCGAGCAGCGCTTGAGCCGCGGCGGACGCAAGAGCACGGTCGCGACGCTGACCGAAACCTACCACTTCCTGCGGCTGCTTTACGTCAAGCTGGGTACTCAGTTCTGTCCCGATCACGACGTGCCGATCGAGCCGCAGAGCGAGGAGAGCATCGCGGCGAGCCTGCTGCGCGCGTATCGCGGGCGACGCATCGTGCTCCTCGCTCCGCTCGTCGTTGCGCGCAAGGGGTTTTACACCGACCTCGCCAAATGGGCCGCCGGCAAAGGCTTCGCCCAGTTGCGCGTCGATGGGGAGATGCTTCCGACCAAGCCGTGGCCGCGGCTGGAGCGCTTTCGCGAGCACACCATCGAGCTGCCGGTGGCCGAGCTGACGGTGAGCGCGGATGCCGAAGCCGCGCTGCGCGACGCGCTGCACCGCGCGTTGGAGTACGGCAAGGGGCTGGTCCATGTTCTGGCGACGGGCACCGCCGCGCGAGACAGGCGCTCCGGGGAATCAGCGGAACGCTCCGTGCAGGTGTTCTCCACCAAGCGCGCCTGCCCGGTGTGCAATCGGAGCTTCCCCGAGCTCGACCCGCGGCTGTTCTCCTTCAATTCCAAGCATGGGTGGTGCGGAACCTGCTTCGGCACCGGGTTGAAACTGCGTGGCTTCGACGAAGAGCAGACGGGCGAAGAGATATGGTGGAACGCGTGGTATGGAGGCGAGGAGCACGTCTGCCCCTCGTGCAGCGGCCAGCGGCTCAATCGCGAGGCGCTCGCGGTGCGTTTTCGTGGAAGGACGATCACCGAGCTCGCGCGCCTCTCGGCGGCCGAAGCCAAACGCTTCTTCGCCGACCTGAAGCTCGACGGCCGCGACGCGGCAATCGCCCGCGACCTGGTTGCGGAACTGGCATCGAGGCTCGGCTTCCTGAACGACGTGGGCTTAGGCTATCTCGCGCTCGATCGTTCGGCGCCGACCCTCTCCGGCGGCGAAGCGCAGCGCATCCGGCTCGCGGCGCAGCTCGGCTCCAACCTGCGCGGCGTGTGCTACATCCTCGACGAGCCGACCATCGGCCTGCATCCGCGCGACAACCGCGTGCTCCTCGACACTCTCGCCAAGCTCCAAGCCAAGGGCAACACGCTGGTGGTCGTCGAGCACGACGAGGAGACCATCCGCCGCGCCGACCACGTGGTCGATCTCGGACCCGGCGCCGGAAGCCAGGGCGGCCGCGTGGTCGCCGAAGGCTCCGCCAACGATCTCATGCGTTCGCGCGAGTCGGTGACGGGCCGCTTTCTCGCCGCCCCGCTCGTTCATCCCTTGGTCGCTCACCGAGCAACCGACTCGCGCACGCCGGCGCTCACGGTCACCGGCGCCGATCTGCACAACTTGAGGAAGCTCCGCGTGCGCGTTCCGCTGGGCCGGCTCAGCGTGATCACCGGCGTTTCCGGCAGCGGCAAGAGCACGCTGGCGCGCGACGTGCTCTACGCGAACCTGCTGGAGCTCGTGCGAACGCGGCGCCGGCGGAATCAGGCGGAGTTGTTCGGTTGCAAGCAGATCGCCGGCTGGGAAGCCGTGGGCCGCGTGCTGGAAGTCGACCAGACGCCCATCGGCAAGACTCCACGCTCCTGCCCCGCGACCTATGTCGGCTTCTGGGACTCGATCCGCAGGCTCTTCGCAGAAACGAACGAAGCGCGAATGCGCGGCTACAGCGCAAGCCGCTTCTCGTTCAATACCACGGGAGGTCGCTGCCCCGAGTGCGAAGGCCAGGGGGTGAAGACCATCGAGATGAGCTTCCTGCCGGATGTGAAGGTCGCCTGCGAGGCGTGCAACGGCGCGCGCTTCAACCCCGAGACGCTTGCCGTGCTGTGGCGAGGCAAGTCGATCGGCGACGTGCTCGCGCTCAATGTCGACGAGGCGGTCGAGTTCTTCTCCGCGCATCGCTCGATCCATCATGCGCTGCGGCTGCTGCAGGACGTGGGCCTCGGCTACCTCACGCTGGGGCAGCAGAGCCCCACGCTATCGGGAGGAGAAGCGCAGCGGATCAAGCTAGTCACCGAGCTTTCCAAGGTGCGCACCGACCTGCTGGGTCCCGTGCGAGGCCGTGGCAATCGCGGCGGGAACGGGCACACGCTCTACGTCCTCGACGAGCCCACCGTCGGGCTGCACATGGCGGACGTCGAAAAGCTGATCCGCGTGTTGCATCGCCTCGTCGACGCCGGCAACACGGTGGTCGTCATCGAGCACAACCTCGACGTCATCGCCGACGCCGACTGGATCATCGACTTGGGTCCCGAAGGCGGCGCCGAGGGCGGACGCACCGTTGCGCAAGGAACTCCCGAATCGCTCGTCGCTCAACCCGGAGAATCGCATACCGCAGCAATCCTCGCGGAGTTTCTCTCGCGGCACAGTCTCTAGAGTGCGGGCGATTGCGCGGAATCGCGCGAGGAGAGCGTAGCCTGGGTTGACCCCGGACTTGATCCGGGGGAAACCCAGGAAATCACAGACCGCTCTCGCCCCGGGTTTCGCGCTGCGCGCTCTACCCGGGCTACCTGCTGCGGCCGCGGCCCAATCGGTGTCCGAAATTGCAACCCGGCCCGCGCCGGGATGACATCAGGCGTGCAGCTCGATCACATCCCGGTCGGCGAGCACGTGCTCCGGCCCGACCTGCTGGCCGTCGAATCCGGAATGACCCCAGACGCGTGCGTAGCGCAGCGATTGCCCGATGTCCTTGTGCACGAGGCGCGCGACGTCGCGCACCGTCTCGCCGGAGCGCAACGTGAACGGCCGCGTCTTTTCGGGCGCGTGGCCAGGCGTCTTGGTGTACACGCGCACGATGCCGAGATGCCGGAAGAGCCACGCGCCGAGCTCGCTCACGCCGTAGCCCGTCATCGCCGAGACGGCGAGCATCGGATAGCGCAAGCCAGAAATCTCCCTGAATGCCTCCAACTCCGCGCCGACGTCGGCGACGAGATCCGCCTTGTTCGCGAGCAGGAGCGTGGGAAGGCGTAACGCAAAGGGATCGCCCTCCTCCGCGCTCGCGGCGTCGGGCGCAGTCGACGTCGCGTCCCAGCGCTCGCTCAAGGCGACGCGCCGGGTCCGCAGCGTCGTGTGCACGTCTTCGATCTGCTCGACGTAGGACGGCTCTTCCAGGTCGACGATCAGCAATGCGGCATCCGCGCTTTGCAATGCGGCTTGCATCCACGGCACGGGATGCTCGGAGGCAACCGCGGGCAGATCGACCAACTGAAAGTGAATGTCCTCGTAGGGCATCATCCCGGGCTGTGGAAACTGGGTGGTGAACGGGTACGATGCATCGTGCGCACCCGACGCGGTGAGCCGCGCGTGCAGCAGCGACTTTCCTGCGTTCGGCGGACCGATCAAGGCAATCTGCGCCGCGCCCTCGGGGCGTGTGACGAACGACGGTCCGCCGTGCCCTCCTCCCCTGCGGCCGACGTCGATCTCGTCGGAGAGCTCCTTGATGCGCCCCTTGATGTCAGCCTGAAGCCGCTCGGTGCCCTTGTGCTTGGGGATGGTGCGCAGCATCTCGCGCAGCAGCTCGAGGCGCTCGCTAGGCTCGCGCGCCTTGCGGAAGGCGGCCTCGGCGGCTTTGTACTCTGGGCTGAGGTTGGCGGGCATGCGCCGTGTCGCACGAACTGACCCATACATGATACCGTGGGCGCCCGAAAGGGGACTCAGCAATGCCGCCGAAAGCATCCGCGCAGCAGCCCCCGAGGGTGTGGCGCGCCGCCGCGTCGACAAGCCGACGGTCATCGCTCCGCGGCGCAGCATTACTCGAGTCCAGCCCATTCGATACAATGCATCGTTGACAAGGGAAATCCTGACTGACAACACGCACCGACTTGCGCAAACAATTGCGCCAGACAACTGAAGTGCCAGACAAGGGGGATGCCATGAACCGAAATGCAAGGTGGACGCTGGGAATTCTCGCGGCGGCGATCATTGCGATCGCGCTGCCCAACGCCGGCTTCGCGCAGCAGAAGAAACTTGTCCTGTGGACCCACTGGGAGCAGAACCCCGAGTTCAACAAGTGGTACGAAGCCAAGGGTAAGGAGTTCGCCAAGAAAACGGGCTACGAGGTCGAGGTCGTCACCATTCCTTACCAGGGATACGAAGCCAAGTACCTCGCGGCTTTCATGGCGAAGAACAGCGCGCCGGATATCTTCATGGGAATGACGCATCAATGGTGCGGGCAGTACGACTTCTGCGACAAGATGCCGGACGATCTCGCGAAGGCCTACGACCAGAATTTGCCGAAGTACATGGCCGACGTCGGCAAGTGGAAGGGCGTGCGGTACGGCATCCCCATCGAGCACGGCAACTTCCAGCAGATGTACATCAACGTGGACATGTTCAAGAAGGCGGGTCTCAATCCGGATAATCCGCCCAAGACGTTCACTGGAGACTGGTTGGCGGACATGAAGAAGCTGACCATCCCCGATCCGAAGGGCGGAGAGCCCACACAGGTGGGTTTCGCCATCCGCAGCAAAGGCCATCCGGTAGGGATCACGGACAAGTTCCTTCCCTTTGCGCACGCCTGGGGCGCCCGCATGCTAAGCCCGGATCTCGACAAAGCGACCGGTTACGCCAACAGCCCTCAGATGGTAGCTGCGCTTACGTTCTTCGGCGATCTAGTGCTCAAGGACAAGGTTGCGAGCCTCGCGTTCGGCAATCCGGAAGATGCCTTTGGCCAGAAACGGGCCGCGGTCATCTTCCGCGAGTCCTGGTTCTTCGGCTGGCTGAAGAAGAACGCGCCGGACGTGAACTTCAAGGTGTACGCGCTGCCCTGCGAGAAGACGTGCCCGGGCGCAGGCGCCTTGTTCCCCTGGACCGACTTGGTCTACAAGAACAGCCCGAACAAGCAGGTGGCCTGGGAGTTCGTGAGGTTCATCAGCAACCCCAAGGACGACATGGAGCATCATCAGCAGCAGGGAATACTCCCGGTGTGGACGGTGAACCTCGATAGCGACTACGTGAAGTCACGGCCCGACTATCAATCCACTAAAGACATGCTCGCGCAGCCGGTGCCGCCGACCTACTTCCATCCCAAGTCGAACGAGCTGGCCACCGCGTTCGGCGAGGCGGTCGTCGGCGTCCTGTTTGGGAAAGGGCAGCCCAAGGCCCTGCTCGACGAAGCAGCCGCCAAGATGGATCGAATCCTCAAGGACTAGCAGATCGCCTAAGACGCGCGCGCGATCTCCGGTCGCGCGCGTGGAGTGCCCACCGTGCTCCAGTGGCATCGGATCGTCTTCCCGAGGAACTACCTCGATCGGCGCAGGCGCGCGGGGTTTCTGTTCGTCCTGCCCGCTCTGCTGTTCTTCGGCTTCGTCTTCATTCTGCCGCTCGCCCAGTCGATCATGTACTCGTTCTACAAGATCGCGCCTGGCGGAGCGCGCGAGTTCGTCGGCCTGCGCCTGTACGAAAGGGTCCTTACTGACTCCACGTTCTGGGCCGCCGTCGGCAACACCGTCCAGTTGCTGCTGTTCTCCGTGCCAACGACGGTTATCTGCGCGCTCGCTGTCGCGCTCGGTCTCAACCGGATCAGCAATCTCAAGTGGCGGAACGTGTGGGCTTCGATGTATTTCCTTCCTTTCGCCACCTCCCTGGTCGCGGCTGCCCTCATCTGGCAGTGGATCTACGAGCCGGTCTATGGCTTCCTGAACTACGCGCTGTCATTCGTCGGCATTCCGCCGCAGAAATGGCTTCAGAGCCTGGTCCAAGTCCGGCCGGCGCTCGCGGGCGTGAGCGTGTGGGTCCGCATCGGCTTCGACACCATGATCTTCCTCGCCGCCCTGCAGTCGATTCCCGAGGAGTATTACGAGTCGGCAAGCATCGACGGCGCCAACGCCGTGCAGCGGCTCCGCTACATCACTTTGCCGATGCTCAACCCGCAGATCATCATGGTCTGCATTCTCGAGCTGATCTTCAACTTCAAGATCTTCGACCAGGTCTATGCCACGACGCAGGGCGGACCGGCTGGCGCCAGTCAAACCATCATCATGCTGCTGTACGACACGGCGTTCAAATTCTTCCGCTTCGGAGACGCCTCCGTGATGGCGGTCTTCGTCTTCATAACGCTCATGGTCGTGACGCTGCTGCAATGGCGAATCTTCCGCAAACCCGTCGAGTATTGAGCAACCGCCACCGGGTCCGGCGGATTGGCGATGACCCGCGTGCCCGTCTTCAGTAAGACATGAGTTCGATCGCGCCTGCGCTGCCTCGCCACGCGACCTTGAGGCAAGTCCGCTTCGGCTGGCTCGTCACTCTCGCGGTTGCATGCGGCGCTATCGTCGTCTTCTTCCCCTTCTTCTGGATGGCCGTCACGTCGCTGAAGACCGCCCCCGAAATCCAGCGCGTGCCGCTTCAAGTCGCCCCGGACAACTGGCTCAACTTCGCCAACTACTTTGAAGTCTTCAAGCGCGAGCCGTTCCTGCGCTATCTGCTCAACAGCGCGATCGTCGCTTCCATCGCCGCCGTCAGCAGTGTGGTGGTTTCGTCGCTGGCGGGATTTGGGTTCGCGAAGTATCAATTCCCCGGACGGGACGTCCTCTTCCTCGCTGTCGTGGGCATCCTGATGGTTCCCTTCCAGTCGGTCGTGGTGCCGCTCTACGTGTGGATGAACGACCTCGGGCTGCTGGACACCTACGCGGGTATCGTCGCCCCTGACCTCGTCAGCGTCTTCGGCGTATTCCTTATGCGGCAAGCCATCGAGACGATCCCCAACGACTACATCGATGCGGCGCGCATCGACGGTTGCAGCGAGCTTGCTATCTTCTTCTCGGTGATCCTGCCGTCCGTGAAGCCGGCTATTGCCACACTGGTGATCATCAAGTTCATGTGGAGCTGGAACGAATTCTTCTGGCCGATGGTAGTGACCAGCAGTCCACAGATGAAAGTGGTGACGATG
This sequence comes from Casimicrobiaceae bacterium, assembly GCA_035623155.1. Lineage (GTDB taxonomy): Bacteria > Pseudomonadota > Gammaproteobacteria > Burkholderiales > Casimicrobiaceae > PALSA-1003. Next base: position 5,250 of record DASPTZ010000109.1, on the reverse strand, counting down.
GGCCTCATGAGCTTCACGAACATGTACTTCATCGAGTACAACTTGCTCACCGCGGCTGCGGTGATCAGCATACTGCCTATACTCGTGATCTTCATCACGCTGCAGCGCTGGGTGGTGCAGGCCGTTGTGATGAGTGGGCTTAAAGGCTGAGCGCGAATTGGGGATGATCGAGGTCGTGATCAATCTGAAGACAGCGAAGACGCCAGCGCTTCCCCGAGATGTACCGGCGGGGCGCGGCGTACGTCGACCGCATCCTGAGGGGCGCGAAGCCGGGCGATCTTCCGGTCGAGCTACCGAGCAGATATGCTCTCTCAATCTCAAGACTGCGCAGGCTCTCGGCCTCGTGATTCCTCAGTCGATCATGGCCCGGGCCGACGAAGTGATTCAATGACCACGGCGACGGGAGAGCGACACATGCCCGCGATCACATCCGTTGCAGGGCAGCGTGTTTGGCTCCTGCTCGTGCTTGCGCTCCTGGCGTCGCCCCTCGGCGCGCTCGCGCAGACGCCCGCCAAGACCCTTCACATCGGCATCCTGTCCTCGGGAGTCCTGGAGAACCGCAGCCCCCTCGACGCGGCGCTGCTCGATGGTCTGCGCGACCAGGGTTACATCGAAGGCAGGAACCTGATCATCGAGCGTCGCTACAGCTCGAGCAGGCTCAGGGACAATGCGAGCGAGCTTGCTAGCATGAAGCTCGACGCCGTGCTCACGACCTGCTCGCCTTCCACGCTGCTCATGAAGAGAGCCACCTCTTCGACGCCCATCGTCATGGTGGCCGTCTCGGATCCCATAAGGCAGGGCATCATTGCCAGCCTGGCGCATCCCGGGGAGAACGTCACCGGCACGTCCAGCCAGGCGGAAGAGCTGCTGGCGAAACGGCTCGAGCTGCTTGCCTCCGTCATCCCGAAGTCTGCGACAATCGCGGTGCTAGCTAACGCGACAAATCAGGTACATGCGCTGGGGTGGCAAAGGCTCCAAGACGCCGCCCAGCAAATGGGTCTGAAGCTGCTGAAGGTGGAGCTCACCAAGTCAGAGGACCTGCCGACGGCGATAAACGAAGCGGTACGCGCACAAGCCGGCGCGTTGTTCGTGCTGCCGGACGACCCGATGATGTTCAACCTCCGTCCCCAGATCGTGGCGCTCGCGGCCCAGAACCGCATCCCTGACTTCTACTGGGCGCGGGAATATGTCGAGTCGGGCGGCTTGATGAGCTACGGCGAGAACCTGCGCAGCACCTATCGCGCTGGAGCTGCGTACATGGACAAGATCAAGAAGGGCGCGAATCCGGGAGACCTCCCCGTCCAGCAGCCGACACGCTTCGAGTTGGTGATCAACCTGAAGACCGCGAAAGAGCTGGGACTCTCGATTCCGCAATCGGTGCTGGTGCGTGCGGACGACGTGATCCAGTGACGCCGAGCGCCTCCCTCGGGGGGTCTGGGGGCAACGCGGCTCGCGAAGAGGGGCGTTGCACCTCCGTAGGGCATTCGGTACGCTGTACCGCCATGCGACCGCCCACCGCTCATGAGCACATGGGTTGCCGCCCGCACCCACGGCGCCGGGGCCCTCGCTGACGCGATGGCTTCCATCCCACTAGGTGAGGCCGCACCCGCAACCGTGGACCGCACGCATCGCGGGGTGCTGTTCCGCAAGTACCTGCTGCTGATCCTGACGCTGGTCACCGGAGCGCTCCTCGCCTCCGGTGCGATCAGCATCTATTTTGCGTACCAGGAAAACAAGGCAGCGGTCGCCAGCCTGCAGCACGAGAAGGCGCTGGCGGCAGCATCGCGAATCGAGCAGTACATACGCCAGATCGAGCAGCAGCTAGCTTACGCCGCCCTCCCCCAGCTCGACGCGAGCGACGTCGAGCTGCGGCGCATCGAATTCCTCAAGCTCCTGCGCCAGGCGCCCGAGGTGACCGACATCTCGCAGCTCGACCCCACCGGGCGCGAGCAGATCGCGGTCTCGCGCCTCGGCATGGACAACGTCAGCTCGAGCAAGGACCGTTCGCAGGAGCCCGCTTTTCTCAACGCCCGGCGCGGTCAGGCCTGGTTCGGGCCGGTGTACTTCCGCAAGGAGACCGAGCCCTACATGACGGTGTCGCTGCGCTCCGGTGGCGACAAGGGACCGGTGACCGTCGCCGAGGTCAATCTCAAGTTCATCTGGGACGTCGTGTCGCGCATTAAGATCGGCGAAAAGGGCAAGGCGTACGTGGTCGACAATCACGGGCTGCTCGTCGCCGATCCCGACATCGGGCTGGTGCTGCGCAAGACCGATCTCTCGCACCTGCCGCACGTCGCCGCGGCCATCGCCGCGCAGCGGCCAGGCGCTCCGACCATGGTGTCGAAAGATCTCGCAGGCACCGAGGTCCTGACCTCGGTTGCTCCCATCGAGTCGCTGAAGTGGAACGTGTTCGTCGAGCAGCCCGTCTCCGAGGTCTACGAAAAACTCAACGCGTCCATTCTGCGCACGGGCCTGCTGCTGCTGGCCGGCATGGCGATTTCGGCGTTCGCCGCGCTGATGCTGGCGCGCGGCATGGTACGGCCGATCCGCACCCTTTCCGACGGCGCCATGCGCATCGGCGCCGGCGAGCTCGACCAGAAGATCGACATCCACACCGGCGACGAGCTGGAGACGCTCGCCGATCGGTTCAACCACATGACAGCGCAGCTGCGCGAATCCTACGCGGGCCTCGAGCGCAAGGTCGAGGAGCGCACCAGCGAGCTCAAGAGCTCTCTGGACCAGCAGACGGCGATCAGCGAGATCCTGCGAGTGATTTCCAGCTCGCCCACCGATGTGCAGCCGGTGCTCGATGCGGTCGCCGAGCGCGCCGCGATGCTGTGCGAAGCGGCGTCGTCGCGAGTCGTCCTGGTCGAGGGCAACCAGTTGCTGCCCGTGGCCCGACACGTCTCCGAGTCACATCGCATGGTAAACGATAGCCTGCCGAGCCTGCCGCACGCGTTCTCGCGTACCACGATTAGCGGACGGGCGATGCTCGAGCGCCGCACCATAGCGCTCGACGACTGCGTACCCGAGCTCGAGCGCGAGTATCCCGACTCGCGAGGAAACATGGAGCGCTTTGGCTGCCGGGCGGTGATGGCGGTCCCTCTCATACGCGAAGCTGGCGCCTATGGGACGATCTTCCTGTTCCGGCGTGAGCCGAAGCCGTTCGACGCGTCGCAGATCGCGCTGGTGGAGACCTTCGCCCGCCAAGCCGCCATCGCCATCGACAACGTGCGCCTGTTCAACGAGACCAAGGAAAGCCTCGAACAGCAAACCGCGATCAGCGAGGTCCTTCGTGTCATTTCCAGCTCGCCGGGTGACGTCAAACCGATGCTCAGCGCGGTCGCCGAACGCGCGTTGAGGCTTTGCGACGCTGGCGAGGCAACGATCGTGCTCGTCGAGGGTGATCAGCTTCGCTTTGCGTCGGGATTCGGCGCCACGATGACGTTGACCGAAGGCGAGTCCATGCCGCTCACGCGCGGATCGGTCACCGGCCGCGCCGTCATCGATCGCGCAGTGATTCACATGGAGGACCTGGCGGCTGCGCCGGAGGAAGAGTTTCCCGTCGGGCGCGAGCTGCAGAGGCGATTCGGCCACCGGGCGATCCTGTCGGTGCCGTTGATGCGCGAGGATCGCGCGATCGGCGCGATCGCGCTTTGGCGCATGGAAGCAAGGGCATTCACCGACAAGCAGGTCGCGCTCGTCAAGACCTTCGCCGACCAGGCGGCGATAGCCATCGAAAATGTTCGCCTGTTCAACGAGACCAAGGAGGGCCTCGAGCAGCAGACGGCGATCGCAGAGATCCTGCGCGTCATCTCGTCATCGCCCACCGATGTGCAGCCGACGCTCGACGCCATCGCCGAGCGCGCGGCGCGGCTCTGCGATGCGGCGTCGGCTTCGATGTATCTCACCGACGGCAACATGCTCCGGCACCTCGCCTCCCAGGGTCCCGACGCGGAGCCCGTGACCCACATCGAGCCGTTCCCGATCGATCGCGAGACGATCTCCGGTTGCGCCCTGCTCGAGCGCAAGATCATGCATATTCCGGACCTGCTTGCCGAGGCTTCACGATATCCGCGCAGCCTGGAGCTCGCCCAGCGCTACGGACACCGGACGGTCGTCGTGGTGCCGCTGTTCAGGGAAGGCAAGCCTTTCGGCACGATTCTGCTCAGACGGCGCGAAGTGCGGCCATTCAGCGAGCGGGAGATCGCGCTCCTGCAGACGTTCGGCGACCAGGCGGCGATCGCCCTCGAAAACGTGCGGCTCTTCAACGAAACCACCGAAGCGCTCGAGCAGCAGCGCGCCTCGGGTGAAGTCTTGGCAACGATCAGCAGCTCGATCGCCGACACTCAACCGGTGTTCGACAAGATCCTGGAGCGCTGCGAGCGGCTCTTCGAGGGCAATCTCGTCGGCGTGAACCTTGTGACCGAAGACGGCAAGATCGACCTCGCCGCCTATCACGGCGCGGATTACGAGAAGCTGAAGGCCATATTTCCGCTGCCGCTGTCGCCCGAAAGCGGGTCGGGCAGCTCGATTCTGAGCGGGACCGTCGCACACTACCAGGATACCGAGGCCGAAGGCGTTCCCAAGGGCGTGCGCGACGGCTGCCGCACTATCGGAATGAGGTCGATCATCTTCGCGCCGATGCTCTTCGAAGGACGTGGCATCGGAGCGATCTGGGTCGGGCGGAAATCCGCCAGCCAGTTCACCGACAAGCAGATCGCGCTCCTCAAGACCTTCGCCGACCAGGCGGTGATCGCGATCCAGAACGCGCGGCTGTTCCATGAAATCCAGGAGAAGAGCCAGCAGCTCGAGGTAGCGAACAAACACAAGTCGGAATTCCTCGCCAACATGTCGCACGAGCTGCGCACGCCGCTCAACGCCATCATCGGCTTCTCCGAGATGATGGCGTCGCAGATGCTCGGCCCGCTGTCCGACCGTTACCGCGAATACGCCTCCGACATCGCCGCCTCGGCGCACCACCTGCTGGCGCTGATTGGCGACGTGCTCGACCTGTCCAAGGTCGAGGCCGGGCGCATGGAGCTGGCCGAGGAGCCGGTCGACATCGCCGAGGCGGCGCGGTCGTGCCTGACGATGATGACCGCCCAGGCGGACAAGGGCGCGGTGGCGCTGGTGGCCGACCTGCCGCCCGATCTGCCGCGCGTCAGGGGCGACCGGCGGCGCATCGTCCAGGTATTGCTCAACCTGCTGTCGAACGCGGTGAAGTTCACGCCCGGCGGCGGCCGCGTC
>DASPTZ010000108.1:0-61209 GCA_035623155.1 Casimicrobiaceae bacterium | reverse complement strand
CGCCGCGCGCATCAAGATGGAGATCGACTCCAAGCCGGAATCGATGGATCGGCTCGACCGCCGCTTGATCCAGCTCAAGATCGAGCGCGAAGCGGTGAAGAAGGAAAAGGACGAAGCGTCGAAGAAGCGCCTCGAGCTGATCGAGCAGGAGATCGGCAAGCTCGAGCGCGAGTATGCGGACCTGAACGAGGTGTGGCAGGCGGAAAAGGCCAACGTCGCCGGCACGCAGCACATCAAGGAAGAGATCGACAAGGTCAAGCTGGCGATGGAAGAGGCGAAGCGCAAGGGCGACTGGCAGAAGGTCTCGGAGCTGCAATACGGACGCCTGCCACAGCTCGAGGCGCAGCTCAAGAAGGCCGACACCAAGCTTTCCAAGGAACAGGCACAGAAGCCGAAGCTCCTGCGCACGCAGGTCGGCGCCGAAGAGATTGCCGAGGTCGTTTCACGCGCCACCGGCATCCCCGTGTCGAAGATGATGCAGGGCGAGCGGGAGAAGCTCCTGCACATGGAAGAGGCGCTGCACAAGCGCGTCGTCGGACAGGACGAAGCGGTCAGGCTGGTTTCGGACGCGATCCGCCGCTCGCGCTCGGGGCTTGCGGATCCCAACCGCCCCTATGGCTCGTTCCTGTTCCTCGGGCCCACCGGGGTCGGCAAGACCGAGCTGTGCAAGGCGCTCGCCGAATTCCTTTTCGACTCCGAATCGCACCTGATCCGCATTGACATGTCGGAGTTCATGGAAAAGCATTCGGTCGCGCGGCTGATCGGCGCGCCTCCAGGCTACGTCGGCTACGAGGAAGGCGGGTATCTCACCGAGGCCGTACGCCGCAAACCCTACAGCGTGATCCTTTTCGACGAGGTGGAGAAGGCGCACTCCGACGTCTTCAACGTGCTCCTGCAGATGCTCGACGACGGTCGCATGACCGACGGCCAGGGCCGCACTGTCGACTTCAAGAACACGGTCATCGTAATGACCTCGAATCTGGGCTCGCAGATGATCCAGCAGATGGCGGGAGACGACTACGGGGTCATCAAGCTCGCAGTGATGGCCGAGGTCAAGACGCATTTCCGGCCGGAGTTCGTCAACCGCATCGACGAGATCGTCGTGTTCCACGCGCTCACGGAGAAGAACATCGAGTCGATCGCGAGAATCCAGCTCGCGAGCCTCGAATCGCGGCTCGGCAAGCTCGAGATCAAGCTCGACGTCGCTTCTTCGGCGCTCGCGCAGGTGTCCAAGGCGGGCTTCGATCCGGTCTACGGCGCGCGGCCGCTCAAGCGCACAATCCAGCAAGAGATCGAAAACCCGCTGGCCAAGGACATACTCGCCGGCAAGTTCGGCGCGGGCGACACGGTACACGTAAGTGCGAAGAACGGCGCCGTGGCTTTCGCGAAGCGTTAAGGCGACACCGGCTGCCGGCGATTCGTGCGACTAGTAGTAGGGGTACGCCTGCCGCCGCTGGAGCCGACGCGACCAGTTGCGGATCGCCCGCGACGCTACCCGAGCCGCCCACGCAGCAATGCGCTCAGACGCTGTCGGCGGCACGACGAGCCGAAGCCGCGAATCCTCCTCGGCGGCGATCACGGTGCGCCCGTTGCGGTCGATCTCGAAGCGCATGCCCGGAAGGAGGATGACATCGCGCGGGTCGCGCTCGAGGGTGATCCAAAGGCACCCGCGATCGACGGTGACGATCGTGCCGGCGGCGTTTTCGAGGACCAGCGTGTCGTGCCGGCGGAGCAACTCGCGACGGCGGACGGTCGGCGAAGAGTCAAAGGGCATGGCGATTCTCCTGATCAATGCGTAGAATGCATGCAGTTCCCGAACCTGTTCAGTCCAGCAGTGGCCGGGCTGCGAGAGTGAGTATCCTCGCCAAGCTGTCGGACGACAAACGAATTCCATTCATGGCTTGCATGAGAAATCGGAATGGATAAGGGCGACCATCCCCGGCGCCGGCTGCCTTCGCTCGACCTGGTCAGGGGCTTCGAGGCGGCGGCACGGCACCTGTCGTTCACGCGCGCGGCGGAGGAGCTGTTTCTGACGCAGTCGGCGCTGTCGCGACAGATACAAACGCTCGAGGAGCAACTCGGCGTGCCGTTGTTCGAGCGCCGGCACCGGTCGTTGCTTCTGACCGAGGCGGGCCAGCTGCTGCACGGCACCGCCCGCGCGGTGCTCGACGAATTCGCCGGGGCAGTGGCGCGAATCCGCCGCGAGCAGGCAACGCAGCCACTCGCCATTTCCACCAATCAGCCGTTTGCCTCCCTGTGGCTGATTCCGCGCCTCGCCCGCTTTCGCGAGCAGCACCCGGGCATCGACGTGTTCATCTCCGCCGACAATCGCATCATCGATCTCGATCGCGAGCGCGTGGACCTCGCCGTTCGCTATTGCACCGAGGCGATGGCTCCTCCGGGCTCGGTCCGCCTGTTCGGCGAGCGTCTCGTTCCAGTCTGCAGTCCGCGCCTCGCCGCGGATCGCGCGCGGCCCCTCAAGCGTCCCGAGGACCTCTCGAAGCACGTGCTGCTGCACATCGACGATCGCTTCGCGTGGCTCAACTGGTCGGTGTGGCTGGAAGCGAACGGCATTCGCGATCTGATACCGGCGGGGTCCGTGCGCTTCAACCACTTCCACGAGGTGATGCAGGCTGCCGTGGATGGGCAGGGAGTGGCGCTCGGTCGCGTTCCGCTGATCGACGGCCTGCTCAGGCAGCGCAAGGTCGTTGCGCCCTTTCGCAACAAGTACGCGACCACGCGCGCCTATTTCATCGTTTCGGCGATGCGCAGGGCGCCGCGCCCCGAAGCGCGCGCCTTCATCGACTGGCTCAGGGCGGAGGCGGCCGAAGCGAAGGCGGCTGAGGCCGAGAGTCCCGCGCCGAGAGCGTCGCGGACGAAGCGCGGCAGGAACGCTCGCGCATGAGCGTGCCCGGTGTCCCACACGACGGCGCGCTCGGTCCGTCGCCGTGGATCGTTCGTTTCGCGCCGCTCGCGGCCGCGGGCGCGCGCGTTCTCGACATCGCGTGTGGCCGCGGACGCCACACCGTGTTCTTCGCATCGCGCGGTTGCCGCGTCGCCGCCGTCGATCGCGATCCGGAGGCGCTCGCAGCGCTCTCGGGCGTCACAGGGGTGAACGCCATCGCGTGCGATCTGGAAAGTGGCAAGTGGCCCTTCGCCGCCGAGCGCTTCGACGTCGTCGTCGTCACCAATTACCTGCACCGCCCCCTGCTTCCGCGACTCGTGCAGGCGGTGGCGGACGACGGCCTGCTTCTATACGAAACGTTCGCTGTCGGTAATGAAGCTTACGGAAGGCCGTCGAACCCCGATTTCCTGCTTGCGGAGGGCGAGCTGTTGCAAGTGGTCCGGGCCGCACTCACCATCGTCGCGTTCGAGCAGGGCGCGGTCGCCGGCGAGCGGCCGACGGTGCTGCAGCGGCTCGCTGCGGTAGGTCGCGGACGGCAATGGCCGCCGCCGCTGCCGCTTTGAACCCAGCGGCGCGAGCGAAGGTCCCGGTCAGCCCGGCGCGCCGCGGGCGGTGCCCTGGCGATTGGGGTAAAATGCCGCATTCTTGAGGCAGACCCTGTCCTCGATGTTGAACGGAAGTCTGGTCGCGATCGCGACCCCGATGCATGCCGATGGAGCGCTCGATCTCCCGGCGTTACGCAAGCTGATCGACTTCCACGTCGCCAACGGGACATCGGGCATCGTCGTCGTAGGCACGACCGGCGAGTCTCCGACCGTCGATGTCGAAGAGCACTGCCTGCTGATCAGGACCACGGTCGAGCACGCGGCCGGGCGCATTCCGGTGGTCGCCGGCACCGGCGCCAATTCGACCGCCGAGGCGATCGAGCTCACGATGTACGCGAAGAAGGTCGGCGCGGGTTACGGCCTGTCGGTGGTTCCTTATTACAACAAGCCGTCGCAGGAAGGGCTGTATCGACACTTCAAGATGATCGCCGAGAAAGTCGATCTGCCGCTCATCGTGTACAACGTGCCGGCGCGCACCGTCGCCGACCTGGGCAACGACACGCTGCTCCGGCTGGCGCAGCTGCCAGGCGTCGTCGGCGTCAAGGATGCGACCTCGGACCTGGTGCGCCACGTCGATCTGATGCGGCGCCTGCCTCGGGACAAGACCTTCGCCATGCTCTCCGGAAACGACGACACTGCGCTCGCCTACATGCTGCTGGGCGGCCATGGCGTGATTTCCGTGACGGCCAACGTCGCCCCACGCGCGATGGCCGACGTGTGCGCGGCTGCGCTCGCGGGCCGGCTCGCCGACGCCCGGGCCATCAACGCGCGGCTGATGCCGTTGCACACCAAGCTTTTCGTCGAAGCCAATCCAATACCCGTTAAATGGGCGCTCGCCCAGATGGGGCTGATCGGCCCCGGCCTGCGCCTTCCGTTGACCCCGCTCGCCGCGCAGCATCACGACACAGTGCGCGCCGCGCTTCGCGAAGCGGGATGCCTGTAGGAGATCACAATGTTTGCTGCCAGATTCCTCCGACTTGCCGCGCTCTGTGCTGCGATTGCCACGATCGCGGGTTGCGACACCACGACGTCGCTCGGAAAGAAAATCGACTACAAGTCGACCAACACTGCGCCCGCGCTCGAGATCCCGCCGGACTTGACGGCTCCGGCCTACGATGAGCGCTACCAGGTTTCCACGGCGTCGGGTGCAGCCGCCGCCCGCGCTACGGGCAAGCCGGGCGAGGTTCTTCCGACGAATCCCGATGCGCGGCTGGTGCGCGCAGGCAGCGAACGCTTCCTCGTCGTCAATGCGACCGAAGAAGCGGCGTGGAAGACCGTACGCGAATTCTGGACCAAGAACGGCTTCGTCATCGCGGTCGAGCAGCCCCAGCTGGGCATCATGGAAACCGACTGGGCAGAGAACCGTGCCGTCGTGCCGCAGGATTTCATCCAGCAGTTCATGAACAAGTACGTGAGCTGGCTCAATGATACGTACAAGCGCGACAAATTCCGCACGCGCATCGAACGAGGGAGCGAGCCGGGAACCGTGGAGATCTACGTCAGCCATCGAGGCGCGGCGCAGCTGCCCACCAAGAACGACAAGGGCGTACCGGAGGATTGGCAATGGCAGTCGGTACCGCCCAACCCCGAGCTCGAGGCGGAGTTTCTCGCGCGTCTCATGATGGCCTTCGGTACGCCGGAGTCGCAGGCAACTCAAGCGCTCGCCGCGTTGCCCAAGGCCCCAGATCGAGCACGCATCGAAAAAGGCACGGACGGAGCCAGCAAGCTAGTCGTCGACGACGGGTTCGATCGTGCCTGGCGGCGCATCGGCCTCGCGTTGGACCGCACGGGCTTCACCGTCGTCGACCGCGACCGGTCCAAGGGACTTTATTTCGTCCGCTACGCCAATCCGGACCTCGATGTGAAAAAGGACAAGGGTTTCCTCGACAAGCTCCAATTCTGGAAGACCGACGAGACCAAGCCCGAGCAGTATCGTGTCGTCGTGACCCAGGCCGACCCGCAAAGCGTGGTCACGGTTCAGGATCCGGCCGGTGAACCGGATCGCTCGCCCAACAGCGACAAGATCCTGGCGCTGCTCAAGGACCAGCTCAAATAATCAGGCGAGCCCGTGCGCTTCGCCTGTCTAGGCAGCGGCAGCGAAGGCAACGGCCTGCTGGTCGAGGCCGACGGCACCTATCTGCTGGTCGATTGCGGCTTCGCCATAGCGGATACCGTCGCGCGCCTGCAGCGGCTTGCCGTCGCACCCGAGGCCGTGGCGGCGATCGTCGTGACGCACGAGCACAGCGATCACATTGGGGGAGTGGCCGCTTTCGCGGCCCGCTATGAAACCCCGGTATGGCTGACATTCGGCACGCTCTCCGCGGTTGAGGACCGCTTCGCTGCGCTTTCCCGCGTGCGCGGCTTCGACAGCCATAACCGCTTTGCGGTCGGCGGCATCGAAGTGCAGCCCTTTCCGGTTCCGCACGACGCACGCGAGCCGGTGCAGTTCGTGTTTTCCGACGGCTGCCGGCGGCTTGGCCTGCTCACCGACCTCGGCGTCTCGACCCGTCACGTCGAAATGAGCCTTTCAGGCTGCGACGCGCTGCTGCTGGAATGCAATCACGATCTGGACATGCTCGCCAATGGCGACTACCCGGCGTCGCTCAAAGCCAGGATCGCCGGGAAGTTCGGGCATCTGGACAACGGCACCGCGGCGGGGCTGCTCGCGCGGCTGGACAATTCGAAGCTCAAGCACGTGTTCGCAGCGCATCTCTCGCAGCACAACAACCGCCCGGAGCTGGCCCGTACGGCGCTCGCGGGAGCGCTCAACTGCTCTGCCGAGTGGATCGGCATCGCCGACCAGCACGAGGGCTTCGGCTGGCGCGAATTCACCTGACGCAAACAACGACCCGACCCATGGAAAAACGCCAAGAGCTCTACCGCGGCAAGGCGAAGACCGTCTACGCCACCGACGATCCGAACCTGCTCATCATGCACTACCGCGACGATACCAGCGCGTTCGACGGCGCCAAACTCGCGCAGCTGGCGCAGAAAGGCGAGACCAACAACAAGATCAACGCCTTCGTCATGGGGAAGCTCGCCGCCGCGGGTGTACGCACGCATTTCATTCGCCTGCTCAACGAGCGCGAGTCGCTGGTCCGGGCGCTCAAGATGCTTCCGGTCGAGTGCGTCGTGCGCAACGTGTGCGCAGGCTCGATGGCGAAGCGCTACGGCATCGCCGAGGGCACGCGGCTTCCTGAGCCGATCTTCGAGTTCTTCTACAAGAGCGACGCGCTGCACGATCCCCTGGTCAACGACGATCACATCCGCATCCTCGGATGGGCGAGCGCAGGGGAGATTGCGGAAATGAGGGCGCTCACGCACAAGGTCAACGCCGTGCTCAAGCCGCTGTTCGCAGACGCCGGGATGGACCTCGTCGATTACAAGCTCGAGTTCGGCCACGCGACGGATGACCCCAAGGGGCCCTTGCTGCTGGGCGACGAGTTCACTCCCGACGGCTGTCGCTTGTGGGATCATGCGACTGCCGAGAAGCTGGACAAGGATCGCTTCCGCCGCGACCTCGGCAACGTGATCGAGAAATACCGGGAAGTGGCGCAGCGCATCGGCGCGCCGCTGTAGCCCGCGAGCAGCGAGCAGGGAAACAAAAAGCCGGCCCGCGGGCCGGCTTTTCATTGCCGCTGCTGCGACTACTTCTTCGCGGGCTCGGCCGGCGCTGGTGCCGGTGCCGGCGCCGGGGCAGCAGCCTTCATGGCCGAATCCTTGGCCGAGTCCATCGCCGCGGTGCCCGCGGCCTTGGCGGCATCCCCGGCAGACGCGCCGGCTTGCACCGCCGCCGTGCCGGCGTCCTTGGCGGCGGTCGCGGCCTTGTCAGCCGCTTCCTTGGCTGCGGCGGCGGCTTTGTCCGCTGCGGCCTTCGCCGCATCGGCGGCAGGCTTGTTGTCGCCGCAGGCGCTTAACGCCAGCGCCATCGCGGCAACGAAAAGTATCGACTTGTTCATTAACGTGTCCCCTACTTGGATTGATGAAAGAGATGTAAACGCGAGGCAACGAGAATCCGCGCCGGTCCATGCTTTCGGCACGGCATCGAAGCAGCAACCGACAACTTGAATAGTACCACAAAGTGCCGTTGCTTCAAAGAGATCGCTCTTCCACGCCTCTGGGGCAACACTCCTTCGTTGCCTCACAGTCCCAGGACGGTCCCTGTCACACCTGGCTCGCCGGTTGCCCAGATCTCCTCGAAGCGGCTGGCGAGCGGCTTGGTCTGCTCCGGTTGGCTCACCCCGAGTGCGGCGCGGGGCTGCTCGAAATGGAAACGGTGCAGGTAATGCACGCCATCGACGATGAGCAGCGGATCGGTGGCGATCTTGGCCTCGGCGCCAGTCCGGTAGATCGTCATCACGTGGCCGTAGTTGCGCAGCAGATCCACCATTCGCGGGCAGGCCCTTTCGAGGAAACGCGTGTCGTGAACGATGATGTCCAGCCGGCGGCCCCGAACCTCGCGAAGGAACGCTGCCAGGCGATCGGCGCGTGCCGGCGAATTCCAGCCGGTCTGCGACAGGTCCTGGTCGAAAACCTGGATGCGATGACGCGCGAGCGCGATGAGCTCGTCTATCGCTTCCGCCTGCGCGGTGATGGTATCAAGCTCGGCGACGCGTGGCGCCGGGAGCTGGTCAGTCGAAGTCGAGATAGCCATCGCAGTACCATCGATACAGGAGGTGCACCCACGCAACGCCGCCGATGTTCGCTCCGGCGAGACGCCTCCAGTTGGCGAGGCGCTTCAGCGCCTGCACCCGAGCCGCGGGCCAGTCCAGCGCCGCTCCATTCACATAGACGTGACGTTCATCGTAAAGGATCAGGGTGCGAGGATCCAGGCGGACACCGCGACGCCGTGCGACGCGTCCAAAACTCCGGAGGGGAGGCGGACGCCGCGGTCGGTCGAAGAACACGTGTGGCTTGGGTTCGGTCAGGTAGCAGCCGACGAAGCGCTCGACGAGCTCGGGTTTCCACCCGATCGAGCGGATCATCGCCGCACATTGAGCGTGCATGCTGCGTCCGATGCGCGCGGGCTCGTCGGTGGCGGCGAGCCCCGGATCGGCATAGCGTCCTTCGAGGGAGAGGCGGTCGCGCATCCAGTCGAGAAAGGCCGTGCCCAGCTCCTGCGCCGAAGGCGCGCGAAATCCGATCGAATAGGTGCTGCACTCGTCCACAGCGATCCCGTCGTGCGCGTACTCCGGCGGCAGATACAGAATGTCCCCCTGCGAGAGCGTGAACTCCCTGGTCGGCCGAAACCGTGCCAGGATCTTGAGCGGCACGTCGGGCCGGAGCGCGAGATCACGCTGGCGCCCCACCCGCCAGCGGCGGCGGCCCGCGCCCTGAAGCAAGAACACATCGTACGAATCGATGTGCGGTCCCACGCCCCCTCCAGGGACGGCGTAGCTCACCATCACGTCGTCGAGGCGGGCGTACGGGATGAAGGCGAAACGGCGCAGCAAGTCTTCTGCCGGCGCGACATGCAGATTGACTCCGTGCACGAGCAGCGTCCAGCCGTGCGGCGGAAGGCGCTCGAGTTCCGACTTGCGAAACGGGCCCTGCAACACCGACCATCGCCTCCGCTCGCGCAGCACGACGCGTGACTCGACGTCGTCGCGGCCGGCGAGCGCGAACAACTTGGAAGGCGAGAGCACGCCGTGAAAGTCGGCGACCGCGCGGCGCGCGAGCAGCGGACGTTTCTGCCAATGCCGGCGCAGGAACATTGCCGGAGTGAGGCCGCCGAGCAGCGCCTGCGTCGCATTTCCCGACATGGGCAGATTATAGCGGTGGTGGCGCGAGCAGCGAGAGGGGACCCGCGCGCGAAGCGCGTGGGGTCGAGCGGCCGCGAGACGCCGCCGGCGGCCGACGCGCGATGTACAGCCATGTGCAGTTGCTGCAAGGAGGCCGCGGCGCGCGCGTTCCTCGCCTGCTACAATCACTGCTCGCCGCCGAGGCAGATGCGGCGACCGATCTCACCAATGTCGACGCGAGCGGCCACATGAACATCTTCACCAATACCGTGGTGACGCTGTCCTATCGGCTCTACTCGTCCACGGGTGAGCTGATCGAGCAATCGACCGAACCGATCAGTTACTTGCACGGAGGTCACGGCGGTATCTTTCCCAAGGTCGAAGCCGCGCTGGCGCAAAAGCAGGTCGGCGAGAGCTGCTCCGTGACGCTCGAGCCTGAGGACGCGTTCGGCGAGTACGACGCGGAGCTCGTGCGTGTCGAAGCTCAGGACCGCTTCCCGCCCGAAGTGAAAGTCGGCATGCAGTTCGAGGGCTACGGCGACAGCAACCCGGATGACGATGAAACGCGCATCTACACCGTCACCGACATCGCCGACGGCAAGGTCGTTGTCGACGGCAACCACCCGCTGGCAGGACAGAGGTTACGCTTCGAGTGCACCGTGCTCGAGATCCGTCCCGCTTCGCCTGAGGAATTGGCGCACGGGCACGTGCACGGGGCCGGCGGGCATCACCACTAGTCCGTTGTGTTGCCTTCCGCCAGACGCTTGAGCTCGTAGAGCGCCGCCTGCGCTTCGCGTGGGCTCAGCGCATCGATGTCGAGTGCGGCCAGGCGCTCGAGCGCGGCGCTGCCGCGCGCCGGCTGCACGGAAGCGTCCTGCGCGCCGAACAGATCGCCATGAGCGTCGCTCTGCGCGCTGAATCGGTCGAGACGCCCGAGGAACGCGCGCGCTTGGCGCAGCGCATCGCCGGGCACGCCGGCGAGCTTCGCCACCTGCAGGCCGTAGCTCCGGTTCGCTGGGCCTTCCGCCACGGCGTGCATGAACACGATGCCGCTCTTGTGCTCGACGGCATCGAAGTGAACGTTGGCGCAGCCTTCCAGCTCGGCGGGAAGCGCGGTCAGTTCGAAATAGTGGGTCGCGAACAGCGCCAGGCTGCGATTGGCGAGCGCGAGCTCGCGGGCGATCGCCCAGGCGAGCGCGAGGCCATCGAAGGTGGAGGTGCCGCGCCCGATCTCGTCGATCAGCACCAGGCTCTCGGGGGTGGCGCGGTTCAAAATGTAAGCCGCCTCGGTCATCTCCACCATGAACGTCGAGCGGCCGCCGGCGAGATCGTCGGCGGCCCCGATCCGGGTGTAGATGGCGTCGAGCGGACCGATGCGCGCGGACGCCGCCGGCACGAACAAACCGCAGTAGGCGAGCAGCGCGATGATGGCCGTCTGACGCATGTAGGTCGACTTGCCTCCCATGTTGGGGCCGGTAACGATCAGCAGCCGCCGCGAGGAATCGAGTGTGAGATCGTTGGGGACAAAGTGCTCGACCTGCGTCTCCACCACCGGGTGCCTGCCGCCGCGAACGGTGATTCCCGCTTCCTCGACGAACGCCGGCTGCGTCCAGCCGAACGCGGCAGCCTGCTGGGCGTGCGCCGAGAACACATCGAGCATCGACAGCGCCCGTGCCATGCACTGAAGCTCCGGAACCGCTGCCGCGAGCTCCCGCAACAGTGCCTCGAACAGGACCTTCTCACGTGCGAGCGCACGCTCCTGCGCCGACAGAGCCTTGTCTTCGAAGGCCTTGAGCTCGGGCGTGATGTAGCGCTCGGCGTTCTTCAGCGTCTGGCGCCGCCGATAGTCGTCGGGGACCCGGTCGGCGTTGGCGTGAGTGACCTCGATGTAGAAGCCGTGAACGCGGTTGTACTCGACCTTGAGGCTGCCGATGCCGGTACGCGATCGCTCGCGCGCCTCGAGCTCCACCAGAAACGCGCCGCAATTCTCGGAGATCGCGCGAAGCTCGTCGAGCTCGGCGTCGTAGCCGGCAGCGATCACATTGCCGTCGCGCACGAATTGAGCAGGCTCACCATGAATCGCCCGGCGGAGCAGCGCGAGCCAGCGCGCGTCGGCGGCGAGCCCGCCTCTGGCCTCCACGAGCAGCTCCGACGCGGCTCCTTCGGTGGTTGCGGCAATCGCCGGGAGTCGCTCCAGCGTGTCGCGCAGTCCGGAGAGGTCGCGCGGGCGCGCGCTCCCGAGCGCGATGCGCGAGGCGATGCGCTCGACGTCGACGGCGCGCTTGAGCTCCGCGGCGAGACGCCGCGGCGATGAACCATCGGCAATCATCTCGGCAATGGCACGGTGACGGGCCGCTGCAACGTCTGACTTGCGCGTCGGTTTGGTGAGCCAGTGCCGCAACAACCGGCTCCCGGCGCCCGTGACGCAGCCGTCGAGCAGCGACAGCAGCGTCGGCGTGCTCTCACCGCGCAGCGTTTCCGTGATCTCCAGGTTGCGCCTCGTCGACGCATCCAGCGCCACGTGGTCGCTCTGCTGCTCCACTTGAATGGAGCGCACGTGCGCGAGCGCCGCCTGCTGCGTCGCCTGCGCGTATTGGAGCAGAGCACCGGCGGCCGCCACCGCCAGAGGTGTCTCCTGAGCGCCAAAAGCAGCGAGGTCACGCGTGCCCAGTTGTTCGGTGAGTCTGCGCTGCGCGGCGTCGCCGTCGAATTGCCATGGCGCCAATGCACGCATGGCGGTGCCGCTTCGTGCGATGGCCTGGCCCTCTGGATGCAGCAATTCGCTCGGGGCGAGCCGCTCGAGCAGCGCGCCGAGCTCCGCGCGCGGGGCTTCGCTCAGCGTCAGCCGCCCACCGGCAAGATCGAGCCAGGCAACGCCGGCGCGCTGGCCGACGATGTGCGCCGCGGCGAGCAGGCACGCGCGGTTCGCGTCGAGCAGCCCGGAGTCGGTGACCGTGCCGGGTGTCACGACGCGGGTCACCTTGCGCTCCACGGGTCCCTTGCTCGTCGCGGGGTCCCCGATCTGCTCGCAGATCGCGACGGATTCGCCGAGGCGGATCAGCTTGGCGAGGTATTGCTCGACCGCGTGAAACGGCACGCCGGCCATCGGGATCGGCGCACCGGCGGAAGCACCTCGCGAGGTCAACGTAATGTCGAGTAGCGGCGCTGCACGCTCGGCGTCGCCGTAGAAAAGCTCATAGAAGTCCCCCATTCGATAAAAGACCAGCTTGTCCGGATGTTCGGCCTTGACGCGAAGGTACTGCTGCATCATCGGCGTGTGCGACGAAAGCTCCAGCTCGCCGGGCGCTCGATTCGCCTTGACGTTCAATGCTGATGCTCCGTTGGATTACAATAGGTCGCTAACCAGTCGCCTCCCACTCGAGCGCTCGCGAGACGACTGTTGTTGCATGAATCTTAGCGCTCTGGCACTGAAGCGTCACAACTTTCGCCGCGATGGTTGATCCGCACCGAGGAAGGAGAGCGATGAACAAGGTTCGCCCTGGACTCCCCATCGTCTTCGTCGCTTCATTGCTCCTTGGCGCGTGCGAATCGACGCCGGTCTCCAAGACAGAGCCGGCCAAGTCCGCGCCTGCCGCGCCGCGGGAGCCGGCGCCTACTCGCCCGCAACCTGCGGCGCCCGAAGCCGACAACGAAGGAATGACGGTCTACGAATTGCAGGATCGGTTGGCCGCGCTCGGCTACAAGCCGGGTGCGGTCGACGGCGTGCTCGGCCCGAGGACCGTGGACGCGCTCAAGAAATTCCAGGGCGACAAGAATCTCGCCGTGACAGGCGCGCTCAACGTCGAGACGATTCGCGCCTTGCGCAGCGCGAAGCCCTAGCGCCGACATCGCGGGACGAAGGGGCCGCTCTACCCCGCCTGCGCCCCGCGCGCGGCCCGCGATTCACTAATCGTCCTGCGTGACGGCGCCCGTGATCGCTGCCGCCGGCCCGGTGACGTAGATCGTGTAGGTCTTCCCACCAAGCAAGGTTACCGCCGGCAGGTTCAGGACCGTTTGCGCCGTCCCCGCTACGTTGAAACCGAAAAGGTACGCCGTCCCAGCCACTGCATCGGCGGGCAACTCCAGAGAATACGCCCCCGAATTCTGGGGAAGTCCTGAGATCTGTCTGCTGAAATCGACGAAGACGTCGAGCGCAGGAATATTGACCGACGCGTTGACGAAGCGCACCCGCGTGTTGCCGGGGCCTGGAGGCAGGTTGTTGTCGCCGAGAATCGCCGCGGTTAGGGCGCCGGCAGGGCCTTCGAGGACAATCGAGCTGTCGGTGCCTGGGGTCAGCGACGGCTCAATCGAGAGCAGGACCGCGCCCGGAGTCGCCGTGGACTCGACGGCTAGCGTCGGCATCGCTGCAGTGGTCTTCTGGTAAGCGGACGCGCCGGTGTACGGGATGTTGGAGAGCAGCAGAACCCCGTTGACGAAGACGTTGAGCGGCGAGCCGACCAGCGATGCGTTGACGACCTTGAATTGCGCCAGCAGGTTGTTGATGATGCTTCCCGTGCCCGTGGAGTCGAGGTTGAGCAGCATTACGTTGACCAGCGTGCTGCTCTCGCGCGAATAGACGACGAACTCGAACTGGCCGCGCTCGGCATAATTGCGTGGCAAGGAATCGAAGATCACGTTCTTCGTGCCCGCCGGGGTGACGCGCAGCGCCAGGGTGCCGACGGGCAGCGTGGTGAAGCCGGTCGCCGTCCCGTAGACGACGTTGGAAACTGCGGGCGCAACCGTGCTCAGATCGGTCCCCGGCGGAACCAGGTAGACATCGATTGCGCCGATGCCGGACGCGGCGTTGATGATGCGCGTGTTGAAGTTGCCTGGACCCGAGTCGGTTACCGTATCGTCGACCACTTGGCCGGCCGCCTGAGACACCGGCCCATACATGATGTACGTGTAGTTCGTCTCCCCCAGAGGGACGAACGTGGTAGTGATCAGGCTCGACACACTCCCGGCGACGCTGGCCTCCAGCGTGCTGGAGGGATTCGCTTGCGTAACGGCATCGATCTGCTGGTAGGGCTGCAGCGACTCGAACGCAACGCCGGCGACCAAGGGATTGTCGTTGAGTGTGACGTTGACCGGCGCGTTCGCGTTGGGAATGAGATTCACGACCCGCAGGTTCGACTTGGTGCTGGCGACCGTAACCACGCCGTTGCCCGAGTTGCAGCTCCCCAGCAGCAGCGCTGCAGCGCACAGCGCCGCAACGAAGCCTTGCTGCCGGCGTGCGCGCTTGCGGGTAGAGGACCTTGCCGGGGCGGCAGCGGGCGAGCACATGCTGGCGGAGCGAGTCATCGGCGTGCTGCGCCGCGCCTTGCGCGCGCATGAACGCACGGCGTGAGGCTCATACAACCTTTCGACCGCTTCACTGGTCCAGCGTGACGACGCCCTGCAAGCTGGCCGCCGGTCCGGCGAGGTAGACCGTGTAGATGTGCGGACCTGTCAGGAGCACGCTGGGCATGCTAAGGACAGGGGTGGTCGTGCCCGCTACGTTAAAGTTGAACTCGTAGGCCGTTCCGCTGACCGCCGCTGCGGTGAGGTTGATGTAAGACGACGCGGTATTGCTCGTAAGAGCGGACACCTGCTTGCTGAAATTGACGTAGACATCGACCGAAGCAATGTCGGCGGACGTGTTGACGAAGCGAACGCCGGCGCTGCCCGCCGCCGGGGGCTGATTGTTGTCGTTCAGGACCACGCCGACGAGCGCGCCCGCGGGTCCGACCAGCGGAATGGACGTGTCGGTCGCCGCCGAGAGATTGGGGGTCAGCGTCAGCAGGTTCGCCCCCGGCGTCGCCTGTGCCTGGACCGTGAAGGTCCGCGTGCCGGTCGACGTCTGCTGGTAGTTCGATACGCCGGTGTAAGGAATGTTGGACAACTGCAGGCTGCCGTCGACGAACACGTTCAGCGGAGAAGGAACCTGCGATACGTTGATGATCTTGTAGCGGGCGAGCAGATTGTCGAGGATGGTTCCCGTGCCGGTGCTGTCCTCGTTGAGCAGCGCGACATTGACGAGACTTCCGCTGCCTTTGCTGTAGGCGACGATGGTCGTGCCCGAATGCTCGGCAAACCCTCTCGGCGCCGTATCGAAAATGACGGTCTTGGTACCGACCTGCGTAAAGCGGATTTCGAAGCTGACGGCGGTGTTTTCGGCAAAGAACGCGGTGAGGGTGCCATAGGTCACGTTGCCGATGGTCGGCGCCGTATTGGTAAGGTCGGCACCGGGTGCGGTTATGTACAGATCGAGCGCGCCCGCGCCGGCGGCGGCGTTCAAGAGCCGGACCGCGAACATGCCGCTGCCCGGATCGTTGAAGCTATCGAGCGCGAGAGTCGTTCCAAGGAGCTGCGAGGTACCGTAGAGGATGTAGCTATAGTTGGTGGAGCCAAGCGAGGTCGTGATGTTGACCAGCGGCGATGTCGCCCCGGCCACCGTGACGACAAGGTTCTGGGAGCCGCTGGGGACCGAGGTGTACGTCGTCATCCCCTGGAACGCGAGCCCGGTGGCGACGTTGGTGCCCCCGACGAAGGCGCTGACTGCCGAGGCGTCGGAAAACGCGTTGAATATGCGAAACTGGGCGTTGCCGCCGCCCCCGCCACCCTTACTGCACCCCGTCAAGAGCAGGGCGACGGCACAAAGCGTGGCGAGCAGGGCACGTGGCAGGGACATGGACTTCTCCGGGGTCGGCGCCAGGCGCCGCGAGGTCGGATGGGAAGAGAGGTCGCGCATTATACGGCCTGGCAGGTCATCCAGGAAGCAGCGGCAACGATTCGTTGCAATCTTCGCACCAACGGCGCACGGAAACATGCGCACCGCCCGATCCGAGAGCGAGTGTGTGCACCATTGAACCCTTGAAGTGTGCTGCCAACGTCCCTGCGACCGCACGCTCAAGCGCGCGTTGGTTGGTCGGGGTGAGAGGATTTGAACCTCCGGCCTCTACGTCCCGAACGTAGCGCTCTACCAGGCTAAGCTACACCCCGAATGTTCCGCAGCTCCGCCCGGCGGTTGCCGGTTCGGCGAACTTCAGGAGGTTCGCGTCACTGCGAAGCGCGTGAATTCTATCAGAATTTCCCGGTACTTCGAAGGTTGAAGCGCTGTGAGGCACGACGCGCCGCGCTCGCTCTCCGCCTGGGCGCACATCCTCGTATAGTCGAGTGCTCCGGTGCGCCGCAGGGAAGCGAGCACTGGCTCGAAATCGGCCAGGCGGCCGCTGGTGATGGCGCTGCGGATCAGCGCCGCCTCGTCGGCGGAACCGACCTGCAGGGCCCGAATCAGCGGCAGCGTGGGCTTGCCTTCCGCGAGGTCGTCCCCAAGGTTCTTGCCGATCGACGCCTGCTCCCCGGTGTAGTCGAGCACATCGTCGATGAGCTGAAACGCAGTGCCCAGATGCATACCGTACCTCGCGAGCGCGTCTTCCACCGCCGGGCCGGCGCGTCCGAGCACGGCACCGAGCCTTGCCGAGGCTTCGAACAGCTTGGCTGTCTTGCGCCGGATTACGTCCAAATACCGATCCTCGTCGACGTCGGGATTCCCGGCATTGAGCAACTGCAGCACTTCGCCTTCGGCGATGACGTTGGTGGCATCGGAGAGAATCTGCATCACGCGCATGTCGTCGAGCGTGACCATTAACTGGAACGCGCGCGAATAAACGAAGTCGCCGACCAGCACGCTGGCGGCGTTGCCGAACGTGGCATTGGCGGTGGCGTGGCCGCGGCGCATCGCCGACTCGTCGACGACGTCGTCGTGCAGCAGCGTCGCTGTGTGGATCATCTCGATGACCGCTGCCAGGGTGTGATGATGCGACCCCTTGTAGCCGCACGCCTGCGCGGTGAGCATCAGCAAGGCGGGCCGCAGCCGCTTTCCGCCGCCGGCGATAATGTGCTCCGCAATCTGCCCGATCAGCACGACGTCGGACTGCAGCGCTTGGCGCAGAACGCGGTCGACCGCCTGCAGGTCGTCGTGCAGAACCGATTGCAGCATTCAGGGCAGGCCCTAGTTGGTCAGGAGCGGGTTTGCGTGCCGGCGGAGCCGCCTTGGCTGGGCCCGTCGCTGCGACGCCTCATCGCCGCGCAGTCGGACCGCGCCGCGTATTCTACCCGATGGGGCCAGGTGACTTCACGGTCGCCGCCCGGCTTTGACACCGCCGCGCTAAGACACTAAAATTACACTCTTTTTGCGGTTCGGGCGCTTGCGGAGTTTTCATGTACGCGGTCATAAAGAGCGGCGGCAAGCAGTACAGGGTCGCCCCGGGTGAAAAGCTCAAAGTGGAGCAGCTTCCGGCCGAGGTGGGCGCGGAAGTTAGCCTTGGCGAAGTGTTGCTCGTCGGCGAGGGCTCGAATGTCCGTCTCGGGCAGCCCACGCTCGCCGGCGTTTCGGTGAAGGCTACGGTGCTCTCTCATGGTCGCGGCGAGAAGGTGCAGATCTTCAAGATGCGACGGCGCAAGAACTATCACCGGCATCAAGGGCACCGGCAGGGCTATACGGAGCTCAAGATCGACGGCATCGTCGGCTGACGACAGCCTTTCAAGGTAGACAGGCATGGCACACAAGAAGGCAGGCGGTAGTTCGCGCAACGGGCGCGACTCGCAATCCAAGCGCCTTGGCGTCAAAGCTTACGGTGGTGAAACAATTGCTGCCGGCGCGATCATCGTTCGCCAGCGGGGCACCAAGGTGCACCCCGGAGTCAATGTCGGCATGGGCAAGGATCACACGCTGTTCGCGCGCGTGGCCGGCAAGGTGGTCTTTGCGGTGAAGGGCGAGGATCAGCGCAACGTCGTGAGCGTGATCCCCGGCGCCTAGGCCAGATTCAGATTCCCCTCCAGGATCCCCGCGCCACGCGGGGATTTTTGCGTCCGGAGCCCGAGGGCCGCGGCGCCTCTAGCGGCGCTCCAGCCACCACAGCAAGGCGGCGGCCACGGCGACGAACGCGGCCACCGGAAATGCCGCGGAGAACAGCGGCGGCCAATCGTTGATCACACCGAGGTACGAGAACAGCCGGCTCAGCAGGAAGAAAACGAGACCGATGATCGTTCCCACGAAAACGCGAATTCCGACGCCGCCGGCCCTGCGCTGGAAGTAGGCGAAGGGCAGCGCGAGGATCATCATCACGATCACCGCGGCCGGATAGAAGATCTTGTTCCACAGCGCGATCTCGAAACGCGAGGTCTTCTGCTGGTTCGATCCCAGGACCCGGATGTTGTCGTAGAGCGAGCTGAGCTCCAACTTTTCCGGCGCCACCTGATAGACCGTCAGGATCGAGGGCTTGAGAACGGTGTCCCACATCCACTGGTCGGCGCTGACTAGCCTTGTGCCGCCGTCCGCCGCAAGCTCGGTCGTCCTCACGTTTTTAAGCAGCCACTGGCCCTCGCTGACGAAAGTCCCCGAATCCGCGACACGCAGCGCCCTGAGCCGCATCTCGCGATCGAACTCGTAGATGCGCACGTCGTGCAGGGTAAGGTCGGACGCCAGACTGCGGATATTGGCGAAGGTCTGGTCCTGCTTGAACCAGAAGCCAGACCGGAACTGCTGGGCAACAAAGCGCGTCGAGTCGCCGCCGCGCGCCTGTTGGCGAACCTGCTGGGCGAGTTGTTCCGCCGGGGGCGCCACGAACTCCCCTGCGAGGAAGGTCGCCAGGGCAAGCGGGATGCCAACCCGTACTATCGCCCATGTGACCTGCGTTAGCGAGGCACCCGACGCGCGCATCACCGTGTACTCCGAGTTGGCGACCAGGGTGGCGATAGCGAACAGCGTGCCGATGAGGGCGGCTGTCGGCAGGAGCTCGTAACTGTGTCCGGGCAGGCTCAAGGCAACGACGAGAAGAGCGCGAGAAAGCGGATACCCCTCCTTGCTGACGTTGCCGAGCTCGTGCATGAAGTCGAAGAACGCAAAGAGCATGAGCAGCGCCATGAAGTACAGCAGCGTCGAGTAAACGACCTCGCGCCCGACGTATCGCGTCAGCGTCTTCATGTTGCGCGCCGCCGCGGAAACCAGCCGAATACCGACAGGCGTCGATAGAGCAGCGCCACGACCACGGCCGCGGCCACCGAGTGGACCGTCACCAGCCCGGTGAGCAGCGACAGCCTTCCCTGTGCAATGAAACTCTGCACGATGTTGAGGCAATTGCTGTAGAGCATGTACATGAACACCATGGCGAGCAGGTTGAACGAGCGACCCATGCGAGGGTTCACGTAGGACATGGGCACCGCCAGCAGCAGCAGCAGGAAGGCGCTGATCGGCACCGAGATTCGCCAGAAGAGTTCGCCGCGCTCCGGTGCCCCGTCGGCGGCGAGCAGCGCCGAGAGCGGCAGTGCCTTGAGCGATAGCTGCGGCGCCCGCGCCTCGGACGGCTCGATGCGGCGTCCCAGGTGCTGGAATTCAGCGACGCGGAACTCCGCGGTTCCGGGCTGGCCTTCGTAGCGCCGACCGTCGTTGAGCACGATGAAGCGGTCGCCGTTCGCAGCATCCTCCAAGTTGCCCGAGTGCGCGACCGTGGTCACATCCTTGTCGTTATCGGTCGAGTGCAGAAACACGTTGCGGATGGTGCCGTCGAAGCTGTTGACGCTCTGTATGAACACGACCAGACGCGCGTTCCCGAATTCCTTGAACAATCCGGGCGCGAGCAGCGAGAGGTCCTCTCGCGACTCGAGCTGGCGCTCGTATTCGAGCCGGCGCTGCTCGGCCCATGGCGACAGCCAGAGCGAAAGCACGACGATTGCCAAGAGAAAGGGACTGGCGAACCAGAGGATCGGCTTGAACCACGCCGTCAATCCCTGCCCGGAGGTGAACCAGACGATCATTTCGCTATCGCGATAGCTTCTTGAAAGGGTCAGCAGGACAGTGAAAAACAGAGCGACCGACAGAAGGATGTTGAAGTAGAACAGGGCGTTGAAGCCCAGGAGGGCAAGAATTCCCTCTGGAGCCACGGTTCCGCCAGCAGCGCGCGCTAACAGGCGCAAAACGAAGTTGCTGAACAGAATGCCCTGCAGGACGAGAAAAAGTGCGACGGCGGTTGCCGTGAGTTCCCGCACCAGGCTGCGGCTAAACACCATGACGACGGAATAATTTGACTTTTTCCGGGCGAATTAACGATAATGCAATTTGCACCCGTTAAAGGCTAATTTTTCGCTTGGGGAGCGGCGATGGAATTTACCATAAAAAGCGGTAGCCCGGAGAAGCAGCGCAGCGCCTGCGTGGTGGTCGGCGTGTTCGACAACCGCAAGCCTACGCTCTCCGCGGAGCTCATTGACCGCGCGTCCGGGGGGTATGTCAGCGAAATCATCCGTCGCGGCGACATGGAGGGCAAGCTGGGAAGCACGCTGCTCCTACACAACGTGCGCGGCACGCTCGCCGACCGGGTGCTGCTGGTGGGGCTGGGCAAGGAGCGCGATTTCCGCGAGCGCGAGTTCCGCGGCGCGGTGCGAGCGGCGGTGCGCCTGCTAAATGAAACCGGGTCCTACGAAGCGGTTGTTTACCTCACCGAGGAGAAGGTCAAACGTCGCGAGGTTGCCTGGCGCGTCGAGCACGCCGTGGTCGTGGCCATGGAGGCCGTCTATCGCTTCGACCAGATGAAGAGCCAGCCAGCGGAGGTGCGCCGTCCTCTACGCAAGCTTACCTTGTCGGTGCCTCAACGGAGCGACCTCACCGCCGGGGAAGCCGCGGCTGCGCGAGGACTGGCGATCTCGCACGGCATGGACCTGACCCGGGACCTCGCCAACCTTCCGGGCAACATCTGCACGCCGACCCATCTTGCCGAGCGGGCAAAGGCGCTGGCGCAGGAGTTGGGATTTCAATGCGAGGTCCTCGACCGCCCCCAACTCGAAGAGCTCAAGATGGGGTCCTTTCTGTCCGTGACCAACGGCAGCGAGCAACCCCCGAAATTCATCGTCCTGGAGTACAACGGGGCAGGCAAGAAGCAGAAGCCAGTCGTGCTTGTCGGCAAAGGCATCACCTTCGACAGCGGTGGCATTTCGCTCAAGCCCCCTCTCGACATGGATCACATGAAGTTCGACATGAGCGGCGCCGCGAGCGTGCTTGGAACCTTCAAGGCAATCGCCGAGCTCAAGGCGAAGATCAATCTGGTCGGGCTGATCCCGGCCTGCGAGAACATGCCCAGCGGCAGGGCGACCAAACCAGGCGACATCGTCAAGAGCATGTCGGGGCAGACCATCGAGGTGCTGAACACCGACGCCGAAGGGCGGCTGATCCTGTGCGACGCACTAACCTACGCCGAACGCTACGAGCCCGCGGCAGTCGTCGACATCGCGACGCTCACTGGGGCGATGGTCATCGCGCTTGGGCACATCGCCTGCGGCGTTTTCAGCAACAGCGAGAGCCTGGCGCGGGCGCTGCTCAATGCCGGCGAGGAATCCTTCGACCGCGGCTGGCAGATGCCGCTCTGGGACGATTACCATGAGGGCCTGGAGAGCAATTTCGCGGACTTTGCCAACACCGCGGGCCGTCCAGGCGGAAGCATCACGGCAGCATGCTTTCTGTCGAAATTCAGCAAGAAATACGATTGGGCGCATCTGGACATCGCCGGCGTCGCCTACAAGAACGGCAAGGAAAAGGGAGCGACGGGCCGACCGGTACCCTTGCTCACTACGTGGCTCCTGGCCCAGGAGACTGCTCAACCTTGACCGCAAGCCATGACCGCGATTGACTTCTACACGCGGGTGACCGATCGACTCGAGGTCGCGGCCAAGCTCGTCGCCAAGGCTTTCGCTCAGCACGGGAGGGTGCGCGTGCTCACCCCCGACGCGTCGGCCACCGAAGCGCTCGACCGCATCCTCTGGGTGCACCCGGCAATCGCGTTCATGCCACATTGCCGCGCCGACAGCCGGCTCGCCGCCGAGACGCCCATCTGGGTCGATCACGTACTGGAGCACACCGGGCCGGCTGTCGTGCTGATCAATCTGCATGACGATCCTCCGCCTTTCTTCTCTCGATTCGAGCGCCTCGCCGAGGTCGCCGGCATCGAAGAGGCGCAGGCGGCGGCGGCGCGTGGACGCTACCGCTTCTATCGTGAGCGCGGCTATGAGCTGCGCACCCACGACTTGAGCGGGAGAAACTGATGCCGACTGCGCGCGAACTGCTGGAGCAGGCCGACGCGCTGATGCGCAGAAACCGCGGCACCGGCGTCGACATTCCGGTGCTGACCGAGGCCGTGCCCGAGCCGCACGCCGCCGCCGAGATGCGTGCCGAGATCCCCGTGCTCACCGATCAAGTCGAGGAGGTTTTCGTCGATGCCGTGCCCGTGCCGGCGCAACCGCCGGTGCTGGAGCTGGTCTCGAGGCCGCAGTTCGAAGGCGATCCCTCCGACTGGCTGGTCATGGACACGATCGATCCGGCGTTGCACAGCGTGACGGGCAAGGCTCCCGATACGCTCGCCGTCGTCCCGCCGGTCACGCTCAAGGCCGTCGAAACGGCGACCGATGCCGAACCGCGGTCGTCGGTGACGCTCAAGGCGGCGGGGTCGCAGCCGACACCGCCGCCCGCGGGGTCCGGGACGGTGCAGCCTTCGCAGCCAGCGTTGGCCGACGCACCCTTGGCCGCGGGAGCTTCGGCGGAGACGCACTTGGCCGAGATGCCGTTGGATGAAGCACCTTTGTCCGAAGCACCTTTGGTCGAGGCATCGTTGCCGCAACCAGTTCTCGATTCGCGGGCCGCGCCGTCGGTTGCGGTCTCGCCAAGCGACGATGAACGGTGGCGCACGCTTGCGGACCAAATTTCCATGCAAGTGCTTCAGCGGATCGATCTGTTCACCGACACCGGCCTGAAGGAACAACTCGCCCAGCACCTGCAGCCGATCGTCGCACGCGCCGGCGCCGAGCTGGTAGGGGCGATCAACGATCACGTCGGCAAGCTTCTTCGCGCTTACGTGGCCGAGGCGATCGAGCGCGAAATAGCGCAATGGCGAAAAGACCACGACTGACGAGCCTTCGGGTCGACGGCGCGGGCGATGACTTGTGCTAGACTGCTTCTCATGAGCCAGAATGAGTGGCGGACCGTCGATGGTTGGGCTGAGGTCTCCGAAACGGGGCGGAGTCGCTACGCGCTCGTTTACTACTTCGGGATCACCGCCCGGGGCCGCGTTCACGGTTAAGTTCCCAAGCGAACACACCATCGGGCGGCCCACGGGCCGCCCGATGCTTTTGCGGAGGTGAAATCATGATCATCGTCATGCAGCGCGACGCACGCGAGGCCGAAATCGAGGCGGTCGAGGCGAAGATCCGCGCGCACGGACTTGCCGTGCACGTCTCGCGCGGCACCGAGCGGACGCTCATCGGCGCCGTCGGCGACGAGCGAGTGCTCGATCCAGAGATGTTCGATCCCATGCCGGGAGTCGAGAAATCGATGCACATCGTGAAGCAGTACAAGATCGTCGCGCGCGAATGGCACAAGGAGAACACGGTAATCCATGTCGCAGGCGTGCCCATCGGCGGGACAGCCGTGCAGGTGATCGGCGGGCCGTGCTCGGTCGAGACCGCGCCGCAGATGAGTGCCGCTGCGGAAGCGGTCAAGCTCGCCGGCGCTCGACTGATGCGAGGAGGAGCATTCAAGCCGCGGACGAGTCCTTACACTTTCCAGGGCAAGGGGGTCGAAGGGCTCGAACTGCTGCGCTCGGCGGCGGACGCCCAGGGCCTGCCCATCGTCACCGAACTGATGGACCCGCGGATGCTCGAGACCTTCCTGCAATACGATGTCGACGCCATCCAGATCGGAACCCGCAACATGCAGAATTTCGACTTGCTGAAGGAAGTGGGCCGGGTCAACAAGCCGGTGATCCTGAAGCGCGGCATGTCGGCGACCATCAACGAATGGCTGATGGCGGCCGAATACGTCGCGATCGGCGGCAACCACGACATCATCTTCTGCGAGCGCGGCATCCGCACTTTCGAGACGGCGTATCGCAACGTTCTCGACGTGACCGCCGTGCCGGTGCTCAAGCGCGAGACGCACCTGCCGGTGATCGTCGATCCGTCGCACGCCGGCGGCAAGGCGTGGATGGTGCCGGCGCTGTCGTGCGCGGCCGTCGCGGCGGGCGCGGACGGATTGCTCATCGAGGTCCATCCCAATCCCTGCGAGGCCTGGTGCGATGCCGACCAGGCATTGACGCCGGGAGAGTTCGCAACTCTCATGGGACAGCTGCGCTCGGTGGCGCGTGCGGTAGGCCGCGAGCTCTGAACCTAGTCGGGTCGCGCGGGATCCTTGCATGTTTGCGCTCTCCGGCATCGAGCACCACTATGGCGGCGTTGCGGCGCTGCGCGTCGCCGAGTGGCGTGGCGAGCGCGGCGAGCGCTGGCTGGTTGCGGGCGCCTCAGGAAGCGGCAAGTCGACGCTGCTCAACATTCTTGCCGGCTTGCTGCGACCGTCGGCGGGCAGTGCCGTTGTTGGCGGACGGGATCTGACGCGACTTCCGGAAGCGGCGCTCGATCGCTGGCGCGGACGCAACGTGGGCTACGTACCGCAGCGACTGCACTTGATCGCGAGCCTCGATGTCCTCGACAATCTGCTGCTCGCGCAATTCCTCGCCGGCCTGAGCGTTGATCGCGGGGCCGCCGTGAAGCTGCTCGCATCGCTTGGAGTCGATAGCATCGCCTCGCGAACGCCCGACCGGCTCTCCCAGGGACAGGCGCAGCGAGTCGCCGTGGCGCGCGCGGTGATCAACCGGCCCGCGCTGCTGCTCGCCGACGAGCCGACCGCGGCGCTCGACGACGCCAACGCGCAGGCCACCATAGAACTGCTGAGCGAGCAGGCGGAGGCGGTCGATGCGACGCTGGTGGTGGCTTCTCACGACGGCCGTATCCGCTCCGCGTTCTCGCGACGCTACGACCTCGAGCCGCCGACATGAACCTCGGGCGCATCGCCTACGCTTACGCCAAAAAGAGCCCGCTCACGACGGTGCTCAATCTGGCGCTGCTCATCCTGGGCGTGGCGACAGTCGCGCTGCTGCTGCTGCTCACGACGGCACTCGACGAGCGGCTCAAGCGCGACGCGGCGGGCGTCGATCTCGTCGTCGGCGCCAAGGGAAGTCCGCTGCAGCTCGTGCTCGCCGGCATCTTTCACGTCGACGTGCCGCCGGGCAACATCCCGCTCGCGGAGGTCACTCGGCTGCGTGCAAACCCGCTCGTTCGCTCAGTCGTGCCGATCGCCATGGGCGACAGTTTCCGCGGGTATCACATCGTCGGCACCGAGCCGGAACTGCTGGACATTTACGGCGCGCGGCTTGCGCAGGGGCGGAGCTGGAAGGCGCCCATGGAGGCGGTGCTCGGAGCCGAAGTTGCGCGTCGATCGGGGCTCTCCTTGAGCGCGAGCTTTGCCGGCTCGCACGGCCTGGCAGAAGGCGGGGAAGTGCATGCCGATGAGCCGTACCGGGTCGTCGGCGTGCTCGAGCGCTCGGGCAATGTCGCTGATCGCATGGTTCTGACGGGCATTGACAGCGTTTGGAAGGTACATGAGCACGAAGCGGCGGAGCACGCAGAAACGCCCTCCGACGATCGCGCACGCGAAGTGACCATGGCGCTCGTCCGCTACGCGACGCCGCTTGCCGCGGCAACTCTGCCGCGCCAGATCAACAGCGAAACCGCACTGCAGGCAGCGTCGCCAGCTTACGAATCGGCCCGGCTGCTCACCGTGTTCGGCGTCGGCAGCGACGTGATCCGCGCCTTCGCGGTCTTTCTGATGATCGCGGCGGGACTGGGCATGTTCATCGCCTTGTACCAGGCGATGGACCGGCGCCAGTACGACTTGGCGGTCATGCGCACGCTGGGCGCCAGCCGGTGGCGGGTGTGCGGCGTGCTGCTGCTCGAAAGCACGATCCTCGCCGCCGCGGGTGCGGCGCTCGGCATTGCCCTGGGTCACGCACTGCTTGGACTGATCGGCGCGTGGCTGCCGGCGGCAGCCTCGCTCGCTTCGGGCTCGATGCGCTTCTTGCCGGGCGAGGCGGGCGTCGTTGCGCTCGTTCTCGCAGGAGGTATACTGACCGCATTGCTTCCCGCGTGGCGCGCCTATCGTCTCGACGTCGCAACGACTCTGGCCAAGAGCTACCCATGATCAAAGCTTTCGCGCACGTTGTCCTCGCCGCAGCCCTGCTCTCGGTCGCGCTCATCGCATCCGCGCTGGACACGACGATCCCGCAGGCGGGACTGCCGAGCGCAAACGACTACGCGGCAAAGCTGCTACCTGAGCTCGCTGGCGCTGTTTCGTGGCGCACGCTCGCCCAGGTCGAGCCGGTGAAGCAAGGCGGCAAGATGGTGCCTCAATTCTCCAAGGACATCCTTGGCCTCGACAAGCAGCAGGTCCGCCTTCAAGGCTTTCTGATTCCGCTCGACATGGGCGACAAGCAGAAGCACTTCCTGCTCTCGGCGGTTCCCCCGCATTGTCCGTTCTGCATGCCCGCCGGCCCGGACGCGATAGTCGAAGTCCAGGCCAAGGTTCCGGTGTCCTACGGTTTTGAGCCCGTCGTTGTCGCCGGGAAGTTTGCCGTGCTAAAGGACGATCCTGCCGGCGTACTTTATCGCATCACCGACGCCGAGGCGGTCACGACGAGCAAGTAGTTCCGCGTTCGCGGCCGACCACCAAGCCGGGCGAGTGTTCTCTCGTCGGCTATAATTCAGCGTTTGCGCAGCGCCCTGGGGCGGCGATGACTCTCGCCAAGACCTTCGACCCGCACTCAATCGAGAGCAAGTGGTACCCCTATTGGGAGTCGCACGGGCTGTTCACCCCGTCGATGAAGCCAGGGGTTCCCTCGTACTGCATCCAGCTCCCCCCGCCGAACGTCACCGGCACGCTGCACATGGGCCATGCGTTCCAGCAGACGCTGATGGACGTGCTCATCCGCTATCACCGGATGCTGGGCGACAACACGCTCTGGCAGATGGGCACCGATCATGCCGGCATCGCCACCCAGATCGTCGTCGAGAATCAGCTTCGAGCTGAAGGCACTTCGCGCCAGGCGCTCGGGCGCGAGCGCTTCATCGAGCGCGTCTGGAAATGGAAGGTCGAATCCGGATCCACCATCACCAACCAGATGCGACGCCTGGGAACGTCCGGGGACTGGTCGCGCGAGCGCTTCACCATGGATCCGGGGCTGTCGAAGGCGGTCATCGAGACCTTCGTGCGCTTGTATGAGGACGGGCTCATTTACCGCGGCAAGCGCCTGGTCAACTGGGATCCGAAGCTCGGTACCGCGGTGTCCGACCTCGAAGTCGAGAACGAGGAGGAAGCGGGAACGCTGTGGGAGATCCGCTATCCCCTGGCCGACGGCTCGGGTCACGTGTCGGTCGCGACGACACGGCCGGAGACGATGCTGGGCGACGTCGCCGTCGCGGTCAATCCCGATGACGTGCGCTATGCGCATCTGGTCGGCAAGGAAGCCGAGCTGCCGCTCACGGGGCGCCGCATCCCCGTGATCGCCGACGCCTACGTCGACAGGACTTTCGGCACGGGCTGCGTCAAGATCACGCCGGCGCACGACTTCAACGACTGGGACATCGGCCAGCGTCACGGCCTCGCTCCCCTGACCATCTTCACCCTGGCAGCGACCATCAACGACAACGCGCCCGCAACGTACCGCGGGCTCGACCGCTATGCGGCACGCAAGGCGGTGCTCGCCGACCTGCGTGCCGCGGGCCTCATCTCCGCCGAGAAGCCGCACAAGATGATCGTGCCGCGCTGCGAGCGCACGGGCGAAGTGGTCGAGCCGATGCTCACCGACCAGTGGTTCGTGGCCATGCTCAAGCCAGCACCCGCCACCCATCCTCACTTTCCGGGCAAGTCGTTCAAGGACATCTGCCTCGACGCGGTCAACGCCAGCGTCCGCGACCCGGAGACGGGCGAGCCGGTGACGATACGCTTCATTCCCGAGCACTGGACCTCGACCTACAACCACTGGCTCGACAACGTCCACGACTGGTGCATCTCGCGCCAGCTGTGGTGGGGACATCGCATCCCGGCGTGGTACGACGAGGCAGGCAACGTCTTTGTCGCGCGCGACGCCGCCGAGGCGGCGCAAAGGGCCGGGAAGAGCGTCTCTGCATTGCGTCAGGACGAAGACGTGCTCGACACCTGGTTCTCTTCGGCGCTGTGGTGTCACTCGACTCTCGGCTGGCCGGAACAGACGCCGGAGCTCAAATCTTTTCTGCCGAGCTCGGTGCTGATCACCGGCTTTGACATCATCTTCTTCTGGGTCGTGCGCATGATCATGACCACGACGTATTTTACGGGGAAGGTGCCTTTCCGCGACGTGTACATCAACTCCATCGTGCGTGACGAGGAAGGCCAGAAGATGTCGAAGTCGAAGGGCAACATCCTCGATCCCCTCGACTTGATCGACGGCACCGATCTCGAGACTCTCGTGCGCAAGCAGACTTCGGGGCTCCTGCTCGAGAAGCAGCGCGAATCGATCGAAAAGCGAACGCGCAGGCAGTTTCCGGAAGGGATTCGCGCCTTCGGTGCCGACGCGGTGCGCCTCACCTTCGCCAGTCTCGCCACCTACGGACGAACGCTCAACTTCGACCTGGCGCGCTGCGAAGGCTACCGCAACTTCTGCAACAAGCTGTGGAACGCGACACGCTTCGTGCTCATGAATGTCGATGGCAAGGACATCGGCCTCGATCCCGCGCAGCCGGTGACGCTTTCCTTTGTCGATCGCTGGATCGTCTCGCGATTGCAACAGGCGGAAGCCGATGTCGCCAATCATCTGGCCGGTTATCGCTTCGATCTCGCCGCCAAGGCGGTCTACGAGTTCGTGTGGGACGAGTACTGCGACTGGTACGTGGAGCTCGCGAAGACGCAGCTGCAGACGGGAGACGAGGCGGCGCAGCGCGGCACGCGGAGGACGCTCGTGCGCGTGCTGGAGGCGACCTTGCGCCTTGCGCATCCCATCGTTCCATTCATCACCGAGGAGCTATGGCAGACGGTCGCGCCGCTCGCCGGCAGGCAGGGCGTGTCGATCTCGACGCAACCCTATCCTCAGCCGCAGGCCGAAAAGCGCGACGGCGCGGCGGAGGAGGAGATGCAGCGGCTCAAGACGCGCATTCTCGCGGCGCGAGGCTTACGCGGCGAGATGAATCTCTCGCCTGCGCAGCGGGTGCCGCTGTGGGCCGCGCCGGCGAGCGCCGCAGAGCGCGAGAGCCTGACCGCCACGGCGCCCTACGTCATGTCGCTGGTCAGGCTCTCGGAGATCAAGATCGCCGATGACTTGCCGCAGACCGACGCCCCGGTCGTGCTTGCCGGAGAATCGAGGCTGATGCTGCACATCGAGATCGATCCGGCTGCGGAACGCGAACGCCATTCGAAGGAGATGGCGCGCCTCGAAGGCGACATCGCAAGAGCGAAGGCGAAGCTCGACAACGAATCGTTCGTCGCGCGCGCCCCGGCGGAGGTCGTGGCGCAGGAGAGGCGGCGCCTGGCGGAGCTCAAGGCGAAGCTCGACGCCCTGCAGGAGCTTCTCAAGCGCCTTGGCTGATCTGGTCCTGCAACCGCAGGAGAACTCGCGATCAGACCTTCTCGGGCTCGCGCGAGCGCTTCATCAGCAGTACAGGGATCGGACGCTGCTTGCGATGGGCGTGAGAGTGCGCGTGCGACACACCGGATCGAACGAGCTTCGGCTGATCAGGATTACGATCGGCCTCGGCGTGCGGGCGCTCGCGTCGCTGCGCGGCTGGCGAAGCGCGGGGGGGCGTATCGTGTCTCGCCGATTTTGGTGCGTGAGTCTCATGCGCATGCCGTTGCCGCGGCGCGGCGTGCGCAGCCACGAAACCTTCCGGCACCGCCACGGGCAGGGCGCGCTTGAGCAGCCGCTCGATTTCGGCGAGCAGCTTCTCTTCCTCCGGCGCGCAGAACGAAATCGCCTCGCCAGCCTGGCCGGCGCGTCCCGTGCGTCCGATACGATGGATGTAGTCTTCCGGCACGTACGGCATCTCGTAGTTCACGACCAGGGGCAAGTCGTCGATGTCGAGTCCGCGCGCCGCGACATCGGTGGCGACCATCACTTGCACATTCGCTGCCTTGAACTCGTCGAGCGCCTCCAGCCGCGCGACCTGGCTCTTGTCGCCATGGATCGCCGTTGTCTTCAATCCGTCCTTCTCGAGCTGGCGAGCTAGCCGCGACGCGCCGTGCTTGGTGCGCACGAAGCACAGCACCTGCCAGAGATTGCGCGACGTGACGATGTGCTTCAAGAGTGCCCGTTTCTGATCGGCGGCGACCTTGTAAACGCTCTGCACGACGGTGTCGGCAGCGGTGTTGCGGCGAGCGACCTCGATCAGCTGCGGGGCGTTCAGCAGCTGATCAGCGAGCTTCTTGATCTCGTTGGAGAAGGTCGCCGAGAACAGCAGGTTCTGCCGCTTCGCGGTCGCCGGCAGCAGCGCCATGATCCGCTTGATGTCGGGAATGAAGCCCATGTCGAGCATGCGATCGGCTTCGTCCAGAACGAAAATCTCGACCTGGCCCAGGTACAGCGATTTCTGCTCGATGTGATCGAGCAGCCTTCCTGGAGTGGCGACCAGGATCTCGACGCCGCCGCGAACGATCGGCAGCTGCTGCTTGATGTCGACCCCGCCAAAGACGACGGTCGACCGGAGGCCCGTGTACTTGCCGTAAGCGCGTATCGACTCCTCGACCTGGATGGCGAGCTCCCGGGTCGGGGTCAGAATCAGCGCCCGCACGGGATGGCGCGCCGGCGACGGACTGGTGTTGGCGGTGGGCAGCAGCTTTTGCAGGATGGGCAGGGCAAAGCCGGCGGTCTTGCCGGTGCCGGTCTGCGCGCCCCCCATGACATCGCGGCCGGCGAGGATGGGCGGAATCGCTTGCACCTGGATAGGCGTGGGCGTGGTGTAACCGGCGTCGGCCACGGCTCGCAACAACTCGGGACGAAGGCCGAGCTCGGCAAAGCTCGGGGCGGTACTCATAGAGACTCCTGGCGCGGCCCACTCGCGCTTTGGCGAGTTCCGGTCCAGGCAGCGAAGCTTCGAGATTGACCATCGGAGGCGCCGCGATCGTGCGCGCCCCTTCGGGGTCGGCGGTGGCCGGAACGGCCGCCGAATGCATTGCATTATAGCGTAAATATCGGATTTTGCAATTATTTTCCACCACCCCGGCGGCGAAAGTAGACGTCCTCTCCGTCGAGTGCGCATGTCCGGCCAAACTCGATCACGTCATCGGCGGGAGCCAGACATCGCTGCCTCGCGCAATTTGCACCCGGCATTTTTCGTGAGCTTCGACTGGCATTCCTGCGTCCACGCGCACTGGCTCGCGCGGGTTGCGATCGCAGCGACCCGATGATCGTTGATCTCGATGAACTGAATCTGCGCGCGTGGTATGTTGGCCGAGGCGGCCGCTGTCGCGCCGATGTGTCCCGCATTCGAGTGAACAGCGGCAACGTCGGCCGCCGTGCGTACGCGCAGGTCGCCTTCAGGCGGCGCCGCCACAAGTCGTGCGCCAGCATCGGCTCGCGACTTTTGCGGTGCTCGCCCTGACCACGTAAACTCTCGCGCCGTGGACTTGACGACGTGGGTCATTGCGTTCGCCGCCGCTGGGCTTGCGGTGCTCATCCTGCTGGCGGTCATCCTGCTTCAGCGTCTCGGCGCGCTGGCCCGGCGCCTGGGAGGCGGAAGCGACATCGGCGCACGTCTCGAGGCGATTGGCGCCCAGAACGAGCGCCTGGAGCGCGAGTTCCGCGCCGAGCTCGCGCGCTCCCGCGCCGAGTCGGCACAGAACGCGCACAGCGCCCGCGGCGAACTTGTCCAGACGCTCAACGGGTTCACGCAGCTCCTGCAGAATCAGGTCGCGACCATCGCGCAGGTACAGAACGAGCGCTTGTCGACGCTCACCCAGAGCAACGAGCAGCGGCTGGACGCAGTGCGAGCGACACTCGAGCAGCGGCTCGAGGTTCTGCGCAGCGACAACGCCCAGAAGCTCGAGCAGATGCGCGCCACGGTCGATGAAAAGCTCCACGCCACGCTGGAGCAGCGGCTGGGCGAATCCTTCAAGCAGGTGTCGGAGCGGCTCGAGCAGGTGCACAAGGGGCTGGGCGAAATGCAATCGCTGGCCGCGGGCGTCGGCGACCTGAAAAAGGTGCTCACCAACGTCAAGACCCGCGGGACCTGGGGCGAGGTGCAACTCGAGAACCTGCTCGAGCAGATTCTGACTGCGGCGCAGTACGACAAGAACGTCGTCACGCGGCCGGGCAGCGGCGAGCGCGTGGAGTTTGCCATTCGCCTGCCCGGGCGCGATCCCGATGGCGGACCTTGCTGGCTGCCGATCGACGCCAAGTTCCCGCTGGCCGACTACCAGCAGCTGGTGGAGGCACAGGAGCGCGGCGAGGCCGGCGCGGTCGAGCTCCATGCCAGGGCGCTCGAACGGCGCATCAAGGACCAAGCGGCGGACATTCACTCGAAATACGTCGCGCCGCCGCACACCACCGACTTTGCACTTCTGTACCTTCCGGTCGAGGGACTCTACGCCGAGGTGTTACGGCGGCCCGGGCTCGCCGACGCGCTGCAACGAGACTTCAGGGTCACGATCGCCGGCCCGACCACGCTGGCGGCGATGCTCAACAGCCTGCAGATGGGATTCCGCACACTGGCGATCGAGCAGCGGTCGAGCGAGGTGCGCAAGCTGCTGGGCGCGGTCAAGACCGAGTTCGGGAGGTTCGGGGAGATTCTTGCCGCCACGCGAAGGAAGCTCGAGCAAGCGAGCAGCTCGATCGGCGATGCGGAGGCGCGCACCCGTGCAATTGCGCGGCAGCTGCGCGACGTCGAGGCGCTGCCTGCAATCGAGGCCGAGCGCTTGCTGGCAACCGAGCCGCGGCTCGTCTACGATGCTGACGCTGGCGCGCCTGCAGGCGGCGACGATGCCGAGCCGCCGGCATCGCGCGACGGTGCGTCCTAGTCCCGATACCGGTCCGATGCACTGAAGCGATGCTCCAGGCGATCAGAAACTGGAAGCGGAGGCGCCTGCTCGAGCAGGCCGCGATTCCCGAACCGTTGTGGCGCGAAGCGCTGGAGACGTTGCCCTTCCTTGCCGTCTACACCGAAGCGGAGCTCAAGCGGCTGCGCGAGCGTGTGGTCGTGTTCCTGGCCGAGAAGAGCATCGTCGGGGCGCACGGCTTCGAGGTGACGCCGCTGATGCGCGTGCTCATCGCGCTCCAAGCCTGCGTGCTGGTCCTCAACCTCGACCCGCGCTATTACGACGGGTGGGAGAGCGTCATCGTGTATCCCGACGAATTCATTGCCGAGCTCGAGTACGAGGACGAGGCCGGGGTCGTGCATCGGGGGCACGAGCCCCTCGCCGGCGAGGCGATGCCCCGCGGACCCGTAGTCCTGTCGTGGCCGGACGTCGAGGCGAGCGCCGACTGGTCAACCGCAGGGATGAATCTGGTCATCCACGAGTTCGCCCACAAGCTCGACATGAGAAGCGGCGAGGCCAACGGCTGCCCGCCATTGCCCGCGGAAATGCCGCCGCGCTCGTGGCAGAAGGCAATGAATTCGGCATTCGAGCACTTCCGCAAGCGCGTCGAGGGCGGCGAAGACACCCCCATCGACCCGTACGCCGCGGAAAGTCCGGCCGAATTCTTCGCTGTTCTGTCGGAAGTCTTCTTCGCCGATCCGACGCTGCTCGTGCAAGAGTATCCCAAGGTCTACGAGCTGTTCGCGTGGTTCTACAAGCAGGACCCGGCGAGCCGGACCGAGCTGTTGCTGGAAACATGAGCGGACTTGCAAAACCCGTCGTCTGCGCTATGCTGTGTTAGCCGGTCAGGGGGTCGCCGGGCTTGCACGGGGCCGGCAATGTCCGACTCCGCGAGGAGAACCGATGAAGAGTCGCATCGCATTGCTGGCTGCCGTCCTGCTTTTCGCAGGGACTGCATGGGCATTCCACTGCCCGGCGGAAATGAAGAAGATCGATGACGCGCTGGCCAAGAACCCGCAGCTGTCGGCGGCACAGATGGAGGAAGTAAAGAAGTATCGCGCCGAAGGCGAGGCGTTGCACAAGGCTGGCAAGCATCAGGAGTCGCTCGACACGCTGGCCAAGGCCGAGAAGATCCTGGGCATTCCCACGAACTGAAGCAGGCGACGCAATGCCGCCGGACGCCGATGCGGGCGACCGCATCGGCGTTTTGTTTGACGCAGGACAGGCGGCCTAAGCCTGAGACGCGCGGGCGATGATCGCCGCCTGATCGGCGCCCGCGCGCAGGGTTCCCAGCGCGCCGCCTTCGCCCAGGCGCGAGCCGCAGTATGCGTCGGCCAGCGCAGGGGGCGCGTGTTGCACGAGCAGCGCAGCGGCGAGACCCACCGCGACAGCGCCGGCAAGACGACGCGCGTTGGCTTCCTCATGGGCCTCGTCCGCAAACATCCTCTTGAGCGCCGCGACGTGTTGGTCGAGCCGCGGGTTCGCGCCTCGTGCGAGCGAGAGTTCCGCGAGCAGCGCTTCGACGGCCGCGGGCTCGCGGCGCGCCGCGCGCTGCACGTCGAGACACATGACGTTGCCCGAGCCCTCCCAGATGGAATTGAGCGGCGCTTCGCGGTAGAGGCGCGGTAGCTGGCTCTCCTCGACGTAGCCGTTGCCCCCGATGACCTCCATCGCCTCGGCGATAACCGTCGGGGCCCGCTTGCAGATCCAGTACTTGAGGGCCGGCGTCGCCAACCGCGCCACAGCCGCGTCGGCGCTGTCGTGGCTGGCCTCGAAGGCTCGCGCCAGCCTCAGCGCCAAGGCAGTGGCGGCCTCGTCTTCGAGCACGAGATCGGCGAGAACGTTGCGCATGAGCGGCTGCTCGATAAGCGTCCTGCCGAACGCACGGCGGTGCCCCGCGTGATGCAGCGCCTGCGCGACCGCGCCACGGATCAGCCCAGCGCTGCCGATCGCACAGTCGAGCCGCGTGTGCTGGACCATTTCGATGATCACCGGAATGCCGCGACCCTCTTCCCCGAGCCGCCACGCCGTGGCACCGTCGAACTCCACTTCGCTGGAAGCGTTGGAGCGGTTGCCGAGCTTGTCCTTGAGGCGCTGAAGCCGCACCGCATTGCGGCTGCCGTCGGGCAGGAATCGCGGCAAGACGAAACAAGACAACCCACCCTCGGCCTGGGCGAGCACGAGGTGGGCGTCGCACATCGGCGCAGAGAAAAACCACTTCTGACCAGCGATTCTGTATTCGCTGTCGTGCACATGTGTCGCGCGAGTCTGGTTGGTCCGCACGTCCGAGCCACCCTGGCGCTCGGTCAGGCCCATGCCGATCAGGACGGAAGTCTTGGCGCCGGCCGGAAGCGAACGCGGGTCGTAATCGCGCGACAGCGCGCGCGGCAACCAAGTCGCTCCCAGCCACGGCAACGCCTCGGTATGCCTCCGGAGCACCGGCACCGCAGCGTAGGTCATGGTAAGCGGGCATTGCGTGCCGTTCTCGACCTCGGCGTGCATGAGGTAGGCCGCCGCGCGCGCCACATGGGCGCCTGCACGCGGTTCCGCCCACGGGGAAGAATGCTCGCCTTCACGCATGGCGAGCGCCATCAGCTCGTGCCACGACGGATCGAAGGCGACCTCGTCGACGCGATTGCCGAAGCGATCGTATGTGCTGAGCTCGGGCGCGCAACGATTGGCGCGCGCCGCCAGCGCGAAAGTCTCGGCGCGCCCCAGCAGCGCTCCCCAGGCGTGGAGTTGCTCTTGCGCCCAGGCGGCGCCTTCGCGCGTCACCGCCTCGCGCAGCGCCGGTTGCGTAGCGTACAGATTTCGCCCCTCGAAGGGCGGGGGCTGGTTGGCGTCAATGCCGGTCGCGCCAAGCTTCATGCGGCCGGAGGCCGCAGCGCGCTCTTCGGCCGGAAAGCCTTGCACACGGACTCGTTGGTTTCGATGTAGGGACCGCCGATGAGGTCGATGCAGTAGGGAACGGCGGGAAATACTCCGTCGAGTGTTTCCTTGATTGCCTTGGGCTGGCCGGGCAGATTGAGGATAAGAGCGCGCCCGCGGATCACGCCGACCTGCCTCGACAGAATGGCGGTCGGAACGTATTTCAAGCTCACCTGGCGCATCTGCTCTCCGAATCCAGGCAGGACTTTGTGGGCGACAGCAAGGGTCGCCTCGGGCGTCACGTCGCGCGGCGCAGGACCGGTGCCGCCGGTGGTAAGCACTAGATCGCAGCCGACGCTGTCGACGAGCTCCACCAAAGTTCGCTCGATCACGCCCCGGTCGTCGGGAATGAGCCGCGTCTCCATCCGCCACGGAGTCTTCAGCGCGGCGCTGAACCACTCGTTCAAGCCCGGAATGCCTTTGTCTTCGTAGACGCCGGCCGAAGCCCGGTCGCTGATGGAGACAAGCCCGATGAGCAGAGAGGGCGAGGTGCTCATTCGGCCAGGCGCAGCAGCGCGTTGAGCTCCCTGAAGAGCTCGCGGTAGGCATGGGGAGGCGAGCCATGAGCGCGCTCCTCGGTCGTCCGTGCGACGAGCGCTGCCAGCCGCGTGCGATCGGCGCGCGGCACTTGCTCGCAGAGGCGGTCGAGGGCACCCACCTCATGCAGCACACGCTCACGCCAGCGCTCGGCAGCGGCCACGCGCGCTTTTTCGGCGTTTCCCGGCTCGCGCCATCGCGCGAGCTGCGCCTCGATGGGCGCCGGATCGACCTCCCGCATGAGGCGTCCGATGAACTGGAGTTGTCGTCTACGCGCTTCTCGCTGGGTGAGCCGCTGCGCTTCGCTCACCGCTTCGAAAAGCTTGTCGGGCAGCTCCAGCGCCTGCAAGCGGACGGAGCTCAATCCCACCAGAGCTTCCCCCAATTGCTGGAGGGCGTGCATGGCCTGCTTGCGCCGGGTCTTGGACAACGGCGTGGGCGAGCCTTCAGCGTCGGTGCGATGCGCTTGCCGCGGCGTATTTCCGCCCGTCGGTCGCGCGGCAGCCTCCTGTCCTTGCCGCCATGGTGTTTCGTCGGGTCGTGGCATCGGGCGGGTTGGGCAGGCAGGGGCTTTTGCTATCATAACTGATCGCCCTTCGCCGATCGTCCCAGCCGCTTCGATGACCGCAACGGCCACCCGGTTTCCGCTCGCTCCAGAAGCGTTGACCGATATCGCGGATCGCGTCCTGCGGGAAGCGAAAGGAGGCGGTGCGAGCGCTGCCGAAACGGAAATCTCGCAAGCGTTTGGCCAGAGCGTGACCGTGCGCAAAGGAGAGGTCGAGACAATCGCGTACAACCGCGACAAGGGCATCGGGGTCACGGTCTACGTCGGCGCGAGGCGCGGTCATGCAAGCACTGCCGATTTCTCCGAGGAAGCCATCCGAGACACCGTCGACAAGGCACTGACCATTGCTCGCTACACCGCAGACGATCCCTGCGCTGGGCTTGCCGATCCTGCGCGCCTCGCCCGCGCGTGGGCCGATCTCGATCTCTATCACCCGTGGGATCTGTCGGTCGAGGCCGCGATCGAGCTCGGCCGCGAGTGCGAGGACGCGGCGCTTGCAGTGGATCGGCGCATCACCAATTCCGAAGGCGCCACGGTCTCGGTGCACGAAGCGCAGTTCGTGTACGCCAACACGCACGGGTTTTCGGGCGGCTACGCGAGCTCCCGGCACGGTATCTATTGCGCGGTGATCGGCGAAGAAGACGGTTCGATGGAGCGCGACGACTGGTACACCTCCGCACGCACGCCGTCTGATCTGGAGCCGGCGCGCGAGGTCGGTGCCAAGGCGGGCGAGCGCGCGCTGCGCAGGCTCGGGGCGCGCAAGCTCGCCACCATGCAGTGCCCTGTGATCTACGAGGCGCCGGTCGCCACGGGCCTCATCGGCCACTTCGTGAACGCGGTCAGCGGAGGAAGCCTGTACCGCAAGTCGTCGTTTCTGCTCGACAGCCTGGGTACGCAGGTCTTCGCGCCCCACATCACCATTCGCGAAGAGCCGCACGTTCCGCGCGGCCAGGCGTCGGCTCCTTTCGATGAAGAAGGCGTCGCCACGCAGCCACGCGAGGTCGTGCGCGACGGCTTCGTCGAAGGATACTTCCTTGGCAGCTACTCGGCGCGCAAGCTCGGCCTCGCCTCGACTGCAAACGCGGGTGGCAACCACAATCTCATCGTCAGCCACGGCGAGCACAATCTGCAGGGGTTGCTCGGGCGAATGGATCGCGGTCTCCTGGTGACCGAGCTCCTCGGGCAAGGCGTGAATCCGGTGACGGGAGACTATTCCCGAGGCGCCGCCGGGTATTGGATCGAGGGCGGCCGAGTCATCCACCCTGTCGAGGAAATCACCATAGCCGGCAATCTCAGGCAGATGTACCGCGACATCATCGAAGTGGGCAACGACGTGGACAAGAGGGGATCACGACAATGCGGCTCGATGCTGATCGGCACGATGACCGTCGCCGGGAACTAGCCAACGCGCGGAGCGCGACGATGGCCAAGCTTGGATTCCGTGACAGGCTCCTCGCGTGGCGGCGCTCGCTCTCCGACCCTCTGCGCAACGAGGGCGCCGCGGCGCGATGGATCGAGGGACTGCCTGCGGCTGACATGTTGCAGCTGCAGCACGAAGCCCTCGATCTGATCGCTTCGTTTCCCGGCAGCCGTCGCGC
Source organism: Casimicrobiaceae bacterium (assembly GCA_035623155.1). Taxonomy (GTDB): domain Bacteria; phylum Pseudomonadota; class Gammaproteobacteria; order Burkholderiales; family Casimicrobiaceae; genus PALSA-1003. Next base: position 22,422 of record DASPTZ010000108.1, on the reverse strand, counting down.
GATAGGTCCGAATCAGGCGGAGGCGCTATTGCGCATCGACGCTCGATGCGATCCGGTGATCAGCCATCTGACTGCCCAGTATTCGGCGAACTACCAGCGGTCGAGCGCGGTGGAGACACGCCTGTGGCACGGCGCCTTCGACATGATCAAGGCTTTCGTCGCTGCGTATCAGGCAACGCTCAAGAGCGGCTACAACGGCGAACAGAGGCGCTGGAAAGCCGTGCTGCCGAGGGTTGTTGTTCGCCTCGCCCATCACAAGGGCCTCGACGGCAAGTACCGACTGTTCCGGTACGGGCACTGGATCCCGGCGCAATGGCGGGAGCTGCACGAGCTCTACGAGTTCGCGAGGATGCGCGGCTGGCAACGCGAGCCGCTCGCCGTGGGCGAGGGAGGTTTCGACAAGCGCGGCGCGACGCTGGAGCACGAGTACGTCAAGGCACTGCTACTCATGCGCCTGGACAGCGGCAGCTTCACGCCCGATCAGGTCGAGTGGGTCGCTCGTGCGCTCGACGAATGGACGGCGTCGCTTACGCTCACGCCGCCGCCCGGAGGCGGCGCCAACTTCTACGTGGATCTCACCGGTACGCAGGGGCTCAAGCGCATCGACAAAGCGAAGGCGGGTGGTCGGCTGATGTTCCTCGACACTGCACCGGTCTATGCGCGAATCGTCGAGCGCCTGCGCTGGCTGCCCGAGCAGGATGAGGAGACCCGTGCAAGCGCCGACCTTCCGCCGCGCGAGGAGAAGCTGCTCCTCATGCGGCTGGCCGCGCTGTACGGGCCGGAGTCGTTGGCGTTCTCGCCGCGGGCGCCGCGACGGCCCGCCCGGGTCGATTCGGAGGTGCGCGTGGTCGTTGGCCTGGCGGCGCTGACCCGGGCCGTCGCCGAAGTCGATCGCTTGTCGGATGACGCCAAGTCCAAGGGTGCACGCAACAGTTTCGACGAAATCACGCAGATGGTCAGCCCGACGAGCAATCCGGATTCCGTGGCGCGCAAGGTGCGCGGCTCGCAGTGGAAGATCGCCGACCAGAGCGAAACGGGTTGCCGGCTCGTCGCGCCGGCGAAGGACGCGCCTGCCCGGCTGGGAGAGATGATCGCGTTTCGCGATCCTGAAGGATGGTCGCTGGGGGTCGTCCGCCGCATGCAACGCCAGCAGGTGGACGAGGTGATCTGCGGCGTGGAGATCATCGCTCGCCGCATGGTGCGGGTCCTGCTGCGAACCTGGGCAGCACCGCTCGACGCCGGGCGCGCCGGCATCGATCGGCCCTTTTTCGGAATCTACTTGCCGGCGCATCAGGACAACCGGCAGTCGGCGCAGCGCAGCCTTATCGGTCCCGAGGATCGCTTCCTGCCCGGCGGAATGGTCGAGCTCGACACGGGCAATGCCCGCTATCTGATCCGTTTCACGCAGACGCTGGAGCGCCAGGCCGGATGGGCTTGGTCGCTGTTCAACGCGGTCCGCAAGCTTTCCGTGTAGCGAGTCGGCCAGGCCGTCGACGCGCAGGCTTTATCTGGGACCCGTACAAGCAGGCCGCGGCGGGGAAGATAGGGTAGAATCGCGCCAGACTCAAAGACGCCAGGGCACGACGTGCTCTGGCCAAAGGGCGCCCCAGGCGCTGTCAAGATTGCCAAGAGGAGTCCTAGGGGTATTCACTTGAATCGGAGGGCATGCATGAAACGTCGTTCATTCCTGAAAAAGGCCGGTGCCGGACTCGCTGCCGGAGCCGTAGCAGCGCCGGCGATCGGTCAAGGTACGCAACCGGAGGTGAAGTGGCGCCTGGCGTCGAGCTTTCCTAAGAGCCTCGACACCATTTTCGGCGCTGCCGAAGTGATCTCGAAGCGGTGCGCTTCGGCGACCAACGGCAAGTTCCAGATCCAGGTGTTCGCCGCCGGCGAAATCGTTCCCGGCCTGCAGGTGCTGGACGCTGTGCAGAACGCGACCGTGCAGTGCTGCCACACGGCTCCCTACTATTTCTTCGGAAAAGACCCGACCTTTGCCTTTGCGTGCGCCATTCCTTTCGGCCTGAACACGCGCCAGCAGAACGCCTGGATGTACCACGGCGGCGGGCTCGAACTGCTGCGCGAGTTCATGAAGGATTACAACGTCTACAACATCCCCGCGGGCAACACCGGCGCGCAGATGGGCGGCTTCTTCCGCAAGGAGCTGAAAACCGTCGAAGACATGAAGGGCCTCAAGATGCGGATCGGAGGCTCGGCGGGTGTCGTGCTGCAGAAGCTCGGCCTCGTGCCGCAGCAGCTCGCCGGCGGTGACATCTACCCGGCGCTGGAAAAGGGCACCATCGACGCGGCCGAATGGGTCGGCCCCTACGACGACGAAAAACTCGGGCTCTACAAGATCGCCAAGTACTACTACTACCCGGGCTGGTGGGAAGGCGGCCCCGAGCTCGACCTTTTCGTCAACACCAAGGCATGGTCCGAGCTACCGAAGGACTACCAGTCGATCCTCGAGGCGGCGTGCGCCGAGGCGAACGTCGACATGGTCGCCAAGTACGACTCAGTAAACCCGGGAGCGCTGCGTCGCCTGGTCGCGGCGGGCGTTCAGCTGCGGCCCTTTCCGCGCTCGATCATGGAGGCTTCGTACAACGCGGCGCGGGAGGTCTACGACGGCTTCGCCGAGACCAATCCGAAATTCAAGAAGGTCTACGAGCCGTGGAAGGCATTCCGGGGCGAGGAGATCCTGTGGTTCCGCGTCGCCGAGCAGAACTTCGACCAGTTCATGGCGAGCGCCAGCCAGCAGGCCGCTGCCCCCAAGAAGGGCTGAGCCCTTTCGGAACATCGTTATCGGCAAGAAACCTCGCGCGAGCGGGGCTTTTTTTCGCGCGCGTACCTCGGGCTATTTTCCGGGCGCCGGGGGAGGCGCTGCCTTGAGCTGCTCCTCCAGCGACTTCGCTGCGTCGCTCTCGCTCTTCTGCTCTTCCTGCTCGGTAGGTGTCGCGCCGGGCTGAGTCGTCTCTGCCGGTGGCAACTGGATCTGTATCTCGTTCGGATTAACCGTGCTCTCCTTGGATTTGTACACCATCACCATCTGCGGCACCGCGATGACGATCGCCACCATGATGATCTGGATGATCACGAACGGCACTGCGCCCCAGTAGATCTGCCCTGTTCGCACGCCGGCGGTGAGCTTCTTGGTGACCTTGTCGACATACTCCTTCGCCGGGGCGACGCTGCGCAAGTAGAAAAGGGCGAAGCCGAACGGCGGATGCATGAACGACGTCTGCATGTTCACACCCAGCAGCACGCCGAACCAGATGAGGTCGATGCCGAGCTTGTCGGCGACCGGCCCCACCAGCGGAATCACGATGAACGACAGCTCGAAGAAATCGAGGAAGAACGCCAGCACGAAAATGAAGATGTTGACGACGATCAGGAATCCAAGCTGGCCGCCGGGCAGACTCGAGAGCAAGTGCTCGACCCACACGTGGCCGTTGACGCCGTAGAAGGTCAAACTGAAGACCCGCGCCCCGATGAGGATGAAGACGACGAACGTGGAAAGTTTCGCCGTCGTATCCATTGCCTGCCTGAGCAGCTTCCACGACAGTCGCCGCCGAGCGATCGCCATGATCAGCGCGCCGGTCGCGCCCATCGCGCCGCCTTCGGTCGGCGTCGCGATGCCTAGGAAGATCGTGCCGAGCACCAGGAAGATCAGCGCCAGCGGCGGGATCAACACGAAAGTCACCCGCTCGGCCAGGCGGGAAAGCAGCCCGAACTTGAGCAGGCGGTTGACGACCGCGGAAAAGAACGCGACACCGGTTCCGAACGACGCCGAGAGCACGATGGTCTCATCGGTCGGCTTCTCGGGATCCAGATAAAACTTTGCAAACGCTACCGCGGCAACTGCCGACAACACCGCCAGCATGGTGAGCGATCGCGTCCCCGCCGCCCCATTCGGCTCACGCAGCGTGCGCGCTTCCTCGGGCAGCGCCGGCGCCCATTTCGGCTTCACCGTGCACACGCCCAGGGTGTAGACGGCGTACAGACAAGCCAGAGTGATACCGGGAATGAACGCGCCCGCGTACATGTCGCCAACCGACTTGCCGAGCTGGTCGGCCATGATGATGAGCACCAGCGACGGCGGGATGATCTGCGCCAGCGTTCCCGACGCCGCGATCACGCCGGATGCAAAGCGCCGGTCGTAACCGTAGCGCAGCATGATCGGCAGCGATATGAGGCCCATCGAGATCACCGACGCGGCAACCACGCCGGTCGTCGCAGCGAGCAGCGCGCCGACGAAAATGACCGCGTAGGCGATGCCTCCGCGAACCGGCCCGAATACCTGGCCGATGGTGTCGAGCAGATCCTCGGCCATGCCGCTGCGCTCGAGAATAAGGCCCATGAAGGTGAAGAACGGCACGCACAGCAGCGTGTCGTTGGACATCACGCCCCACAGGCGCTCGGGCAGCGCCTGCATCAGCGACGGGGTCAGCAGCCCGAGCTCAATGCCGAGGATCGCGTAGCCGATGCCGACGGCAGCAAGCGAGAACGCCACCGGGTAGCCCAGCAGCAGCACTACGACCAGCGTGCCGAACATCAGCGGTGCGATGTTCGCGGTGAGGAAGGCGATCATCGCCGCTCCTCCCTTCCCATTTCGGTACGTTCGATGTCCTCGGCGATGTCCTGGTCACCGCGCGCCCGCACGATCTCCTCGGCGAGTTCTTCCTCGGCCGTCCTCTCCCCGTGCTTCTCCGACGGATCGGGGATGAGGCCGCGCAGAAACGCGACCCGCTTGATCAGCTCCGAGATGCCCTGCAGCGCGAGCAGCACGAAGCCGATCGGGACGAGAAGGCGCGCCGGCCAGATGATGAGCCCGCCGGCGTTGGTCGAAACCTCGTGGCGCTCAAGCGCTTCGACGAAGACCGGCCATCCCAGCCACGCCAGCAGGATCGCCATCGGCAGCAGGAAAAAGACCGTGCCGAAAATGTCGATCCAGGTTTGAGCACGCTTCGACAGGCGCCCGGCGATGACGTCGATGCGCACGTGCTCGTTGCGCAGCAGCGTATAGCCGGCGAGGAAGAGGAAGATGGTCGAAAACAAGTACCACTGGATCTCGAGAAAAGCGTTCGAGCTGTAGTTGAACGCCTTGCGAACGATGGCGTTGGCGGCGCTGATCAGCACCGTCGCCAGCACCAGCCAGAGGAATGTGTGGCCGACCTTCTCGTTGAACCGATCGATCAGCCGCGAGATCGAGAGCAGCGCTGACAAGATGAGTCCTCCCTTGCGTTGGCCGCTCGACGTCCGCGGTTCTTGGCGGACGGCTTCGACCCGCGCGCAAGAGTAACCCGCAGCACGCGCCTTGGCAATCGCCGCGCGCAATGCAGCGGCGTCGGCGAGGCGCCGACATGCGGCGTGCTAAAATAAGAATTTTTTGGATGGCGGAAGTCTCATGTTCAGCCGCGCGCAGACCCTGAAGCAGGCCGACCCCGAGCTCTGGGCGGCCATCAGCGGCGAGAACGACCGCCAGGAAACCCACATCGAGCTGATCGCCTCCGAGAACTACGCGAGCGCCGTGGTCATGGCGGCGCAGGGCTCGCAGCTTACCAACAAGTACGCGGAAGGCTATCCCGGCAAGCGCTACTACGGCGGCTGCGAGTTTGTCGACGTCGCCGAACAACTCGCGATCGACCGGGCCAAGAAGCTATTCGATGCAAAGTTCGCCAACGTGCAGCCGCATTCGGGCGCGCAAGCCAACCAGGCGGTTCTCTTTGCCACCCTCAAACCCGGCGACACGATACTGGGCCTGTCGCTTCCGCACGGCGGCCATCTCACGCACGGCTCTCCGGTAAACATTTCGGGCAAATGGTTCAATGTCGCGGCCTACGGGCTCGATCCTGCCACCGAGCTGATCGACTACGAGGCCGCCGAGCGCCTCGCCCGAGAGCACAAGCCGAAACTCATCATCGCCGGCGCTTCGGCGTACTCGCGCGTGATCGACTGGGCGCGGTTCCGGAAGATTGCGGACGCCGTGGGCGCATACCTTCTGGCCGATATCGCGCATTACGCAGGGTTGATCGCGGCAGGCCTGTACCCGACGCCGATCGGGTTCGCGCATTTCGTTACCAGCACGACTCACAAGACCCTGCGCGGGCCGCGTGGGGGCTTCATTCTCGCCGGCGCCGAGCACGAGAAAGCGATCAACGCGGCGGTGTTTCCCGGGTTGCAGGGCGGGCCGCTGATGCACGTCATCGCGGCCAAGGCGGTCGCGTTCAAGGAGGCCTTATCGCACGAGTTCAAGGTCTACCAGGAGCGCGTGCTGGAAAATGCGCGGGTGCTCTCCGTGGTGCTGGGCCAGCGAGGCTTACGAATCGTCTCCGGCGGCACGGACTCGCACTTGTTTCTCGTCGACCTGCGCTCGAAGAAGATCACCGGCAGGGAGGCGGAAGCTGCGCTCGGTCGTGCGCACATCACAGTGAACAAGAACGCGATTCCCAACGATCCGGAGAGGCCCTTCGTGACAAGCGGCATTCGTGTTGGGAGCGCGGCCATCACCACGCGAGGATTCACCGAGATCGAGTGCGAGGAACTCGGACACCTGATCGCCGATGTCCTTGACGAGCCCGCGAATTCCAAGACGACCAAGAAGGTGGTCGCGGCCGTCAAGAATCTCACGGAAAAGTTTCCAGTGTACCGATGACTGGAGATCGGAAACGGGGCTTGCGCTCCGGAGGTCTCCACGCGCCGGCGGACGGCCCCCCAAAGGCCGCCGCGGCATCGCCTTCGCGATTCCGACGATGAAGTGCCCGTTCTGCGGCAGCCCCGATACGCAAGTCGTCGACTCCCGCGTCTCCGAGCCCGGGGACTCGATCCGCAGGCGGCGGCGCTGCCTTGCTTGCCAAAAGCGCTTCACGACCTACGAAACGGCGGAATTGCGGCTTCCGCAGATCGTCAAGCAGAACGGCACCCGCGCCGACTTCGACGTTGCCCGCATCCGCAATGGCTTCCAGCGCGCACTGCATAAGCGTCCGGTTCCGACCGAATACGTCGATCAGGCGGTGGAGCGCATCGTGCAGCGCGTATTGAGCCTGGGCGAGCGCGAGATCCCCTCTCGCCAGATCGGGGAGATGGTCATGCAGGAGCTCTACAAGATGGACAAGGTGGGGTACATCCGCTTCGCCTCGGTCTACCGCAGCTTTCAGGACGTTGCCGATTTTCGCGACGCATTGAAGGAAGTCGAGCCGGCGACGCCCAAGCGCAAGCCGCGCTGACGCTCGCTGCAATCATGAAGCAAGCTAGCGACCGCGAGTTGATGGCGCGTGCGCTGGAACTCGCGGCGCGTGGTATGTTGACGACAACGCCCAATCCTCGCGTGGGTTGTGTGATCGCACGCGATGGAAGCATCCTGGGCGAGGGGTGGCACGAGCGCGCAGGCGAAGCCCACGCCGAAACGAGGGCGCTTGCCGATGCGATCGCGCGAGGCAACGACCCGCGCGGCGCCACCGCGTATGTGACGCTTGAACCCTGCAATCACCATGCCCGTACCCCGCCCTGCACCGACGCGTTGCTCGCGTCCGGCATCGCGCGCGTCGTCGCGGCGATGCGCGACCCCTATCGCGCTGCCGGACACGGTGCCGATCGCCTCGCCGCTGCCGGGGTTGCCGTCGAGGTGGGCCTGCTCGAGGACGCGGCGCGCGAACTCAACGCTGGCTGGATCAAGAGAGTCGAGACCGGCCGTCCATGGGTTCGAGTGAAGGTGGCGGCGAGCCTCGACGGACGCACGGCGCTCGACAACGGAACGAGCCAGTGGATCACCGGGCCTGCCGCACGAGCCGACGGCCATCGCTGGCGGGCTCGCTCATGCGCCATCTTGACCGGCATCGGCACGGTTCGCCAGGACGATCCCCAACTCACCGTTCGCGAAGTCGCTACTCCGCGACAGCCTCTTAGAGTCATCGTCGACCGCTACGGCGAGACGCCACCGCAGGCGCGCGTGCTCGCCGCGGGCGAGGTGCTGGTATTCACCGCGACGCCTCCAAGGATCAAGTGGCCGCCTCACGTGCAAACACGCGCACTGCCGGACCCAAACGGCCGCATCGACCTCGTCGCGATGCTCGACGCGCTGGGCGAGCGCGAAGTGAACGAGCTCCACGTCGAAGCCGGAGCGAAGCTCAACGGCGCACTGCTGGCTGCCGGAGTGGTCGACGAGCTGCTGATCTACCTCGCCCCCTGCGTACTCGGCGATCCGGGGCGCGGAATGTTCGATCTTCCCGTCGCGCTGACCAGGCTCGAAGACAGGTTTGCGTTGCGCGTGCACAGCGTAGAGCCTCTAGGCGACGATTGGCGAATAATGGCGAGGATCGAGCGCTGATGTTCACCGGCATCGTCCAGGCGGTCGGGCGGATCGTCACGGCGCATCGGGACCACGGTGGAATGCGGCTCGAGGTCGCTGCCGCAGCGCTCGACGTTTCCGATGTCGGCGTCGGCGACAGCATCGCGGTGAACGGTTGCTGCCTCACCGTCGTGGAAGTCGAGGGCTCGACGCTGGGATTCGACGTGTCGCCGGAGACGCTTCGCTGTACAACCGGCCTGGACCGCCCCCGCGAAGTGAATCTCGAAAAGGCCATGCGGCTCGACGCTCGACTCGGGGGACACCTTGTGACCGGCCATGTCGACGGTGTCGGAACTGTGACGCGAAGACTAGCAGGTGAGGGCGACCCCGCTGGTGTCGCCGTTGAGATCGAGGCAGCGGCGGAGCTGGCGCGCTTCATTGCCGCGAAGGGCTCGATAGCCGTGGACGGGGTAAGCCTCACGGTGAACGCCATCGCCGGGCGACGCTTTTCCGTGCAACTGATCCCCCATACGCTGGCGGTGACAACGCTGCGCGTACTCGAGCCCGGCGTGGGGGTCAATCTGGAGATCGACATTATCGCGCGGTACGTGGAGCGGATGGCCAGCTATAAACTCTAGGTGTCTTTGCCAGGGGATCGGTAACATCTGTCAACTGCTGTCCATTCCTGTCTGGTAACATAGGCGGTAACACCAACCACTCAGAGAGTGAGCGATGTTACCGACTGTCAGAGACCCAAAGACGCTTCCGCCCGGTGAATACACCCTCGCCGAGAACCTTCGCCTGTACGTCTCGCCGGCTCATTCCCGGACCTGGCGAGTAGCTTACCGATTGCACGGAAAGCGACGGCAAATCTGTATTGGCAGCTTGGAGGATTTGGACCTTGAGGCGGCGAGGTCGGCAGCGCAGGCCATACACGCCGATGTCGCTGCCGGCAAGGATCCAGTTCAGAACAGGAAGATTGCTCGGACCAAGGCTGCGCTTGCGGCCGGGACGACCTTCCGCGCGATCGCTGAAGAGTGGTTTCGTCGGTACGCCGCGCACCGGTCTCAGTCATGGAAACAGAACTGTCGGCGATGGCTCGACCGCGATGTGTTGCCTGTGATTGGTGACCGTTCCGTGGCAGAAATCGAGTCAGTTGAGGTGCTTGCGGTTCTGGAAGCGGCTGAGCGGTCTGTTGGCGCGCGCCACGCGAACGATGTGCGCGGCCTAGTCTCGATGGTCTTAGATCACGCGATCGCTCGGGGTGCCGCCCGCTACAACGTTGCAACTGCTCTCCGGCGTGCCATCCCTAAACCCCCACCTAAGCCAACCCCTCACCTGACAGAGAAGCAACTCGCAACATTCCTTCGGGCCGATGTCGACACGCTAACGCCATCCGTGCTATTTGCACTCAAGTTACTGCCCCACCTAGCTCTTCGGATTGCCGAGTTATGCCGGATGGAAGCGGACGACGTGGACCTGAAAGCAAAACTAATTCGAATTCCGCCAGAACGGATGAAGGGGGGGCGTGAACACATCGTGCCACTTTCACGCCAGGCACTGCAGTTAGTACGCGAAGCGCTCAAGCTGCGGGGGTTTTCCCGCTACTTGTTTCCCGGGTTGGCCGCGCGTGACCAGCCGATAAACAAGACTTCAATTAACCGCGCGATCGAGCGAATGCAACTGCCATTTCCCATCGTACCGCACCGTTTTCGCTCGACGTTCAGCACACTTACGAGGGAACATGACCTTGGGACGCACGACGCGATCGAACTGGCGCTGGCGCATCGCCTTGGTGGCGAGGTCGAGCGTTCCTACAACAGAGCCACGCTGCTACAGAAACGTAGCGAGTTGATGCAGAAGTGGAGTGACTTCTTGACCCGATTGGCACGCTGGAAGTTGTCTTGAGCAGGTCCCGGCCGCAGTCGCTAGCGCTCGCGCCCGGAAGCCGCCATTCACGAACAGGAACTCACGACCCGAAGCGGTCCTAGGTTGGAGCGAAGAGCGGTCATTCGAACCAAGGTGGATCGCATGCCATGTTGAAGCAGAACTAACTAGCCAACACCGAAGCTCGTTGCGACTGCGGCGGCAAGCACGCTGCCAATGGCGCTAGTCCACACCGGGTTGTAAAACGCAGCGTGCAGCAACCCGACGACCGCAGCGTTGATGCGAAGCATTGTGCGGTGCATTCCTTCATAAGCGACGCAGTGTGTCGCAGAATGGGAGCGCGTCAATGATAGGAAAGGCCGCCCCGGGCAGGAAGATTGCGAGGACCAAATTTTGGCGACGCCCACCCAAACCGCGGGCACTTGGGTTGAAAGGGCGCCAAGAAACTTGATACGCTCTTCCATGGCGGGTCTCCGTTGGCTGCTGACGACTTCCGTCCTCTTCTCAGCAGGTAGTTCGGCGCGGCTTGCCGCGCAACCTACATCGCCGGAGACCTGCCGTCGCATTTCTACGACGCGACCATAATGTCTTTGGTAAAGTCTGCCCACGGAACAGGGGAGGCCATATGACACTTTGCAGTCAGATCACGAATGGCTCGGCGTCGACCCGCCCTTGGATCGGCAGGTTGGTCGCGCTAGCGCTCTTGTCGAGCGGGACAGCGCTTGGCGCGGACATCCAGGGCCAGGTGCTAGGCGCCGGTGTGCCGGTTGCTGGTTCGACTGTCACGCTGTGGGCGGCTGGGTCCGACGCACCGCCGCAGCAATTGGCGCAGGCACAAACCGGCCAAGATGGCCGATTCGTAATCAATGCAAACGGCAATGGCGCCCCTTTGTATCTGGTCGCGACGGGCGGTCGACCGACCGCTAACAAGAATGGAGGCGACAACCCTGGGCTTGCGATGCTGACGGTGGTGGGCAGCGAGCCCCCGTCCCATGTGGTCATTAACGAAATGACCACTGTCGCCTCGGTGTGGACGCATGCGCAGTTCATCGACGGCACCGCGGTCAAGGGCAATGCGCTCGGCCTCAGCATCGCTGCCGGCAACGTGCCGAATTTTGTTGACCTTCAGACCGGCGGCTATGGCGTGACCATCCAGGACGCACTCAACAGCGCCCAAACGCCGACCATGGCGAACTTTGCGACATTGGCGAGCGTGCTGGCCGGATGCGTGACGCAGATCAAGCCTGATGCATGCAGCCAGTTCCTCGCCGCGGCCACCCCGCGCAGCGGCAAGACGCCGACCGACACGCTCACGGCATTGGAGGGTGTTGCGCGCGATTCCGGCTACCGGCCCGAGCGGCTCTTCGCGCTGCTGGATAAGTTCTACCCGGTCCCCAAAGGGAGGAACCTGCGGCCGACCCCGTTTATGCCTTATCTAACATGGGCGCCGAGTGCGTGGACGCTGCCGCTCAAATTCACCGGCGGGGGACTGAGCGCGCCCGGCAAGTTGATGATCGACAGCAAGGGCAATGTCTGGGCCGGCAACAACTTTTTGGTTGGCGCACAGAACCAGGACACTCTGTGGGACGGCAACCTCTCCAAGTTCGCGCCCAACGGCCGGCCGCTGTCGCCCATGACCTACGGGTTCACCGGCGGCGGCCTTCAAGGTATCGGTTTCGGCATGGCGATCGATGCCCAGGATAATGTTTGGGCCACCACCTACGGCAGCCGCGCGGTGGTGAAGTTCGACAACAGCGGCAGGCCGCTCTCACCCCCGGAAGGCTATGACTTCAACGGCCAGCTTGGTGAGATGCAAGGGATTATCGTAACCCCGAGCGGCGATGTCTGGACGGTCGGCATCACCAAGAATCAACTCGTCTACTTCCCCAAGGGTGACCCAGCCCAGGCACGCATCATCTGCGAGGGCCGGAGCGTGGAACCTTGCAAGTCATTCGCCGCACCGTTCCACCTCGCGATCGACCAACAGGATCGGATTTGGGTTTCTAATTTCATCAGCGATTGGGTTACGCGGTTCCCCGCCGCTGACCCAAGCAAGGCGGAGAAGTTCAAGACGGCGGTCAGCCCTGGCGGTATGGCGGTCGACGGTCAGGGCAATCTCTGGGTCACCAGCCACTTCGGCACCAACTGGCGAGCCTGGTTGACCCTAGGGCGTACAGCGCTGATTGCCAAGCGAGGGGGCAATGTCCATCCCTACCTAATACGCGCGATGGTTGCGCAGCGTCCCGGTCCCGACGGGGGCGCCGTCGTGGTCCTGCGCCCTGACGGCAAGCCGGCGCGGCCACCGGTATTCGGCCATGGCATTGTCGTTCCATGGGCGATCGCCATTGACGGCAACGACCACATCTGGGTTTCCAACTTCTCCAACCCACCGGACCCTATTGCGGAACTGTGCGGCTACCGGACCGAAACCTGCCCGCCAGGAATGAAGATGGGCGACCCGATCTCGCCGCCGGGAGGCTATGTTGGCGGTGGAATGCAGATGCATGTGGACATTGGTATCGATCCCGCGGGTGACGTATGGGTGGGCAATAACTGGCAGATGTACCAGGCCGCCCTGGCGCATGTTGATGAGGCGCAGACCACGCTTGGCGCCGGCCAGGGGTTGGTTGTGTTTTACGGTATGGCCAAGCCCGTCCGCACGCCGCTGATCGGTCCAGTGCAGCCTGCGGAGTGACTCCGTTCCCACGCGCGCCTTCGTGAGCGGAGACGGCCGCCGCGCCTCTTGTGCAGGCCCCTTCTTAGTCTCGGTTCGGTCGCTCCGTAGCTTTTGCTCCGCCGGCCCGGCGGCTCGGGACGTTGGTTCACCGTCAGTGGTATCGTTGGGCCTTCGACTGGAGGGGTTGATCACTAATCTGTCACAGAACCTCCAGATTGCGAAATAACGTTGTTCAGGAGAAGCACGATGAGCAAACGTTCATGGTTGTTCGGCACGATCGCCGCGTCTGCTTGGCATGTCGCCGCACTGCTTTTGGCTATCGGGACGTTGGTTCCCGGCACCTCGTTTGCGCAGGAGCTGTCGGACGAATGGAAATTTGGGGCATTCTTGTACGGCTATCTCCCGCAGATCAAAGGCTCTACGACTTTCCCCGCCGGTATAACTGCAAACATCAGCGTCAGTCCGAACCAGCTCATCAGCAATCTGAAGTTCACCTTCATGGGCAGCCTCGCCGCACAGAAGGGGCACTGGGGCCTCTTCACGGACGTCCTGTACGTCGACGTAGGCGGATCAAAATCAGGCGCGCGAGACCTCAGGATCGGTGACATAACGATACCGGCCGGCATTACCGCGGATGCGGACCTGGGTATAAAGTCCACATTGTGGACGCTCGGCGGAAGCTACCGGGTCGTGGCTTCACCGGAGACGACCTTCGACGTCCTTGCGGGAGCCCGCCTGCTCGACCTCAAGGAGAATCTCGGCTGGCAATTCAATGCCGACATCGGTCCCTTCGTAGGGCCCGGCCGTCAAGGGTCGAGCGAGGTGAGCGCCAATAAATGGGACGCGATTATCGGCGTCAAGGGGCGGTTCGCGTTCGGCGACAATCACGAATGGTTTATGCCCTATTACCTCGACGTTGGAACGGGGCAGACGCAACTTACCTGGCAGGCAATTGCCGGTCTTGGCTACGCCTTCAGTTGGGGCGACGTGATCGCCCTGTGGCGCTACATCGACTACCACTTCAAGTCGACAGATGCGTTCGGCAGCCTCAGCCTGAATGGGCCTGCGATTGGCGTCGCGTTTCACTGGTAAGGGGCAGGCCCTCGATCTGTAAGTCGACAGCAAGGGGACTCTGAAGCTTGGTGTTATTGAATGGCGTGCTCTCGTCTGGTCCCGTACTTTCGCGGGTGACCGCTATCGAGCGGACTGCGAGCCAACGACGAAAGACCGGTCCTAGCCGTGCAGAGACTTCGCCTCTTTGGGTTTCGCTGCTCTAAAGCTGACACTCGCCAACTACGGGACCCGACTGCGGGCGCAGCCTGTAGCGTCCCCGGTCGAGCCGGGCTGAGGCCTTGGCTGCTCATCGTTGTGGCCCGCGGCCATCAACCGAGAGTCCGGCGGCGCGGCGCTTCTGCAACGCATGCGATCATGGATCGGCCGCGCAAACGCGTGCGGCATTGGTGAAGAAAAGCATACAAGTACAAGCTCTAAAGGGCAGCTATCAAATAAGCCACCATGAGAGGGCATAGTTACGGGTCATATAGCTGCTTGCATCAGATACCAAGCGCTCGATTTCGCGCATGGCCGGTCACCGTCTCACGACGGAGTGGTATTACGAATTACGTGCAGCCTGGGTTGTAGCATGCGCACCAAACATGACACCTTTCACTCTGTGCGCCCAGATGTCCGAAAATTTTCTATGACAGTGTCCGGCTCGCATTGCCAGAAGGCGCAACCGTGCGAAGCGAACGAGCGGACGTGGCTGGCTCCAGCGCCAGCGCCCCAGGATGCTCGAGAACGGTGTCGGGCACATGCACGAGGAACTCCGGTATGTCGGGCAGGCCGTCGATGAACGTCCCCTTCTTCTTTCCCTTGCTGGAGAAACGCCGGATCCGCTGCGTGAAACGCTCCGCCACATAGAGGTCGCCGTCCGGGCCGATCGCGAAGCCGGACGGGGCCTTGAGCTTGCCGTCGATGACGGTTCGCGGCTTGAGCTTCCCATGCGGAACTCTCTTGGGAATGTCGTAGGCGAGGATGCTGCCGGTGCCGGGTGCACCGATGTACAGCGTGTCTCCGCGCAGGATCAGGTGCACCGGCTTCGCGAGCTTCTTTCCCTTGATGTGCGCTACCAAGCGGCCCGACTTCAGCTCGAAGACCTTGACCAAATCCGCGGCCTCGTCCGCCACGAAAAGATGCTGCCGATGCACGATGATGCCGCGAACCGAGTGGCGTGGTCTGCCGTGCACGTCGAGCACCACCTCGAGTCCCTGCGGCGCCGGCACGTCCCGCGGCGCACGCTCGCCGCACTCGGGGAGCCGGCCCTGGCTCGAGGCGACGAGCGTTCCCGGAAGGAAGTTGCCGTCGGGGAAGGTCTTGCGCAGGTGCGCGGCCACAGGCGCTGCCTTGCGCTCCCTTGGCAGAATCGCGAGCACGGTGTTGGTGTCCTGACATGAAACGTAGAGGCGGCCGTCGTCGCCAAGCTCCACATCGAAGGGGTGGACCATCGCCGGGACGTCCTTCGTGGTCACCAGAAGACCGGCAAAGTGGAACATGTCGCCGCGACGCTGGTAGCGGGCGATGTGGCTATCCTTGCGCCAGGCATTGGCGATGTACAGATCATCGCCGACTAGCGCGAAGCCGCGGGCGATGTGCAAAGGCGCCGCATCGGGCGACTCATCGAGCAGCAACGGGTGTTTCGGGCGCGGCGTTCCGTCGTCCTCGAACACGCCGATGTTCTCGATGCCGTGCTTACCTTCACCGCGATAGCTGATCCACCACACGATGTCCATCCTTCACTACTTTTCCTTTTCCTCCTTGGGCGGGCTGCGCTGATCGAAGTCTGCTTGCATCTGCCGGAGTTTCAGAACGCCGTAGAGCACGATAGCGCCCATGCCCAAGATCAGCAGCCCGACGAGGCTTCTCTCGACGCCGTAGTTGGCCATCCGGTTGGCGATGTAGCTCGCGATGATCAAGCCCAGGATCGCGATGTTGATCACCCAATTTACCGGTCTGGAAACGAGGAAATGCAGGGTGCCAAAGCCGGCCAATTGATAAAGCATGAAGGGCAAGATCGACATCGCGGGCAACAGCTCGGAGGCGCCGAGCGAGACGTCGACCGTGGCGGGTTCCCTGGCGTGCAGCAGTGCGCTGTTCGCCAGTTCGTGGAACAACGAAGGCAC
Organism: Casimicrobiaceae bacterium; assembly: GCA_035623155.1. GTDB lineage: Bacteria > Pseudomonadota > Gammaproteobacteria > Burkholderiales > Casimicrobiaceae > PALSA-1003. The sequence goes on along the minus strand of DASPTZ010000108.1, from coordinate 6,398 downwards.
CGCACAGATGAAGGGCACCACGGCCAGCAGCTCGAGCACCAGGGCTCCGCTCCACGCGCCGACCCTGGACGAAGAATCGGCTCCCTTGCCCTCGGACTCGGTGCCGATGAACAAGCCGCCGACGATGGCCGCCGCGCTCGTCAGCATCAGCAGCTCGACCGTGATGCCAAAGGCAGTCGGCTCACCGGCTTTCAGCAGCAGAATCGCCAGGAAGCCGGGCGTGTAGAACATTACCCGGACCAGTCGCGCCCACACGCGTGGATCGCGCGTCGGCGGAAGAATCGGTAGCGGCCGCCCGTCGGTGCCAGTGGTCGGTCTTTCCTTTGACATGATCCCCTCCTTTCAAGGAATCGGGCCGCATCTGCGGGTCATTGCGCAGCGTCCGGATGGCACGCTGCTCCATCTCCCCTCAGAGCAGCCGATCGCGCGTAGCAAGCAAACCTCTGACTGGTTCCTGCGGTTGTGGGCGAGCCAGGAACACCTGTGATCCGCTGGGAAACGTTGAACCAACGCCAAGAATCAAAGTCGTCGTTAGTGCAATCGATAAAGCCGCTTCGTGCAAACTCATAAAGACTTCTCGCATAAATCGGGGCTACGCGGCCGTGTCTTGTCGGCGATTCTATCGCAAAGGCCGACACTGCATTCGCAGTCCGCGATGGGCAACTGCCTGGCTTCAGAAGTACTGCACTGCCCGCAGGCTCGATTACTGGCATGGGCCAAGGCCGTTGTATCCCGGCAACGAACAGGCATCCCTCTTGCGTGCGATGGCCGTTGCGTCTTTGACGGATTTCGCGAAGTCCCCCTGGATGTCTGCCCTGGAAATCCCGGACGAGCGAAAATAGTTGGCCCACTCGAACTCGGAAAACGGGGTGGCGACCTTTCCGAAGCCGCCACTATCACGCACCGCAGCTGCGAGGCTCCGATACGGATCGTCCGTCAGGCCCTTTACCGTGCTCGGTAGCTCTGCCGGACTGCGCGGCCCCTGTCCGTTCTCGTCATACAGGTAGACCCAACGCTGTGCTGCCATCTTCGCCCAAAACGAAGTCGAGTCGAGCTCAGAATAATCCGCCTCCAATCGGCAGAATGTGGTTTCGATTCCGCGCTCTGCCATCGCTCGCGCGAGGTGGTGACGGTCAGTGATGAATAATGCGCCGCCCGGGCCTTTGACCGCGGGCTCGGGATTCTTGCGTTGGTAATCGCTGAGCGTTGCTCCCGATTTGGCTGCGAGTTCGGCCTCCCTGTCCTTGACCGCAATCATGCCGACGGCGAACTGCGTCGGGCGCAACTCAAGCACCTTGCAGGAACACAGGTCGCCTGCCTTCGATGACGCGCTGCATGCAGTAGAGGCCGAAGGCGCGGTTTTCGGCGCCTGCATAATCCACACGCCGGCGCCGCCGATGACGACAGTCACGGCAACGCCGCCGGCGATCCAGGGCCATGCCCCGCCAGCCGTTTTCACGATCCGGCTCCGTGCGAGACAATCGCCGGATCGACCCCTTCGTCACGGATCGTGCGGAGGCGCGCAAACGTCCCTGTGTCGTCGCCCTCCGTCAAGCCGGCGTTATGGAGGACGATCCGCTTTCCGGATTCAAGGATGCTTCGGCCGTCCCCTGTCAAAGCCGGGGTCCGTTCGATGACCGTGTCGACGCCCGACCTGGAACCATTGCGAGCAGGCAACGCAGTGCGTCGATCGCGAACGCTCGTGAGCAGCGGCACAGCAGTTGTGTCGAAGCTGAAGAATGCACTCTGGAGTGGGCTTAGTCCGTCCCGATCGGCGCGGTGGGACGATCGGCGGGCAGCGTGCGAATGATGCAGTCGATCGACCTCTCGCTGTCGGCGCCGGCGCCGAGGAAGCCGACCACTGCCTGCCGGTACTCCGGGGGCGACAGCTGATGATAATAGAGCTTCGCGGTGACTTGGGTGAAGTATGCGTAATTCGGCGCGCCCGTGTTATTCATCTGAATGTCGTCGCCGACATTCTGACCGCCGATAATCAACGGCCGGCATGCCGTCGGCAGCTGCCGAAAGTAACCGTTGAAGCCTGTCGCCTGGTTGCTGCGAATCGCCTCGGGCGCGCAAGCTGCCGCCACGGTCGCGATGCCAACAGATAACGTCAGACGCACAAGCAGCGGTGCTTTTCCGGAAATGGCGTTCCTACACAATGGCATCATTGAGTTCATTGGGCTGCTCCTTAAGGTAGGACTACAAGCCATCATCCGACCGCGTGAGTGGCGTAATCGCGGGCGGCTCATCGAAGCTTCCGCCGAGCGCGAGATGGAGCTGAATCCGATTGATGCGCTGCTGACTGCGAACCTTGATGACCGAGGCTTGCGCATTGAGCTGATCGGCCTGCAGATTGGACACCCACAGCAGGTCGCGCTGTCCCGCGCGATACTGGATTGTCGCGATGCGTACCGCTTCCGTGCGGCCGGTGAGCGCGCTCTCGTCGTATGGAAGCCGTTTCGCCAGCAGTGCCTCGTTGCCGAGCGCGTTCTCGACTTCGCGGAACGAAGTCAGCAGCACGGCGCCGTAATGGGCCACCGCTTCTGCCTGTCGCGCGTCGGCGATGGCGACCTTAGCCTGCAGCGCCCCGCCTTCGTAGATGGGGATCGACACGCCGACCGCCGCCGAGGCGAGCCAGGGATTGAGCCGCAGCAGCGAAAGAACCTGGTCGCCCAGGCGCCCGCCGACGAGCGATATCGAGAAGTCGGGCAACAGCGCGAGCTTCGCCGCCTCTTCCACCCGAAATGCGGCGAGCACCTGCTGCTCCGCGGCGACGATGTCGGGTCTGCGTTCGAGCAGCGTGCTCGGCACGCCGGTCGCGACCGGCGGCGGCAGCGGGGGGAACCCTGCCGCGGCAGCGAGTTCCGCGGCGGGATAGCGCCCCAGCAACACTTCGAGCGCGCGGCGCGTCTCCTCGTAGGCCTGGCGCGCCAGTTCGACCTCGGCCTGCGCAGATGCAACGATGGCTTCGGTGTTGACGACATCGAGGTCGGAATCCTTGCCCGCCGCGCGCCGGACCTTGATCAGGTCGAGCAACTGACTATAAACCGCGACGGCTTGCTCGGAGAGCGCCAGGAGTTGCCGCGTCTCGATGGCGAGATACCAGACCTTGGCCACCGTCGCCGCGAGCGATTGGCGCGCATACGCATAGTCGAGTGCGACCGCCGTAGCGCCCGCCTCCGCAGCGGCGCGCTGCGAGCGCAGCCGCCCCCACACGTCGAGCTCCCATGCGACGCCCACGTAGGCGATGGTGGAGTCGGAAGTGCCGCTGTGGTCCTCGTCGTGCGTGGCGCGCGCGCCGAGCACGGCGCCAACCTGGGGAAGGAGTTGCGCACCGACGACGATCACCGCCTGCTGCGCGACGATCACCCTCTGTGCAGCCTGGCGCAGGTCCAGGTTGTTGGCGATCGCCTCGGCCACGAGCGCGTCGAGCGTCGGATCGTTGAGCGACTTGAGCCAGTCGTCGGCGACGGCAAGATTGTTTGGGTTCGCCTTCCATGCCGGTGGGATCGCCGTCGTCTTCGGAAGCGCATCGCCGACGATTGCATCACGCTTCGGTGCGGGAGCAAGCGCGCATCCCGCGATTGCTGTGGCTGCAAGGATCGCGACGAGCGCCGAAGCGCGCATCAGCCGGAGAACGGATAGAGCCAGTTGAACCATGTGTACCCGCGGATGCCGATCTTGCGCAGCCAGACGAACGGGCTCTCGGGATTGGTGTAGATCGCCGCTCGGCCCTGCGTGCCGATGGGAAAGCGGTTCTGGTCCGGATCGTCAAGGACGATGGCGACCGCGAACTGGCCCTGCGGAACCTGTGTCGGCACGTAGCTGAAGTTCGGCAGCGTTCCGCTCGGCAGCATCTGGCCCGCCCCGCTGCCCTGCCAGATCGCCGCCACCTTGCCGCGCCAGATCTGGCCCGGGTAGAGATCCATGGCGACTTCCGCCGGCTGGCCTGGCTTCACGTACTTAAGGTTCTCCTGGAAGTAGTTGGCGAGGAGATACCGGCCCTCGTCGCAGATGAACGAGGCGATGGCGCCTACCCGGACGTCGCCCGCCACCATCCCCGGGCGCACCTGCATGGTCATGATGTAGCCATCCTCGGGCGCGACCATCAGCGTGTTGTCGAGATAGAAGCGCGCCAGTTCGAGATCGGCCTCGATCGCCGCTACCGTCGTGTTGACGCCGTTGATCTGGCTCGTGTAGCGCAGCCGCGCGCGCTGCTCGTCGGCCTGCGCTTCCAGGATGGCGGCCTCGTCGGCGGTGACCTGGGCCGTCCACTTCTGCGCATCCTCTTCCGGTCCGGCGCCTTGCTTGGCGAGACCGGTGTAGAGCTTCTGCTGGTACTTCGCGTAGTCCAGTTCGGCCTTGAGCTTGACTACCTTCTGCGCGGTGGCCGCCACGTCCGCCTTCATCACCAGCACGTCCTGCTTCGCCTTCGCGAGCTGGGCCTCGAGTTGCTTGACCTTGTACTCGTAGGGCCGGCGGTCGAACTGGAACAGCGGCGCTCCCTTCCTCACATGCGTGTTCTGCTCGACGAACACCTCGGTCACCAGGGTCGGCTCGGAGAGCCGCGGCGTAAGCTGGATCGTGTGCTGGATGATCTTGGCCTCGGTGGAGTAGGGCGTGACGAAGCGCAGCCCGATCATGAAGATAATCAGCAGATGCAGCCCGATGAATCCGGAGACCACGCCCCACGCGATGCTGAACTTGAGCCACTTGAACTTGAAAAAGACCAGCCAGACGAGGACGACGTATCCGAACAGGATGACGAACCCGGCGATCATGGGATGAGCGCGTGGTCAAGCCTTGTCGCCTGGTGGCATCTTCGCCGCGTGGGGCGACGCAGGGAGTTCGGCAGGGACCGCGTCTCCCGACAGCCGCGCGATGTTCTCCTCGATTGCACGCGCTTCCTCGCGGGGCCCCCGCCGGATGTCGACAATGTCGGTGGGCTTGAACGCCCAAATGAGCGCCTGGGCCCATGGATAGATCGTCGGCAGCAATCCAGCCCAGCCGAGCATCTTCACTGCTTCGGCGTCGGGGTGCTTGCGCGCGAGCGCGATCCGTCCCGGCAAGCCTGCGAGAAACACCCAAAGCGTGACGCCCGCGACGACAACGAGGAACAGCGTGACGAACGTCAGGTAGTCCCAAAAGTCCAGTTCGAAGCCGAGCATCGGTTTTCTCCCTCTGCTTCGCAGAAACACAGCCTCACTACAACCTGTCCTAGACTACCGGCACGTACGCGCACGCTATCGTTAGGCTCTAGAGCCCGCTCTTCGACCACCGGCGCTAACGGACGAATATCCGGCCAGCCGCCATTTCGAACGACGCATCGTGCGGGCTCTCGTCGAATTGTTGGGTGATCGTCGCCGGATCAGCGCCGACCGCCGAAACCGCCGCCTCCGAAGCGCCCTCCGAAGCCGCCAAAGCCACCCGCAATCAGCGACACAGCTGGCCTTGCAAGCACTTGTTTGGACATGAGCTTGGACATGACTAACCTCCTCGATTCGACACGGGGGATCGCCGGGGGCGATCCCCAACCCAACGTCGGCCGCCAGCGTTTCCATCGGCCGACGAATTCATTACGCATCATCGGCAAGTTGCCGTTGCCAGAGATGCACCGCGGTCATACAGTTGCGTGGACGCAGTTATTCGATCGGCACGGGTCAACGACTGAGAGCTATGCGTCAGTAGCGCGCGGCGCCCGCGAAGCATTGATTGCCGTTGGTCGAGCAAATTACCACGAACGTCGCGCGTTTGCCGCAACCCGCCACGCCGATCGTGTATTCGGCCCGCAGCGGCCCAGCCGCAACGAGCGGCTGAACGTTCTCTCGCTGGATCACTTCTCCGGTCGCGCCGGGACAGTTGAACTCGAACTGCGCACGTCGCACCGCCATTGATACGGCCTCCGGTTGCATCTGATCGATGAAGGGCGGCCCAGATGCGCATCCGGTAAAAAGACCGACTGCAAACAGCAGGAATTTGGAATGCTTCGCCATATCTGCCTCCTCGCATCGTTGGTTGACCTACTTCGGAAACATGAACTGCACCTGCGCGCGGATCTGCCAATTGGGGCCGAAGTCGGGCCGGACGACGTTGTAATAGCCGCCGACCTGCGCATTCACCGGCAGCCGCCCCAAATGGAAGATGTGGCCAATCGCGATCCCGAGAGGCACCGTCCACTGGGTGCTGCCCGCCGCCTTCCAGTTGGCGGTAATGATCGGCGAGGATGAGAGATACGTGCCCTCGGGGAAGTTGTAGTTGATGAACGGCTGCAGCAGGAAGTTGTTCTACGACCCGCCGGCCCCGTTGCCCATCGACCACACGTTGTTCACCAGGAAACCGTAGACCCAGGGATTGCCCTTCTCGAGCCGGAGGATGACGAACGTCGGGCCCAGTCC
>DASPTZ010000107.1:0-2245 GCA_035623155.1 Casimicrobiaceae bacterium | reverse complement strand
TGTGCTCGCCGAACACCGCCATCGAGGAAACGAGCGCGATCACCGGAATGGCGAACATGTTGAGCGATGCGGTGCCCGCGGGCAGCACGCCGAGGATCGCCGTCCACAGAACGAAGCCGGCGCCGGTCGCGATGACGCCTGCGTACACGATCGCCAGGACGTAGACCGTATTCCATTGCGCCGACGGAAGCGGGAAGACGAGCGGAATGAACAGGATCGGCACGATCCCGGTGACCATCTGCCAGGCGATCAAGTTGAGCATGTCGAGGCGATGGCGGCGAACGAAATACTTGGTCGACACGGTGCCCGCGGCCCAGCCGAAGCCGGAGAGCGTCGCCCACAGCTTGGGCTCAAGGTTGCCCTGCCAGTTCCACGGCTCGACGACGAACAGGAGGCCGATCAACGCCAAGGCGACGGCGAGCCATTCGGCCCCGCGCACGCGCTCGTGCAGGACGGGTCGCGCGATGAGCATGGTCCAGAAGGGCATGGTGAACACCAGCACCGCGGTGCGCCCTGCTCCGCCGCCCGCCAGCGCCATGGTCGTCGCGGCAAAGTTGATCGTCGTCTGGAAGAATCCGGTCACGACGATCGCGATCCACGATTGAGGCCTCAACGGCTGGCGCTTCCACATCATGACCGCGAAGAGCATGGCGATCGCGAGCAGCGTGCGCTCGATGTTGTAGGTGACCGGATGGGCGTACTTGAGGCCGAACTTCATCACGATCCAGTTCAGGCCCCAGATCAGCGTGAGCAACGCCAGCGCCGTGTACGCGCCGCGCAGCGTGTGGATCGCGATCCGCCGCGGCATCAGCGCCGCGTTTCCGCCAGAAACGGCTCGATCACTCGGGCGACGGCATCGGGACGGTCGAGGTGGAGCATGTGGCCCGCTTCCGGGATCGTTGCGAGCGAGCCGCCGGGAACGCTCGAGAGCCGCGCGCGAATGGCGGCCAGACTGTCGGTGGCGGCTTCGCCTTCGGGGTGCGCTCCCAGCCACTTGGGGATGAACGACTCGGTTGCGGCGACCCAAAGCACCGGCGCGCTGATGCGGCTCCAGACAGCGACGACTTCTTCCATGCGATACACCGTCGGGAAAGGAAGCTTGTGGCGAGGATCCGAATTCAAGCGCGCGCTACCGTCGGCGGCGACGCTCGCCCAGTGCGAGGCGAGAAACTGTGCCTTATCGCGCGAGAGTCGCGGATTGTTCCTCTGCAGCGTGTCGGCGACCGCGTCGAGGTCGCGATAAGGCCTGAATGCCGGGGGAGCCTTGAGCGCATCGAGCCACCTGGCGAACTTGTCCGGCGCGACTTGAGCCCGCTCCTCGGGAATGCCGAAGCCCTCGAGCGATACGACCGAGGCGGCACGTTGCGGCCTCACTCCGGCATAGAGCATCACGATGTTGCCACCCAGACTGTGGCCGACGAGCCGTGCCGGCTCCTGCGGCGCGAAGTGGTCGAGCAGCGCGTCGAGATCGGCGATGTAGTCGGCGAACCAGTAGCCGTCGCTGCACCATTCGGTGAGCCCGAAGCCGCGCCAATCCGGCGCGAGCACGTGCCAGTCGAGCCTGAGCTGATCGATCAGGAACTGGAACGACGCACCGACGTCCATCCAGCCGTGCAGCATGAACAGCTTCGGCGCGCCCGCCTCGCCCCAGGAGCGGACGTGATAGCGCAAGCCGCGGATGGGAACGAACAGCGACGCTGAAACCTTCAAGCGAGCATCCTAGAATGCGCCCCTCTCCCGCCGGGAGAGGGGCCGGGGGTGAGGGTCAGCTGCGGCGCATGAAAGCAGCGTCGCAATCTCATTGGCGGCATGTTCCCTCACCCTTAACCCTCTCCCAGAGGGAGAGGGGGACTTCGCGTTGCGAACCGCAACAGCGACGAGCGTCTGTGATGTCCAGAGCATCAGCGCTTCTTGCACAATGCGAAGCCATCCTGCCAGCCGGTGCGATACTGGCCATCGTTCTTGAATCGCGCCGCGTCCTTGTGCTCGACGGCGCCGATGCTGGCGCAGCCGTCGGCGTAGCCTTGACGGTAGGAAAGCGGAAATCCCTGCAGGTTGACGTTGGCAGGGGGATTCGAGCTGGTCGTCGGCGGCGCCTGTGGCTTCGGTGGTTCGGGCGCGGGAGGTTGCGCCCCCGAAGGCGCCGGGCCCGGTGTAGCAGCGGGCGTCGGTCCTGTCGGCGGAGGAGCGGCGCACGCCGCCACGACCATCACGACAAGCGCGCACGCGCAACGCATCGAACGAA
>DASPTZ010000106.1:0-25381 GCA_035623155.1 Casimicrobiaceae bacterium | reverse complement strand
GCTCGACGCCATCCACGACGACCTGCAGGCGAAGACGTGGGACATCATGGGAAAGATGCGCAGCGAGATGTCCAAGATGCGCGAGCTCATGGCTGGCGAACCGCTCGACAAGCCGGCGTTGGACGCGGCGTTCCAGCGCATCAACGATTTGCGCCTGCAACGCTTCGACGCTGGGCTCGCGGCGCACGATCAGATGCTTGCGGTCTTGACCAAGGAGCAGCGCGATCAGCTGAAGCGCTCTGGCCCCTGGTGGATGCATCCGGCGGGGTGATGGCAGGCGCGAGCCTCGAGTTCCGAGACTTCGCCAGCGATCATCCCTTGATGCAGACGAGCGGCTCGAGCCGCGCTACTTTGCGCGCGAGATCCGCCTTGTCGGCCGCGTCGACGACCTCCGACACGTCCTTGTAGGCGCCCGGCGCTTCTTCCGCGACACCGCGCTGTGAAGTGCTGCGGATGAGGATCCCGCGCCCGGCCAGATCGTCGACGACCTTGCGGCCACTCCAGCGCTTGGTCGCGGCGTTCCGGCTCATGCTGCGGCCGGCGCCGTGGCAGGCCGAGCCGAACGCTTCGCGCATGCTGCGGCTGGTGCCCGCCAGCACGTACGACGCGGTGCCCATGCTGCCGCCGATGAGCACCGGCTGCCCGGCGCCGTAGAGCGCGGTCGGCAAGTCCGGATGCGCCGGCGGGAACGCGCGTGTGGCTCCCTTGCGGTGGACGTACAGCTTGCGCCGCTCGCCATTCACCGCATGTTCCTCGACCTTGCAGGTGTTGTGCGAGACGTCGTAGAGCAGCGCGAGCCGGGCGCCGGGCAACACGTCGTGGAACGCCTGGCGTGTGAGATGGGTGAGAATCTCGCGGTTGGCCAGCGCGCAGTTGATCGCCGCGCGCATCGCGCCGAGGTAACGCCGGCCGACCTCCGAACGGATCGGCGCGCAGGCGAGCTCGCGGTCCGGCAGCGCGATGCCCGCGGCCTTGCCGGCGACGGCCATTTCGCGCAGGAATTCGGTGCCGATCTGGTGACCGAGGCCGCGCGATCCGCAGTGGATGCTGACCACCACGTCTCCGACGGCGAGACCGAACGCCTGTGCGGTCGCCGCGTCGTACACGGCGGCGACGTGTTGCACTTCAAGATAATGGTTGCCCGAGCCGAGCGTCCCCATTTCATCGCGCTGGCGGCGTTTGGCTGCGTCGGAGACGGCGCGTGGGTCCGCTCCTGCCATGCTGCCGTGCTCTTCGATGCGCTCCAGGTCCTCGGGCCGGCCGTAGCCGCGCTCGACGGCCCAGCGCGCACCGCCGACGAGCATTTCGTCCATTTCCTTCGGCGACAGTCGCAGCGCGCCGGTGCTGCCCAGCCCCGCCGGGATGCGCGCGTAGAGCATGTCGGCGAGGGGGCGCTTGACCGCTTCGACTTCAGGCCGGCTAAGGCCGGTGAGCAGCAGGCGCACGCCGCAGGAAATGTCGAAGCCCACGCCGCCTGCAGAGACCACGCCACCCTGATCCGGATCGAAGGCCGCGACGCCGCCGATGGGAAAACCGTAACCCCAGTGCGCGTCGGGCATGGCGAAGGACGCCTTGACGATGCCGGGAAGCGACGCGACATTCGCGACCTGCTCGGGAACCTTCTCGTCCATGGCGCGGATGAGTGGCTCATCGGCATAGATGACGCCGGGCACGCGCATGGCGCCGGTCTTGGGCAGTTCCCATTCGCACTCCGCTTTGCGAACCAGACGGGAGGGATCCATGGCGTGCGTCTACGTTAGGTGTCCTGCATTAGACGTCGACTACGCATTGCGCGATCCAGGCGCCGTCGCCCCGACGCGCCACCGACAGCGCCGTATAGGTGGCCCCCTTGACCTCCACCGCAGGCCGATGGCGCTCGCGGTCCACCGTTTCGCCCCAGGCGGTCGCCGCCAGCCGGTGGTCCTCGATGGCGACCGCGAAGCGCCCGAACAGCATGTTGCGCGTGCTCATTTCGTAGATCAGCGCGTTGAGCCAGTCGGCGAAGAGCAACTCGTCGTCCGGCGCTTCGCAGCGGATCTCGACCGCAGTCCGCGCCGCAACCCCGGCCGGCTCGGTGATCACGCCGGTCAACGCCAGAGCTGCCTGCTCGAATGCCTCGCCAAGCGTCGCGCCAATGCCGCGGACGCCGATGTCCGAACCGTGCGCGAAATGCTCCCAGGCCATGAGCGCCGGCCGGCGCTTACCCTCGGGCCGCCGTCCGCTCCTCCTTTCCTAAGAATGTTGCACCGCGCGCTCGGGCGTCATTTGACCTCGATCAACCGCGGTCGATTTCGCCTTCCTCACCGGGGCGCGCCCGAGCCGTCGCGCGCATATGATGGAACCATTTTAACGGGACGCGACCATGAGCCGCGATACGATCCTGAAGACGTCGCTGTTGCGCCGGCGCTGCGACTCCTCGACGCTGGCCTTCGAGACGACCGATCAACTCGAAGATCTCGACGAAATCTTCGGGCAGGTGCGCGCCAAGAGCGCGGTCGACTTCGGAATCGGCATCCGCCGCGAGGGGTACAACCTCTACGTGCTCGGCCCCGCAGGCGCTGGAAAGCAGACGCTGCTGCGTCAGCTCGTGGGGCGCAAGGCGGCCGAGGAGCCGCCTCCCGCCGACTGGTGCTACGTCTACAACTTCGACGCGCCGCACAGGCCGCGGGCACTCGAGCTGCCAGCGGGTCGCGGCGTCAAGCTTCGCGACGACATGCGGCAATTGGTCGACGAGCTCTTCGCGGTGATTCCGGCCGCGTTCGACAGCGACGAATATCGCGCTCGCACCGAACAGATCGAGGCCGAGTTCACCGAGCGTCACGAAAAGGCGTTCCGCGAGCTGGCGGAACAGGCGGCTGGGCAGAACATCGCGCTGCTCCGGCTGCCGACCGGCTTCTCCTTCGCGCCCGTCAAGAAGGACGCAGAGGTGGTCACACCCGAGGAATTCGCGCAACTTCCCGCCGAAGAGCGGGAGCGAATCGAGCAGAACATGCGAGCGCTGCAGGAACGACTCGAGCAGCTCCTGCGCGACGCGCAGCGCTCGCGCAAGGATCATCGCGAGCGTTTGCGAAAGCTAAATCGCGACGTGGCGAATTACGCGATAGGCACGCTCACGGAAGAAATCCGCCAGCACTATGCGGATCTCCCCGAGGTTTGCAAGTATCTGCTCGCCGTCGAACATGACCTGATCGAGAACGTCGACGACTTCCGGCGTGGCGCCGAGCCGCAGGCTGGAATAGGAGGGCTGCCGGCGGAGGCCCAACCGACCCCCTTTCGCCGCTATCAAGTCAACCTGCTGCTCGGCCACGGCGATCAGGGCGGGGCACCCGTGATCTTGGAGGATCACCCGACGCACCAGAATCTGCTCGGCCGCATCGAGCACATTTCGCAGTTCGGGGCGCTGGTCACCGACTTTACCCTGATCAAGCCCGGCGCCTTGCATCGCGCCAATGGCGGCTACCTCTTTCTCGACGCACACAAGCTCCTGACTCAACCGTTCGCATGGGAGGGCCTCAAGCGGGCGCTCAGGACGCGCCGCATCCGCGTCGAATCGCTCGGGCAGATGTACGGCCTCGTGTCGACGATTTCGCTCGAGCCCGAGGCTATACCGCTCGACGTCAAGGTGATCATGTTCGGAGAGCGAATCTGGTACCACCTGCTGTATGCGCTCGATCCCGATTTCGGCGAGCTGTTCAAGGTCGCGGTGGACTTCGACGACCACGTCCCGCGCAGCGTCGATAATCAACAGTCGCTGGCGCGGTTGATCGCGACTCTGGCGCGGCGAAACGCGCTGCTGCCGTTCGAGCGCGGCGCGGTGGCGCGAGTGATCGAACATTGCGCTCGCGCCGTCGAAGACAGCGAGCGGCTGTCGACGCACATGCAGAGCCTGGTCGACCTGCTAGGAGAGGCGGATTTCGGCGCACGGCGCGCAGCACGCGCGACGGTGCGGATGGAGGACGTCGACACGGCCATCGAAGCACAGATCCGCCGCGTGAGCCAGGTGAGCGAGCAGGTGCAGGATGCCATACTGCGCGACACCGTGCTCATCGCCACCGACGGCGCCACGGTGGGGCAGGTCAACGGACTATCGGTATTCATGCTTGGAGGTCAGGTCTTCGGGATGCCCTCCCGCATCACCGCCAGCACGCGCGTCGGCGACGGCGAGGTGATCGACGTGCAGCGCGAGGTCAAGCTCGGCGGACCGATCCACTCCAAGGGCGTGCTGATTCTGGCTTCGTTCCTCGCCCGGCGGTTCTCAGCGAAGAGGCCGCATTCGCTGCGCGCGAGCCTCGTATTCGAACAGACTTACGGCGAGGTCGAGGGCGACAGCGCATCCGCCGCGGAACTCTGCGCGCTGCTCTCCTCGCTCGCCGGCGTGCCGATCCTGCAAGCGATGGCGATTACGGGATCCGTCAATCAGCACGGCGAGTTGCAGGCGGTGGGGGCAGTCAACCAGAAGATCGAGGGATTCTTCGACATCTGCAAGGCGCGTGGCTTGAGCGGCGAGCACGCTGTCGTGATTCCCGCCAGCAACGTGAAGAACCTGATGCTGCACGAAGACGTAGTGGCGGCCGCTGAGGCTAAGAAGTTTCACGTCCACGCCGCGGAAACGATCGACGAAGCGGTAGAACTGCTCACCGGCTTGCCCGCGGGCCGGCGCACCTCGACCGGCGAGTTTCCGGAAGGCTCGATCAACGCGCTGGTCGCGGCGAGGCTGCGCGAATTCTCGGCCGCGCGCCAGGCGTTCGCGGCTACCGCCGGCGTGCCGAAGTGGAAACCCGCGCCCAGGAGGCGGCGTGGCTGAAGCCGTGATGGCGTCGCCGGCGGCGCGCGTGCTCGTCGCGATGGATGCGGAGGCGCTCAGCGCACTAGCGCTCAAAGCGGGCGCCGGCCTTGCCGCAGCGCTCGGGGCGCGCCTCGAGGCGTTGTTTGTGGAGAACGCCGATTTGGTCCGTCTCGGCGGACTCCCGTTCGCGAGCGAGATCAGCGCTCTTACTGGTGCGTGGCGCGACGTCGCCGCGGAAGAAGTCGAGCGATCGCTGCGCTTGGAGGCCGCGCGAATCGAGCGCCTCGTTGCCGAAGCCGCAGAGCAAGCGCGCGTGCCCTGGTCCTTCGACACGACCCGCGGGCGCCTGGTGGCCCAAGCCGTGGCCCGTGAGGCCGAGCTCACCATTCTTGGCGTCGCGGACCGTGGTGGCGAGTTGGCGAGGCGCTTTGCGGCGCCGCGCCGGGCGCACCGAGCGCTGGCATCGCTCGCCGTGCTCTTCGATGCTTCGCCCGCGTCGTTCCGTGCGCTCGAAATCGCCGGGCGGCTGGCCGATGAGCTCGGCTCCGAGCTGCGCTTGTTAACGCCAGCGGCCGCTGAAGCAGAGAAGGCGGCGCTTCGCGACCGGGCGGAGCAATGGTTGGCCACCGAGGGCCGCGCAGGACTGGCGCTGTCGCTGGAGCCCGGCCAAGGCTCGCTCGCCAACACCTTGCGCCGGACGCGGAGCGAACTGCTGGTCCACGGCGTACCCGACCTCGGGCAGTCGCTGCGCTCGCTTGTCACCTTGGTCGCGCAAGTGAGTTGTCCCGTGCTGGTTGTCCGGGCAACGCGCGGCGAAACTTAAGTTCGTTCCCAGACAGCGAAAACATGCCTGCGAGCGTTCTCCTTACCGACCTCTACGAGCTCACGATGCTCCAGGCGTATTTCGAGCAGGGGATGAACGCGACCGCGGTATTCGAGTTCTTCGTGCGCAAGCTGCCACCTCATCGAAATTTCCTGATCGCGGCAGGGCTCGACCAGGTGCTCGACTATCTCAGCGAATTAGGCTTCGACGCCGAGGACCTCGGTTGGCTCAAGCAGAGCGGCCGTTTCACGCCCTCGTTCATCGCGTCGCTCGCCGATTTGCGCTTTACCGGAGACGTCGATGCGATGCCCGAGGGCACGGTTTGCTTCGCCGACGAACCTCTCCTGCGCATCACCGCGCCGCTGCGCGAGGCGCAACTGGTGGAGAGCCGGGTCATCAATCTGCTCCACTACCAGACGCTCGTGGCAAGCAAGGCGGCACGCGCGGTACTGGCGGCACCGGCGGTCCTCCTCGTCGACTTCGGTCTTCGCCGCGCTCATGGTTCAGAAGCCGGGCTGCTCTCTGCGCGAGCGAGCTACCTCGCCGGTTTCTCCGGCACCGCTACCGTCGAGGCGGCGCGGCGGTTCGGGATTCCAGTTTATGGGACGATGGCACACTCGTACGTGGAAGCGCATCCCGACGAGACAGCGGCGTTCGAGCGCTTCGTGCGCGCTCACCCGGAGAATGCCGTGCTGCTGATCGACACCTACGACACCGAGCGTGCCGCGCACAAGGTGGTCGAGCTGGCGTCCAGACTGGCCGCGGAAGGGCTGACCGTCAAGGGAGTTCGCATCGACAGCGGCGACCTCGGCGAGCACGCCCGACGTGTTCGAGCGATTCTCGATGCCGCCGGCCTGACCGCGATCACCATCTTCGCCAGCGGCAACCTCGACGAGTACCGCTTGGCCGATCTTGTCGCACAGCGCGCGCCCATCGACGGTTTCGGCGTGGGCACGCGGATGAACACGTCTGCCGATGCACCTTACCTGGACGCCGCCTACAAGCTGCAGGAGTACGAGGGCAAGGCGCGCCGAAAACGCTCCGAGGGCAAGGCGACATGGCCTGGACGCAAGCAGGTCTACCGGTGCCACGACTCGGCCGGCCGGCTCGGGAGCGACATGCTGACGCTCGCATCCGAGCAGGCACCGGGAGCGCCGCTCCTGCAACCGGTGATGCGCGCAGGGCGACTCGTGACGCCGCGTCCCACGCTGACGGCGACGCGCGAGCACGCCAGGGCGGAGCTCAAGCGCTTGCCCGAGAGGTTGCGCGCGCTGGAGGAGGCCGAGCCGTACCTGGTCGAGATATCCGCCCAAGTTCGTGCGCTCGCGCAGCAACTCGATGCTCAGGTGTGATCGGAGCGAGGAATTCGCGCGGCGAGCCGGAGTGCGTTCTATTGCGCGTGAGGTTGATCCCCGTCAACGCCTTCGATGCGCATCTTGGTAGACTGTCTTTAGGGTTTGCGAGCATCGGCACGGGCATGATGCTCATAGCTTGCTAGAGGAGGTCGCCATGACAGAGCGTGGTTTCTTTGCGCCTTTCACGCCCAATGTTCCGCTACCGTGGAACACGAAGGCGGGAGGCTTCGATTACGCCGAGAAGGCGTATCGTGCATGGTTCGAGACGGCCGGACGCATCCAGTGCGATGCCATGGAGTTCGTGCGCCATCGGTTGGAAAAAGACGTAGAGGCAGTTGCCGATCTCGGGAAGTGCAAGACGGCCGTGGAAGCGTTCGGCGTCCAGTTCGAGTATGCGCGAAACGCTTTTGCCGACTTCGTGGGCGAGGGGCAGAAACTCGCCGCGATGCTGGGCGAAAGCATGTCCGTCAGCGTGCCCACCGAGGTCGCAAACGAGCCGAAGAGCACGCTGCGCAAAGGCGGGGCGCACCCGGCCGGCCATTGAAGGGTCAAGCGTCGCTTAGCCGGGCGTCGGATCGCGCGCGGCAGCGGCCAGCGAGGCAGCGATGTCGACAGGTGCTCGCGAGGCACCGGTACAAGTCGCCGCCGGCGGTTTGAGGTTGCCCGGGGAGTTGGCCATCCCGGCCCAAGCCGCCGGTGTAGTGCTGTTTGCCCACGGGAGCGGCAGCTCTCGGAAAAGCCCGCGAAATCGTCGCGTTGCGCGCGAACTTACGAGCGCAGGCATCGGGACGCTGCTCTTCGACCTGCTGACCGTGGAAGAAGATCGCGACTATTCCACGCGTTTCGACATTCCGTTGCTTGTCACCCGACTCGCTGCGGCGACCGACTGGCTCGGGCAGCAGGCAACCGCTCACGACCTGACTTTCGGCTATTTCGGCGCCAGCACGGGTGCCGCCGCGGCGCTCATCGCGGCAGCGGGTCTCGGTGGGCGCATCGGCGCGGTCGTGTCGCGAGGCGGCCGTCCTGACCTTGCCGGCGCGGATGCGCTTCGGCGTGTCAGCGCGCCTACGCTGCTCATCGTGGGCGGCGAGGATCGCGAGGTGCTCAGCTTGAATCGCAGGGCGTATGCAGGGCTTACGTGCCCCAAAGCCCTCGAGATCGTCCCCGGAGCGACGCATCTGTTCGAAGAGCCCGGTGCTCTCGAGCAAGTGTCCGCGCTCGCCGTCCAGTGGTTTCGGCGGTGGCTCGCACCCGTTGCGGAACCGCGTGCGCAGCGTGGAAAACAGGCAAGCTGATCAGCTCGCGCGGGCGCTACTGAATTCCAGGCTGGCTTGCCGCGGACTCTGCAGGTGCGCGCAGCAGTGCCACGACCTCCTCGTCGCTTACTTGCGGGAAGTAGCGATAGAACTGCCCCACGGCGTAGAAGAATGCGGGAATCTGCAGGCAGACGACCTCATCGGCATAGGCTCGCACCTTGTCCAGCGCGTCGTGCGACGCGACAGGCACCGCACAGACGAGCTGCTGCGGCCTTCGGGTCCGCAGCGAGTGCAGCGCAGCGATCATCGTGGAGCCGGTTGCAAGCCCGTCGTCGACGACGATGACTGCCCGGCCCGCAGGATCGCGCGCCGGCTGGGCGGGGGTGTACTCCGACCGCCGGCGGCGCATCGTGTCGAGCTCCGCGGCGATCGCCTCCTTGATGTAATCAGGGGTCGCGCCGGCTTGCTCGGCGTAATCGGCGACGTAGGTCCAACCGGTCTCGTCGACTGCGCCGATCGCGAATTCCGGGTTGCCGGGCGCCGGTAACTTGCGCGTGAGAACCACGTCGAGGTCCCCGCCCAGCCGGCTGGCGATCACCTTTCCCATCGGCACCGCGCCGCGCGGGATGGCTGCCACGAGCGGGTTGCGGCCCTTCCACTTGATCAGAGCCTCGGCCAGCTTTTCGCCCGCTTGTATTCGGTCTCGAAAGATCATGGCAGGCCTCCCGGTGATTGGCGACGGGGAGAGCCGTGTGCTCGACATTACGGCGGCGGTGCGGCGCATGCCTTGACCAGGATCAATCGAGCGTCGGCCGGGTGTTCTATGATGGGCTTGCGGTTCGCCGCCGGCGCAAGCCGGGGAGGCGAAACGTGATGCCAGGTTCAGCCAAAGGACGCAATATGCCGATCAGCGAATTCTGCAACCCGAATGTGGTCTGCGCCCAGCGCGAGACGACCGTTGTCGATGCCGCGCGTCTCATGCGTCAGCACCACGTCGGCGACGTCGTCGTCGTCGATCAGGTCGAAGGTCGTCGCGTGCCGGTGGGGATGGTGACCGATCGCGACATCGTGGTCGAGGTCGTCGCGGCGGGCCTCGATTCGAAGCTGCTCAAGCTTGGCGACATTCTGACCGAGCCGCTGGTAACGGTCGGCGAGGACGAGGGATACGCGGCGACGATCTATCAAATGGTGGAAAGGGGCGTGCGGCGCATGCCGGTGGTCGGCGCGAACGGCAGCCTGATCGGGATCATCACCTTCGACGACCTGTTTCGTCAGCTCGCGACTCCGCTGGCGGAGCTCTCCGAGCTCGCCGGACGCGAGCGGCGAGCCGAGATGCGCAAGCGCCAATAGCTCGCTCGACCCTCCGTCGCGCTTACATCTCGGGCGGCATTCGCGCCGCGGGCGACAACTCGGGTTTCGGGCGTTCGGCGATGATGCAGTCGGTGGTCAGGATCAGGCTCGCGATCGACGCCGCGTTCTGCAATCCCAGCCGCGTGACCTTGGTCGGATCGAGGATGCCCATTGCGGCCACATCGCCGAACTCCCCGGTGGCGGCGTTGTAGCCGAAATTGCCGGTGCCGGCGAGCACCCGCGCCGTGACAATCGCCGGTTCCCCGCCGGCGTTGGCCACGATCTGACGCAACGGTTCCTCGAGCGCGCGGCGGACGATCTTAACGGCGGCGTCCTGGCCCATTGACTTTCCCTCCAGCGCGTCGAGCGCGTGACGGGCGCGCAGCAGCGCGACCCCGCCTCCCGCGCCGATGCCTTCCGCCACCGCGGCGCGCGTGGCATGGAGCGCGTCCTCAACCCGCGACTTCTTCTCCTTCATCTCGGTTTCAGTAGAGGCGCCGACTTTGATAAGCGCCACCCCGCCGGCCAGCTTGGCGGCGCGCTCCTCGAGCTGCTTGCGATCGTAGTCGCTGGTGGTTTCCTCGATCGCCTGCCTGATCTGCGCGATGCGCGCCTTGATCTGCTCGGGCGCACCGGCGCTGCCGATCAGCGTCGTGTCGTCCTTGTCGACCTCGATGCGTTGCGCACGGCCGAGGTCCGCAACCGTCGCCTTCTCGAGCTTGAGGCCGGTCTCCTCGGAGATGACCGTGGCACCGGTCAAGATTGCGATGTCCTGCAACAGCGCCTTGCGCCGGTCCCCGAAGCCCGGCGCCTTGACGGCGCAGGTCTTGAGGACTCCGCGAAGAGCGTTGATCACCAGCGTTGCCAGCGCCTCGCCGGTGACGTCCTCGGCGATGACCAGCAGCGGTCTGTTCTCCCTGGACACCTGCTCGAGCAGAGGCAGCAGGTCGCGAATGGACGAGATCGGCCGATCGTGCACCAGCACCAGGGCGTCTTCCATGACTGCGCGCTGCCGGTCCGCATCGGTAATAAAGTAGGGAGAAAGAAAGCCTCGGTCGAACTGCATGCCTTCGACGACTTCCAGCTCGTTGGTCATGCTCCGACCGTCTTCGGCCTTGATCACCCCGTTGTCCCCGACCTTCTCCATGGCCCTGGCGATCATCTCCCCGATCGAGGCATCACCGTTCGCCGAGATCGTTCCCACCTGGGCTATCTCCTGTGATGTGCTGCAGCGGCGAGAGTTGCTCTTCAACTCGGCGACCACCGCTGTGACCGCTGCCTCGATTCCCCGTTTGAGCTCCATCGGGTCGAGGCCCGCGGCAACGTATCTCATACCCTCGTTGACGATCGCCTGTGCAAGCACGGTGGCGGTGGTGGTTCCATCGCCGGCGGTCTCCGACGTCTTCGCCGCGACCTCCCGGGCCATTTGCGCGCCGAGATTCTCGAACCGATCCTCCAGTTCGATCTCCTTGGCCACGATGACACCCGAGTTGATCGCCGTCGGCGGGCCGTAGGCGCGCTCCAGGATGACCAGGCGACCCTTCGGGCCGAGCGTCACCCTGACGGCGCTGGCGAGCATGTTGAGTCCGGCGCAGACCTTCTCGCGCGCCTCGTGATGGAACTTGAGCATTTTGGCAGCCATGGTCGCTCTCCCGCGATTTGCCCGGCGATCCGCTACCCGGAGCTGGGAGGCGAGTTCGCCCGGCGCCGGACAGCGATTGGCGCGCCCTTGTGCACAGCAGGCGGGGCGCGCCCTACTGAACAATCCTATAGGGACTTGGAGAGAGCGGGTTGACGCACGTCAATCGCGCGCGCCAGCGCTGCGCATCGACGCAGCGTGTAGCCCGGATTGAGCGCAAGCGAAATCCGGGGCGGCGCGTCGAATGCCAGCTCCCGGGTTTCGGCTTCGCCTCAACCCGGGCTACGCTTCGGTTGCGACGATTCGCTCCAGGCCGCCGCGATCGAGGAGCTTGACCACGCGCCCCTGAACCTGGATCAAGCCATCGTGGTGAAACCTCGAGAAAAGCCGGCTCACGGTCTCCAGCTTGAGCCCTAGGAAACTGCCTATCTCCTCGCGCGTCATCCGAAGAACGAACTCGCACGAAGAATAACCCAGCGCCTGGTAGCGCCGCGCGAGATCGAGCAGGAATGCGACCAGTCGCTGCTCGGCTCGCATGGTTCCCAGCATGAGCATGATCCTGCGGTCACGCGCGACCTCGCGTGACAGCAGCCTGTACATGTTGTGCTGGAAGGTGGGGCTGCGGTTCGCGAGGCGCTCCAGCTCGTCGAACGGTAGCACGCACAGCTCGATGTCCTCGAGAGCGACGACCTGGCAGAAGTGCACGCCCTCATCGATGCCGTCGGTGCCCAGGAGCTCGCCCGGCATGTGGTGGCCGGTAACCTGCTCGTGGCCGTCTTCGGTCAGGATCATGGTCTTGCAGGAGCCCGAGCGCAGCGCATACAGCGCGGAAAAGCGATCGCCTGCCCGATAAAGAGTCTCGCCTTTGCGGACGCGCGTGCGCGTCATCCCCAGGCGATCGAACTCGCACATCATTTCCGCTTCGAGATCGGCCGGGACGCAATGCGACTTCAAGCTGCAGCCGGAACACGCCAGCACGCGGCGGCTGACGTCCCGCAGCACGGGTTTGAAGGTACTGGCAACGCTGCCAGCCGAGCGGACGCTGTCCAATGCGGCTACTGCTCCCATGGCGCTCCTCCGTGTGTCCACAAATGCTTCCTTGTCGTATCGCGACCTCACCGGTCCAAACCGGCGACGAGTTCGCTGATCCTTGCAAACTCCGTGCTCTTGTCCAGGAAATAACGAGCACCGGCCGCTTCACATCTGCGCCTGTAGGGCGGGTCCGCATGGTTGCTCAGTACGATGAACGTTATCTCTGGAAACTCCGGATGCAACTTGCTGAGAACCTCGATCCCTGAGCCTCCCGTGAGCTTCAGGTCGAGGATCACGCAGTCGGGCCTCGAGCGGCGGATGCCCGCGATCGCTTCGCTCGGCGACTCCGCTTCGCCCACCACGGTGATTCCCTGGGACGCGAGCATCTCGACCAGCCGCTCGCGGATCGAAGCGGAATCCTCGACGATGTATACCCGGGTGCGGACCGTTACTCGCATGCAACGAGTATGTTCGGCAGCGAGGCCTGCCACCATCGGCAGCGGCTGAATCGAGGCGTCGGGGAATTCCGAATCCGAGGGTAGGAAGCGGCCTCGGAGGGGTAGGAAACGTCCTACCCTACGGGCTTCAGGAAGCGGCGTCCTCGTCGGTCAGGCCATGGCGCATCGCATAGCGAACCAACTCGGCCTGGTTGGTGACGCCCATCTTTTCCATGAGCCTCGCCTTGTGCGTGCTCACGGTCTTGACCGAGAGGTTCAGTTGCCCGGCGATCTCGGAGATGCCTTTGCCGGAGACCAAGAGCTGGAAGACCTGGTATTCGCGATCCGACAGCGACGTGTGGGGTGGACCGTCGGTGTGCGGCATCGCACCCAACGCGAGCTGCTCGGCAACGGTGGCGGTGATGAACGCGCCTCCGGCAGCGACCTTGCGGATCGCCGAAACCAGTTGCGTCGATGCGCTCTCCTTCGTGAGATAGCCGGAAGCGCCAGCTTTGATCGCTCGCACGGCGTACTGATGCTCCTGATGCATGCTCAGGACCAGCACGCGCAGCTTGGGCCTCTCGCTCTTGACCTGCTTGATCAATTCCATGCCGCTCTTTCCCGGCATCGACATGTCGAGCAGCAGCACGTCGAACTCGTTTTCGCGAACTATCTGCATTACCTCGTGACCGTCGCGCGCCTCCCCGACAACCTCGAGGTCGGCCGTGGCCTGCAGGAGCTGCTTGAGCCCCTCGCGGACGATGGTATGGTCATCGGCGATGACGACGCGGATCACTGGGTCAGGGCCCCTTAGTCGTCAAAGACGGCGTGGCGGAGCGCCGTCGGTGGAAATTGCAGAACACGATGAAAACTGTTCGTCTTCGGATGCGGTCGGCGCCTCTTTTGGGTACTTAGGTATGCCCGGCGCTCCGATTATAGGCGGGAAGCGTGTTCGTGCGGACGATTGCCGCAGCTTCCGGGTTTGCCATGTGCGGGTTAAGGCGCTGACAGGTACTCCGCCAACGCCTTCATTTGGTCTTCGGTGAGAAGGCGGGCGACCTCACGCATGGGGCGGCCCCTGTCGTTGTGCCGCGTGGCGGCTTTGAAATCGTGAAGCTGCTCGTGCCGCGACCCGGTGCCGTGACACGCTTCGCAGCCCTGCCGCTCGCGCGCGGTTTTCGGATTGAGTCGAAAGACCTTCGCATGCCTGGTGTGCGAGTAGTGCTGCGCATCGTCGACGTGGCAGACGATGCACTTCGCGTCGCCGACGTAGGTCGCGTCCTGCGCGAGACAAACCCCGGATGCGACGCGGCGAGCGCGACGAGGGCGGCGGTCGCAAGCGCACGCGCGCCGGTGAGGCTGGAGATGCACAGGGGTAGTGGCGAGCCGCCACCCCGGGAGCCTCCCGCGCAAGACGGTGGCACGACGAATTGCTCCATGGCCCCCTTCCGCCCACGCCTCCCGCTCGGGGAGGTCTGTGTGCTAACAGCTTAAAGGGCCGAACTCATTCCACCATCGATCACAGGGAGCTGACCAGGAACTGTAGCCCGGGTTGATCCCGGACTTGATCCGGGGGAAACCCGGGAACGAGGCTTCGGTCCTGGGTTTCGCCCTCCGCTCTACCCAGGCTACAACTACTCGACCCCGCTCCAGCGAGCCGGGCGCGAAGGGCCGACAACGCAGCGCGGCGTGTCGCGCGCCAGTTGTTGAGGACCCCTCTCACTACTCACAGCGCCGCTCCTTGTGCGGGCGATGTGGAATGCGACGTCGCGTGTCGGCGTCAAGCGCTGATTCGCGGCCGCTCGCATCCCCGCGACACGCGGGGCCCCTGCTCGCTGCTCACAGCGCTACACTCATCCCGCCATCGATCACCAGGAGCTGGCCGGTGATATAGTCGGACGCGCTCGAGGCAAGGAATACCGCGAGTCCTGCGATCTCCTCGGGATTTCCCCACCGTCCCGCTGGCGTACGCTTGCACACCCAGGCGTTGAACTCCGCGTTGTCGATGAGGGCGCGGTTCATCTCGGTTGCGAAGTATCCGGGCGCGATGGCGTTGACCTGGATGTTATGGGGGGCGAGTTCGACCGCCATGCCGCGCGTCAGCTGCCGCACGCCGCCCTTCGCCGCCGCATACGGCACGACCGTTGGTCGCGCCAGCTCGCTCAGCAGCGACGCGATATGGACGATCTTGCCGCGCTTTTTCGCGATCATCCCGGGCAAGACGGCTTGCGAGACGACGAACGGCGCGGTCAGGTTCGTGGCGATAATCTCGTCCCACTGCGCCTGCGGGAAGTCGGCGAGCGCGCCACGGCGCTGGATACCCGCGTTGTTGAACAAGATATCGACGCTGCCGAGTTCCTTCTGGATCGTTGCTACGCTCTTACGCACCGCCGCACGATCGGTGACGTCGAACACCGCGATCGACACCCTCAATCCCTCCGCGCGAAGCTTCTGCGCAGCACCCTCCAGCATCTCCTGCTTGCGGCCATTGAGCACAACCGCAGCTCCAGCACGCGCGAGTCCCTGTGCGATCGCGAACCCGAGTCCGCGGTAGGCGCCGGTGACGAGTGCGACTTTGCCGGAGAGATCGAAGCTCGAAGCTACCAACGGCGGGCCCTCTTTCGACGTCGAGCATTATGGCACGCGCGGGCATCGCCTCGCGTCCGCCGACTCGAACAGCACTGTCATGGTCACACGTCGCGCGGTCGCTCACGCCGGATGAGCGCCATCGCCTGCTTGAGCGTCCGCTTGCGAGTCTCGGGAATGCCGCGGCCGCCGCGATTGAGGTAGAACTGTATGAAGCGGTTGATCGAGGTCGCCGGCTTGCCCCGGTTGTGCTTGCACAGAGTGTCGGCGATCTCCTGCGCCGAGCCGGTCATCGTGCGCTCGGGAACCACGATGGCCGTGGTCTTGACGTCCTGCACCCAGTACTTCGGGCGCCTTGCCTGCCGGCGCTTGGCACGCGCCATGAGCGAGGGCTACGCCGCCACGGGCATCACCGGCGCAGTCTCTGCCGGCCGCGCTGCGCGGAACGCCGCGACCAGCTCGGTTTCCTTCTGCTTGGCGGCCTTGAGATGACGCTCCTTGACGTGGCCGAAGCCGCGGATGTGCTCGGGAATGCCGGCCAGCTCGATCGCGATCAGGTGATTGTGAGCCGCAAGGCGCGGCAGCATCTCGTCGATAAGCGCTTCGTAATCGGTGATGAGCTGGCGCTCCATGCGGCGCTCCGGCGTTCGGCCGAAGATGTCGAGCGCCGTCCCACGCAGGCCCTTCATCTTCGCAAGCAGCCTGAAGGCGCTCATCATCCACGGCCCGTAAATCGTCTTGGACGCCGCTCCCGTCGCCGCGTCCGGTTTGTTGATCAGGGGCGGGGCGAGGTGGAAGGTGAGCTTGTAGTCGCCTTCGAACTGCGCCGCGATGCGCCTGGCGAACTCCCCGTCGCTGTACAGCCGTGCCACCTCGTACTCGTCCTTGACGGCGAGCAGCTTGAAGTAATAGCGAGCCACGGCCTCGGTCAGCGCCGTCTTACCCGGTAGCTTCGAGGTCTCCGCGCCGAGTACCTTGGTGACGAAATCGACGTAGCGCTTGGCGTAGCGGGCATCCTGATAGCTCGTGAGAAATTCGGCGCGGCGCGAGATCATCTCGTCGAGCGAAGGAGACAGGCGCTGCGAATCCGGTTTTTCGCCCGGTATCGCTGCAGCGAGCACACGCTGCGGATCGACTGCCGCCAGCCGGCCCCAGCGAAAGCTCTGCTTGTTCGATTCGGCCGCCGCGGCGTTCAGCTCGATGGCGCGCACGATCGCCGCCTCGGAAAGCGGCAGCAGGCCGCGCTGGTAGGCGTAACCGACCATGAACAGGTTGGTCGCGATCGAGTCGCCCATCAGGCCCGTGGCGAGTCTCGTCGCGTCGACGAACTCCGCATCGCCCGGTGCGACTGCGTCCTTGATCTCCTGCTCCATCGAGCCCAGCGGGAACCTCAAGTCGGCGTTGCGCGTGAAGTCCGCAGGCATCACCAGCGCGGTGTTGACCAGCGCCTTGGTGACGCCCTTCTGCATCTTGGCGAGCGCCTCGGAGCCGACTCCCGTCAGAATGTCGCAGGCGAGCAAGAGCTTCGCCTCGCCGGCGGCGATTCGCGTGGCGTAGAGCTGATCTGGCGCGTCGGCGATGCGCACGTGCGAGACCACTGCGCCGTTCTTCTGCGCGAGTCCGGTCATGTCGAGCACCGACACGCCCTTGCCTTCCAGGTGCGCCGCCATGCCCAGCAGCGCGCCGATGGTGACCACGCCGGTGCCGCCGATGCCGGTGATCAGGATTCCATAAGGTTCGGCAGTGGCGGCCAGGACCGGCTCGGGCAGCGCGGGAAGGTCGGCAGAAGCCGCTTTCTTGGGTTTGCGCAGGGTCCCGCCCTCGACGGTAACGAAGCTCGGGCAGAAGCCCTTGACGCAGGAAAAATCCTTGTTGCAGGACGACTGGTCGATCGTGCGCTTGCGTCCGAATTCGGTCTCGACCGGTGCGACCGACACGCAATTCGACTTCACTCCGCAGTCGCCGCAACCTTCGCAGACCAGCTCGTTGATGACGACTCGCTTGGCCGGGTCCGGATACTTGCCGCGCTTCCTGCGGCGGCGCTTTTCCGCGGCGCAGGTCTGGTCGTAGAGCAGGACGGTGACTCCCGGCGTATCGCGCAGCTCGCGCTGCACGCGGTCGAGCATGTCCCGGTGGTGGATCGAGATCGAGGAATCGAAATACCCCGACGGATACTTGTCCGGCTCGTCGGTGACCACGACGATCTTCGTCACGCCCTCGGCGGCGACCTGCTGCGCGATCAGGGCGGGGGAGAGCGGGCCGTCGAACCGCTGCCCGCCGGTCATCGCCACGGCGTCGTTGTAGAGGATCTTGTAAGTGATGTTGACCTTCGCTGCGACTGCAGCCCGAATCGCCAGGACTCCAGAGTGGTAGTACGTGCCGTCGCCGAGGTTGGCGAATATGTGCTTTTCCGTCATGAACGGCGCCTGGCCGATCCACGGCGCGCCCTCGCCTCCCATATGGGTGTAGGTCGATGTCGAGCGGTCCATCCAGACCGCCATGAAGTGACAGCCGATGCCTGCGGTGGCACGGCTGCCTTCGGGCACCCTGGTCGATGTGTTGTGAGGGCAGCCTGAGCAGAAGTAGGGGACGCGCGCCAGCGTGATCCTGGGCCTCGCCAGCGCGTGCTCCTTGGCGTTGATGAACTCGACGCGCTGCTTGACCTTCTCCATCGTCCGCGCAGCAGGCTCGAGGCGCTCGATGCGCTGCGCGATGACGCGCGCGACCATCGCCGGCGTCAGCTCGGCCGTCGGGGGCAGCAGCCAATCGCCGTGCGGGCGAACCCATTCGCCCTTTTCGTCGAACTTGCCGACCACGCGAGGCCGTACGTCGGTGCGCCAGTTGTAGAGCTGCTCCTTCATCTGGTATTCGACGATCTGCCGCTTCTCCTCGACGACGAGGATCTCTTCCAGGCCTTCGGCGAAGTTCCGCACGCCCTCGGGCTCGAGCGGCCACGGCATCGCGACCTTGAACAGGCGAATGCCGATCTCCGCGGCATCGGCTTCGGTGATGCCCAGATCAGCGA
Source organism: Casimicrobiaceae bacterium (assembly GCA_035623155.1). Lineage (GTDB taxonomy): Bacteria > Pseudomonadota > Gammaproteobacteria > Burkholderiales > Casimicrobiaceae > PALSA-1003. The sequence goes on along the minus strand of DASPTZ010000106.1, from coordinate 7,092 downwards.
GCGCCTGGCGGACATCGAGATAGCTCTTGCCGCTGGTGATGATGCCAAGCCGCGGCTTGGGCGAGTCGATGACGATGCGGTTGAGCTTGTTGGCGCGACAGTAGTGCAGCGCCGCGTAGACCTTGTAGTCCTGCATCCGCGCTTCGGAGGCGAGGAAGTGATCGGGCCAGCGGATCGACACGCCGTCGGGCGGGAAAGGGAAATCGTCGGGCACGACGATCTTCACGCGTTCCGGATCGACGTACACCGAGGCCGAACTCTCTACGGTGTCGGAGACGCACTTGAATCCCACCCACAGCCCCGAGTACCGGCTCATCGCCCAGCCATGCAGTCCGAGATCGATGATCTCCTGCACCGACGCCGGGTACAGCACCGGCATCATCGCCGCCGAGAACTGGTGATCCGACTGGTGCGGCAGCGTCGACGACTTCGCCGAGTGATCGTCGCCGGCGAGCGCCAGCACGCCGCCGTGCTTCGAGGTGCCGGCGAAATTCGCGTGCTTGAACACGTCGCCGCAGCGGTCAACGCCCGGGCCCTTGCCGTACCACATCGCGAACACGCCGTCGTACATGGCGCCGGGATACATGTTGACCTGCTGTGTGCCCCAGATCGAAGTCGCCGCGAGATCTTCGTTCAGCCCCGGCTGGAACTTGATGTGCGCGCGGGACAGGAACTTCTCGGCGCTCCACAGCGCCTGATCGAGGCCGCCCAGCGGCGAGCCGCGGTAACCGGAAACGAAGCCCGCGGTGTTGAGCCCGGCGAGCGCGTCGCGCTGGCGCTGCAACATGAGCAGCCGCACCAGCGCCTGAACGCCGGTGACATAGACGCGACCCGATTCGAGATCGTACTTGTCGTCGAGGGTTACAGTGCGCAGCGCTGGCGCGCCGGCGGGGGAGGGAAACATCGGACTCTCCAAGAATCGTGTTCTGGATTCTGCAGACACCGGGTAGGAGCCGCAACCGGGGGGCGCACCGATCGTGTCGGAGGCCCCGTTACGAGGCGCGGATTCTACGCCGGTTTCCTCGGCCGCGACAGGGGCCGGGCCGTAGCAGCGGCGGCGGATTCTCGCTAGCCGGCATTCGCCACTTCCGTTTCGAGCTTGTCCAGCCAGTAGCGCATCGCCATGCCCCGCAACATCGTTCTCGCGGCCGTGACATGGCCTTGTGCCTCCTCGCGCCTGCGGCCTCGCAGGTACAACGCGCCCAGGCTTGCTCGGCAGCGGGCAACGAGCGGCTTCATTTCGAGATCGACCGCTGCGGCCAGGACTTCCACATACTCACGCTCTGTCTGCGTGGTCTCGATATCCTTTGCCGCCGAGTGGATTTCGGCGAGCAGGTAGCGCGCGTAGGCGGCGTTGCCCCGTTCGTTCTGCTCGACGGCGAGCGCGAGCGCATCTTCGGCTAGTCGCGATGCGTCGGACCATTCCCCGGCGAGCAGATGAATCTCGCCGCACTTGACGATGATCAACGGTAACCGGGAAAGCCGCGACATCGACTTCGCGTGGTCGATCGCGGCATGAAGATGGCTAAGGCCTTCGGTGACGTTGCCGCAGCGCGCGTACGAAAGCCCGAGGTCGGCGGCGATTGGCGGCCGCAGCAATGGAATGCGCTCACTGGTCGCAAGCCCGCGGGCGAGAATCGAGATGGCTGCCTGAAACTCTCCCTGCCGCACTCGCGTTCCGCCGAGCCCGAGGCAGGCGTGGCTGATGCTGTAGGCATGTTCCGATGCGTCCGCAATGTGCAGCCCTTCCTCGGCGACCGTGCGTGCGTGGTCGAAATCGCCGAGCTCCGCGAGAGACCAGGCGAGATGGCTGCGCGCCCGCACCGCCGGCAAGCCGACCTGTCCCTGCAGCCGACGCGCATCGCCAGGCTCGATCAGGGCGACGACCCGGCTCAGGTGCTCGCTCGCCTCGCGGTAGTTGCCCAGGGTGCGATGGGTCTCGCCCGCGCTCAGCGCTCCGATGGCGAGCAGCCCCGTCTCTCCGACCTTCTCCGCCAGCGCAAGCGAGCGCTCGGCGGCATCGAGAGCGCGATCGGAGCGGCCGATGTTCCCGTAGCAGTTGGCGAGCGATGAAAGCGCCTGCGCGAGGCGGCGGTCGTCGCCGCGCTTCGCAGCGAGCGTCTCGGCCTCCCTCAACACCTCGAGGTTGCGCAGCTGGCGACCGAGCGGCACCAGCGCGTTGCGCATGTCGAAACGCAAGTCGATCGCGGCCTCGAGCGACTGCTTTTCCGGAGGCAGTCGCGTGAACACCTCCAGCGCACGCTCATAGCACGCCACGGCCTCGGCCTCCGCGAACTGCTCGGTGGCCATCTTGCCGGCTCGCCAGAGATAGGTCAGCGCCTGCCGCCACGCCTCGCCGAGCACGGCGTGCCGCGCGAGGACGTCCACCTGGGCACCGTCGGCGAGCGCTTCCAGGATGCGCAAGTGCAGCTCGCGTCTGCGCCCGTGCAGGAGCGTCTCGTAGGCCACGGCCTGCATGAGCGAGTGCTTGAATTCGTAGGCTAGCTGTCCGCCTTCGGTGCGTTCGATCAGCATCCCGGCGGTCTGCAGACGCCGAAGCGACTTTCGCAACTCGTCGGCAGGCATGTCGGTAATGCGGACGAGCACGTCGACGCTCGCGGTGTCTCCCACGGTCGCCAGCTCCTGCAGCACCTGCTTGTCCGGACGCCCGAGCCGATCGATGCGAGCCTCGAGCACCGCGCGCACCGTCGGCGGAATCTCGCCTGCGCCGAGGGGCCGGGCCAGCCGGTAGTGTCCGGGAGTGCCCTGCAGCTCACCGGAATCGATCATGCTGCGCACGTGCTCCTCGATGAACAGCGGGTTGCCGCCGCTGCGTCTCGGCAACTCCTCCTTCAATCCGTCGAGGCTGGGGTCGTCGCCCACCAGCGCGCTGAGGAGCTCCGCAGCCGCCGCCGGCGAGATTCCCTCGAGCTGCAACTCGAGCGTGCCGGCCGCCTCGATCCAGCGCGCGTCGTAGTCCGACCGGTAGGTGAGGACGACCAGCGTCGATCGCGGCACGTCGCCGATCAGCCTTTCGACGAAGTTCTTTGTGTCGGACGTCACCCACTGCATGTCTTCGTAGACCAGCACCAGCGGGTGATTGGCCGCGACACGGCGAGCGAGCCACATCAGCGCCTCGACGACCTGCTGCCGGCGCTCATCGGCGGACAGCGCGAGGAACGGGTTGTCCTCGGGCAGCGCGCCCAACACGAAGAGGACCGGATAGACGATGCTGGCTGCGCTGCCACCCAGCGCGACGATTCGCCCCGCGACCTTCTCCTGCATCGCGACCACTTGATCGGTGTCGAGGATGTTGAAGTATTGCCGCAGCATGTGCGGGCCGGGTCGATAGCCTGCGCCGCTCCCGAAGGGCGCTCCGCCGCCGTCGAGCGCGAGGATGCTCCTTCCGGCAAGCGTGCGCAGGAATTCGTAGACCAGGCGCGACTTTCCCATGCCCGCCTCGCCGACGATCGCCAAGGCGCTGCCGGCCGGCTTCCCGCTTGCGCGCGAGAAAGTTTCCATCAGTCGCTCCAGCTCGGCACGGCGGCCCACGAACCGGCTCATGGTCCGCACGGGCGCGGTGTCGAACCTCGACCGGGTGGTCGCCGCACGCCGGATTTCGGAGACTTCGATGGACCGGTCGAGGCCCTTGACCATTAGCGGGCCGATGGTCTTCACCTCGATGTGCGCGGCCGCTAGCCTGACCGTATCGGCCGTGGCAAGCACCGTGCCCGGCTTCGCCATCTGCTCCATGCGCGAGGCGATGTGGACCGGGAGTCCGATCGCCGTATAGCTGGCATGCAGGCCGTGCGTGTTCATCCCGAGAACGGCCTCCCCCGAGCTCAGGCCGACTCGCATCTGGATCGGGATCCCGTGGGAGCGCTGGATGTCGTCGCCGTAATGCCTCACCAGATCCTGCATGGAAAGCGCCGCGTGACATGCCCGCACGGCGTGGTCTTCGGCAGCCAGCGGGGCGCCGAAGAGGCCCATGATCCCGTCGCCCATGACCTCGCTCACGGTTCCCCCGTACTGCGCCACCGCTTCGCACATGTGCTCGACGACGGGACCGAGCAGCTGGCGCGCTTCCTCGGGGTCCCGGTCGGCGATCAGCTCCATGGAGCCCTTGAGGTCGGCGAAGAGCACCGTGACCAGCTTTCGTTCGCCAGCCGATTCGAGCGCCGGGTCGTGCAGGCGTTCGGTCCGCGCGCCTCGCGTGCCTGCGGCGGTGGGATGCCCGCACTCGATGCAATACTTCGCGTTCGGCGGCGACTCCGATCCACAGAAACCGCACTTCAGGGCGAACGGCGCAGACCCGCCGCGCGCGGTCTCGCTCGCTCGCGTTGCGGTGTCGGTGCTTGGCGTCGATTGCTTCACTGCCACAGGGTTGCCGATCATGCTCGCGCCGTGCTGCGCGATCCTAGCGTCCCGAGTCGCTAATTCGCTGACAAGAGATGCCGAGAATCGGCGCCATACTTTGTCGCAAATCCTCGCCGGGTACCCCAACCCGCCTTCGGTTTGCTTCGCGTCTGGCGCCGATTTCGACACTCTTGTGGGGCGGGCGGTGGCTCAGCACGGGGGCCATCATTCAACGAACTAACGACTCGGGACACTAGCGTCTAGGGTAGCAGACGCTTCAGGACAAACACCGACACCGGTTGAGCAAAGCCCTTGAGCACCATCGGCGTCACTGGTTCGACGTCGGCAGCGTCGCCGAGGCCTGCGCGTGTGCGGCGGTCGATGAGTATCTGGCCGCTCTGAGCCTCGTCGCAGAGGCGCGACGCGAGATTGACGACGCTGCCGATGGCGGAATAATCCCACCGTCCCTCGAATCCGAACGCCCCGAGCGTGGCATAACCCTGCGCAATGCCGATGCCCAGAGCGAGCTCGTAGCCCAGTTTCGACCAGCGCTCGCCCAACGGCGCGAAGCGCGCCTGCATCGCCAGCGCCATCTTCGCCGCGCGCTTCCCTGCGTCCGGAACTGGAAGGGGGTCGTTGAAGAACACCAGGATGCCGTCACCGGCGAAGCGATCGAGCGTGCCTCCGTGCTCGGTCACCACCGCGCCCATCGCGGCCTGGTAGTCGCGCAACGCGCCCTCGACCTCCTCGGGCTCGGCCGCGTCGGTGAACGCGGTGAAGCCGCGCAGGTCGACGAAGACATAGCTGATCTCCCGGCGGTGGGGAGCGAGAATCGATTTCTCTCCCGCCGACACGATGGCGTCGGCCACTGCCGGAGAGAAGAAGCGCTTCAACTGCGCCAGCCGGTCGAGCTGCGCCACCTGCTCGTCCACGCGCTGCTCGAGCTTGAGGTTGGACACCTTGAGCGCCTCAGCCTGTCGCTGCACTTCATCCTGCAGCGCCTTGACCCGCAGCAGCGATCGCACGCGCGCGAAGAGCTCTGCCTGGTTGATCGGCTTGGACAGGAAGTCGTCGGCGCCAGCCTCGATACCATGGATGCGTTCCTGCGCCGGATCGAGCGAGGTCACGAGCACGACCGGCAGCAAAGCGGTGGCCGCGTCGGACCGGATGCGCCGGCACACGTCGTACCCGGAAAGCCCCGGCATCATCACGTCGAGCAGAACGAGATCCGGCTTCTCGGCAGGCAGTTTGGAAAGCGCCTCCTCGCCCGTCGCGGCAGTGGCGACGGCGTAGCCCTTCACTTGGAGCAAGTCGGCCAGGAGCTTGACGTTGTGCGGCGTGTCGTCGACCACCAGCACCTTGGCCTGCGCGGTGCTCATGCGTTCTTCTGCTCCAGAGCGTGGCGAACCGTCTCCAGGAATTCCTTGACGTTGATCGGCTTGCCGACATAGCCGTTAAAACCCGCCTCGGTGATGTGCTTGCGGTCTTGCTGCATGACCGAGGCGGTCACCGCCACGACGGGGATCTTCGCGGTAGCCGGGTCCTTTCGCAGCGCCTTGAGGGCATCGATGCCGTTCATGCCCGGCAACTGGATGTCCATGAGGATCAGGTCCGGCTTCTTCTCCGCGGCGAGCTTGATGCCGTGTTCCGCCGTGCCGGCTTCGATGGTCGAGTAGCCCTTGACCTGCAGCACGTCGCGGACGAGCTTGAGGTTTCTTTCGTTGTCTTCGACGATCAGTACGAGGCTCATCGGTGTAGTGGTATCGTGAACGTGAAGGTCGATCCCTTGCCAGGCTCGCTTTCGAGCCAGATCTTGCCGCCGTGCAGCTCGACGAATTTCTTGGTGAGGGCGAGCCCGAGGCCGGTCCCCTCCTGCTTCTTGGTGTAGTCGCGCCCGACCTGGCGGAACTCCTCGAACACCGCAGCCTGGTCTTCGGGGGCGATGCCGATGCCGGTGTCGTGCACCGCGATCACCGCTTGACTGTCCTCGCGCCGCGCTAGCACGTCGATACGTCCGCCGTCCGGAGTGAACTTCACCGCGTTCGACAGGAGGTTCACCAGGATCTGCTTGAACTTGCGCTCGTCGGCGACGATCTGGCCGAGCTTGGCATCCACCTGCTGGCCGAGCGCGATACCGTGGCGCTGCGCGCGCTCTCGTATCAGCGTCATGGCATTGGTCACCGCGGCGGAGACTTCGAAGGTCGAAGGCTCCAGCTCCATCCGGCCCGCTTCGACCTTCGACAGGTCGAGGATGTCGTTGATGAGCGTGAGCAGGTGGATGCCCGAGGAGTGGATGTCCTTGAGATAGTCGGCCTGCTTGTCGTTGAGCTCGCCGAAGAGCTTCTCGATCAGCACCTCCGAGAAACCGATGATGGCGTTGAGCGGCGTGCGCAGCTCGTGAGACATGCTGGCGAGGAATTCCGACTTGTGCTGGGAGGCCGCCGCGAGCTGGGCATTCGCCTCTCGAAGGTCTTGGGTGCGGGCCTCGACTTTGGCTTCCAGTTCTTCCGCGTGCTGCCGCACCTGTTCATAGAGGGTGGCGTTCTCGACGGCGATCGCCGCCTGGGCTGCGAGTCGGCTCAGAATCTCCTGGTCCCCGGGAGTGAATGAGGTGGGATGACGATTCGCTACGTACAAAAGACCAATCGTCTTTCCCTTGAGAGCGATAGGCACGACCAGCAGGGCCACAATTCCCTCGCGTTGCACCATTTCCTGGTGGTTCTCGGTGATGCGCGG
>DASPTZ010000105.1:0-64624 GCA_035623155.1 Casimicrobiaceae bacterium | reverse complement strand
TTCGGCAGCAACCCGAAGGGAACGGGCGTCCTGGGGCGCCACTCGGTGTTGCCGTCCTCGCCAAGACCGCTCGTCTTGGCTTCGTCCTGCGCCTTGATTGGCGCCCCAGGGCACCCGTTCGCGTATGCGCCCATAGCGTTAGCAGGCCCTAAGTTCGCCATAGGAGGTCAGCATGGAGCGATTCGACTTGTTCTGGGACCCGGTTCAGAGCTTCCTCACGCAGGCTGGAGAGATTTTCCCGAAGATACTCCTTGCCATCGTCATCCTCATTCTCGGCTGGCTCCTCGCCAAGTTGGTGAGGTTCGTAGTGGTGAAAGGCCTTCGCGCGATCAACTTCAACGTGCTCACCGAGAAAGCCGGCCTCGACGGGTTCTTAAGGCAGGGCGGCGGCGAGACCGACACCACCGGGATCCTCGGGCTTCTGGTCTACTGGCTGATCATCCTCACCGCTCTGCTTGTCGCGTCGAACAGCGTCGGACTCGCCGCAGTGACCGATCTGATTGGACGCATCGTGCTGTTTGTGCCGAGGGTGATCGTCGCCGTGGTGATCCTCGCTTTCGGCGCGTACTTCGCCCGCTTCATCGGCATGACGGTGACCGCATACTGCAAGAACCTGGACATGCCCGACGCGGCGCTGCTGGGACGCCTCGCCATGTACGCGATCGTCGTGTTCGTCGCCATGATCGCCATCGACCACCTCGGATTGGGCGACATCATTCGCCAGACTTTCCTCGTCATCCTGATCGGAGTGGCGCTGGCGCTGGCGCTCGCTTTCGGTCTCGGTGGACAGAAGCGCGCTGCGGACTTCCTGGAGCGCTGGGCGAGACGCGGCAGGAGCAGCGAGCGCGATGATCGCGACGCCCCGCCCGCGCCGTAAGCGACTCCACTGCTGCGCTGAAGAGGCATGACGCCGATCACCGCAGTATGGCCGGGCCGCCCGGATCCGCGCGGCGCGACTTGGGACGGCGAGGGCGTCAACTTCGCGCTGTTCTCCGAGTCGGCCGAGCGCGTCGAGCTTTGCATCTTCGATGACGCTGGCCGCCGCGAGCTGCAGCGCATCGCTCTCAACGAGCGCACCGACCAGGTGTGGCATTGCTATCTTCCCGAAGCGCGTCCGGGCCTGCTCTACGGCTACCGCGTGCACGGGCCCTACCGGCCGGAAGAGGGCCACCGGTTCAACCCGCACAAGCTGCTGCTCGACCCGTACGCGATGCAGATCGTTGGAAGCTTGCGCTGGAGCGATGCCCTGTTTGGCTACACGGTGCGACACAAGCGCGCCGACCTCTCGTTCGACCGGCGCGACAGCGCCGGCGGCATGCCCAAGTGCAAGGTCATCGATCCCGCGTTCACCTGGGGCGAAGACCGCCGGCCCGGCGTGCCGTGGCATGAAATGGTGATCTACGAGCTGCACGTCCGCGGCCACACCATGCAGCATCCGGACGTTCCTCCGCCGCTGCGGGGAACCTACGCCGGTCTCGCCACCGCGCCGGTGATCGACCACCTCAAGCGACTCGGCGTGACCACCGTCGAGCTGATGCCCGTGCACGCCTTCGTCGACGACCGCCGCCTGGCCGAACAGGGACTGCGCAACTACTGGGGCTACAACAGCATCGGCTTCTTCGCTCCCGACGCCCGCTACTCCGCCTCGGGCAAGGTCAACGAGTTCAAGACGATGGTGAAGACCCTGCACTCGGCAGGCCTCGAAGTAATTCTGGACGTCGTCTACAACCACACCGCCGAGAGCAACGAGCTGGGACCGACGCTGTGTTTTCGCGGCATCGACAACCGCGCCTACTACCGCCTCAAAGCCGATGATCCCCGCCACTACCTCGACTTCACCGGCACCGGGAACACGCTCGACATGCGACATCCGCGCGTTCTGCAGTTGCTGATGGACTCGCTGCGCTACTGGGTCACCGAGATGCACGTCGACGGCTTTCGCTTCGATCTCGCTTCGGCACTGGCGCGCGAGCTCTACGAAGTCGACCGGCTGGGCGCCTTCTTCGATGTGCTGCGACAGGACCCGGTGCTCTCGCGGGTGAAGCTGATCGCCGAGCCATGGGACCTGGGGGAAGGCGGCTACCAGGTCGGGAACTTTCCCCCCGGTTGGGCCGAGTGGAACGACAAGTATCGCGACACCATGCGCGCGTACTGGAAGGGCGACGGTGGGCTGATCGGCGAGTTCGCGCGGAGGCTCACCGGTTCGAGCGATCTCTACGGGCGCAGCGGGCGGTTACCCCACGCGAGCATCAACTTCGTCACTGCGCACGACGGCTTTACGCTGCAGGATCTCGTCTCCTACAACGAAAAGCACAACGAAGCCAATGGCGAGGACAATCGCGACGGTCACAACAACAACCTGTCATGGAATTGTGGCGTCGAAGGCCCCACCGACGATCCTGCGATCAAAGCCCTGCGTGCCCGCCAGAAGCGCAATTTCATGGCCACGCTGCTGCTGTCGCAGGGTGTGCCCATGCTCCTCGCCGGCGACGAGATCGGCCGCACCCAGCGCGGCAACAACAACGCCTACTGCCAGGACAGCGAGTCGAGCTGGGTCGACTGGACTCCTGACGCCGATCGAACGCGGCTCCTCGAATTCGTACGCCTGCTGTTGCGGCTCCGGCGCGAGCATCCGCTATTCCGCCGCCGACACTTCTTCGAGGGGCGCCCGCTGCACGGCAGCGAGGCCAAGGACATCGTCTGGCTCAAGCCCGACGGTACCGAGATGACGACCGAGGAATGGAACCAGGACTTCGCACGCTGCCTCGGCGTCTACCTCTCCGGCGTAGCGCTGGGCGAGACCGACGCGCGCGGCAATCCGGTGCGCGACGACGATTTCGTGGTGCTGTTCAACGCGCACCACGAGCCGCTCCCGTTCCGGCTGCCGTCGTACGGCGCCGCCGACTGGGTGGCGATCGTCGACACGGCTCGCGACGACGGACTGGCCGCGCCTGACGGCGCTTTCGCCCCCGCCAGCACTTACCCGCTCGATGGAAGATCGCTGGTGCTGCTCACTCGCGCCGGGAGCGCGGCATGAAGCGAAGGCACTCGATGCCGTTCGGGGCCGAGGTCGCCGCCGACGGCACCACGCGCTTCCGGCTCTGGGCGCCGGCGGCACGACAGGTCGACATGGAACTCGCAGTAGGTGACACCCGGCGCGAGGTTGCGATGTCGCCGTTGCCCGAAGGCTGGTTCGCCTCCGAAGAAGCCAACGCGCCGGCGGGCGCGCGCTACAGCTTTCGCATCGACGGGGGGACAAGTGTCCCTGACCCCGCCTCGCGCTCGAACCCCGACGACGTTCACGCACCGAGCATGGTCATCGACCCGCTCGCTTTCGACTGGAGCGACGATCGCTGGGCCGGCCGGCCGTGGGAAGAGGCTATCATCTACGAGCTGCACGTGGGCGCGTTCACTCCCGAAGGCACATTCGCGTCCGCCGCCGAGCGCCTCGACCATCTCGCCGAGCTCGGCGTCACGGCAATCGAGCTTATGCCGCTTGGCGATTTTCCCGGACGCCGAGGCTGGGGCTACGACGGCGTCCTGCCCTTCGCGCCCGATGCGTCCTACGGTGGCGTGGCGGATCTCAAGCGCCTGATCGACTCAGCGCACACGCACGGGCTCATGGTGCTGCTCGACGTCGTTTACAACCATTTCGGCCCCGATGGCAACTACCTCGGCTTGTACGCGCCGCAGTTCTTCAATCCCGAACATCAGACACCGTGGGGCACGGCGCTCAATTTCGACGGTGCGCGCAGCCGCACGGTGCGCGACTTTTTCATCCACAACGCGCTGTATTGGCTGGAGGAATACGCCTTCGACGGCCTGCGGCTGGATGCGATCGACCGGATTGTCGACGACTCCTCGCCGGACATCGTCACCGAGCTGGCGGCGAGAGTGCGCGAGGGACCTGGCGCGCACCGGCACGTGCACATCGTCTTGGAGAACGACCGCAACGAGGCGCATCTGCTGGGCCGCGACGCACAGCATCGGCCGCTGCATGCGACGGCGCAATGGAACGACGACCTGCACCACGCCATGCACGTGGTGCTGACGGGGGAGACCGACGGTTATTACGCCGATTACTCCGATGCGCCGCTACGCCACGCCGCACGCTGCCTGGCAGAAGGCTTCGCCTATCAGGGCGAGCCGTCGCGCTATCGCGGCGGTGCGATGCGCGGAGAGCCATCGGTGCATCTGCCGCCGTCGGCCTTCGTCTGTTTCCTGCAAACGCATGATCAGGTGGGCAATCGCGCCTTCGGCGAGCGCATCGCCCACTTGGCCAACCCGCCCGCGCTGCGCGCGGCCGTCGCTTGCGTACTGCTTGCGCCCTCGCGACCGCTGCTGTTCATGGGCGAAGAATTCGCCGCCAGCACGCCTTTCCTCTTTTTCTGTGACTTCGGCCCCGATCTCGCCGAGGCTGTCGCACGCGGACGGCGGGAGGAATTCGCCCGCTCCCTGCGCTGTTGCGATCCGGGGACCATCGAGGCGATTCCCGATCCGAGCGATCCGGCGACCTTCCAGCGCAGCCGGCTCGATTGGCACGAGCTTCTCGCTTCGCCTCACGACGAATGGCTCGCCTTCTACCGTCGGTGCCTTGGGCTGCGCAGAACGCACATCGTGCCTCGGCTCGCCGGGATGCCGCCCTCGGGAACGTGCGCGGTCGAGCGCGACGAGGTGCTTTGCGCGAGCTGGACGCTCGGAGACGGCTCGATCCTTCGCCTCATCGCCAACTTCGGCGCCGTCCTCCCCCATCGCGTGCAACAGGAGGGCGAGGTGATCTACGCGACCGATCACGAAGGCGCCTGTGCCGGCGAGCACCTGCTTCTGCCGTATTCGGTGCTGTGCACGCTTGCCGCAGCTCGATGAGCAACCTGGAACGGCTCGCCGAAGCGCTCGGCGTCGCTCTGGAATACGACGATATCTGGGGAGCGCGCCATCGCGCATCGGAAGGCACGCTGCGCGCGCTGCTCGCCGCGATGAACGTCGCTGCGGCAAGCGAATCCGATGCGGGGCAAGCCTTGGCCGCGTTCGAGCAGGCGCGAGCGCAGCGAACGATCGCCCCGGCGCTGGTCGTGCGCGGGGGAGAGCAGGTCGCGCTCCGGCTTAACCTCTCTGCCGGGGAGGCCGTCGAGAGCCTGGGCTGGCGCCTTGTGCAGGAAGACGGTTCCGAGCACGAAGGAAAGTTCGACCCCATGGCCGTGCAGGAGCAAGCGCACGCGAGCGCCACCAACCCGGCGCGCGTTTCGCGCGACCTCGCGCTTACGCACGTGCCGCCGGTCGGCTATCACCGGCTTACTGTCGTCCGGGGCGAAACGGCGATCGGCAAGACTCTGCTCATCGTCGTGCCGCCATCGTGCTACTGCCCGGACGCGCTGCGCGACGGCGGCCGGGTCTGGGGCCCAGCGGTACAGCTCTACGGGCTGCGCTCGCAGCGCAACTGGGGAATCGGCGATTTCACCGACCTCAAGACGCTGGCGGAGCAGTGGACCGCGCGCGGCGCAGCGCTGGTGGCCATCAATCCGCTGCACGCGCTGTTTCCGCACAATCCCGCGCACGCAAGCCCTTACAGCCCGTCGAGCCGGCTGTTCCTCAACGCTCTGTATCTCGACGTCGAGGCGATCGACGATTTTCGCGAGTCGGCGGAAGCTCGCTCGCTCTTCGCGTCGCAGGAGTTCCAAGGGGCTCTCGCGCGAGTCCGCGCGACCGCGCTCGTCGACTACCCGAGGGTAGCCGAGCTCAAGGCCCGCGCGCTGGCGCTCGCGTATGGCTGGTTTCGCAGAGCACACCTTCACGCAGGCGACGCGCGCGCCACCGCGTTCCGTGCGTTCTGCGCCGACGGCGGCAACGCGTTGAGGCAGCACGCGCTGTTCGAAGCGCTGCAGGAACAGTTCTTTCGCGACGACGCTTCGATCCATGGATGGCAAGCGTGGCCGGAGGCGTTTCGCCGCCCGGACTCCGCCGAAGTCGAGCGCTTCGCCGCCGAGCATCGCGAGCGCGTCGAGTATTACCAGTACTTGCAATGGCAAGCGGCGCTGCAACTCGACGCCGTCGCTCGCGGCTTGCGCGAGCGTAGCGTCCCAATCGGCCTCTACGCCGATTTGGCGGTGTCGATCGACGCCAGCGGAGCCGAGGCGTGGTCCAACCAGGAGAGCTACGCGGTCAAAGCGAGCGTGGGCGCCCCTCCCGACGAGTTCAACCTTCAGGGACAGGCCTGGGGCTTGCCGCCGCTCATCCCCGAGCGCTTGCGCGAAGTCGAGTACGCGCCGTTTATTGCGATGCTGCGAGCCAACATGCGTCACGCCGCCGCGCTTCGTGTCGACCACGTCATGGGTCTCAAGCGACTGTTCTGGGTTCCCGCCGGCGCAAAGGCCGCCGACGGCGCGTATGTCCACTATCCATTCGACGATCTGCTCGGCATCCTGGCGCTGGAGAGCCAGCGTCACCGCTGCGTGATCGTCGGCGAGGATTTGGGCACGGTGCCCGACGAGTTGCGCGCGGCGCTCGCGCGTGTAGGAATGCTGTCGACCCGGTTGCTGCTGTTCGAGCGCGAACCCTCGGGCGAGTTCAAGCCGCCGGCAGCGTATGTCCAGCAGGCGGTCGTCGCCGCCAGCAGTCACGACCTGCCGACGCTCGCCGGGTGGTGGCAGGGCCGCGATCTCGAGTTGCGCTCGAGGCTCGGCCTGTTTCCCGATCACACGGTGCGTGACAGCCAAATCGCCGCCCGCGCCGGGGATCGCTCCCGCCTGCTGCGGGCGCTCGAACGCGAAGCGCTCCTGCCGGAGGGAATCGGCACCGATCCGGCCTCGATTTCATCGATGACAAGCGCGCTCGCTCTTGCAGTGCACGCGTTTCTGGCGCGAACACCCGCGCAGCTCATGCTCGTGCAACTCGAAGACGTGATCGGCGTGCGCGACCAGGCGAACCTGCCCGCAACCGTCGAGTCGCATCCCAACTGGCGGCGCAAGTTAGCGCTCGCAGTGGAGCGTTGGCCCTCGGCGAAGCGGTTCGCCAGGCTCGCGGCGACCTTGCAGCGCGAGCGTCCGCGGCCGTGACGTCAGCTCGCTGCTCGGGCCGCAGCCTCCTTGAGCGCCCACAATATGGTGTGAGCTCATCGCGTCGGCCGCCGCGGCCACTCGCGGTCGCTCGCATCCCCGCTCAAGCGGGGCGACCGGCGAGGCGGAGCAGGATTCCGCGAGCGGTAGCGAGCGGATGCGACCCGAGCCGGGCGCAAGGGCCGACGACGAGTCGCCGCCTCGCGCGCAGCAGTGCTGGAGGCCCCTGCTTCGCTGCTCGGGCCGCTAATGCAACCGCTGGCGGCCCTTGCGTGACACTTCGCGCCGCTGCGCGCGGCGCTCGGCGCGGTTCGACGACTCGGGGCGCATCTTGTCCTGCCAGTAGCGGAATATCAGCACCGCGGCGATCGGCAGCTCGTCGATCATGTCCTGGCGCTTCTCCTCGGTGTCGACCCAGTCGAGATATTCGGGATCGTGGTCGCCGTAGGCCAACGCCTCGACCGGCAGCATCCAGTCGCGGGTCGCGTCTTCGGAATACAACGGTTCCCACCCCTCTTCGCGCAGCAGCACGCCGGTCATGTAGCCCTCGCACCACGCGCTCGCCTCGGGCGGGCCGCGATCCTCGCGCAGCGTCTGCTCGGCGTGATACAGAAGCGGCTTGAAGCGCGTCGGCGATTCGGCGAGCGTGCGCCGTATGCTCTGCTGCAGGCGCAGCACCAGCGACAGGATCCGCTCCGCCTGCTCGTTGTTCTGGAACACCGGGGTGACCGTGCGCTGGCTGTCGCTCCAGACGACCGGAAGCCATTCCGAGGGCTGGATCAGCTCAGGTCCGCTGACGACCGCGGTAAGGAAGCCGTCGAGCATCTCGAGGTCCATGCAATCCTGCGGGACGGCGTTGGAGCCGAGGAAAACCTCGAGCTCGTCATAGTCGGCATCGCTCAGAGGTTCGTCGAGCTTGTTGGCTTCGGTCATGGCACTGCTCCGGATTCGAACTGGGTATGATCGCCCGAGTCGGCGCTTAAAGCAAATGGAGACCTCGTCGCGTCGAGCGCCAGCGTGCGCTGTGCTAACCTTGTGCCGTTCCAACTATCCCCGACAATGAGCGGACTTCGCTGCGCCACGCCAACGAGCTGCCCAGTCCACAGATACGACGAGTTGGAACGGTACTAGCAGCCGCCCGCCACGCCGACGCGCAGCCAGCGCCCTGTGCCCAACCCCAAGATCAAGACCCAGGCGTTTCTGTCGAGCCTGCCATTGTTCAGGGAGCTCGCCGCGGACGAGATCGATCGCATCGCCGCCGGCACAACCGAACTGCACGTTCCGCGCGGAGAGATCCTGTTCAACAAGGGCGATCCGTGCGTCGGCTTCCACCTGGTGATCTACGGTCAGGTCAAGCTGGCGTTCATCTCTCCGCAGGGCAACGAGAAGGTCGTTGAAATCGTGGGCCCCGGGTTTTCGTTCGGCGAAGCGCTCATGTTCATGGAAAAGCCCTACGTGGTGATGGCGCAGGCGCTCGCCGACTCGATGCTGATGCACGTTTCCAAGGAAGCGCTATTCGCGGAACTCGAGCGCAATCCGAAGCTCGCGCGCAAGATGCTCGCGGGACTTTCGCGCCGCCTGCACGGATTGATCAACGATGTCGAGTCGTACTCGCTGCATTCGGGGACACAGCGGGTGATCGGCTATCTGTCACGGCAGGACGAGAGCCAGGCAGCGACCAACGCGCCTTACGTCGTGACGTTCCCGACATCGAAAGCCGTAGTCGCCTCTCGGCTCAATCTCACGCCTGAGCATTTCTCGCGCATCCTCCACGACCTCACAGAAGCGGGACTGATCAGCGTCGACGGTCGTGCGGTGACTATCCTCGATGCGGCGAGGCTCAAGGCGTTTACGGGCTGAGCACGGCACCTGTTCCAGGCGGGTCTTGTCATCCCGACCGGAGGGAGGGATCTGCTGTTCCAGCATCACCAGTATCCGAACAGCGGATTCCTCGTCGCTAGCTCTCCTCGGAATGACGGACACCTTCAGTGGCTGGTCCCAGCAGAGCGGGTCGTCTTGTTGTAGACGTTGTACTTTCCCGACGGCTTGACCATGGGAACGCGCTTCATCTCCCGCCATGTCGCGGCGTCGTAGACGATCAGCGCACCGTCCATTTCCCACAGACTCGCCAGCGCGTAGCGTCCGTCGCGGGTAAATTCGACGTGCGCGAGCGTCTTGCCCGGCGCGGGCTTGAGCGTCGCCACGATCTCGAGCGAGCGCTTGTCGATCAACTGCAGCACGTCCTTGCTCGAGCTGTTGAACGCGTCGACCCAGGCATAGGGCGTGTTCTCGTGGCTTCGCAGGAAGAAACCCGGCCCCGCGGTCTTCACCTGCGCCACGGTCTTCCAAGTCTTCATGTCGATGACCGTGACCAGGCCTTCCTTGAGATTGGGAGTGGCCAGCACTGGCCGGCCATTCCACTCCCAGGTGATGCCCGAGCCCAGGTGCGGCAGTCCGGGCAGCTCGACCTCGGCGATCTTGCGCCGCACGTTGAGGTTCACCACCTGCCCGGTATGCCCATCGCGCGCTGCGCCGATCAAGTGGTCGTAGGCGGGATCGAAAAAGAAGTCGTCGAGCACGTCGTCCAACGCGATGCGGCGCACCGGCAGCGGCCCCGCCGCGGCGAGGCCTTCGCGCATGCGGTAGTCGTGAACAAGCCCCTGGTATACTGGCCCGGTCTTGCCGCCATAGGGCAGCTCCCACACTTCGGGAATGTCTTTCAGCGCGACGATGAAGCTCTCGCGAGGCGCGGCATCGTAGACCGCGGACACGCGCGAGCTTCTGCCGCCGGAGTCGACCGCAGCGATCACCTTCACCAGAGTGAGATCGCGGGCATCCAGCGCGACGAGCGTGTGCGGAAGGTAGTTGCCGACCAGCACATAGCGGCCGTCGGAGGACACCGCCAGGTTGCGCGTGTTGATGCCGGCGCGCACCTCGGCGACGAGCGTGAGATTCCAGATGTCGTACTTGGAAATCCACCCGTCGCGCGACGCGAAGTACACATAACGTCCATCGGCTGAGAATTTCGGGCCGCCGTGCAGTGCGAAGCGGGTGGCGAATCGCTTGATCGGCTCGAAGGTGTCGCCGTCGAGGATTGTCGCGTGATGGTCGCCGGTCTCGACGACCACGAATAGATTCTGCGGATCGGCTGTGAACGTCGGCTTGTCCGGCAGGCTTCCCGCCTTGACGTACTCGACGCGCGAGGCCTCGATCTGCGCGACGCCCCACACTGGGCTCGTGGCCGGCGGCGCGTAAACATAATCGACCAGCGCACGGATGTCATCGGCGGAAAGCTTCTCGGCGAATCCCGGCATCTGCGTTGCGAGCCGACCCTTGCCGATGGTGTCAACGGCATCCGGCTTGCGTAGACGCGCCAGGTTCTCGGGCAACAGCGCAGGAGCGGTCCCACCGAGTCGATCGACACCGTGGCAGCTCGCGCAGTACGTGCCATAGAGCTTCGCCGCGTCTATCGGTTGCGCCGCCGCGGTGCCCGCGGTAACGACGAGCAGCAGCGCAACCACGATATACGCGGCCCATCGAACGGCGCGTCCCAGGCGAGACAACACCAGATCCCTCGGCGCTAACGCACCTCGTGATGACAAGACACTCATGTCATTCCGAGGCCGGGTTTCTGGCCGAGGAATCTGCTGTTTCGCACCCACGGACACACTCATTCGGCAGCAACTGCGCGATGAACGCGAATGTACGGCTTCACCGCGACTCGTTCGCGTCCGGGCGCGATGCCTAGCTCGTCATCGTCCAGATAGCACGCCGGGTCCTCGGCCCAGGGATCGCCGCTGAGTTGCCAGGCGCGCACGCGGGTGTTGCCGCCGCAGATGTCGAAATATCGGCATTCTCCGCAGCGGCCCTTGACCGCACGCGGCTGACGCTTCAGTCCCGCCATGAGCGGGTCCGAGGTGTCGCTCCAGATGTCGGAAAAGCGTCGCTCCTTGACGTTGCCCAGCGTGTAGTCCCACCAGAAGGTGTCCGGGTGGACGTTGCCGAGGTTGTCGATGTTGGCGATGTTCACGCCAGAGGAGTTGCCGCCCCACTGCGAAAGCTTGGCGCGCAGATGCGATTCGCGCTGCGGATAGCGTTCTCGCACCCATTGGAGCAGGTACACGCCGTCGGCGTCGTTGTTGCCGCTGACGAATTCCTTCGGTGTCCCAGCCTCGAGGTGGCGCCAGCAGGCGTCGAAGAGCAAGTCCATCGCCCGGCGAGTGGTCTGGAATATAGCGTCGGTCTTGCGGTTGATGTTGCCGCGGCCGCCATAGTTGAGATGCGACAGGTAGAACTTGTCGATCGCTTCCGCGTCGAGGAGATCGAGGAGCGCCGGCAGGTCGTGGGCGTTGTCCTGCGTCAGCGTGAAGCGCAGTCCCACCTTGATGCCTGCGCCGCGCAGCAGCCGCACCGCGGCGAGCGACGCATCGTACGCACCCGCTTTGTGCCGGAACCGATCGTGCGTCGCGCGCATGCCGTCGAGGCTCACGCCGACATAGTCGTATCCAATGGCCGCAATCCGCGGCAACAGCGAGCGATCGATCAGCGTGCCGTTGGTCGACAGGCCCACGTAGAAGCCCAGCGCCTTGGCGCGGCTGGAGATCGCGAAGATCTCCGGGTGCAGCAGCGGCTCGCCTCCGGACAGGATCAGCACCGGCACGCCGAAGGCTTTCAAGTCGTCCATGGTCGAGTAGATCTCGGCCGTGGAGAGCTCGCCGGGAAAATCGATGTCGGCAGAGATCGAATAGCAATGTTGGCACGCCAGGTTGCAGCGGCGGATCAGGTTCCAGATGACGACCGGACCAAGCGGCACGCGCTTGGATCCGATCGGCGTCGGATTCCTCACCTCCTGCAAGTATTGAGTGATGCGGAACATGGTTCTTCCCTCACCCTTGCCCCTCTCCCGGCGGGAGAGGGGTTCTCTTTGGCGCAGCGTTACCAAGGCGCAATCCGGTCTTCTTCAGGATGCGGGTGCTGTACAGCACGTCGTGCGCCTTCGCGGCGTCGCCGAGAATGGCGGCGACGCGCCCGACCTTGATCCCGACCTCGTCGCGGTCACGCCCGTGCACCATGGCGAAGAGGTTGTAGCGCCATTGCGGCAAGTGTCGCGGCCGGCGATAGCAGTGGCTCACGCAATCCAGCGCACCGACTCGGAGGCCAAGCTCGTCGACGCGGTCGTCGGCGACGTCCCACACGCTCATGCCGTTGGCGCGATACCCCAGCGCATAGTGATTGGGCACGACGCCGATGCGGCGGATCCGCCCCTCGGCGAGCATCGTCTCGATGCGGTTGATTACGAGCTCCGGCGCGATGCCGATGGCGTGGGCGACCGCATGGTACGGGCGCGCAACCAGCGGCAAACCGCCCTGCGTCGCGCGCACGATCTCGCGGTCGATCTCGGCGAGAACTCCCCGATGGACGGTATCGTTCATCAGTTCCTGAGCTTCGTGCAAGTGGGCGGCAGCCCATTTGCACCACGAACCTCCCCTCGCCCGCTTCCGGGAGAGGGGCCGGGGGGTGAGGGTGCGGCGATGCCATTCATATTCACGATGCTTTCAGTTCAGGCGGTGAGCTTCAGCTCCACGAAGTATTCACGCTCCTTGGGGAACGCCAATACGTCGAAGCCCGTCTTCTTTTCGATCGCACGAATTGCACTCTCGATCCCCTCTTGCGTCTCCGTCGCCAGCACGAACCACAGGTTGAGCGAGTGCTCGCGTGCGTAGTTGTGCGCGACCTCCGGCAGCGCATTCACCACAGCCACGACTTCATCGAAGCGCTCGGCGGGCACCGCCATCGCCGCCAGCACGAATGCGCCTCCCATGCGCTCGACGTCGAACAGCGGGCCGAAGCGGGTCAATGTGCCGTCGCCGAGCAGGCTCCCGATGCGGTGCATGAGCTCAACCTCGGTCGTGCCAAGTTCCTCCGCAGCAGCGCGGAACGGCCGTTCGCACACGGGGAATTCCCCCTGCAGCGTATTGACGATGCGGCGATCAAGCTCATCCATGCGCAACCTCCGCCGGCTCGACGTAGCGCGCGCCGCGCTGCTTGAAGGCGCGCCGGGAGAACAGCACCGCATGCGGGTAGGCATCGAGGCCATGACGATGCGATAGTGTCGCGAGCTGTTCGTCGACGGTGTTGCGGTCACGACCGTGGATCATGCAGAACAGGTTGTAGCGCCACGCTTCTCCGGCGCGGGCGCGGTGGTAGCAAAGTGTCACGACCGGCTCGCGTGCCAGCAGCCGGCCAAGGCGGTCAGTATCCCAGGCAGGTACATCCCACGCGCACATGGCATTGGCCACAAAGCCCAGTGCGCGATGGCGCACGATCACGCCGAAGCGCTTGATCGCACCGCACTCGATCCAAGTCCGGAGCCGCTGGAGCACGTCGCGTTCCGGATGCAGCCCGCGCCAGCCAGCGCATCGCGCGAGCGACGCGTACGGGCGTGGCACCAAGGGCAGCCCTTCCTGCAGCGCGCCGAGCAGCGCCCGATCGCGGACATCGAACGCGATCCTGCCTGCGTCGCCCGCGAGAGGTTCCCCGGTGTCGCGGCGCCTGCATCCGTCGAGGCCGAAGCCCAGGTCGATGTGGTAGTCGCACATCAAAGGTAGCGGAATCACCTCGAGCAGCGTTTCGCGCTCGATCGCTGCCAACACGTCGATCACGCGCGCCTCGTCGGCTGCGGTCACCACGAACCAGAGATTGAGGCGGTGCTCGCGCTCGTAGTTGTGGTTGACCTCGGGATGTGCGCTCACCAGCTCTGCCACCGCCGGCAGGCGCTCCTCGGCCACCGCCATCGCAGCCAGCGTGCTTGCACCCACGCTGCCCGGCCGGAACACCGCGCCGACGCGGCTCACGCTTCCTTCGTCGACCAATCGCGAGAGCGTCGCCAGTACCCAGGCTTCGGTCGTGCCAAGCGAACGCGCGATCGCGGCAAAGGGGCCCGGCGTCAGTGGAAAATCGCGTTGAAACTCATCGAGCAATCGGCGCAGCAATCTCGGTTCGCCGAGTCGGGCAACGCGATTCGCGCCTACGACGGTCGAGTGGGGTCCGTGGGTACCGCCGGGAGCATGAACAAAATTCGTCGCCGCAGCCATCAGAATCCGATGCGCGCGGCGCGGCTGGTGAAAAAGATGCCGCTGGGATTGGCCACGGCGAGCTCGGCCACGCGCGCGTAGGTCGCGGTGTCGTAGACGAGCACGCGGTCGTCGTCGCGCGCCGAGATCCACACCGCCTCGCCGCGCGGCGTGAATTCCAGATGCAGGATCGCCTGCCCCGGCGAGAGCGTCTGCACGACTCGGCGTGTTTCGGTGTCGATCACCTGCACCTTGCCGTTGTCGGGAAACGCGAAGTTCACCCACACCTGGCGACCGTCCGGCCGGGCGATGGCGAACACCGGCTGCCCGGCAACGGCTACGCGCGCCACTTGTTGCCAATCGCGCGTGTCGACCACGAGCACTTCGTGGCGGCCCACGGCCGGCAGGTACGCCGTGTCGCCCGCGATCGCCCAGCCGCGCAGGTGCGGCATCTTGTACACGGGAAGCTTCTGCTCGCCTTTGCCGTAGCCATCGAGGATGCGCCGCGCGCCGCGCTCGGTGTGCCACAGGTCGACGAGCGCAAGCCCGTCCTCGCCGAACAGCCCGGCGATGTAGTAGCGGCCGTCCGGCGTGATGAGCCCATCGTAGGGGTGAGCGCCGACGTTGCGGAATCGTTCGATCTTGGGCCGCGACGGGTCGGACAAGTCGGCGACCCAGATTTCTCCCGCCTCGAACAGGCTGAACACGAAGCGGTTGCCCGGCGCGTCGGCGAGGCCAACGACTTTCGCGCGCTCGCCGTTTGGACCGTAGGTGGCGGGAATGTCGGCGACGAGCTCGAGGGTATCGGCGCGGAAGACCTTGACCCCGCCCGGGGTGTAGTTCTGCGCTGCCACCAGGCGACCGTCCTGCGAGATGGCGCCGCCGATGGAGTTGCCGGCCTGCATCATTCGCTTGGCGATCGAGCGCGTGATCAAGTCGACCTTGGTCAAGCCTCCGTCGCGGCCGAACACATAGGCGTAGCGGCCATCGCGCGAGTAGACGACCGAGGCGTGCGAGAGATCGCCGAGGCCCTCGACCGCGCCCAGACGTGTCGCCCCGCTATTCTCGACGATCAGCACGCGCCCCGATTCGCGCTCGATGATCACGCCGAGATCGCCGGTGCCGCGCGGTGGCGGGCTAGCGCAACCGCAGATCAGCATCGGAGCGAGCAGCGCGCATGCAGCACGCCAGCCGCTCCAGCGGCGATTTTCCCTCACCCCTTCCCCTCTCCCAGGGGGAGAGGGGTTCGGTTCCGACGAGCGCGCGTCAAGGCGCATCGGTTGCGCCCTCGCGCATTCGGGCGACCAGCCACTCCGCTTCTGCCTCGGAGAAAAATGGCCGCCACGGCGGCATCGCCGTACCCGGCCGGCCGGACATGATGGTCGCGGTCAGGCTTCCTGCCGGCTTGTCTTTGAGCGCTTGCGGCGTGAGCGCCGGACCGAGACCGCCGGTCAGGCGCAGGCCGTGGCAGGAGCCGCAGTCTTGCCTCAACAGCCGGAGCAACTCGCGCTGACGCGATTGCGGCGGCTCGCTGCTTTCATCGGCCTTCGCCGGCGGCACGCCAAGCGCGATAGCCGCGGCCACCCAGGTAAGTACCGACAGGATCGAAGTGCGTCGTCCCCGCGCAAGCGGGGACCCAGTGGCGTTCGTTGAAAGTCGCTCGATTCCCGCTGAAGCCTGCCCCCGAGTGCCTGGATCGGGGGCGGCAATGACGTAATCACTGCTTACAGCGACAGAATCCATGCCACCAGCTTCTTGGCCTCGTCGTCGCTCACCTTGTTCGGAGGCATGGGGATCGGACCCCAGACGCCCTGCCCGCCCTTAATCACCTTCTGCGCGAGCATGTCCGGCGCCTTGGCGTCGCCTTTGTATTTCTTGGCGACATCCTTGTATGCGGGACCGATCACCTTCTTGTCGACGGCGTGACACGCGGTGCAGCCCTTGTCGGTGGCGAGCTTGGTCTCGTCCGCCGCTGCGACAGGAAGAGCGAAGCCCAGTCCGGCAAGGACGATCGTTACCAGCGCAATGCCTAGCGTTTTCATCGCTGGCTCCTAGTAGATGTCGTGCTGCGTGTTGTAGACGTTGAACTTGCCGGTCGGCGTGATCAGGTTGGCATCCTTGATCACTGTCTTGAGCTTGCGAGTCTTGTCGTCCACGACCACAATCGCCGATTGCTGGTTCTTGGCATTCCAGATCGAAAACCACACTTCGTCGCCCGCCTTGTTGTACTCCGGCTGCACGACGCGCTTGGCTCCTTCGCCGATGTCCGCCCAGTCGGCGATCGGAATCACCTCGTAGCCCTTGTCGAGGTTGTTGATGTCGTACACCGCGACCGACTGGCTGATCTTGGGATCGGGATTGAGCGCGGTGTCGACCCACAGGTTTTTCGAATGCGGGTGAGTCTTGATGAACAGCGACCCTCCGCCCTGACCCTTGAGCGTGCGCACCGCCTTCCACGCGTTGTCCTTGTGCTTGAGTGGATCGGTGCCGATCACCGATATCGACTCGTCGCCCAGGTGACCGGTCGCCCATACCGGCCCGAACTTGGGATCGACGAAGTTGGCGCCACGACCCGGGTGCGGCGTCTTGCCCACGTCGATCAGCGCAGCGAGCTTGTCGTCCTTGGTGTCGACCACCGCGATTTTGTTGGAAGCGTTGGCGGCGACCAGGAAGTAACGCCCTGTGGAATCGAACCCGCCGTCGTGCAGGAAGCGCGCTGAGTCGATGCTGGTGACTTTGAGGTTCTTCAGGTCCTCGTAGTTCACCAGGTTGATCTTGCCGGTCTCCTTGGAATTGACGATGAATTCCGGGTGGAAATGCGAAGCCACGATCGAGGCCACGCGTGGCTCGGGGTGGTATTCCTGCGGATCGACCGTCATGCCGCGCGTCGACACGATCTTCAGCGGCTTGAGCGAATCGCCCTCCATGATCACGAACTGCGGCGGCCAGTACGAGCCGGCAATGGCGTACTTGTCCTCGTAACCCTTGTACTTCGACGTCTCGACCGACCGCGCCTCCAAGCCGATCTTGATCTCGGCGACATTGTCGGGCTTCGGCAGCCAGAGATCGATCAGGTTGATCTTGGCGTCGCGCCCGATCACGTAGAGGTAGCGTCCCGAAGCGGACAGCCGCGAGATATGCACCGCGTAGCCGGTCGGAACGATGTTGATGATCTTCTTGGTGTCGCCGTCGATCAGCGCCACCTGCCCGGAGTCGCGCAGCGTGACGGAGAAGATGTTGTCGATGTTGTAATTGTTCATCTTCTTCTTCGGGCGCTGCGCGGCGGGGATCAGCTCCTTCCACGACGCCTGCATTTCCTTCATGCCGAACTCGGGCGGCGTGGGGGGCGTCTGCTGGATGTAGCGCGCCATCATGTCGACCTCGGCATCGGTAAGCTGACCGGAGCTGCCCCAGTTGGGCATCCCTGCGGGAGAGCCGTAGCCGATGAACACCTTGAGATATTCCGTGCCCTTATTGAGGGTGATGTCGGGGGTAAGCGGCTTGCCGGTCGCACCCTTGCGCAGCACGCCGTGGCAGCCGGCGCAGCGCTCGAAGTAGATCTGCCGGCCCTTGTCGAACTCCGCTTTGGTCATCGCCGGCGCTTTGGGATTGATGTCCTGGTGCATGTCCTCCTGGGCCAGCGGCGAGCCTCCCGCCTGGTAGCTCATCTCCGGGCCGGGCGGATGCGGCTCGTCCTTCTTGTCCTGCGCCCACGCGGCAGTTATTGCCAGCGGCAGCGCGGCGAAAACCAACGTGGTCCGGGCCAGCGCGAATGTCGTCTTGCTCACGTGTCTACTCCTCGCTAGTGACGAAGTCTGTGCCGAACTTCTCCCTCGTGCTCGGGCAGAGGATCCGCCATCGACCGCTTGCCTTCCTTGATCGATCTTAAGGATTGCAAGCCTCAAGCCCACTACACTCCCTGGCAAGACACCCGGCGGGAGGCGGCGCATGGACGCACGAATACCGGTAAATGCGCGGCAGCGTGGCGATGTGCACGCCTTCGCGCCCTCCGCACGCGGCGGAAGGCCGGGAAGCGTCGCGCTGGTCGGCGCAGGCCCGGGAGACCCGGAGCTTTTGACGCTTAAGGCGCTCAAACTGATCCAGCGCGCCGACGCCGTCGTCTACGACCGGCTGGTGGCGCCGGAAATCCTGTCTCTGGTGGCTCCCCGGTCGCAGCGCATCTACGTAGGCAAGGCTAGCAGCCGCCACACGCTCCCGCAGCAGGAGATCAGCGCGCTGCTGGTGCGGCTCGCCCGTGAAGGCAAGCGCGTCGTTCGCCTCAAAGGCGGCGATCCATTCATCTTCGGACGTGGCGGAGAGGAGATCGAGACTCTCGCCGCCAGCGGGATCGCCTTCGAAATCGTCCCCGGCATCACTGCGGCCAGCGGCGTGGCGGCATACACCGGCATCCCGCTCACCCACCGCGACTTCGCGCAGGCGTGCGTGTTCGTCACCGGCCATCTCAAGGACGGGACGATGAATCTCGACTGGGCCGCGCTGGCCCGCCCCAGACAGACACTGGTCGTCTACATGGGTCTCGCCGGGCTGCCGACGTTGTGCCGCGAGCTGGTCGCGCACGGCTTGTCGCCGGGCACGCCGGCAGCAATCGTGCAGCACGGGACGACTTCGCGCCAGCGCGTCGTGAGCGCGACGGTTTCGACGCTTCCGGCGTGCGCGAAAGCCGCCGGCCTCGAGCCCCCGACGCTGATTATCGTGGGAGAGGTCGTGCGAATGCAGGACTCGCTTGCGTGGTTCACGCCCGCCGCGAGACGCCACAGCGCCACGGCTAACGGCTGATCTATCCCGTGGGAGCGCGCCGCGTCGCGTGCAGGCAGCACGCGAGCTGGTTCAGGATCGACTGCGGAATCGGGGCCGTTCCAGCTAGTGCCGCGGCGGTCCATGCGGCGGTCGCAGCCGCGTCGGCGGCGCCCGCCGGACCGGCCTGCGACGACTTGCGCCTCGACTCGGCGTCGAACAGCACATTGCCAATCCCACGATCGAACCACTCGAGTTGCGGCTGGCGGCGCGGATCTGCGAACGGCTCTCCCTCGGTGCCGCGCAGGAGCAACGCGTCGGCGAGCGTGTCACGAAGGAAGGCGTGCATGAGCGAAAGATCTTCCGGCCGCGGCACGCTGACGATACGAAAGCCGGCACCACGGAACGGATCGATGAGCCTGGCCAGCATAGTCGTGGTGCTGCCCGTCGATTGATTCACGTTGAATAGCACGCCAAACGCTGGGGCGAGGACGGCGATCGGCACGAAGGCGAGTTCTTCCTTCGCCAGCATTTCCCGCGCCTGCGGCACTGACGATGCGGGGTCGATGCCGAGCTCGCGCAGAATGGCAGCGGTCGCGACGCGGCCGAAGTGACGGTCGGCGTCCAGTGTCCCGTGCAGCAGGACGGGCACCCCGTAGCGGCGGAGCAGAAGCGCGAGCAGCGCAGTCAGATTGGCCTGTCGTCCCACGCCGCCGTAAGTCGGCAACACGACGGGGCGCGGCCGGTCCGGAGACGCGTCGATGCGGGCGATACGCGCGTTGATCGCGTGCACGAACCCTGCAAGCTCGGCGGTCTTGTCCGCCTCAAGGCGGTGTGCGCGAAGCAGCGTCGCGATCTCGCGCGCCGGTGCGCCGTCATCGAGCATCGAGCCCAACAGCTTGCACGCTCCCTCGCTGCCGAGCGCCTGCGGCAGGCGGCGCCCGGTTTTCTCAATCGGCTGCGGCGACGCCTTGCGCCGTCCCTGGGCGTCGGCCTGGGTCATGCCTTGCTGCGTGCGCGAATGGTGATTTCCAGCAGCGACTCCGTGCCCGGTTGCTCTTCGTAGACATAGCCGTCGCGATCGAGAATCCGGTACAGCGGAAGCGGCCGACAGTCGATCTTCAGGAGCAGCGAAGCACCCGGTGGAAGCGCCTCGAGCGAAGAGAGCACCCGCACCAGCGGCTCCGGCGGCTCGAGTCCGCGCACGTCGATCTCGATCGTGTCCGTCGCGGTGTTCACGCCGATGATGCGTTCCCTGCATTCACCCGCGCATTCTTTTCGCCATCGCCTTGCGCGCGCCTTGATGCGCATCAAGCGCCCGAGCGCGGGCGTCGATGGCGTTGGCGATCGGAGTCCGCCGGCGGGCAGCGTCAGCGCAGCGCGTGCGCGGCGTTGAGCGAAGCGGCGAAGAGAAGCAGCGCGCCCGCCTGATGGGCGGCGGCGAGCGGCAAGGGCACGACCAGCAGCAGCGTGCAGATCCCGAGCGTCACCTGCACGGCGAGCATCGCGAACAGAAGGCCTGCGCCGATGCGCGCTCGCCGCGAAACCACCGCAGTCGCGCGAACCCGCCACCAGAACACGGGGACGAGCAGCGCCAGCGCCCAGGCGAGCAGCCGGTGATCGAACTGCACGGTGGCCATGTTGTTGAAGAAGTTCAGGTACCACGGGTCGATCATCAGGATTTCCGGTGGCACCACAAGACCGTTCATCAGCGGAAAGGTGTTGTAGGCAAAGCCCGCACGAATGCCCGCGACCAGCGCTCCGCTCAACGCCATCACAAATACGAGAGCAACCAAAGCGCACGCGTAACGCCGCAGCGGCCTGGCATCGGCATCGGACGCAGGCGCCGGATCGAGCAGCGACAGCGCGGTCCAGAACATCGCCGCGAAGATCACGAAGGCGAGCCCCAAGTGGGCGGTCAGACGGAAGTGAGAGACGCGCGGATCGTCGATGAGCCCGCTCTGCACCATGTACCAGCCCATCGCCCCCTGGAGGCCACCCAGCAGGAAGATTCCGATGAGCTTGGGCGCGAGGCCCGGCGGAATCCTGCGCCGGGCAATGAACCACAGCAGCGGCAGGAGGAATGCGGCGCCGATCGCTCGCCCGAGCAGGCGGTGGAAGTATTCCCACCAGAAGATGCCCTTGAATGCCTCGAGGCTCATCCCGCGGTTGACCTGGCTGTATTCCGGAGTCGCCTGGTATTTGCCGAAGGCCTCGGCCCATTGCGCGTCGCTCAACGGCGGCAGCGTCCCCACGATCGGCTGCCACTCGGTGATCGACAGGCCCGAGTGGGTGAGCCGGGTGACGCCGCCGACCACGACCATCGCGAACAGCAGCGCGCAACAAACGAGCAGCCACGTCGCGACCGCGCGCGCGTCTGCCGACCGGCCGTGCGGGTGTTCAGTCGCGGCGGTTCGCGCCTGGGCGACCGCTGAGCGTTCCGCGATTTCCATCGGCGAGATTTTGCCACACCGACGGCAGCAATCGCCTTTGGCGGCGGGACCGGGTCTTTTTTTCTTGATTCGTATCAATTGCAAACCGCCCCTGCGCGCCTAGATTCGCCTCACGCGATCCGCGCATGGCCGCTACCAGCGACCAGCGCGGCTGCGGGCTTTGCCGGCACGCCGGCGAGCTTTTTCCTGTTTCGAGGAGCCAGACGATGAGCACCGTGACCCCCCGCGAGGACAACGATCTCGACGAACCGATTCCCGCGATGCAGCAACTGCTCGACAACCCCTTCCTGTTGCTGTTCCTCGGCATCGCCATGCCGACGGTGCTGTACGTCATCTGGGGCGTGATGGAAATCGTCGGCATACCGATCGCGAAGTAGGACTTCGAGCGGCGGAGTGGGTCCCCGTGCGCGAGCGCATGGGGGCGACCCGCGAGAAGGCCAGGCGGCCGACATGAAACCGTTCAGGTAGCCGGGTCAGAACGAGGAGGCCGTCGTCCGGTCGATACGCCGATGAGTCTAGTTGAGAACTCGAGGGAGACCCTGCAATGAGCGCCATTCAACCACCGCCCAGTCGCGTCTGGTGGAAGCAGCCGCTGGACCGGGTCGAAGGCACCTGGATCGCAATTGCTTTCATCTGGTGCCTGGTGATGTTCTTCATGATGCCGTACTGGCACGTCTACGGTAAGCAGAACCTGTCCAACGAAGCGTACCGGACGACTCCCGAGCGCCACTCGCAAAAGACGCAGGAGATGGTCGACAAGTACACCGTGCGCACGGAGACGGACCTCAAGGTCCCGGTGGTGCATCCCCCAGCGGGCGGCGATGTCTACCTGATCGCCCGGCTGTGGCAGTGGTGGCCGATGCTCGAGCTCGAGGAAGGCAAGACCTACCGCCTGCACCTCGCGTCGATGGACTGGCTGCACGGATTCTCGCTGCAGCCCGAGAACATCAACGTCGAGGTCCACCCGGGCTACGAGCACGTGATCACGGTGACGCCCACCAAGGCCGGCACCTACGGAATCATCTGCAACGAGTACTGCGGCATCAACCATTCAACGATGGTGAGCCGCCTGTACGTCGTCAAGAAATAGGGAGCTCGCGATGGCGATCAACCGCAACTTCCGGACTTGCCCGACGACCGGACTGGTGTTCCACGAACCGGCGGAAAAGCTCATTCGCTGGAACGCGGTGGCGGGCGTGGTGTCGCTGCTGGTCGGCGGCGTGCTGGCGCTGCTGGTGACGCTCACTCGCTGGCCCGCCGTGCACTTGCTGCCGGCCGACTGGTTCTACCTGGTGCTGACCGCGCACGGCCTCGACATGCTGGTGTTCTGGATCATCTTCTTCGAGATCGCCGTGCTCTACTTCGCCGGCTCGGTGCTCTTGAGGTGCCGACTGGCGACGCCGCGTTGGGCGTGGGCCGCGTTCTGGCTGATGATCGTCGGAGCGCTGATCAACAACGTGGCGGTGTTCCGCGGCGATTCCTCGGTGATGTTCACCTCCTACGCCCCGATGCAGGCGCACCCCGCGTTCTATCTGGGGTTGATTCTGTTCGCGGTGGGCGCGCTGATCGCGCTGTTCGTCTTCTTCGGCACGCTGGTCGTCGGGCGCAACGAGAGGACCTATAACGGCTCGATCCCGGTCGTGACCTTCGGCGCGGTGACCGCGGCGATCATCGCCGTGTTCACCATCGCTTCGGGCGCGATCATCCTGATCCCGACCTTCCTCTGGTCGCTGGGATTGATCAACTACATCGATTCGCTGATGTACCGTACCGTGTGGTGGGCGTTCGGGCACAGCTCGCAGCAGATCAACGTCTCGGCGCACGTGGCGATCTGGTACGCGATCGCCGCCATCGCCTTCGGCGCCAAGCCGATGTCGGAGAAGGTCTCCCGCACGGCGTTCCTGCTCTACATCCTGTTCCTGCAGCTCGCCAGCGCGCATCACCTGTTGGCCGACCCGGGGCTCACGTCGAACTGGAAGATCTTCAACACGAGCTACGCGATGTATCTCGCGGTGCTCGCGTCGATGGTGCACGGGCTTACCGTGCCGGGCTCGATCGAGGTCGCGCAGCGGCAGAAGGGTCTCAATAAAGGGCTCTTCGAGTGGCTGCGCAAGGCGCCATGGGGCAACCCGGTGTTCTCGGGCATGTTCATCTCGCTGATCGGATTCGGCTTCCTCGGAGGCATCTCGGGCGTGATGATGGGAACGGAGCAGTTGAATCTGATCATCCATAACACGATGTACGTGCCGGGACACTTCCACGCAACAGTAGTGGTCGGCACGACGCTCGCCTTCATGGCCATGACGTACTTCCTGATCCCGGTACTGTTCCGCCGCGAGTTGATGTTCCCGGGACTAGCCAAGTGGCAACCGTACCTGTTCGGGATCGGCATGAGCGTGTTCGCGCTGTTCATGATGGGCGCGGGAACGCTCGGCGTGCCGCGCCGGAACTGGGACTTCACCGCCGCTGGCAATGCGCTCGCATTCGAGTGGCCAGGCACCGCCAACCTGATGCTTGGGCTCATGGCGCTCGCAGGGCTGGCCGCGATCCTCGGAGGCGTGATCTATCTGCTGATCACGGTGGGCAGCGTGTTCTTCGGCAAGAAGATCCAGACCCCGGACTTCAAGCCGGTGAGCGTGCGCGAAGGCCGCGCTGCTCCGCCGCCTACCCAGCCGGTCGCTGCGGCGATCACAGGCCACGGCGGCATCGGGTTGGGCGGGTTCGTCGCGCCGGGGACGTTCACGCTGGCGATGGTCTTCCTGGTCGCGTTCGTGCTCTACTACTTCGTGAACTGGAAGTACCTGTCGACGGTGTGGCCGTTGTCGTAATGAACCGCCGGGCGTTGGTTGGCGCGTTCCTTCCCTCACCCCTGCCCCTCTCCCGCTGGGAGAGGGGTTAAGTCGCTATGCGCCGGCGGTTTGCGCTTGTGTTCGACCTGTTCAAGCTGCGCATCGGGCTGGTGATCGGCTTCACCGCGCTTGCCGGCCTGGCGGTCACGCCGGGCGCAACGCTGGCATCGTGGCGCGTCGCCCTGCTCGCGCTGGCCGTGGTCGTTTCATCGGCCGCGGCAGGCGCGTTCAACCAGTATGTCGAGCGCGACATCGACGCACGAATGGCACGCACGCGCGCCCGGCCGTTCGTCACCGGGAGGCTCGAGGCTTCACCCGCGTGGCTCGCGCTGATCGCGCTGATGTGCGCCGGCTCGGCCGTCGTGGCCGCGCTGGCGACCAATGCGCTTGCCGCCCTGTACACGTTCCTGGGTGCTTTCGTCTACGGCGTCGTGTACACGGTATGGCTCAAGCGCCGCACCTGGCTCAACATCGTGATTGGAGGACTTGCCGGCAGCTTCGCGGTCCTGGCCGGAGCAGCGGCCGTCGCGCCGGAACACCTCGATGCGGTGCCTTTGTGGCTGGCTGTCGTGCTGTTCCTGTGGACGCCGCCGCACTTCTGGAGCCTCGCCATCGCCTATCGCAAGGACTATGAAGCGGCAGGCGTGCCCATGCTCCCGGTGGTCGTCGGGGATTCGAAGGCGGCGCGCGCGATCCTTGCGAGTGCAGTGCTGCTGGTGCTGGCGTCGATTGTTCCCGCGTTCTACGGCCTTTCCTGGCTCTATCTCGCCGCCGCGGTCGGAGGCGGCGGGTGCTTCCTGGTGATGAGCGCGAAGCTCGTGCGCGAGCCCTGTCGACGAACCGCGATGGCCAACTTCCATGCGTCGCTCGCGCAGCTCACGCTGCTCCTCACCGCGGCGATCGCCGATGCCAGGCTGTTCGTCTGACAGCTCGCCGCGCAAGGCACTGTCATTCCGAGGAGCGAATGCGACGAATCTGCTGTCCGAGCGCCCCTTGAGCAGTCGCAGCAGCAGATTCCTCCCCCGGATCGCGTCCGGGGTCGGAATGACTTGGCTCTGCTCGGTCATGCTCGCTTCGCCGCCGCTCAGAGCCGAGCCGCTTGATCTCGATCAGGCGCTCAAGACGAGCCAAGCGGTGATCGGTCAGACCATCGGCGATCACACGCTCACCGACACCGATGGAAAGCAAGCGCGGCTCGCCGACTACCGCGGCAAGCCGCTGCTGGTCAATTTCGTCTACACCGGTTGCACTCAGGTTTGCCCGACGACCATAAGGTTTCTCGGCAAGGCGTTGCGTGAAGCGCAGAGCACTCTCGGAACGGAATCGTTCAACGCGGTCACCATCGGGTTCAACCTCCCCTTCGACAGCCCGCAGGCGATGCGGACTTTCGCGCGCAAGCACGGCGCCGATCTGCCGCACTGGATGTTCCTTTCCCCCGCTGCAGGCGATGTCGCGAGCCTCGCGCGCGACTTCGGCTTCGTCTACGCGCCGACGTCGAGCGGCTTCGACCACCTGACACAGGTCACGATCGTCGACGCCAACGGGCGCGTCTTCCGGCAGGTTTACGGCGAATCCTTCGAGCTGCCGATGCTCGTAGCTCCGCTGAGGGAGCTCCTTACCGGGGCTCCGGCGCCTCAGCAAAACTTGTCCGCCCTGATCGACCGGGTGCGCATCCTGTGCACGGTGTACGACCCGCTTACCGGCAGGTACAGGCTCAACTACGCCTTGTTCATCGAGATCTTCGCCGGCCTGTCGATCCTCGGCGGCATCGCCTACTACCTGACCCACGAGTGGCGCAAGCAGCGCCGCGAGCAGCGAGAGGGGACCCCGGTCCGGTCGCATGAATGCGAGGCGTGACGTCGTCGTCCCGCGCGCCAGTCTCAGGTCGCATCCGCTCGCCGTCGCTCGCGGAATCCTGCTCCGCCTCGCCGGTCGCCCCGCTCGCAGCGTGAGCGGGGTCGAGCGACCGCGAGTCGGCTCGCCGGCCGACACGCGGCGCAGCGATCGCGCTTACCGTGTTAGGAGGCCGCAGAGGTTGCGCGGCTCGGTTTGATACAGATCATTCCGCAGTCCTGGCGGCGTCGCTAGGATCATGGACATGGTTGCCTTTCTGCCGTCCGGCGGAGGTGCATTGCCTCGGCCGTCCGCCGGATCCTTTGTTTTCCGCGCTCGACGCTGCTCCGCAACGCCCCGGACCGCCTCCAGCCGATGCTGAAGCTCATCCAGCTCGCAGGCCAGTGGCTGTTCCTGCGCGTCGAGCGCTTGTTCAACCACGCTTTCGGCGAGGAGAACAATCCGCTCTATCACCTCGGGCAGATCAGCTTCTTCCTGTTCTGGATCGTGCTCATAAGCGGCCTCTATCTGTACATCTTTTTCAAGACCGGCGTCGAGGAAGCCTACGCCTCGGTCGAGCAACTCACGCTCGAGCAGCGCTATGTCGGCGGAGTGATGCGTAGCCTTCATCGCTACGCCTCCGACGGCATGGTGCTGTCCATGCTGCTGCACCTCGGGCGGCACTTCTTCTTCGACCACTACCGCAGCTTCCGCTGGTTCTCCTGGGTCTCCGGAGTCGTTCTGCTGTGGCTCGTCTACGTCTCCGGAATCAACGGCTACATGCTGCCGTGGGATCGCCTGGCGCAGTTCGTAACCGTCGGCACCGCCGAGTGGCTCGACTGGCTGCCGATCTTCAACGGGGCGCTCATCCGCAATTTCATCTTCGAAGGCGCGGTGAACGACCGGCTGTTCTCGCTGTTCTCGTTCATGCACATCGGCCTGCCGCTGGGCGTGCTGGCGCTGCTCTGGATTCACACGCAGCGGGTACCCGCCGCCAAGACCAACCCGCCTCGGCCGCTCATGGCTTGGCTCACCGCGTCGCTGGTCGTTCTCTCGCTTGTGAAGCCGGCATTGAGCCAGGGCCCCGCGAACCTGGCGGTCGCGCCCACGACGCTCGAGCTCGACTGGTTCTACCTGCCGATCTTCCCGCTGTTCTATAGATGGTCGGTGGGCGAGGTCTGGCTTCTCGTCGGCAGTGCGACTGCCTTGTTTTTTGTTCTGCCGTGGCTGCCGCCGAAGCTACGCCACCACAAGGGCGCATTCCACCTGATGATCCGGCCCGACAACCGCATCGTCGCCGCGCGCGAGGGCGAGACGCTGCTCGAGTCGGCGCTTCGCGACGGCATCGCCTTTCCCTTCGATTGCCGCAACGGCGGCTGCGGCAAGTGCAAATGCACGATCGCCTACGGCAAGGTCGATTACGGCATCTACCAGAACGAGATGCTCAGCAGCGAAGAAAGGGCTGCCGGTCAAGCGCTCGCCTGCTGCGCGACACCGCTTTCCGACGTCGAGCTGGAGTACGTGCCAGCCGCGCCGCTGGGCGGCATCGCCGTCAAGCGCCATCGCGCGCAGATCGTGTCGCTCGATCGACTCACCGACGATGTGATGCGCGTGCACATGAAGCTCCTTGGCGAGGAAGAGCTCCGCTACTACGCAGGCCAGTACATCAACATCCTGCTGCCGGATGGAGAAAAGCGCAGCTTCTCTTTCGCCACGGCGCCGCACGAGCGGGGCCCGCTCGAGCTGCAGATCCGCCACATTCCTGGCGGCAAGTTCACGACCCACGTCTTCACCACAATGAAGGTCGGCGACATCGTGGACTTCGAGGGGCCGCTCGGCTCCTTCTTCCTGCGCGAGGACAGCGCGAAGCCGATGATCTTCGTCGCGGGCGCGACGGGTTTCGCCCCGGTGAAGAGCATGCTCGAGCACGCCTTCCACATCGGGATGAAGCGCAAGATGATCCTCTACTGGGGCGTGCGCTCGCTCAAGGACCTGTATCTGCCCGACCTGCCCAGGCAGTGGGCAACCGAGCATCCCAACTTCAGCTTCGTGCCGGTGCTCTCCGAGCCCAAGCCCGAGGATCGCTGGACCGGGCGCACCGGCCTCGTGCACGGGGCGATCATCGAGGACTATCCGGACCTTTCGGCGTACCAGCTCTACGCGTGCGGCTCTGCCGGCATGGTCGAAGCCGCGCACCCGGCGTTCGCCGAGCACGGGTTGTCGCAGGACGACTGTTTCTCCGACGCGTTCAAGCTCGCACCGCACGTTGCGCGGCAGGGAGAGCATGCGGTGCTGGTGAGCCTCGGAGGCGGAGGCGGCAGCGGACATGCCTAAGGCTCTGCGCTACCTCGCCCAGGCGGTGCTCTACGCGGCTTTCGTCGCGGTGATCGGCTACTTCTCGACCGCGCCCAGATACGAGCATCTGCCCGCGGATGAGGCGCTGATCAAGCTCTCCTTCAGCCACGCCGGCGAGCGCAAGGAAGCGTGCCGCGAGCGCACGCCCGAGGAGCTCGCCAAGCTCGCGCCGAACATGCGCGCGCAGACAGTGTGCCCGCGCGAGCGGGTTCCGGTGAGGGTCGAAATCGTGCTCGACGACCAACCGCTGTTCCACGTTCTCGCGGCGCCTTCCGGACTGGCGAAGGACGGCGCATCGACCGTGTATCGCCGCGCGCCGGTGCCTGCAGGAACGCATCGCATCGGCGCACGGCTTTCCGACGTGCCCAGCGGCGAGTTCAACCGCGCTGGCGATGTGACGGTCGAGTTGAAGCCCGGTCACGTTCTGGTCATCGACTTCGACGGCCAGACTGGCAAATTCGTGTTCCGGAGCTAGGCTTTCAAATGATGCGTCTTCCCTCACCCGCCGCGCTGCCCCGCGTCGGCCTCTCCCAGGGGGAGAGGCGAAAGTCAGAACCCCTCTCCCTCCGGGAGAGGGGCAGGGGTGAGGGAGGCATCTGGCCGGCGCTGCACCGCGCTCTGCAGCACGTTGAACGGGCGTTCGACCTCGCGTTCGGGCAGCGCCTGAATCCGTGGCGGCATCTGGGAGCCCTTTGTTTCTGGTGTTTCTGGATCGTCGCCGCGACAGGCATCTGTGTCTACGCGGCCTTCGACACCAGCGTCTCCGGCGCCTATGCGTCGGTCGAGCGCATCACGCAGAACGCGTGGCCACTCGGTGGCATCGCGCGCAGCCTGCACCGCTATGCCTCCGACGCTTTGGTGGTGATCGTGCTGGCGCATCTCGCGCGCGAGTGGATCGCCGGACACGCCCGCGGCTTCCGCTGGTTTTCCTGGCTTTCCGGACTTCCGCTGCTGTGGCTGCTCTACTTGTCGGGCATCGGCGGCTACTGGCTGGTGTGGGACCGGCTAGCGCAGTTCAGCCTGATCGCGACTGCGGAATGGCTCGACTGGCTGCCATTCTTCGGCGAGCCGTTGGTTCGCAACTTCATTGCCGGCGAGAGCGTGACCGACCGGTTCTTCTCGCTGCTCATCTTTCTTCACATCGGCATCCCGCTGCTGCTGCTGACCGGCATGTGGGTGCACATCCAGCGCATCAGCCGGCCGCAGACGAATCCTCCGCAAGCGATCGCGCTCGGATTTCTCATCGCCTTGCTCGTGCTGGCGATCTCCAGGCCGGCGCTCAGCGGCGCGCCGGCCGATCTGGCAACCGCACCGGCGGCGCTCGATCTCGACTGGCTATACCTCGGCATTCATCCGTTGCTCTATGCCGCGTCGGCGGGCGCGCTGTGGGTGCTCATAGGAGGCGCAACGGTCTTGCTCGCGCTGCTGCCGTGGCTCCCGCCGCTGCCGCGGCCGCTCGCGGCGCGCGTCGATCTCGCCAATTGCAACGGCTGTGGCCGCTGCTTCGCGGACTGTCCGTACGCCGCGGTGACGCTGCAACCGCGCACCGACTCGAAGTCCCTGCCGCGTCAGGCGATCGTCGATGCCGATCTGTGCGCGGGGTGCGGGATATGCGCGGGCGCGTGCCCGTCGTCGACGCCGTTCCGCAGCGTGGAGGCGCTCGTCACCGGCATCGACATGCCGCAGCAGCCGATCGACGCGCTGCGCCTCGAACTCGAGCGCGCGATCGCCTCGCTCAAGGGCGACACCCGGATCGTCGTGTTCGGCTGCGACAGCGGCACCGACATCGGAAGCCTAGCCGCATCGGACACTGCCGCGCTCAAGCTGATCTGCACGGGCATGCTACCGCCGTCGTTCGTCGAGTATGCACTTCGCGCCGGCATCGACGGCGTGCTCGTCACCGGTTGCCGCTACGGGGACTGCGAATTCCGCCTGGGCAACCGCTGGATCGAGGAACGCCTGGCGGCAGCGCGCGAGCCGCATCTGCGCCCGGCCGTGCCGATCGAGCGAGTGCGCATCGCCTGGGCCGGACCAACCGACGCGGAGGCATTGTCCGCGGAGCTAGTGCGCTTCCGTGCCGCGCTCGCCACGTTGCCGATCGCAGCCGGCGCAGGCCACGTTCGGCCGAAGCGAGCAGAGGTCGCGCATGGCTGACTTGAACGGAAGCCTCACGCCTCGACCCGCGCGCTCGCGCTCACTGCTGGCGCCTCTGGCGTTCACGCGCGCAACGGGTCAAGCACGGCCCGGATACACGCTCGCGGTGGCAACCGATGCGCGCCGCGCCCTTGCCAACGCCTGGCTGGCACTAGGCCTTGTGGCGTTGATCACCGCCGGCGTCCTGTCGGTCCTGCTGGTGGCCTCCCGCACGCCGGGCTTGCAAAGCGTCTTCCCCGGCACCGACTTCTTCCGCGTCGCGCTGGTCGCCCATGTCGACTTGTCGGTGCTGGTGTGGTTTCTCGCTTTCGCCGGTGTGCTGTGGACTGTCAACAGCACGTCACGCGCGATGGGCGTGGCGTGGGTCGCGTTCGGGCTCGCGGCCGCCGGCACCGCGGCGATCGCGCTCGCGCCATTCTTCGGCCAAGGCCGTCCGGTGATGGCGAACTACATTCCCGTGCTGCGCGACCCTTGGTTCCTCACCGGACTCGTCGTCTTCGCTGGCGGAGTTGCACTGCTCGTGCTGCGGGCGATGGCGACGGTGCCGCTGGTCGGCATACGCATCGACGGTGCGGGCGCCCTGCGCTTCGGCCTCAACGCTTCGCTCGTGTCCGCAGCGGTCGCGCTGATTGCATTCGGTTGGTCCTACTATGCGGTTCCCGCCTCGCTTGGCCCGGCGGCGTATTACGAGCTGCTGTTCTGGGGCGGCGGCCACGTGCTGCAATTCACTTGGACACTACTGATGCTCGTCGCCTGGCTGCTCCTCGCCGAAGCCATCGGCGCACGCGTGCCACTCACGCCCCGCGTGACGGCGCTGCTCTTCGGTATCGGTCTCGTCGCAGTGTTCATCACCCCGGTGATCTACCTAGCCTACGACGTCGGCTCGGTCGAGCATCATCGACTGCTCACCTGGATCATGCAGTTCGGCGGCGGCCTGGCGATTCCACCGGTGGCGCTGGCGGTGCTGTGGGCGTTGTTTCGCCAAGGCCGCATCGAAAGCGAGTTGCGTCCATTGCGAGCGGCGGTCGTCACTTCGATCGTGCTGTTCGGCGTCGGCGGCCTGATCGGCTTCATGATCCACGGCAGCAACGTGAAGATTCCCGCGCACTACCACGGCTGCATCGTCGGCGTTACCGTTGCGCTGATGGGGCTCGCATATCAGCTCCTGCCTTCGCTCGGCTTCGCGCGTCCCGCGGTGCGATTGGCCACGCTGCAACCGTACCTCTACGGCGCAGGCCAGTTGCTGCACATCGCCGGTCTCGTCTGGTCGGGCGGCTACGGCGTGCAGCGCAAGGTCGCTGGCGGCGAGCAGGTATTGCACACGACCGAGGAGATTGTCGGCATGGGCTTGATGGGGCTGGGTGGGCTGGTCGCGGTGGCCGGCGGCGTGCTCTTCGTGTTCGTAGTATTGCAGGCGATCTGGCGTGCCCGCAGACGTTGACTTGAGGCTCGGCTCGCCGCAGGGCGAGCGCGAATCGGTGCGGCGGTTGCTGCGACTGCTGGCTACCGCGGGCGCGGCGCTGATGCTAATCGTCGTCGTGACGAGCGCGTATCTGCGGCTGACACAAGCGGGGCTTTCCTGCAGCGACTGGCCAGCGTGCTACGGCCGCGTCGACGCACACGCCGCGGCGACCGCCGGAATGAGCGGTGCGCGCCTCACGCATCGCATCGCCGCGAGCGCGGTCGGCATCGTGCTGCTCGCCGCGCTGCTCGTCGGCGTCGCGCAGCGCCCGTGGCCGAAGCGCCAGGTAGCAATCACGATTGCCGCGCTCGCCGTCGCGCTCTTTCTTGCCGGGCTCGGCAGCACGCTTCCGGCATCAACAGACGCGATGCCCTCGCTGCGGGTGACGCTTTCCAACCTGGGCGGCGGGTTCGCGTTGTTGGCACTTCTGTGGTGGCTGCGACTCTCGACGCTGCCCGCGGCTCGACTGCCGGAGAAGTCGTCGGCGCTGCTCAAGCTCGCGGCTGCGCTGACGCTGTTTGCCGTCGTTGCACAGATCGCGCTCGGAGCTCTGGTCAGCGCCAAATTTGCCGCGCTTGCCTGTCCGGCATTCCCCGGCTGCGGCGCCGACTGGCCACAGGGTGCGCTGCTCGACGCCCTCGATCTCACCCACGGCCCTCCGTCCGGCGCGAACGGCGAGATGCTGCGCCCTCCGGCTCTGGCGGCGCTGCATTGGACGCATCGTGTGGGAGCGCTCATCGTCGCCGCGCTCGGCGTTGTCATCATGCCTTCATTGCTAGGAGCCGGCGGAAACGCGCGGCGCACCGGAGCGATCCTCGCCGTGTTGCTGGTCTTGCAACCCGCGCTCGGTGCGACGGCGGTGCTGGCGAGCTTCCCGCTGGCGCTGGTCGTCGCCCACAACGCCTGCGCCGCGCTGCTCCTCCTCGTGCTGATGAGCGCGAACCGCGCGTTGCATTCGAACGATCTCAGCCAATGAACGACGCCGCTGCAACCGAGGACGCGAGCGCGTGGCAGCTTCTTGGCGCCGTGCCGCACCGCTTTTTCTTCCTGGCGGGGATGATCCAGCTCGGCCTCGCATCATTGTGGTGGCTGGCTGTTCAGGCTGCGCGCGCGATTCCTGGCTGGGCGGCGCTGCCCGGCACGGTGCCGGACACGGCAGTGCATGCGCTGCTGATGATCGACGGCTTTCTGCCGATGTTCATGTTCGGCTTTCTCTTCACCGCCGGACCGCGCTGGCTCAACGTCGATACGCCGCAATCGGCAAAGTGGCGTCCTGCTGCGCTTATCGCGGCTGCGAGCGGCATCGCGCTGGTTCTTGCGCAGCTCGTCGACGCGACCCTCATGCGCGCCGCCGCGGCGCTCTATGCTCTCGCGTGGCTGTGGTTGTGCTCGTTATTCCTGCGTTTGCTGGGCGCAAGTCGCGCACCCGATAAGGTTCACGCGACGCTGGTTCTCGCCGCCCTCGTCGCCGGCGCAAGCACCGTGCTCGCATTCGCGTTGTTCGGCAGTCGCACGCATACGTGGGTGTGCGATGTGGGCGTGTGGTGCTTCCTCATACCGGTCTTCGCGACGGTGTGCCATCGCATGATCCCCTTCTTCACTGCCGGCGTACTGCCGCAGATCGCCGTCTTCCGGCCGTGGTGGGTGCTGGCGATCATGGTCGGCGCCGCGCCGGCGCATGGCGCGCTGGCGGCTTTCGGTCCCGACAACTCGACGTGGCTGGTCGATCTGCCCGCTGCCGTATTCCTCTGGCTATTGGTCTGGCGCTGGGGCATCGTGCAATCACTCGCGAACCGGCTGCTGGCGATGCTGCACCTTGGATTCGTCTGGTACGCGATCGCGCTCACCTTGTTCGGAGTGCAGTCGCTGCTTGGCCTGAGCGGGTACGGCGTTCTTGGATTGGCGCCGCTGCACGCGCTGACCATGGGATTCTGCACTTCGCTGCTGATGGCGATGGTCACCCGCGTGACCTGCGGGCATTCGGGACGCATCCTCGCTGCCGACGCATGGACATGGCGGTTGTTCCTGTTGCTTCAGCTCGCGACGCTTTCGCGCATCGCGGCCGAGATCATTCCCGGTCGCGGCTGGCTGCCTGCTGCGATCCTCCTGTGGTCTCTCTCGATCCTCCCATGGAGCGCGAAGTGCGCGCCAGTGTATTGGAGGCCGCGCATCGACGGCAGGGCGGGCTGAGACCGGAGAGCCGGCGACCGCCAAAGCTGTCCTGACTGGAATACGCCCGCAAACAACACCCTACAGAGTCGTTCGCACTGGGCGTTCGATAGTCAGGAATTGGCCTCTTCGTCAATACCTTAGTCTGGCGTAGTAGGTGTCCTCCGAAGCGGCCCGTGCCTCGCCGAGCGTCCGGATGCCCTGCTCGGCCAGCAGCGGCAGCATGCGGAGGAATACCTCCCCCGTCATGATGGCGTCTCCCAGCGCCGTGTGGCGGCCGATCGGATTCACGCCCATCCGCGCCGCTATCGCCTCGAGGCTGTGCGATTCGATATCGGGATGGATGACCGCTGAGAGCAGAAGCGTGTCAAGCAGCGGCTGCGTGAAGCGGACACCGGTTGCTTCCTCCTTGAGTCGCAGGAAGCGCATGTCAAACGATGCATTGTGCGCGATCAGCACCGTGTCCGCGCAAAACTCGTGGAATGCGGGAAGTACCTTCGCGATTATCGGCTGGCCCACAAGCATCGTCGAGTCGATTCCCGTGATGCGACTCGCTTCCGCCGTCATCGCTCGTCCGGGATCGACGAGCTGCTCGAACACTTCATGCGCGAGCAGCCGGGCGTTGACGATTCGCACGGCACCAATGGAAACGATTTCGTCGCCGGCGGACGGTGAAAGGCCCGTGGTTTCGGTGTCGAATACGGTATAGGCTAGCGAGGCGAGCGGACGATCATCCTGTTCCGGCGTTTGTCCCGGCTGGTGGAACAGGTCGAAATCATAGAACTCGGGACGACCTCGTCCCGGTACCGGCGCGGCCCAATGCGGCTCTTCCGGATTCGCGACGGGGATGGCGATTCGGAAGAATTCCCGCTGCTGCGGCTTGCTGATCTGATACCAGATCTCGCCGTTGTGCCGCTCGACTATCTGCTTGAGCGTGAGCGGACAGGGCTCGCCGCCGAGCTCCATGGCGTCGGTCTGCCACGCCATCGTCGTCTCGGTCCCTAGCGGTGCGCCTGTCCAGATGAGGTCGAGATGGGCCAGGGCGCCCTCAGCGGCGAGACCGAAGCGCAGCTCGCGAACGCGGAACTCGTCAGCGAGCCGGCTCGCCAGATAGGAAATCGCCTGCAGCAGCGAGTAGCTGTCGACCTTCAACCACAGGGCTTCGTCGACCGCCTCGAGCTTGGTCGGCAGTCCGGTCTTGGCCTCGATCCGGCGACGCGCCGCCGCGATCAGGTCCGCGCCGCGCATCTCCTCGAGCGGCCACTCGGTGCGCAGCGAGTCCGCGAACTCGCCAACGGTCGCGTCCAGCCGCACCGTCAGCTGCCGCGCCTCGTCGCCGATGACGCCCAGGAAGCGATTCCGTTCGTCACCCGACATGCCGGGGAAAGCAAGGATCGTTTCGACTGCGGCTCGCACGCTGCCGAGTGACGCGCGAGTACCCTGCGTCAGCGTCTGCAACAGCAGATCGCGGCGCTGCCCGGCTTCGATACGGCGTGTGATATCGTCGAGAAGGAGCACGAAGCCGTTGATGCCTGAACGGACCGCACCCTCGTCGCCGCCGAGGACGGGCGCCATCTGCACGCGAACGAGTGCACCCGACGGCGCGGATGTGACGAAGTGGGCGATCGGGCTTCGCGCATCCTGCCTCAGCCGGTCGTGGATCGTCTCCAGCGCATGGATGATCAGGTTGCGATCGAAAATCGCGAACACGGATCGCCCGAGTCCTACGAGGCTCGGCCCCCTGCCTCCCACCTCGCCTTCGAATGGCTTGCGCAACAGCCGACTCGCTCGCGCGTTGTAGAGAAGGATGCGGCCCTCGATATTGCAGACCACAACGCTCTGGGCAAGCTCCGACATCAGCGCCGCAAGACGGTTGCGCTCCTCCACAAGCCGTGCGTTCGCCTCGCCAATGCGCTGCTCGACCTCCGTCTGCAGGGCTGTGCGCGCTTCCGCGATGCTGTTGACGTCGGCGGCAAGCTTCTTCATCTCCGCGGAGCCACGCAGCGGCGCGCGGTGCGCGGGATTCGCCGACAGGATGATGCGCGCGTCCTCGGACAGAGCCCGCGGCGCTTCCACGTAGCGCCGGAACAGCACCTGCAGGACATAGGCGAGCGGGGCGAGCAGCAACAGCGAGACGACCATCACGTGGGGCGCCCGTGTCTCGAGGATCTGAGCCAGCACGCCACGCTCTTGCTGTCCGAGGTCGGCACCGACGAGCAGCGCAGTCGCGGCGATCGCTGCCAGGACGAAGACCCACGCGGCAACGAGCGCGATGCCGATGCGCATCCGATCGGACACGTTTACTCGCCTACCATCGTCTGGACTTTCTCGACCAGTTCGCTCGTCGAGAACGGCTTGGTTACGTACGCGTCGGCACCGACAGCCAAACCCTTGGTCACGTCGACATCGCGGCCCTTGGCCGTCAGCATGATGATCTTCATCGACTCCCACGCCGGATTCTCGCGAATACGCTGGCAGACCTCGTATCCGCTCAACACCGGTATCATCACGTCGAGCAGGATCACGTGGGGCGCGAACTCGGCAACGGCGGTCAGCGCGGACTGGCCGTCGGAAACGACCTTGACCTCGTGCCCCTTGCGCTTCATCAGGAACTCGAGCGAAATGACGATGTTCGGCTCATCGTCGACGATCAGTATCCTCTTGCCCATCGGTTCTCCTGCGGCGGCTCGCGCGTCGTTTCGGATGCGTCTCGGTCACCCCGGTGGCGGGCGCAGCATCGCTCGCGAGCCCTCGTTTTCCGATCGACGATGAGGTAGCCCGGCCGTCAAAGCCGATAGGTGACCCGTAACCGCTCCTGCACCTGCTTCGCCTGGCGGAACGCCTCCTTCAGCATCCGCTGGTCGATCTCGTTGAGCGCGTTGGGGTCGAGGCGGTTTGGATTGCCGGCGACGGTCGGCTGGTCCTGCTGGCGAAGGCGCAAGAGCTGCAGGAACTGGAATGCCACCACGGTCGCGTCGACGTGGCGCGGTTCCACGTGCAAGAGCGCACCGGCGGTCCGAAGCCGAGCAGCGGTGCCGGTGTCGGCAATGCCGTGCGCAAGAGCGAAAATCCGTGCGCAGTCCACGAACAGACGCGTACCGCGCACCTTGAGGTCGAGCGTACCTTCGATGCCCGGACTGTCGTCGACGGCGAAGGTTCGGATCAGCCCCAGCGGCGGCTCGACGTTCAGGGCGTTCTCGACCATGAACCGCAGAAACATCGGGCTCGCCTTCGTGCGGTCCAACAGCCACCCACGAAGGGCATCACAGAGCGTCGTATTGCCGTAGAGCGGGCGAAAGTCGAAGATGATGTTCGCGTTGAGCAGCGCGGAAGGCGTCGGCTCCAGGATCCAGCCGAGAAACTTCTCCTTCCATTCATCCACCGACCGGCAAAGGTCGGCGTTGCTCGCCATGACGTTACCCGTGCACAGCGG
Source organism: Casimicrobiaceae bacterium (assembly GCA_035623155.1). Lineage (GTDB taxonomy): Bacteria > Pseudomonadota > Gammaproteobacteria > Burkholderiales > Casimicrobiaceae > PALSA-1003. The sequence goes on along the minus strand of DASPTZ010000105.1, from coordinate 27,036 downwards.
AAATCCCAGCGCATCGAGGGCGGAGTTGACGTCGCGTGCGAATGGGAGAAGCCTTTCGCGCACCGCAGATGCTTCGGTCGCCCCGGACGCGGCAAACAGGAGCGCGTTGTCTTGATCCGTCGCGAAAGTTTGCTCGCCGCGGCCCTCGCTGCCAAGGGCCAGCCAGCACCAGTCGATGCCCGCGAGGTCGTGCTGGCGCGCAACGAACTCGATTGCCCGGCGCGACAGCGCATCGTTGAGTGAAGTGATGGTCCGTGTCAGCGTCTCGGCGCCGACGCCCTGAGCCAGGAGGTTCTGGGTAAGGAGGTGAATGTCCTCGCCGGCGCGCCGCAGCGCGTCGATTGTGTCCGCCGCGTGCAATTCCTCGTTGACCTGGCGCAGCGACACGCGCTGCAACGCGAAGAGGTCGCGCTCGTTGATCACGCCTGCGGGTCTGCCGTGGTCGACGACCACCACTTGGCGGATGCCGCGTTCGGCCATGACGTGCATCGCATCCGCGGCCGTCGCCGACGCCGGGAGTGTCACGATCGGGGCCGTCATCACGTCGGACACCGGCGTATCGAGAGAGAGTCCCGGAAGGACGACTCGGCACAGGAGGTCGACGAGCGTGAACATTCCAACGGGGGCCTCGTTGGCATCCTGCACGATGATCGTGCGCACCTTGGCATCGGCCATGGCCTGGGCCGCCTTCCGCAGCGTCGCGCGCGCGGGGCACGCCACCGGAACGTGGCGGACGAGTTCCGCCAGAGTGCGCGTCATCAGCTGCTGTTCGGCAGCCCGCTGGCTGTACTGGCTGTAGAGGCTCTCGAGCGATTGCTTGAGCGTCTCCGTGATCGCCTGCGTGCAGTACCGCTCGAATTCCGGTGAGGATTGGCGCAGCTCGAGGAACGCGTCCCGCCCAAGGCGATGGCAGCGCGTGTCGGCGAGCGCCCAAAAAATCTTGGTCGTCGCTCCCCCGGCCGATAGAGCGCCCACCGGGAACAGCTCGCCGGGGCCGAGAGTGCGGTCCGGATCGGCCTGCACGTTGTTCGGACGGCTGCCGACGAGACCGCTCTCCACGACATACAGGTGGCGAAGCGGCCCCATGTGCGGCGCGAGGATGACCGCATCTTTGGCAAAGTCAGCCGGCTCGATGTGCGCGGCGAGGAACGCAAGCGAGTTCTCGCTCATCCGATTGAACGGGGCGTAGTGACGGAGGAATTCCGTCGTCGCGTCGGCCGTGGTGGCGCGTGCGGGCATCGGGAAGGAATGCCGCGTCTTAGGCGCGGAACAGTTAGCCTAAGGAATCGTCAACGTGAGCGCAAGCAATACCGTCGTGGTGCCGCGAATGGCTCATGCGCTCATCCGCGCACGTTAAGAAAAACGGCCGCAGGGGACCCGCTCTGCGGCCGTGCAACGGAACGCGTACCAGTCTCAGTGGGCAGCAGCCGCTTCTGCACCTAGCCCGGTCTCCGAGCGCACCATCTGTGGTTCGAACGCCGCCCGCTCCTTGTCCGCCTGCGGAGATCTGTCGGTGACCGACGCGATCCAGGAGACGATCAGCACCGCCGGCAGCACGACGAAGGTCGGGAAGTCGTACGGGAAGATCGCCGGTCCCATGTCGAGCACCTTGGTCCATACCGTCGGCCCGATGATCAGCAGAATGATCGATCCGAAGATCCCCGTGTAGCCGCCAAGGACCGCGCCGCGCGTGGTGAGCCCGCGCCAGAATACGGCGAGGACCAAGATCGGGAAGTTCGCGCAGGCAGCCACCGAGAAGGTGAGCGCCACGATATAGGCCACGTTCTGCTTCTCGAACAGGATGCCCAAGATCACGGCGAGGATGCCCAGGCCGATCACGCAAAGCTTCGAGACCCATACCTCCTGCGCTTCGGTCGACTTGCCTTTCATGATGACGTTGGCGTAGATGTCATGCGACAGCGCAGACGCACCGGCCAGCGTCAAGCCCGACACCACGGCCAGAATGGTCGCAAAGGCCACGGCGGAGATGAAGCCCAAGAAAAGGTTGCCGCCGACGGCGTGCGAGAGGTACACCGCCGCCATGCTGCTCCCGCCCTTCAGGTTCAGCACGTTCTTCGTGACGTCGACGACGTACTCGGGCCGGGCGGCCACCAGCACGATGGCGCCGAAGCCGATGATGAAGGTCAGGATGTAGAAGTAGCCGATGAAGCACGTCCCGTACAGCACCGACTTGCGCGCGGCCTTGGCGTCGGGCACGGTGAAGAAGCGCATGAGGATGTGCGGGAGCCCAGCAGTTCCGAACATCAGCGTCATGCCCAGGGAAATCGACTCGACCGCGTTCGGCTTTGCTCCGATCGGCGCCATGGACTGCATGATCTCCATGTGCTTGGGATGCGCCGCAACCGCGTCGGAGAACAGCTTCTCGAAGCTGAACCCCTCATGAACCATGACGAGGAGCGCGATCAGCGTGGCGCCGCCAAGGAGCAAAGCGGCCTTGATGATCTGCACCCAGGTCGTGGCCTTCATCCCGCCGAAGGTGACATAGATGATGATCAGCGCCCCGATGATGACGATCGATACGTTGTATGAAATCTGAGGCACGAGGGTATGAAGCAACTGTCCCGCGCCAACCGCCTGACCGATCAGATACCAGATCACCACGACGATGGAGCCAATGGCCGCCATGGTTCGCACCGGCCCTTGTCGCAGGCGGAAGGAAGCAACGTCGGCGTAGGTGAACTTGCCGAGATTGCGCAGCCGCTCCGCGATCAGGAACAAGATCACCGGCCAGCCGACCAGCCAACCCACCGAGTAGATCAGGCCGTAGAAGCCGTTGAAGTAGACGAGCGACGCGATCCCGAGGAACGAGGCCGCCGACATGTAATCCCCGGCGATCGCCAGTCCATTCTGGAAACCGGTGACGCCGCGGCCGGCGGCGTAGAAGTCGGTGGCCGTCTTGGTCCGCGTGGCCGCCCAGTAGGTGATGACCAGGGTGATGGCGACGAAGATGATGAACATCACGACCGCGTGCCAGTTGACCGGCGGCGCCTCCGGAGCCGGGGAAGCCTGCGCCACGGCGCGGGTCACGAACGCCAGTTCGGCGGCGAGCACCGCGCCCGCCGCGAGCAGCGCCTTGAGGACGGTCTTTGCGGGTCTCATTTGGAGGCCTCCTGGATGATCTCGTGAATGAGCGGATCGAAAGTGTTGTTGGCACGCCTGACGTAGATGCCCGTCAGGATGACCGACGCGAGAATGACACCCACCCCGACCGGGATGCCGACCGCGATGACGCTGTTCGCCGAGATGGGTTGGCTGAGAAACCCCGGCGCGAAAGCCACCAGGAGGATAAATCCGAAATAGATGATCAGGACCAGGACGGTGAGAGTCCACGCAAGCGCGTCTCGGGCTCTCACCAGCTCCCGGTATTTCGGGTTCTTTTCGATCTTGCTAACGGAAAGTTCGGACATCGCGCGCTCCTTTGTTGTCGGACGCCCAATGGCGCCCGTCGAAAAGCGACGTCGGCGCTGGCTCGCCTCGGTCGCTGAGACTCCTCATGATTTCTCCTTTGATGGCCACGCAGTGCGACCACGCTCGCATCAATCGGGTCTTGGGCCGCTCTTGCTGTTGTCGATGCTCGGCCGCTGCCACGGGCCAACTGGCAGAATTTGCGCATGCTTTTGCAGGGACGTTGTTGACCCAGGTCAAGACTTTGAGCATCGGAGAAGTCGACCGCAAGACTCGCGTTTGACGGTATCGGGCGATACGGAGGCTTTGCGAGGGGCGGCCGCCTAGCCGACTGTGCGATTTGCCCCCGGTAGGAACCCGGGAGAAGCCAAATTAACTCTGCGTGAACTTGAAGCTGGATGACTGCGTGTAGAAACGTCGGGTCGGATCAGGTAGGCCGCCTTAGCGCATAGCGGAGGCTTGCGTGGCCCGCGGTATCTACTCGTTGCGTCAGGCGGCGCCGCGCTCAGGCGGCGCGCCGCAATTGGAACGATTCGAAGCGGGGCGCGATGCCAGCGCCGAAGGATTCGTCCAAAAATGACGGCACGACTTTTCCTGTCAGCTCGGCATGCCTGCAACCCTGGGCGCGAAATTCCTGCAGCGCGTAATGACGCGTGCCCAGCCGTGCCAGCTCGTCGACCAGAACTTCCACGGCCTGCGGCGCGAGTTGGCGCGGGTGAACGGTTGTGCGGAATTCGTACGCCACGCCGCTGTCGATGATCAACTTCGCGCTGGCCAGCGCGTCAGCGCCGCTGCCCGGGATGCCGGTGATCGACGAGTAAGCTTCGAACGGGGCCTTGACGTCGAGGCCCACCCAGTCCATGAGCGGAAGCACCTGCTTTAGCCGCTGCGGATACGCGCCCGCCGTGTGCAGGCCGATGCGAAAACCCATGTCCTTGACCTGGCGCATCGCGTCGGGGAGCCCGCGCTGCGCAATCGGCTCGCCGCCGGAGAAGACGACGGCATCGAGAAGACCTTCGCGCTTGTGCAGGAAGGCGAGCACGTCGTCCCACGCGATTTCCGTCGGGCCGTTCGCTCGCAGCAGATGCGGATTGTGGCAATAGGCGCATCGCCATGGACAGCCCTGGCAAAACACGACGGCCGAGAGCTCCCCCGGCCAATCGGTCGCGGATAGCGGCGTCAGGCCGCCGACGCGAAGCGCAGCCGCGGCGCGTTCAGTCGCTGTGGTCAAGACGCGCCCTCGATTCGTGGAAGAAGCAGCGCTCGTAATGCTCGCCCTTCTTGCCGATGTTGAACGACGCCACGGGGCGGTGATAGCCCATGACGCGCGTCCACACCTCGCACGGCTGGCGCTCGGAGTCATCGAGCGTGATCGCTTGCTGCAGCAGGGCAATGTCGGTCATGTCGTTCATCGTGGTCCTCCCTTCGGTTCAGGCTGGCGCCAGTTGTTCGCGTTTCTTCGCAATCAATTCGTCATCGCATTTCGGGCAATACTTGTGCTCGCCCTCGAGATAGCCGTGTTTCGGGCAGATCGAGAAGGTCGGGGTCACCGTGACATACGGCAGAGCGAAGCGGGTGAGCGCGCGCTGCACAAGCTTCCTGCACGCGGCGGCTGAAGAGATGCGTTCGCTCATGTACAGATGCAGGACGGTGCCGCCGGTGTATTTCCTCTGCAGCTCTTCCTGCCGCTCCAACGCCTCGAAGGGATCGTCGGTGAAGCCGACCGGAAGCTGCGATGAGTTGGTGTAGTACGGCATCTCCGGTGTGCCCGCCTGCAGGATGTCGGGGAAGCGCTTGCGATCCTCCTTGGCGAAGCGATAGGTGGTCCCCTCGGCCGGCGTCGCCTCGAGGTTGTACATGTGGCCGGTCTCCTCCTGGAAGGCGACGATGCGCTCGCGGATGTGGTCGAGCAGCCGCACGGCGAAGTCGTGGCCGCCCGCGGTCGTGATGTTCTCGGCGTCGCCGGTGAAGTTGCGGATCATCTCGTTCACGCCGTTCACACCGATGGTCGAGAAGTGGTTGCGCAGCGTGCCCAGATAGCGCTTGGTGTAGGGGAAAAGTCCCCCGTCGATGTGCCGCTGGATCACCTTGCGCTTGACCTCCAGGCTGTCGCGGGCGTAGCCGAGGACCTCATCCAACCTGCGGTAGAGCGCGAGTGCGTCGCCCCGGAACAGGTAGCCCAGGCGGGCGCAGTTGATGGTCACCACGCCGACCGACCCGGTCTGCTCGGCCGAGCCGAACAGTCCGTTGCCGCGCTTCAAGAGCTCGCGCAGGTCGAGTTGCAGCCTGCAGCACATCGACCGGATCATGTTGGGCTTCAATTCCGAGTTGATGAAGTTCTGAAAGTACGGCAGCCCGTACTTGGCTGTCATCGCGAACAGCGCCTCGGCGTTCGGACGGTCCCAGTCGAAATCGCGGGTGACGTTGTAGGTCGGGATGGGGAAGGTGAACACGCGCCCCCGGGCGTCACCGGCCGTCATCGTCTCGATGTATGCGCGGTTGATCATGTCCATCTCGGGCTGCAGATCCCCGTAAGCGAACGGCATCTCCTCGCCACCGATCACCGGAATCTGCTCGCGCAGGTCTTCGGGGCAAACCCAGTCGAACGTAAGATTAGTAAATGGTGTTTGGGTCCCCCAGCGCGACGGCACGTTCAGGTTGTAGATCAACTCCTGGATGCACTGCTTCACTTCCGCATAGCTCATCGCGTCCTTGCGGATGTAGGGCGCCATGTAGGTGTCGAACGACGAGAAGGCCTGCGCTCCGGCCCATTCGTTCTGCAACGTGCCCAGGAAGTTGACGATCTGCCCGACCGCGCTCGACATGTGCTTGGGCGGCGCGGCCTCGACCTTCCCCGGCACGCCGTTCAAGCCTTCGTGCAGCAACTGCCGCAGCGACCATCCGGCGCAGTAGCCGGCAAGCATGTCGAGATCGTGGATGTGCACGTCGGCATTGCGATGCGCGTGGCCGATCTCCGGCGCGTAGACGTGGGAGAGCCAGTAGTTGGCGACGACCTTGCCGGAAACGTTGAGGATCAACCCGCCCAGCGAATAGCCCTGGTTGGCGTTGGCGTTGACTCGCCAGTCTTCCTGGTTCAAGTATTCGTTGACCGAAGCGGCGACGTCGACCATGGTCTTGCGGTCGTTGCGCAGCTTCGCGTGCTGCTCGCGATAGACGATGTATGCGCGCGCCGTGCGCAGATGCCCTGCGCGAAGCAGGGTGAGCTCGACTGCGTCCTGGATCTGCTCGATGTGCGGCGCGCGATCGGCGAAACGCTCGGCCAGTACTCGTCCGACTTCCTCCGCGAGCCGGCCGGCGGCGGCGGAGTCGAGTTCCTTGGTCGCCGCGCCGGCACGAGCGATAGCCCATTCGATCTTGGACAAGTCGAACGGCGCCTTCTGCCCGCTGCGTTTCACTACGATTGCCGGGACGCCCGAAGCGCCGGGCGCAGCGCGGGACATGGATCCTCCTTATGCCTACAACTTATTGTGCCAAGGCGGCTACGCTAGCTCAATATCTTGTGGCCAAACAACTGCCCGAGTTGCCCGAGTGTTGGAATTTTGACAAAGATTGATCCGGATCAACCTGGCAAGCCGTCGCTATTTCGTTGCGGGCGTACGCTTCCGCAGCCGCTGCAGCGCGAGAGATACGAATGCGACTCCTTCTCATCAATCCGAAGTACCCCGAGAGCTTCTGGAGCTTCAAGTGGGCGGTCGACGAGATCCTGCCCGCGAAGCGGGCGATCAATCCGCCGCTCGGCCTCGCCACGGTCGCCGCGTTGTGCCCGCCTTCGTGGGAGGTGCGCATCGTCGACGAGAACATCGAATCGCTGCCGCTATCCCCCGCGGCCGACCTGATCGGCATCTGCGGAATGGGCGTTCAATTCGAGCGGCAGGCCGAGCTCCTGCGCTACTACCACGACAAGGGCTACTACGTGGTCGCGGGCGGCAGCTTCGCTTCATTGTGTCCCGAGCGATACACGCTGCTGGCCGACACGGTGGTCGCAGGCGAAGCGGAGTACATTTGGCCGCGCTTCTGCGCAGACTTCGAGAATGGCTGCGCGGGAGGGATGTATCGCGAGACGGGCGTCGTCGCGCTCTCCGACTCGCCGACACCGCGCTTCGATCTCCTCAACCTCGAGCGCTACTCCACCGCGACCTTGCAATTCTCGCGCGGCTGCCCCTACCAGTGCGAGTTCTGCGACATCATCGTCATGTTCGGTCGCAAGCCGCGCACCAAGGGGCCCGACCAGATCGAGCGCGAGCTCGACGCGCTGCGGGCGCTCGATGCGAAAAACGTCTTTTTCGTCGACGACAACCTGATCGGACACCGCAAGCTCGCCAAGGCGCTTCTCAAGCGACTGATCGAGTACCAGGCAAGGCATGACTATCGCTTCCGCTTCGGCACCGAGGTCTCGATCAACCTCGCGCAGGATGCCGAATTGCTGCAGCTCATGCGCGATGCCGGCTTCGGATGGGTGTTCGTCGGCATCGAGTCGCCGGATCCGGCAACGCTCAAGGAGACCCGCAAGACCCAGAACACGCATGAGGACGTGCTCGATTCGGTGCGCACCATGTACGCTTACGGCATCGACGTGCTCGCCGGATTCATCGTCGGCTTCGACAACGACACGCTGGAGAGCTTCGACCGCCAGTACCGCTTCATCATGAGCTCCGGCATCCAGGCGGCTATGGTAGGTTTGCTCACCGCGTTGCCGAGGACGCCGCTCTACGAACGCCTGCAGAAAGAAGGGCGGCTCCGGAGCGACGCCGACGCCTCCGACAACACCAAGCTCGCGACCAACGTCGTACCCAAGCGCATCGGGTACGAGCAGATGATCAACGCCTACAAGAGGCTTTATCGCCGGCTGCTCAGCGACCGGGCGATCGCCGAGCGGATCCGCAACAAGCTCGCCTATCTGAACGAGCCGGTCTACCAGGGCGAATATCCGCCGTGGCAGCGCGTGGCGATCGTCGCGCGTCTGCTGGGCAAGGGCGTACTGCCCGGCGGACCGTCGAGGCTCTATCACTTCCTTCGCACCATTCCCTGGACGGCGCCGCGCCAGTTGCCGCTGATGATCGTCGACTGGATTGCGGGCCTCGCCATGCGCGACTACGTCAAGCGCCACTTCGAGCTCGGCGTGGCGCGGGTGCAGCCTGCCATCCGGCGCCGATTCGCGACGGTGCGCGAGACGATCGTCGAGCACGTTCGCGCCGGCCGAATGGCAGTGAGCCTGCACGCCGCGCGCATCGACATGCGGCTCGCACTGGACACGCGAGTCGGCCGGCGCTTTTTCGATCGGCTGGCGCGCCGCCTCGACAGGCTATTGCGCTTGCAGGGCGTGACGCTGTTCTTGTCTGTGGATCGCATGCTCGCCGCGGAGATTTCACACCTGGAACGGCTGCTCGAACGCCTGGCGCGTCACGGAGACCGCGTGTTCATCGTCGTGAGCGAGCAGCTCGATCAGCTCGTACGGATCGATTCGTCGCGGTTCAACCTCGTGTTAAGAAGCGCACCGCTCTAGGCTCGTCACTTCCCCGCTAGCGACCCCTTCCAATCGCGGAAGACGTCGATGTCCATCCCGTCGGGGTAGAAGAGATATCCCGGCGCGTGGCCCGGCGTATCGGTGACGCCGTACTGCCAGACGATCTGCTTGGTCGCGCGGTCGATGACCAGGACGCGATGCCGCTGGTCGTCGTTGAGAACGATGTCGCCGGTCGGCAGCTCGAGCGCCAATGAGGGGTGGTTGAGCATCTTCTCGCCACTCGCCTCGAAGTATTCCCAGGTCGCCTTGCCCGTCTTCGGATCGAAGATGACGACGCGGCCCGGCTTGGCGAAGTCGGCGACGATCACCTGCCCGTCGCGGGTCGGGAAGGCGTCGGACGGATAGCGCACGTGGGGCGCGCGCACGCTCCACACAACGTTCCCCTCGCGCGTAATGCGCGTGATCCAGGCATCGGTGATCTCGGTGACCAGGATGTCGCCGTTCTCCAGAGGCGTCGATCCGTTGGGATACGCGAAGAAGCGCGGCGGATCGTGCTTGCAGGTACCTTCCTTGCCCCACTGGCCGACGATGGTCGAAGTTTCCGGGTCGATGAACTGCACGCGGCAGTTGCGGATGTCGGCGGTCACGACCTTGCCGTCGGGCAGCAGGTGCGCGTCGTCGGGATAATTGAAATAACCCGGCTTGCTGCCCTTGGTGTCTGACGCGCCGAAGGTCCAGGTGAGCTCGCGCTTTTCGTAGTCGACGATGTGGATGTCGTAGTTGTCCTCCTCGTTGACCATGAGCTTGCGCCCGTCCGGCGAGAAGAACACGTCGTCGTTGCCGCGATAGATCTTCAGGTTCGGGGAAGGAAACTCCCACACGATGCGCTTGTCCGGTGCGACCTCGATCAGGCGGTTGTTGCGGCGGTCGGCGATCACGATCGGGTAAGGCAGCGGTTTGCCCCATGACGGAACCGGTTTCTCTCGGCTTCCGGTGACTGGCGGGATCGGGGGCAGCGCAACGCCGCTCGAGACGACGCCGGCGCCGATCATCTCGGGCGTGACCTTGACGGCCTGCACGTCTGACTTCTGTGCTTCCCGCTGGGCCGCCTGTGCCGGAAGTGCGGTTGCATACGCGAGCACGACGGTGAAGGCCACGACTAACTTGGATCCGGTAACGGCGCGCGCCGCGATGAAGCTCGGTTTCATGAAAGTCTCCTGACGTCTGGAACTAATGAGCACCGTATATATGAGTGACGGCGCCGCACCCTCACCCCCGCCCCTCTCCCGCAAGCGGGCGAGGGGAGATTCGTGGTGCAAATGGGCTGTGACCCATTTGCACGAAACTCAGTAATGCACAGTAACGCGGGCGGGCCAGCGCATCCTGAATCTGGATCAAAGTTCGTGAGTCGGCGTCGTTCGTTCCTGAAAGGCGCATTACGTGGTAGATTGGCCGACTGCCGACTCACCCTTGGGATCCGTTGGGCGGGTCGCTTGTTCACATTGGAGCCGCTCGATCATCGTGAAATCGGCTCGCTGGACGAATGGCTCTAGGCAGCGCACCGCGCGTCGCGCCCGCTGGCGGTCGCGGGTCGTCTGGTGCGTGGTAACCGCGCTGGTGTGGCCTGCGCTGGGAACCTTGCCCTGGGTCGCCGCGGAGGAATTCGAGCCCGCGCACCATGCCGCGAGCCACCACGCCTCGGACTCCGCCGGGGAAGCGCTTTCCGAGACGCACGGCCACCACGATGCGTCGGAGATTCCCGGCAGCCCGACGCATCCGGCGGATCACGATTGCTTCCAGTGCCAGGTGTTCAAGCACCTGTCCCGATGCGCGCTCGTTTTGCAGCAAGTGCCCACGGTCGCGTTGCCGGCGGGCTGTCCGGTTCGACCCGTTGCCCGCGCGGAATCGCAGCACGAGATCCACCAGATTGCCGCGCTCCCTCCCGTGCGCGGTCCGCCCTCCTTCCTAGGCTGAAGCAGTTCCGATCGGCGGTCGATCAGTCGAGTGTCGTTGTCCGTGGGCGGGATGAAGCCGCTACATGGCAGCGATGACGCGCGTCGATCCGCTGCGAGCAATCCTCTTGAAAGGACTGCACAAAATGGCCACGCTACTTGACCGCAGGCTGTTTGCACGCTTGATCGACGGCACGCGCTCTTATCGCTGCGCGGCAGCCCTGGTAACACTGACTCTCGCGCAATTCCTTGCTGATTCCGCATTCGGGTGCGCCACCTGTGGCTGCTCGCTGTCGACCGACGCCGCGATGGGATACTCCTCAGCGACCGGATGGCAGATAGGCTTTCAGTTCGACACCATCGACCAGAGTCAGTTGCGCTCCGGAACGCACAGCGTGTCGGAGCCGGAAGTGGCGCAGATCAACAACGAGGGCGGGTCGCAAGAAGTCGAGAAGCAGACGAACAACCACTACTACACCCTGGGCATCAGCTATTCGCCCACCGCCGACTGGAATTTCCGGTTGTTCTTGCCCTGGGTGTATCGCAACCACACGACCTATGGCGACTCTCCGAATCCCCTTACGCCAGACCTAATCAGCGGGGCCTATGTCAATGACCTTTTCGGGGACATGCGCTTCGTCGCGAGCTACCAGGGCATTCTGCCGACGCACAACTTGGGCGTGCAGCTAGGCGTTAAGTTTCCGACAGGGAACTACGGCGGGCCTAACGCCGACGGCACTGGAATCGTTGGACGTCATCCGGTCGCCTTTAGCTATGGGCCCAATTCGCTCAACCCCTCGCCCGGCAACCTCCTCGACACGAGCCTGCAGCCGGGCACAGGGAGCACTGATCTCGTCGTCGGAGGCTATTACTATCAGGCGGTGAGTCAGAATTTCGACGCGTTCATCAACGGGCAGTACCAGTTCGCGGTTTACCACCTGCTGAACGACATCGGCGCCGACTACCGGCCGGGCAATCTGGTCAATGTGAGCTTCGGCCTGCGCTACGAGGAAAACCCTCATCTCGTTCCTCAGGTGCAGGTGAACTTCACGCACAAGAGCCACGACCAGGGAACCCTCGCGGACCGCAACGACTCCGGCGGAACCGTCATGTACATCAGTCCCGGCGTGACGGCGATGATCGCGGCCAACACGCACGTCTACGGTTTCGTCCAGCTGCCCGTGTACAGTAACCTTCAGGGCTACCAGCTGTTTCCGCGCTGGACGGCATCGGTTGGGATGAGCTACGCGTTTTGATCAAGGGAGAACAGACCGCATTGAGCGAGTCCAAGAATTATCTAGAGCTCGCGCGGGTATCCATGAGCACACGAACAGCAAGACCAATCCACGGAAGCAGCACCATGGGGGGCGCTGTTAACCCGGCTCGGCGCCGCGTGTTGATCAGGACCCTCAATGTCGGCTTGGCGATGATTTCGGGCCTAGGTAGCAGGCTTGGGTGGGCCAACGATCTCAAGCTGGGGCAGCCGGCGCCTCCTCTCGTGCTGCAAACTCTGGACGGACGCAGTATCGCTACCCGCGACCTTCGCGGTCAGGTGATCATTTTGACCTTCTGGGCAACCTGGTGCGAGCCCTGTCGCGAAGAGCTGCCGATGCTCTCGGCGTACGGCGAGCAACATGCAGCCCAGGGCCTGCAAATACTGGGATTCTGCCTCGACGGGCCAGATCGATTGCCCAGTGTAAGCAGCGTCGCATCCACGCTACGCTTTCCGGTGGGGCTTCTCGGCAGTGCCTGGGCAGGTGGGTACGGCAGGATGTGGCGACTCCCGGTCAGTTTTGTGATCGACCGCGATGGCCGCTTGGTCTATAACGGTTGGGACGACAAGAATCCTGTTTTGACAGTGGAGCGGCTGCATGAGGTCGTGGACCCGTTGTTGCGCGCAAGCCGAGAACAAGCGGACACCATGCGTCGGGAGCGGCAGCCAGCGCCAGAGCTGCAGAAACATGCCCATTGAGCGCCAAGCACGGCTTCGTGAAGGTCGCCTCACGTCGGGGACGAGTGCGCACTAACTCAGGCCATCCAGCGCAGCCTGAATCTAGACGATCTGTTCCCCAAATCGCTGGGCGAGCCGATCTTCGGGAATTGACGACACCGCGTCTGTTGTTCGCCCTGTTGGCGTTCGCGTGGGCAGCGGGGTTTGCCGCGCATGCGGATGCGCACGCCTTGCTGGACCGGGCGGTGCCCGCGGTCGGCAGCACGGTTCGCACTCCGCCGACGCAGGTCAAGGTCTGGTTTACCGAGCGGCTCGAGCCTGCGTTCTCAAGTGTGCAGGTATTCGACGCTAACGGCAAGCGCGTCGACAATGCGGACGCGCACGTCGATCCATCGGACGCCACGCTGCTCATCGTAACGCTGTCCCGACTCGCCCCCGGAACCTACCGGGTCAGGTGGCGAGTGCTATCGATTGATTCCCATGTGACCAAAGGCGACTTCAGTTTCGATGTCGCGCCCTGAGCGAAGATCGCGATGAGCTCGTTGCTGGTCATGGCACGCGTCGCACACTTCACGTCCGCGATGCTGCTGTTCGGCATCGTCCTGTTCGAGCTGGCCGTAGCAAAGCCCACCCCACGCGGGCAGGGGCTCGACCACGAAGCGCTGCAGCGCAGGCTTCGCGCCGCCGCCGCGTGGAGCCTCGCCGCAAGCATCGCCTCCGTGGTGGTGTGGCTTGTCTGCCAGACGGCCGCGATAAGCGGTATTCCGCTCACGCAGGCGGTGAGCCGCGATGCGCTCGCGCTCGTGCTGGGAAAGACCGCCTTCGGTCGCGTCTGGATCGTGCGCATGGGCATTGCGCTACTGCTTGCCGCTCTGCTGTGGCTCGCGCAGAACCGGAGACACGACCCGCGGAATCGATTTCTTGCGCTTGCTGCGATTGTGCTCGCCGGCGCCTATCTCGCAACGCTGGCGTGGATAGGCCACGCCGCAGCAGGCAAGAATCCTGAGCGCGAGATTCAACTCCCGTCCGACGCGATCCACCTGCTTGCCGCGGGTGCCTGGCTCGGAGCGCTGGCTGGACTCGCGTTCCTGATCGCAATGCGCCAGCCACCCGGCGTCGCGGCGCAGGCCTTGCGGCGCTTCTCGACGCTCGGCGTGATCAGCGTAAGCGCTTTGACGGTCACCGGCTTGGTGAACGCGTGGTACCTGGTCGGCGACATTCCGGCGCTGATCGGCACGCCTTATGGCCGTCTCCTGCTCATGAAGCTGGTGCTATTTGCGGCCATGATGGCGCTCGCGGCGACCAATCGTCTGGTGCTTACCCGTCGCATCGCTCAGGGAAGCCTCGCGGCATTGTCTTCGCTCCGTCGCAATGCGCTGATCGAGGTTGCGGCCGGCATCGGTATCGTCGTCATCGTGGGTGTGCTCGGCATCACGGTTCCTGCGGCGCACGACTCGCCCGTCTGGCCGTTCGGCTACACGCTGGAGTGGCCGCATGAGGAATCGATGCCGATCCGCGCCGCCCTCTCCGGGCTCGGCGTGGCCATGGTCGCCGGCGTGCTTGCGATCGTCGGAGGCACTCTCCGCCGCCGAAGTTCACTGCGGATGGCTGGGATCGCCGTCGTCGCAGTGGCGGTCGTTGCGGCGACATGGTTGCTCGCCGTTCCGGCCAACCCGATGAGCTACGCGGCCTCGCCCGTGCGTTACACCGCCACCGCAATCGCTCGTGGCGGTGCGATCTTTGCGCAGCACTGCGCTACATGTCACGGCGCATTCGGCCGAGGCGACGCTCCCGCCGCTGTATCGCTGACGATCAAGCCAGCCGACCTCCCCGGGCGTACGCCGAGTCATCGCGCGGGAGATCTCTATTGGTGGATCGCACACGGCATTTCCGATACCCCGATGCCTGGCTTCTCTCGGGAGTTGAGCGACCGCGACCTGTGGAGCGTCGTAGTTTACGTTCGCGCAGTGTCCGATGGCTGGGCCGCGCGTAGCATGACGCGCTTCGTTGAGCCGTGGCGACCGATCGTCGCGCCTGATTTCACCTTCGAGCTTGGCCGCGCCGGCCAGGAATCGCTTGGCCAGCTCGATGAACGAGCCATCGTGTTGCTCGTTTTCTTCACCTTGCCGCAATCGCAGCCTCGCCTCGACGAGCTCGCGGCGCAGACGCGAGACTATGCAAATGCCGGCGTTCGTGTCATCGCATTGCCAACGCCTGTGTCAGCAAAATCAGGCGACGCCGAGGCAGCGCGGATAGAGGGCTCGATCGTCGCAGTGGCCGACCCGCAGGTAGCAACGGTCTACGCCATGTTCGCTCGCCGCTTGGCGAGCGGCGCCGTCGCCTCCGAGCCCATCCATCTGGAGTTTCTGGTCGATCCCCCGGGATACTTGCGCGCTCGCTGGCTCGGTATCCCCGATCAGGCAACGCGGCGGACCAGCGAAATACTCGCGCAAGCCGAGCTTCTCAAGCGCGAGCCTCCCCGCCCGCCGGCGGCGGAGCTTCACGCGCACTGAAGCGAAGCCGTTTCCCAAGCGAAACGCCGCCGAGAATTTTCCTTGTTCCGGCGCTCGAAGTCACTGCTTGTGCGTCATCGGGCTGCCCGCGCCCATGGCCTCGACCTCTAGCGCGATCTCGATAGTGCCCAGATTCTCGAAGCTGAGCTTGAGCGGAACCTTGTCTCCGACCTTGAGCGGCTGCTTGAGATCGAGCAACATGATGTGATACCCGCCTGGCTTGAGCTCGAGCTTTCCACCGGGCGGCACGTCCAGCGCGCGAACGGCGCGCATGGTCATCATCCCGCCGTCCATCGCCATCTGATGCAACTCGACGGCGCCGGCGACCGGTGAAGCCGCCCCGGCGAGCGTCGCCGCTGTCGTTCCCGCGTTCACGATGGTGAGATACGCACCGCCCGACTTCGCGCCCGGAGGCGTCGCGCGTGCGAAGGGATGCTCGATGCGCAGCGACTGCAGGCGGTACTCGTCGGCGGCGATTTCTCCGCCGGCGACGAGGAAAACGACGGCAAGAGCTGCAGCGATCCTGGCGTAGCGTTTCATGTCCCCAATTCTACTCGACGGTCAGGCCGGCCGACGCCCTACTTGCGGCCGGCAGCAGGCTTGGTCCGTTCCAACGTGAGCAGCACCACCGGCTCGGCTCGGATCCGCCGATGTGGCGCATGCGCGACATCAGCCATACGGCTAATGGGCAACGCACCCGCCCGTGGTAGGATTGCGGCGCTACGGACTTCGATCAAACCATGATCCGCCGACATCGCGCGTTGCGCACGCTGCTTCTGTCGCTGTTGCTTCTCGGCATGCAGCTACAGGCACACGTGCACGCGATCGGTCACGTGGGCGAGATGCTGCAACACAGCGCGGGGCATTCGCTGGTCGTGTCCGTTTCGGATGCTTGCGCGATGTGTGCGCTGCTCGCCGGCGGCTCCAGCGCGATCGCCTGCGACGCGCCGGACGTTCACGTTCCCATCGCCAGCGCGGAACGCTCAACCTGCGCGCCCGCGTCGCTGGCGCCGGCAGCCCCTTCCTACTACTTCAGTCGCGCTCCGCCCTCGCTCCTCTGATTCCTCGTGGTGTGCCGTCGACGAGACGGCACGAGTTTTCCCATGACCAGAGGAGCACCGTCATGTCCAGGCTCGTCCTGGCGTCCGGCGCCTTGGCGCTGGCGCTACTCGTTCCACCCGCGGCGCATGCCGCAACCGATGCGGACCTTGCGGACATCCGCGAGCAGATCCGCCAGCTCAAGGAGAGCTACGAAGCGCGGATTCAGGCGCTCGAGCAACGGCTGAAAGAGGCGGAAGCCAAGACGGCGCCCGGGCCCGCCGCACAATCCGCCACCGCGCCGCCGGTCGCGCCAGCGCCCGCACCAGCCGCTGCACCGGCAGCATCGGGCATCGCGGCGTTCAATCCTGCGATCTCGGCGATTTTGCAGGGGGTCTACTCGAACTACTCGCAGGATCCGACCAAGTACGCGATCGCCGGCTTCGTGCCTAGCGGCGACATCGTGCCCTCGCAGCGCAGCTTCAGCATCGCCGAGTCGGAGTTGCAGTTGACCGCCAACGTCGACGACAAGTTCTACGGCAACCTGACGTTCTCGCTCTCGCCACAGAACACGGTCGAGGTCGAGGAAGCCTACGGTCTCTATACCGCCGCCCCCTACGGGCTCGCGCCCAAATTCGGCCGCTTCCTCTCCTCGATCGGGTACCTCAACGATCAGCACCAGCACGCCTGGGACTTCTTCGATGCTCCGCTCGTCTACCAGGCGTTCCTCGGCGGCCAGTACCAGAACAACGGGCTTCAGGTGAAATGGGTTGCGCCGACGGAGACGTTCGTCGAAGTGGGCGGCGAAATCGGCAGCGGCGAGGCGTTTCCGGGAAACGATCGCAACAAGAACGGCATCGGCGACGGCAACGTCTACGTGCATTTCGGCGGCGACGTCGGCCCGAGCAACAGCTGGCGGGCGGGACTGTCGTATCTGCAGACTGCGGCCGCCAATCGCGACTTCACGCAGACCGACCTGGCCGGAAACGATGCCGCGCTGTCGTTCTCCGGGCGCAGTCAGCTCGCGATCGCCGATTTCGTCTGGAAGTGGGCGCCGTACGGCAATGCGATGCAGACCAACTTCAAGCTTCAAGGCGAGTACTTCTGGCGCCGCGAGCATGGCGAGCTGACCTATGACGCGAACGGCGCACTCGGGCTCACGCAGACGAGCAACTATCGTTCGAACCAGAACGGCTTCTACGTGCAAGGCGTCTGGCAGTTCATGCCGCAGTGGCGAGTTGGAGCCCGCTACGACTGGCTCGATCCGGGCAACGTCGACTACGGTGCAAACAGCATCTACCTCGCCAACGGCTCGTTCCATCCGCAGCGGTCGGCGGTGATGCTCGACTGGACGCCATCCGAGTTCAGCCGCTTCCGCATTCAATACCAGCAGGCGAGGCTCAAGCCCGATTTCACCGACAACGAGCTCTTCATCCAATACATCCTGACCCTGGGCGCGCACGGTGCGCACAAGTTCTGAAAGGAGCAACACCATGAGAACCATGAACCGTCTATTGCTCGGCGCCATCGCGCTGATGCTGGCGGGCCCGGCACTCGCGGCGCTCAATGTTTTCGCGACTCTTCCCGAATGGGGCGCGCTCGTGGAAGAGCTCGGCGGCGACAAGGTCAAGGTCTACGTGGCGACCAATGCGCTGCAGGACGCCCACCACGTCGAGGCGAAGCCTAGCCTGATCGCGCGCGCACGCACCGCCGATCTGGTGGTCGCTACCGGGGCGGAGCTGGAGATCGGCTGGCTGCCGCTGGTGACTCAGCAGGCGGGCAACCCCGCGATCCAGCCGGGGAAGCCGGGCTACTTCGAAGCGGCGCCGTTCGTCACGCTGCTGGAAAAGCCGACGCGGCTCGACCGTGCCGAGGGCGACGTGCATCCGGGCGGGAATCCGCACATCCAGACCGATCCGCGCAACATTGCCAAAGTCGCCGCGCCGCTCAGCGAGCGGCTGGCCCAGCTCGACCCGCCGAACTCCGCGTATTACCAGGAGCGGCTGAAGGCGTTCTCCGAGCGCTGGAACGCGGCGATCGCCAAATGGGAAAAAGAGGCAGCTCCGCTCAAGGGCGTGCCGATCGTCGTGCAGCATAAGGCGTTCACCTACATGGAGGTTTGGCTCGGACTGAACGAGATCGCCGCACTCGAGCCTAAGCCCGGCGTCGAGCCCACCACGTCGCATCTCGCGGACGTGCTTGCGCTGCTGCAACGGCAGCCCGCGAAGATGGTGCTGCGCGCTGCCTACCAGAGCGGGAGGGCTTCGGAGTGGATCGCCGAGCGCGCGAAGGTCAACGTCGTCGTGCTGCCGTTCACGGTCGGCGGCGACGATGAAGCGAAGGACCTGTACGGCCTCTTCGACGACACGATTGCGCGGCTGCTCAAGGGGATTTCATGAATTTCGGTGCGATCGAGCTCACGATCCTGCTGCCCGCTCTTGCAGCGGGTCTGCTGGTCACGGCAACCCACGTGCCGCTCGGAACACAAGTTCTCGCGCGCGGCATCGTGTTCATCGATCTCGCGATCGCGCAAGTTGCCGGCTGCGGCGTGCTGCTCGCCGATCAGCTGGGCTTCGAACCGGCGGGCGTCGCGGTGCAGATTGCAGCGCTCGCCGCGGCGCTCGCCGGCGCGCTGCTGCTCACCTGGACCGAACGTGCCTGGCCCGAGGTGCAGGAAGCGGTGATCGGCGTGGTGTTCGTGCTGGGCGCTACGGGCAGCGTGCTTCTGCTGGCCAGCAACGTCCACGGCAGCGAGCACTTGCGCGACTTGCTCGTGGGGCAGATTCTCTGGGCGCAGCCGGCGCAGCTCGCCTGGGCGGCGCTCGTTTACGTGGCGATTCTCGCCCTCTGGTTCGGCTTTCGCGAACGGCTCGGTCGCGCCGGTTTCTACGTATTGTTCGCGCTCGCCGTCACGGTGTCCGTCCAGCTCGTCGGGCTATATCTCGTTTTCGCGACACTTATCGTGCCGCCGCTCGCGACCCGACGAATGACTTCGAAACGACTCGCTACCGCATGGACGCTGGGTGCGCTGGGCTATGCAGTAGGGCTCATCGTTTCGACGGCGCTCGACCTTCCGAGCGGGCCGGTGATCGTATGGACGCTGGTGGTACTAGCGCTTGTTGTGTATGCATTGACTCGCGGCAGCGTCGCCAGAGAACCCCCCTCCTCGATCCCGGGTAATGCGCCACCGGCGAGGTGAAATTTGGCGTAACGGCGTCCTCCCCTTAGAATTCACGTCACATCGCGCCGGCGGCCTTCGAACCGCGCCCGACGGCGATTCCCCCTGTGCACATTATCGGAGGTCGCCCTCATGACCGTTGATGCCGATTTTGCCGAACTCAAGCAGCGCCTTCAGGCAATCGAAGACCTGCGCTGCGCCGAGGCCGTGCTGCATTGGGACGAGTCGACCTACATGCCGAAGGGAGGCGCCGAAGCGCGCGGGCGCCAGGCCGCGTTGCTCAACAGTCTCGCGCACGAGCGGCTGATTGATCCTGCCATCGGCAGGCTCCTGGACTCGGTGACACCCTGGGCAGAAACACAAGGCGCGGATTCCGATGCAGCGGCGCTGGTCCGCGTCACGCGGCGTGACCACGAGCGCGCCACACGGGTCCCCACCGCGTTCATGCGCGAGCTGACCGAGCACGCTTCCGCGTCCTATCACGCCTGGCAGCGCGCGCGGCCTGCCAACGATTTCGCGACGATGCGCCCGATGCTCGAGAAGACCGTCGAGCTGAGCCGCGAACTGGCGGCGTTCCACCCCGGGTACGCGCATCCATTCGATCCGCTCATCGATCTCGCGGAAGACGGCATGACCGTACGGGCCGTGCGCGCGCTCTTTGCCGAGCTTCGCAAGGGGCTCGTGCCGCTGATCGAGGCAATCTGCGCCCGCCCCGTCCTGGACGATGGCTGCCTCAGGGGCGATTATCCGGAGGAAGCGCAACGCGCCTTCGGCGAGACTGTGGCGCGCGCTTTCGGCTACGACTTCGAGCATGGCCGGCAGGACAAGACCGCGCACCCTTTCATGATCAAGCTCGGCCAGGGAGATGTCCGGATCACGACGCGATACCGCTCCGACGATCTATCCGACGGCCTGTTCTCGACGCTCCACGAGGCGGGACACGCCATGTACGAGCAGGGGATCGACGGCTCGCTCGAAGGCACGCCGCTCTGCCATGGGACGACCGCCGGCGTGCACGAAAGCCAGTCGCGACTGTGGGAGAACATGGTGGGCCGCAGCCTTCCATTCTGGCGGCACTGGTATCCCAAGCTCAAAGCGGCGTTCCCGAAGGCGCTCAACGGCGCGGATGTCGGAACCTTCTATCGCGCCATCAACAAGGTCGCTCCCTCGCTCGTCCGCACCGACGCCGACGAGCTCACGTACAACCTGCACGTGATGATGCGCTTCGACCTGGAGATCGACATGCTGGAAGGCAAGCTCGCCGTTGCCGACCTGCCGGGGGCGTGGCGCGCGCGCATCAAGCGCGACTTGGGCGTATCGCCGCCAGATGACCGCGACGGCGCGCTGCAGGACGTGCATTGGTACGGAGGTATCGTGGGCGGTCAGTTCCAGAGCTACACGCTCGGCAACATCATGAGCGGGCAGTTCTTCGCGGCGGCGCGGCGTGACTTAAGCGACCTCGATGCGCAGATAGGCGCTGGCGAGTTCCGCCCGCTGCGGCGCTGGCTGACCGATCGCGTCCACCGTCACGGGCGCAAGTTCACCGCTCCCGAGATCGTCGAGCGTGCCACCGGTGAGCCGCTGTCGATCGGTCCGTATCTCTCCTATCTCAACGACAAGTACCGGCCACTATACGGGCTGTAAGAGCCCCTTGGCTGTCGTTCCGAGTAGCCTCGGCGACGAGGAATCCGCTGTTCGTGGCTGCCGATTCGACAAACAGCAGATCCCTCGCTTACGCTCGGGATGACGCTTCGATCACGAGGCGATGACGGCTTCGATCTCCGCGAAGGTGCGCGCGATGTCGTGCACCTGCGAGGAGATTCCGAGCTGGCGCGCAATCTGGGTCAACGAGAAGATGCCGCGTGCCGCGCGCTGGCCCGGTGCGCCGCCCTCGACCGGCTCGACCACCAGGGCATGCTGCCGCCCGGCGAGTTTCAAGGTCGCGACGATGTCGCCTACCCGGGCGCGCAACACGTCGGCGAAAGAGAGAACCTCCAGACGGTCCGCGGGCGTCATGATGTCGCCTGTCAGAACCTCGTCGTGGTGGATGCTGCGTCCTTGAGCGATCTGGATGGGTCGCTCGCCCACGAGGTCGGTGGCTGTCACAAAGCCGAGGATCCTGCGGCCGTCATCGACAACGAACAGAGAGCGAACGCCGCGGGCGATCATCAACTGATGCGCCTCGACCACCGACTTGTGCGGGTCGACGGCGACCGCGCTGACCCGGCGCAAGTCGGTCATCACGTCGGCGGCGGGCGAATCGAGGCTCACCAGCGATGCGGAGCTCGGCAAAGGCAGCGAATAGCCTTCCCCCTTGCCCGCCGTGGAATGAGACAAGGGCACGTAGCTTCCACTCGCCTTGGTCGGAGGCGGACTGCCAGGGGCCTCGTCGGCTTCGCGGCTCCCCTGGAAAAACATTAGCTGCACCAGGTAGTCCTTGTGCTCGGCTCGGCGCTTTGCAGTGCCCGAATCCGAAGTCGGCGCGTCGCCTGCCGGAACGCGTGGATCATCGCTTGGTTTCTTTGCCACTGCGCCTCCTGTTACATCGAGTCGCTCAGCCACCGCGAAGCGAATTGCGGCGGCGACCCCGACACATCACATCGATACTTCCCGGCAATTCGAAGGGGGACGAGCAGAGCGCGGATACCTCTGTTGCGGTCAGACAAACGGTACTGCGCTCAATGCGGATTGTCAAAGCTTAGATGCCGCGATTCTGACCAAGCGCAAATGACTATACCCACACCGACGGAGCACCCGTCGTGCCCAAACCTACATCTGCCTGAACAGATGGTTGAAGCTGCGGCTCACCTCGAGCTTTTCGTCGCGGCCCTTCATGTGCACGAGCTGCTTGCCGCGGAAGTCGCGGCTCACCTGCGCGATGGCATCGACGCGCACCACGGTGGCGCGATGGATCTGCCAGAACTCGTTCGGGTCGAGCTCGTCGATCAGCTCCTTGATCGGTTTGCGAATCAGCGCCTCGAAGCCCTCGGTCTGAACGCGCGTGTACTTGTCCTCGGCGCGGAAGAATAGGATGTCGCCGGTGGGGATCATGCGGATGGTGGAGCCAACGCTGGCTTGCACCCACCGCATGTATTCGCGCGGCTTCAAGCCACCGCTTCCGAGTCGTTGCGAAAGCTGCGCAAGCAAGTCGTTCATCGGATCGGGCTTCTGCCGCAACCGCTCGCGCAGCCGCTGGCAGGTGAGCGCGACCCGCTCCGGCTGCACCGGCTTGAGCAGGTAATCGACAGCGCCCTGGTCGAAGGCGCGAATGGCATATTGGTCGTAGGCCGTGACAAAGACAACGTGGACCTTGCCGGCGAGCGCTTGCGCCGCCTTGATGCCGTCCATCTCGGGCATGGTGATGTCGAGAAAGACGACATCGGGTTCGAGGCTCTGCACCATGGCTACCGCTTCGCGGCCGTTGGCGGCCTCACCCACGATCAGCAGTTCGGGCCACGCTTGACGTAAGTGGCCGACGATCTGCTCGCGCATCAGGCGTTCATCGTCGGCGACTACGGCGGTGGGGGCGGGCTTGGCCTGCACGCAGAGCTGGTCCACTCAAGCCGTGGCCGGAGCGATTTCGTACGGCACCTTGATCGTGGCACAGGTACCGCCCGTCGGTGGCACGCTGATGATCAGCTCGGCGCGACCCTTGTACATGGCCTTCAACCGCTCGCGGACGTTGGCGAGTCCCACGCCGCCATCGCCTTTTGGCGCGAAGCCCAGACCGTTGTCGAGCACGTGCACCGCCAGTTGGCCATCGACGACCTCGGCATTGATCTCCAGCCTGCCGCCGGAGGCCCTCGGCTCCAGGCCGTGTTTGATCGCGTTCTCCACCAGAGTCTGCAGCATCATCGACGGAAAGACCGCGGACTTCAAGCCTTCAGGCACATTGACTTTGGCATCGAGGCGCTCCTCCATTCGCACCGCCATGATTTCCAGGAACGCGCCGCACAGATCGATCTGCTGGCCCAGTGTGGGCCGGCTGCCCTCGCGCAGCTGCGGCATGGCCGAGCGCAGGTAGCGGATCAAGCTCTGCTGCATCTTGGAAGCGCGCGCTGGGTCGGTCTGGATAAGCTGGTCGATGCTGCCAAGCGTATTGAACAGGAAGTGCGGCTCGATCTGGGCCTGCAGTGCTTCCATGCGCGCCTCGAGCACGGAGCGCTCGAGCTGTTCGGTCTCGGCCCGCTGGGTAGCCTGCTGGGCGGTGAGCTCCGCGCGGCGCTTGCCGCCAGCCACGATCTTGATGATGGCGGACACGACGATGAACAAAAGGACGATGTGGGGGCGATGCAGACCCAGAATCGCGGCCAGCAGCAGGGCCAGGGCATAGACGACCAGCAGCGTCTTCCACGACACCACGGCCAGCCAATCGAAGAACCGCCACCACAGCCCGGCGATGAGGCGGCCGACGTCACGAAATGTCTGCATGGCGTTTCGTGGCTGAACGCCGGCCGCCTGCACGCCAGGCTTGGCGGGTTCAGCGTCCGGGCGGGGCTGGTCGCTATTCATCGGGGGCTGGCTGATTGCCTTCGGTGCCACATTAGAGCAGGGGACCCGCAAGCTCCAGCGCGACAGGACAGGATGCGCGCCGGGAGGGATGAAATGCAGGAACCGGTGATATTCGCTTTCCCGGTGCGCCGATGTTCCCTTGTCGCCCATTGTCGACGACTGCTCAGGGGATATCGGTTCGGCGCGATCAGTCGGGTATCAACGGGTTGATGCTGAAAGGCGGGCGGATACCCTCACTTCTTGAGCGTAGCAATGCCGCGCTGCAATCCCTCGAGCGTCAGGGGGAACATCCGCGGCCCGAGGACCTCCAGGACCATCTGCGTCGAGCGCGTATAACTCCACGAGCGCTCCGGTTCCGGATTGAGCCAGATGGCGCGCCGGTAACCGTCGACGAGCCTTTTCAGCCACGCCAGGCCGGGCTCGTCGTTCATGTACTCGACGCTGCCGCCCGGCTGCACCAGCTCGTAGGGACTCATCGCCGCATCACCGACGAAAATGAGCCTCCAGTCCGGGCCGTACTTGTGCAGGATGTCGAAGGTGGGGATGCGCTCGTTGCGGCGCCGGCGGTTGTCGCGCCAGACGTGGTCGTAGACGCAGTTGTGAAAATAGAAATACTCGAGGTGCCGAAACTCGCTCTTGGCCGCCGAGAACAGCTCCTCGCAGACGCTGATGTGAGGGTCCATCGACCCGCCGATGTCGAGGAACAGGAGCACCTTGACGCGGTTGCGCCTCTCGGGGACGAGGTGCAGATCGAGCCAGCCTGCGTTCTTGGCCGTGCCCTCGATGGTCCCAGGCAAGTCGAGCTCCTCGGGAACGCCTTCGCGGGCGAAGCGGCGCAGCCTGCGCAGCGCGATCTTGATGTTGCGGGTATTGAGCTCGACCGAGTCGTCGAGGTTGCGAAACGTGCGCTCGTCCCAGACCTTGATCGCGCTCCGACTGCGCCCGCCTTCCTGGCCGATGCGAATGCCCTCGGGGTTGTAGCCGTAGGCGCCGAACGGGCTGGTTCCCGCGGTGCCGATCCACTTGGAGCCGCCCTGATGCCGCGCGCGCTGCTCTTCCAGGCGCTTCTTGAGCGTTTCCATCAGCTTGTCCCAGCCGCCGAGCGCCTTGACCAGCGCCTTCTCCTCATCGCTCAACGTCCCCTCGATCATCTTCCTGATCCACTCCTCGGGGATCTCGGTCCGGATGTCGAAGATGTTCTCGACTCCCTTGAAGTACATGCCGAACGCCAGATTGAAGCGGTCGTAGAGCGCCTCGTCCTTGACCAGGCAGGTTCGCGCCAGGAAGTAGAAGTCGTCGATGTCGCCGGAGACCACGCCTTCCTTGAGTGCTTCGAGCAGCGTCAGGAACTCGCGCGTCGAGACCGGCAGCTTCGCAGCCTTCAGGTGCAGGAAGAAGTCGATCAGCACGTTTTCATCCCCTCCCCCAGCGGGGGAGGGCAGGGGTGGGGGACAAAGCGCACTTCACGGTCATCGGTGACGCTCGAGCTGGTACGTTAGATGCCGCTTTACCGCCGGCCACTCGCTTTCGATGATGCTGAACACGACGGTGTCGCGGTAGCTGCCGTCCGCGGAGAGCTGGTGGTTGCGCAAAACCCCATCCTGCTTGGCGCCCAGGCGGAGGATCGCTTCCCGCGACGCGTGGTTGAACCAGTGCGTCCGGAATTCCACCGCGATGCAGCGCAGCTTTTCGAAGGCGTGGGTGAGGAGCAGCAGCTTGCACTCGGTGTTGAGCGCAGTGCGCTGGACCCTCTTGGCGTACCAGGTGTGGCCGATCTCGAGCCTGCGGTTGGCCGCGTCGACGTTGAAATAGCGCGTGCAGCCGACGATCTCCCCGGTCGCGTTCTCGCGCACCACGAAGGGCATCGCGCCCAGCCGCTCGCGCATGTCCAGCGCGATCGCGACGTAATCGCCCATCTTGTCCGGGGCCGCGATCGACGTGTACCACAGGCGCCACAGCTCGCCGTCGGCGGCGGCTTTCGCCAGAGCGCCCTCGTGCTCGCGGTTGAGCGGCTCGAGCGCGGCGAGCCGGCCCTTCAGCGTAACCGGATCGATGAACGCCACATCACCTTCCAGCGCGCGCCATGAACACCACGCGCTCGAACAGGTGCACGTCCTGCTCGTTCTTGAGCAGCGCTCCGTGCAGCGGCGGGATGATGACCTTCTTGTCGGTGCTGCGCAGCGCTTCGGGCGGGATGTCCTCGGCGAGCAGGAGTTTGAGCCAGTCGAGGAGCTCCGAGGTCGAGGGTTTCTTCTTGAGCCCGGGGACCTCGCGCAGCTCGAAGAACACTTCCAGAGCCTCCTTGAGCAGCGCGCGCTTCAATCCCGGAAAGTGCACGTCGACGATGCGCGTCATCGTCTCCTTGTCGGGAAAGCGAATGTAATGGAAAAAGCAGCGGCGCAGGAACGCGTCGGGCAATTCCTTCTCGTTGTTCGAGGTGATCACGACCAGCGGCCGGTGCCGGGCGTGGACCGTCTGTTGCGTCTCGTAGACGTAGAAGTCCATCCGGTCGAGCTCGCGCAACAAGTCGTTGGGGAACTCGATGTCGGCCTTGTCGATCTCGTCGATGAGGACGACCGCAGGCGCCTCGGAGTCGAACGCCTCCCACAACACACCGCGCTTGATGTAGTGCGCGATGTCGGCCACGTGCTCGTCGCCGAGCTGCGAATCGCGCAGACGCGAGACCGCGTCGTACTCGTAAAGGCCCTGCTGCGCCTTGGTGGTCGACTTGATGTGCCACTGCGCCAGTGGCCGCTTGATCGCGCGCGCTACCTCTTCTGCGAGCATCGTCTTGCCGGTGCCCGGCTCGCCCTTGACCAGCAGCGGCCGCTCGAGCGTGATCGCCGCGTTGACCGCCAGCATCAAGTCGGGTGTCGCGACGTAGGTGTCGGTGCCTTCGAAGCGCATGGGAAGTCGATGTTAACCCACAAGCCGCGGGAGCAGCCAGAGCACAGCCATTCCGACGGCGATCGTCAGCGTCG
>DASPTZ010000104.1:0-3158 GCA_035623155.1 Casimicrobiaceae bacterium | reverse complement strand
ATGAGCGCCTAGAGGCAAGGGCTTAGACCAAAGCGGAGACCCACCTCGTCATTCAACCAGCGCTCTCTCACTTCAGGTGGCGCGAAGGCGTGGCGTTGGGTATGGACCGGCCGAAATCTCGTTTCCACACAGCCTCGGTCGGCAGGGTGAGTAGAGCGGGGCCGACGAATAGCCGGTATTGGGGGTACAGCTGACATTGTCCGTCACCCCAACATCGCTGCTTCTACACCTGATCCGATCACGTACGGCTCAGCGCGCGATCGATCTCACCAGCAACACCAGCAGCGCCACCAGCACTGCCGCGCTCAGGACGCCTGCGACGATCACATGCAGCGCCTTGATCGTCACCTCGTCGCGCTCTCCGGAGGAGCGCTTGCGGATGCCCAGGAAGGCAGCGAAAACAGCCCCCAGAACGCGCAGGAACCCCGCCTGCTTGGGCATCTCTCCTGAAGGCTGCGGCGGAAGATCGGGTTCGTTGGCCATCTGGAGCATCGCTTGGCTCGGACGATGCTAGCACGGGTGCATCCGGCTGGAATGGGGCGTCGTATATGTCGATGCGGCGTAAAGCGCGCTGCCTTAAACCTAAGGAGAGTCCCATGAAAGCACTGCTTCCCAGACTGGCCTTGCCGGCGTTCCTGGCCATGGCGCTGTTGCTCGCCGCCTGCCAGGGCATGGCGCCGATGCAGCAGAAATCGCTGTACGAGCGGCTAGGCGGCAAGGACGCCATCACCGCAGTGGTCGATGACTTCGTGGCCAACGTCGCCGCCGACAATCGCATCAACAAGTTCTTCGCCAAGACCAACATCCCCAACCTCAAGCGCAATCTGGTCGACCAGATCTGCCAGGCGACGGGAGGGCCGTGCACGTACACGGGCAGGGACATGAAAACGGCGCACAAGGGCATGGGCATCACCGATGCGGATTTCAATGCGTTGGTCGAGGACCTGCAGAAGACCCTCAACAAGTTCAAGGTGCCAGAGAAGGAGCAGGGCGAGCTGCTCGGCATCCTGGGCCCGCTGAAAGCCCAGATCGTGGGGCAATAGCAGCCAAATAGTTCCGAAGGGCTAATCCGTCTCGCCCCGGCGCCGACCCAGACGGCGCCGAAGCGCTTGCCCCCATTGAGCGGAATCAAAGGATTACGGCCTCAAATCGCTTGAAATCGACCCTCTGTCGCCCCACTTACCAGTGACGTTCAGTTTTGCAGGGGATTTCATGCGATTCGAAAAACTGACCACCAAGTTCCAGCAGGCGCTCGCCGACGCGCAGAGCCTTGCCCTGGGCAACGACAGCGGCTTCATCGAGCCGCAGCATCTGCTCGCCAGTCTGCTCGCGCAGGAGGACGGCGGGACTGCGGCGCTGCTCGCACGCGCGGGCGCTAACGTGCCGGCGCTAAAGAGCGCTCTTGCCAAGGCTATCGCGCGCCTTCCCAAGGTCGAGGGCCAGGGCGGCGAGATCAGCGCCTCGCGCGACCTCGGCAACCTTCTCAACCTCGCCGACAAGATCGCCACCAAGCGCGGCGACCAATTCATCGCCAGCGAGCTCTTCCTGCTGGCGCTGGCCGACGACAAAGGCGACACGGGGCGGTTGCTCAAGGAACATGGCCTTACCAAGAAGGCGCTGGAAGCCGCGATCGAGGCCGTGCGCGGCGGCGCGAGCGTCGACTCGCAGGAAGCCGAAGGCCAGCGCCAGGCGCTTGCCAAGTACACCATCGATCTCACCGAGCGCGCGCGCGCGGGCAAGCTCGATCCGGTCATCGGCCGCGACGACGAGATTCGTCGCGTAATCCAGGTGCTGCAGCGGCGCACCAAGAACAACCCGGTGCTGATCGGCGAGCCCGGGGTAGGCAAGACCGCGATCGTCGAGGGTCTCGCCCAGCGCATCGTCAACGGCGAGGTGCCCGAGGGCTTGAAGGACAAGCGCGTGCTCTCGCTCGACATGGCCGCGCTGCTCGCGGGCGCCAAGTACCGCGGGGAATTCGAGGAGAGGCTGAAAGCGGTGCTCAAAGACATCGCCGCCGACGAGGGGCGCACCATCGTCTTCATCGACGAGCTGCACACCATGGTCGGCGCCGGCAAGGCGGAAGGCGCGATCGACGCCGGCAACATGCTCAAGCCCGCGCTCGCACGCGGCGAGCTGCACTGCGTGGGGGCAACCACGCTCGACGAGTACCGCAAGTACATCGAGAAGGACGCCGCGCTCGAGCGCCGCTTCCAGAAGGTGCTGGTCGACGAGCCTTCGGTCGAGGCGACGATCGCCATCCTGCGGGGATTGCAGGAGCGCTACGAGATCCACCACGGTGTCGAAATCACCGACCCGGCGATCGTCGCCGCGGCGGAGCTCTCGCACCGGTACATCACCGACCGCTTCCTTCCGGACAAGGCGATCGATCTGATCGACGAGGCGGCGGCGCGGATCAAGATGGAGATCGACTCCAAGCCGGAGGCGATGGACCGGCTCGACCGGCGGCTGATCCAGCTCAAGATCGAGCGCGAAGCGGTGAGGAAGGAAAAGGACGAAGCGTCGAAAAAGCGCCTCGACCTCATCCAACAAGAGATCGCCAGGCTCGAGCGCGAGTACGCCGATCTCGATGAAGTATGGAAGGCGGAGAAGGCGCAGGTCGCCGGCAGCCAGCACATCAAGGAGGAGATCGACAAGGTCAAGCTGGCCATGGAAGAGGCGAAGCGCAAGGGGGACTGGCAGAAGATGTCCGAGCTTCAGTACGGCAGGCTGCCGCAGCTCGAAGCGCAGCTCAAGAAGGCCGACACCAAGCTCTCCAAGGAGCAGGCGCAGCACCCGAAGCTGTTGCGCACGCAGGTCGGCGCCGAAGAGATCGCCGAGGTCGTGTCGCGGGCCACCGGCATTCCCGTGTCTAAGATGATGGAGGGAGAGCGAGACAAGCTCCTGCACATGGAGGACGCCCTGCACAAGCGCGTCGTGGGACAGGACGAGGCGGTGCGCCTGGTCTCCGACGCGATTCGTCGCTCGCGCTCCGGACTCGCGGACCCCAACCGCCCCTACGGTTCGTTCCTCTTCCTGGGGCCGACCGGTGTCGGCAAGACCGAGCTGTGCAAGGCCCTCGCCGAATTCCTGTTCGACACAGAGTCGCACCTTATCCGCATCGACATGTCGGAGTTCATGGAAAAGCACTCCGTGGCGCG
>DASPTZ010000103.1:0-13987 GCA_035623155.1 Casimicrobiaceae bacterium | reverse complement strand
ACGTAGAACTCCATGCGGTCGAGCTCGCGCAGAAGGTCGTTCGGGAACTCGATGTCCGCCTTGTCGATCTCGTCGATCAGGACGACCGCCGGAGTCGCCGAGTCGAACGCCTCCCACAGCACGCCGCGCTTGATGTAGTGCGCGATGTCGCCGACGTGCTCGTCGCCGAGCTGCGAGTCGCGCAGGCGCGACACCGCGTCGTACTCGTAGAGCCCCTGCTGGGCCTTGGTCGTCGACTTGATGTGCCACTCCACCAGCGGGCGTTCGAGCGCGCGGGCGACCTCCATCGCGAGCAGTGTCTTCCCGGTGCCCGGCTCGCCCTTGACCAGGAGCGGACGCTCGAGCGTCACTGCGGCATTGACCGCAAGCATCAGGTCGGGCGTGGCGACGTAGGTATCGGTGCCTTCGAAACGCATTGGTATTCCTTGAGAATCGTCTTGACGAATCTTAGCCCACAAGGTACCGCGTCAGCCAGAGCACGGCCATGCCGACGCCGATGGTGAGGAGCGTGTTGCGCCAGAGCCACGCGATCACTCCGGCCACCAGCGCGGCAAGCACCCTCGGATTGCTCAAGCCTGCGTCCAGCGTTCCCGGCGAGGCGAAGACCACCGCGGGCACGACGATCGCGGTCAGCATCGCGGCGGGCACGTGCTTGAGCGCCTCGGCCAGCAAGGGAGGAATGTCGCGACGCGCGAAGAAGGCGATGAAGGAAAGACGCGCCGCATAGTTGACGGCGCCGACCACAACGATCACCAGCCAGATGAGCTGCGCCTTAGTCACCGCTCACTCCGATCCGGTCGGCGACGACGCCGGCAAATATGCCGAGCAACCCGGCGCAGATCATCGACAGTCGCATCGGCATGGCATCGAGTGCCACCGCACTCACAGCGGATACGATGATGACCACGAGTGTCGGCCGGTCGCGCAACAACGGCGCCAGCAGCGCCAGGAAGCACAGCGGCACGACGAACTCCAGTTGCCACTCCGGCGGAATCACCGAGCCGAGAAAGATGCCCGCGAGTGTCGCCAGTTGCCACATGACCCACAGAACGACTCCGCCGCCGAGAAAGTACGACACGCCGGCCCGTGGATCGTCGGAGGCACGAAGCCGGTGGATCGAGGCCGCGAACGCCTGATCGGTAAGCAGAAACGCGAGCAGATTGCGCCACCGGTGATCGAGGGGACGCAGGTACGGCGCCATGGCGGCGCTGTACATCAGGAAGCGGAGGCTGACGACGAAGCACGACAGCACGATCACCGCGAACGGCGCGCCTGCAGCGATCAGCTGCGCGGCGATGATCTGCGCCGCACCGCTGAACATGATCAGCGACATCGCCAGCGCCGCGAGAGGCGATGCGCCAGCGGTTACCGCCCCGACGCCGCACACGACCCCGAAGGGAAACATGCCGACCACCGCGGGGAGCATGTCGCGAACGCCTTCGAGGAAAGCCGGACGGGAGAAATACTTTCGCATGGGCAAAACAAAAGCCTGCGGCGAATTTCGTTCGCAGGCCGGCGGGGTCGGTCCGATTATACCGTCGCGGCTGCGCCGCCGTGCCCTGTCCCTTGATGACCTGCAGTTGCCTCGCGGGAGAGTTGTCAGCGCTCGCCACACTGCGCGAGGATTGCCCGCTCGTGCGCGACATCGATGACGTGCTTCCAAGCGTCGCGGTTGTCTCGCATGGACAGCCAGACGGCCGTATCGGAGATAGTGTCGGCGAGCGGGCGCGCGTGCAGTCCTGCGTCGCGCGCCTTGTTGCAGTCGATCAGCATGAATCCCGCGTTGTCGGCCTGCGAAGCGGGAATCCAAAGCGGCAGTCCGATCCATGGCTCGACATGGTGCGCGAGCAGCACTTCGTCGGCAATCCATGCAGGTTCCGGAGCGTCTGCTGCGATCGACCGGCAGGCATCCACCACATCGCCCATGGTCCAGTGCCCGGCCGGGCTGCTTGCGTTGAATGTTCCAGCGACGTCGCGTTCCGCGAGATCGAGCATGAATGCTGCGAGGTCGCGAGCGTCGATGAACTGTAGTGGTCGTTCCCGTGGCGCCGGCACGACGGCGCGCTCTGAGCGATCGCCTAACAGACTCGGGTAAGCGAATCGAGCCACCCAATAGCCGAAGCGGTCGGTCGCATCGAAAGGACCGACGATGAGTCCCGGTCGCACGATCGTTGCGTGATCTCCCAAAGCGTTCTTCACCGTCACTTCACAGGCGGCCTTGAGCGCGCCGTAGTGCTTCGGCACGTCCTCGCTCCCGGGTTCATCGAGCACGCACAGCGGAGCCGATTCGTCGAGACCGGGCACGGACGCCGACCGGAGCACCGACAGGGAGGAAACAAAGATGTAGCGTCGCATGCGATCGGCCAGCATGCTCGCCGACGCGCCCACCACCCGCGGTACGTAGCCCGACGTGTCGATGACCGCCTCGAACTCGTGGCCGCGCAGCGAAGCGAGGCCAGGCGCAGTCGCCGGATCGCGATCGCCAATCAGTTCCCTCACCCGATCGCGCCATGAGTGGCCCGTGCGCCCGCGGTTGAAGATCGTCACATCGTGACCGCGGGCGAGCGCCGCATCGACGACGTGCCGGCCGACGAAACGGGTACCGCCAAGCACGAGGATGCGCATCGGGTCCGTGAGCAAACAGAGCGCGGTTTGGTCAGCCCTT
Source organism: Casimicrobiaceae bacterium (assembly GCA_035623155.1). Classification (GTDB taxonomy): domain Bacteria; phylum Pseudomonadota; class Gammaproteobacteria; order Burkholderiales; family Casimicrobiaceae; genus PALSA-1003. The sequence goes on along the minus strand of DASPTZ010000103.1, from coordinate 11,322 downwards.
CACTCCGCCCGCGGTCAATCCGCTCACCACCCGCTCCTGGAAGACCGCGATCAGGAAGCAGATCGGGACGATCGCAACGATGAGCGCCGCCGAGATGAGCGGCCACGGAAACGCGAACTCGCCCTGGTAGAGCGTGATCCCGACGGAGAGCGTGCGCATGGTCACCCGATTCATCATGGTCAGCGCGAGCAGGAACTCGTCCCAGGCGTTGACGAAGGCGAGGATCGCGGCGGTGAACACGCCGGGCGCCGACAACGGCACCACGACCCTGAACAGCGCTTCGACGCGCGAGCAGCCGTCGATCATGGCGGCGGCTTCCAGATCGGGCGGAATGTCCTGGAAGAAGCTCGCCATGACCAGCGTGCAGATCGGCATCGACAACACCGTGTAGGGCAGGATCAGGGCGAGGTACGTGTTGAGCAACCCCAACTCGCGCATCAGCTTGAACAGCGGCACCATCAGCGAGATGAGCGGGAACATCGCCACCGCCAGCAGCAGCGACATGATGAGATTGCGGTGCTTGAGCTTGAGCCGGGTGAGTGCGTACGCTGCCAGTGCGGAGACGAGGATGCACAGCGTCGTGGACAAGCCGGCGACGACCACGCTGTTCCACATGAAGCGAAGGATCGGCTGCGCCGTGAAGGCCGTTACGTAGTTGTCGAGCGTGGGCGCCTGCGGCAGGTAGGTGATGGGAACTTGCAGCAGCTCGGTCTCGGTCTTGAACGACGTGAGCAGGATCCACACCGCCGGGAAGAACCCGTTGACGACAACGATCGCCGCCGCGATCCATGTGACCTTTCGGCTCGTCAGATTCATTTCACACTTCGCCGCCGCGAGCGGCGCTGCGGCGGGTGTATCGCAGGTAGCCCGAGGTGGCGACCATGCTGATGACGAACATGAGTGCGGCCAGCGCCGACCCGTAACCGAAGTCCAGAAAGTCGAGTGTCGTCTTGTTGATGTACATGGCGAGCGTCTCGGTCGCGTCGCCGGGTCCGCCGCCGGTCATCGCATACGGAATGTCGAAAGTCTGCACCGCGGTGATGGTGCGAAAAATCAGCGCCACGAATATCGTGGGCCTGAGCATCGGCAGGCTGATCTCCACGAACTGCTGCCACGCGGTGGCGCCGTCGACCTCGGCCGCCTCGTACAGCGACTTGGGAATCGTCTGCAGGCCGGCGAGCAGCATCAGCCCCATGAAGGAGGAGGCCTTCCAGATGATCGCGATGCAGATCGCCCAGAAGGCGAGCGTCGGATCGGACAGCCATTGCGGGGGCTCCATTCCGAACGTCGCGAGCCAGTCGTTGACGACGCCGGTCCTGTATTCGAAGAACCAGCGGAAGATGAGTCCCGCGAACACCAGCGGCAGCGCCCAGGGCAGGAGCAGGCCGAGCCGCACCGGCCATTTCATCTTGAACGGCTGGTTGGCGAGAAGCGCGAGTCCGAGCCCGACCAGCAATGCCCCCGGCACGGTGACCACGATGTAGAGCACCGTCTTCAGCGTCGAATTCCAGAAGCGGTCGTCGGCGAAGGCGCGAGCGTAGTTGTCGAGACCGACGAACAGTTCGCCCGCTTGCGGGTTGACGGGGTCGGTGCTGTGCAGGCTGTTCCAGAACAGCGTGGCGATGGGATAGACGACGATGACCAGCAACAGCAGCGCCGCCGGAAGGAGCAGCAGGATGCCGAGCGTGCGCTCGGAGAGGTCCTTGTGCGTGGCTGCCGACGCGTCGGTCATCGGTGCATTGCCCTCACCCCTGCCCCTCTCCCGGAGGGAGAGGGGTTCATGTCTGTTGCCTGCCCTTCTCCGGGAACGAGAGGGGTTCATGTCTGTTGCCTGACCTTCTCCGGGAGCGAGAGGGGTTCATCTCTGATGCCTCTCCCTGTGGGAGAGAGCCTGCCCCCGACCCGATCGGGGCCGCCGCGCGCAGCGCGGCGGGTGAGGGGCACGTTCTTCTATCGGAACAACGGCGCCAGCCTGCTCTTCATGTCGCTGAGCGCGACGTCGGTCGTCTTGGTGCCCGCGAGATACGCGTTCATGTTGCTGCGAATGACGTCCGACACCTGCGGATACTGCGCCGACACAGGTCGCGACTTCGCGCCCTCGACCACGGCCAGCGCGTCGGCGAACCACGGATTGGCCTTGAGCACCTCGGGATCCTTGTAGACGCCCGGGAACACGGGCATGTGCGAAGCGAGGATCGCCTGCATCTTCGATACTTCCGGAGACGAGAGCCAGCGCGCGAACTTCACCGCTTCCGCCTTGTTCTTCGAGAACGCCGACACTGCGAGCTGCCAGCCGCCGATGCAGGTCGCGCTCTTGCCGCCCGGATCGTGGGGAAGCGTCGTCACGCCGATCTTGCCCTTGACCTTGCTGTCGGCGTCGTTTTCGAGGCGATTCCAGGTGTAGCCCCAGGTCATGCCGAAGATGAGGTTGCCCGCCTGCATGTCGATGCGGATGCGGTCGGTGGGAATCTCGGCGATGTTCTTCGGCAGCACGCCCGACTGCTTCATCCGCCCGTAGAGCTGGAAGGGCTCGCGCGCCTGCGGCGTGTCGAGATTGAGCTTGCCGTCCTTGGTGAGCTCGCTGCCCGCTCCCCACAGTGGCACGAGATAGGTGCACACCGTCCCTTCGATCGGTGCGCCCGCAGTCGAGAAGCCCTGCAAGTTCGGGGTCTTCTCGCCGTCCATGATGATCTTGGCAGTCTCCATCATCTCGTCCCAGGTCTTGGGCGCCGGCCGCTTGTACTTCTCGAGCAGGTCCTTGCGGTAGTAGAGGAACTGAGAGTCGGCGAAGTAGGGCAACGCGATGACCTTGCCGTTGACCTGATCGGCGTCGGCGTAGGCCTTGAGATACTGCGCCATGATCTTCGGCTTGTCCGCGCCGAGATATGCATCGAACGGCTCGGCCCAGCCTTGTGCGGCCCATTGCGCCGGCCGGATGACGTCGATCAGGATCACGTCGAGCACGGAGTCCTTCGACGAAAGCACCGTCGAGAGATACTGCTGTTGCGCCTCGGAGGTGGCGCCGCCGACCTCGACCTCGATCTTCACGTTGGGATTCTTCTTCTGGTACTCGTCGGCGATCTTGCGCATCACGTCGGGGCGCTGCTGCCCGCCGGTGAAGATGCGCAGCGTCGTCTGAGCCGACGCCTGCAGCGCGAAGGCCAGGCCCAGCGCCGCCGCAAGCAAGACTCTGTAGAGCTTCATTGCGTCCTCCTTTGGAGTTGTGACATCGAACTCTTACCAATCCGCGCCGCGAATCGCCTTGCCCGAGTCGGCGTCGAACAAATGAAACCTGTTGAGCGCCAGAGACACCGTCAGCGTTTGGCCGACCTTGAGCCCCGCCTCGGGCGCAAAGCGGCCGGTGATCTCGCCGGCATCGGCGGCAGGCCCAAGCCGGATCAGGCCCAGCGTGTCCGAGCCGAGCGGCTCGACCAGCATCACCTGGGCTGGCACCCGCACCGACGGCGCTCCATCCGTGGCGCCGGCGCTGATGTGCTCCGGACGCAACCCGAAGGTGACCGCGCGGCCGCTGTGTCGCGCGCACTCCGCGACCCGGTTCGCCGGCACCGGCAGATCGAGGCCGCCCTCCAAGTGCAGCAACTTCCCGCCGTCACCGATGCGGCAGGGCAGGAAGTTCATCGGCGGCGAGCCAGTGAAGCCGGCGACGAATTGCGCCGCAGGCCGATTGTATACGCCGTCGGGGGAATCGTACTGGATCAGGTTGCCTTCCCGCAGGACGACGATGCGATCGGCGAGCGTCATCGCCTCGACCTGGTCGTGGGTGACGTAGACGATGGTGTTTCCGAGCTTCTGGTGCAGCTTCTTGATCTCGACCCGCATCTCGGCGCGCAGCAACGCATCGAGGTTGGACAGCGGCTCGTCGAACAGGAACGCCTTGGGCTGGCGCACGATGGCGCGTCCCATCGCCACGCGCTGGCGCTGCCCGCCCGAGAGTTCGCGCGGCTTGCGCTCGAACAGGTGCTCGATCTGCAGGATGGCGGCAGCTTCGCGCACCCGCGTCTGGATCTCGTGGATGGGGAGCTTGCGCAAGCGCAGGCCGAAAGCCATGTTCTCGTACACCGACTTGTGCGGGTAGAGCGCGTAGTCCTGGAACACCATGGCGATGTCGCGCGCACGGGGTGGAAGCTCGTTCACGACCCGACCGCCGATCACGATTTGACCCGCGGTGATGTCCTCGAGACCGGCGACCATGCGTAAGAGCGTGCTCTTCCCGCAACCCGAGGGTCCGACGAAGACGACGAACTCACCCGAGCTGATTTCCAAGTCGATGCCGTGAATGACCTCGGTGGCACCGTACGCCTTGACGACCCTTTTGAGCACCACTTCAGCCATGGCGAGTGACAAATAATCCGACAGCCGCGCTCTCCCTCACCCGCTGCGCTGTCGCGCAGCGGCCCCCGATCGGGTCGGGGGCAGGCTCTCTCCCAAAGGGAGAGGCGACTAAAGCGGACCACTCTCCCGCAGGGAGAGGGGCAGGGGTGAGGGATGTATTGTCACCCACTTAGGACACCCTATTAGATGGTGCTGGACTACCTGAGGCCGGCGTTGATAATGAGGTTCTGGCCGGTGATGCCCCGCGCTTCGTCCGACGCGAGAAACAGCACGCCGCGAGCGACATCGTCCTCCGACAGGCGGAACTTCAGGCACTGAGCGTCGAGGAACTCGCGATCGGCTTCGGGAGTGCGCCAGAGCTTTGTCTGGCGCTCGGTTGCAATCGCGCCTGGCACGATGCAATTCACACGGATGTTGTGCATGCCGAGCTCGCGGGCGAGCGTGCGCGTGAGTCCGTTGATCGCGGCTTTGGCAGTCGTGTAGGCAACCATGCCCGGCACGCCACGCATCCACGACACCGAGCCCATGTTGATGATGCTGCCGCCGCCGAGCCGGATCATCCCCGGCGCGACCGCCTGCGCCGCGAAAAACTGATGCCGCAGATTCACGGAGAGCCGCTCGTCCCAGTATTCGGGAGTGACCTCCTCCATCTTGTGCCGGTCATCGCGCGCAGCGTTGTTGACCAGGATCGTCACCGAGCCCAACTCGGCTTCCACTGCAGCGATGGTCGCGCGCAATGCCGCGACGTCGCGCAGGTCGCAGCGGTGGTAACGGACCGGAGCAGGCGCCAGGCGCGCGACGAGGGTCTGCGAAGGCTCGTCGGCAATGTCGCAGAAAGCAACCCGGCTCCCCTGTTCGGCAAAGCGCGAAACGATCGCCGCGCCTATTCCCGACCCGCCGCCTGATACGAACACAGTGCGATCGACGAGACTGGGATATTTCGCTGCGGTGCTCTTGGTCGCCATGTTGCGTCCATCCTAGCAGCAGGCAGCAGTCCCGGCTACAATCCGTCGCGTTGGACTCCATCGAAAGCCCTTGTCATGGACCTGCCCCTCAATCACTTCAAGCGTGCGATCACTTCCGGCAAGACGCCCATCGGCGCGTGGCTGATGAGCGGGGCGCCGTCGACGGCCGAGGCGCTAGGCTGCGTCGGCTTCGACTTCCTGGTGGTCGACATGGAGCACACGCCCATCGACACGCCGCAGATGATCGGCATTCTGCAAGCGATCGCGGGCACTCCTGCGCAAGCCGTGGTGCGCCCACCGTGGAACGACATGGTGATGGTCAAGCGCGCCATGGACGCGGGCGCGCAATCGTTGCTGTTCCCGTTCGTGCAGAATGCCGAGGAAGCCAAGCGCGCAGTGGCGTCGACGCGCTACCCGCCGCAAGGCGTGCGCGGCGTGGCGGGCGCTCACCGCGGAGCGCGCTACGGGACCATTCCCGACTACCTCAAGCGCGCAAATGCGGAAATCTGCGTCATCGTCCAGATCGAAACGCTCCCAGCGCTCGCCAAGCTCGAGGAAATCGCCGCGGTGCCGGGCGTGGACTCGATCTTCGTCGGCCCCGCAGATCTTTCCGCGTCGATGGGTTTTCTCGGCGACATCGGCAACCCGGCCGTGCATGAGAAACTCAAGGGCGCAGCGCAGGCGTGCAAGCGCCTGAACAAGCCGGTCGGGATCATCGGCATGAACGCCGACATAGCCGGAAAGTTCGTCGAATATGGATTTTCGTGGGTCGCGGTAGGCTCCGACATCGCGTACGTGGTGAGCCGCGGCCAGGAATATCTCGCAAAGGTGCGGGGCGTTGCGTCGGCCGCATCGGCGAGCACACACAGCGCTTACTGACGCCCTCTCGCGCGAAGCGCCGTGACTTCGGCTCTCACCTGCGTGCTCGACGTCAAGGCGAGCCTTGGCGAATGTCCCGTGTGGTCGGTCGCGGATCAAGTTCTTTATTGGGTCGACATCAACGCCCCGAGCTTGAACCGCTTCGATCCCGCGACGGGCCTTAACATCGCATGGCCGATGCCGGAGTCGATCGGTTGCGTCGCGTTGCGCGCGGGCGGCGGCTTCGTGGCAGCGCTTCGCAGCGGCTTCTGGCTCGTCGACCGGGAGGGAAAGCTCGAGCGCAAGCTCGTGAACGCGCCCTACGACCCTGCGCATCATCGCTTCAACGACGGGCGTGCCGATGCGAAAGGGCGGTTCTGGGCGGGAAGCATGAACGAGAAGCGCGATGCGAACAGCGCGAAGCTCTATCGCCTCGATCCCGACCTCAAGCTCGCCGCCATGATCGACGGCATCACCATCTCCAACGGGCTCGCGTTCAGCCCCGACGGGCGCACGCTCTATCACACCGACACGCCGACGCAAACAGTGCGCGCGTACGACTTCGATGCGGCCGCGGGCACCATCGTCAATCGGCGGGTGCTCAAGCGCTTCACGGCCAAAACGGAATTTCCCGACGGCGCTGCGGTGGATCGCGACGGCTGCTATTGGAGCGCCCTGTACCACGGCGGCAAGGTGGTGCGGATCTCGCCCGAAGGGGCGCTGCTCGCCGAATACCCTCTGGCGGCGCAGTGCCCGACCATGTGCGCGTTCGGCGGGCTCGATCTCAGGACGCTGTACGTGACGAGTGCCCGGCAGCGCCTCACCGCCGAGGAACTCTCCCGCCTGCCGCAATCGGGTGGTATCTTTGCGATGCGCGTCGACACGCCCGGACTGTCCGAGCCGAGATTCGCCGGATAACAGCTCGCTGAACAGAGGACTTGTCATTCCGAGAAGCGTATGCGACGAGAAATCTGCTGTTAACGTTTTGCGCTAAAGTGAGGCAACAGCAGATCCGTCGCTGCGCTCGGGATGACAGGTTTATCCGAACGCGCTCCGGCAACGGCGGCAGACAAGAGAAATGACATTCGACACGACCGCCTACATTCGCGTCGACGCATCCGGCGGACTCGGGGCGGGCGCGTCGGGCGCCTCGTTCGCCACCAGCACGGGCGACATTCTCGAGGTCGCGAGCTTCGGCCCCGGAGTGTTCCGCCTTCGCGTCGGCCCCAACACTCGACCCGATTACGGCCTGGTGCAGGGTCGCGCCCAACGTTGCGACGTCGCGCAGCCGTCGCCCGGCGTGTGGTCGTTCACCGCGGGCGATGTCCGGCTGGAGCTCCACGGCGCGCCGCTCGCGATCCGGCTTCTCCTCGACGATCACCCCGTACTGACTTCGATCACCGACGAGCATTTCCGCGGCTTCACGCGCATCCCGGTGATCGGCCGTGCTCGGGCGGGGCAGCAATGGGTCGGCGCACTGGCGCTCGGCTCGGGAGAGGCGGTGTATGGCCTGGGCGAGAAATTCGGGCCGCTGAACAAGCGCGGGCAGATCGTCGTCTCCCAGGTCGAGGATGCGCTCGGAGTCAACACGGGGCTCGCCTACAAGAACGCACCGTTCTGCTGGAGCCCCGGCAGCGGCCGCGGCGCCTGGGGCGTGTTCGTCAACACGCCCGGGCGCGTCGTCCACGGCGTGGGCCATCCCGAATGGTCGCATCGAAGCTATGCGTTCGTCGTCGAGGACGAAGCACTCGATTGCTTCCTCATCGCGGGCCGCGATCCGGCGCAGATCCTCGAGCGCTATACCCATCTCACCGGTCGCGCTCCGGACGTGCCGCTGTGGGGGCTGGGCCTATGGGTGTCCAAAGCCTACTACCGCACTCCCGAGGAAGCCATCGCGGTGGCCGCCAAGCTGCGGGCGCGCCGCATACCCTGCGACGTGATCACCCTCGACGGCCGCGCGGCCTGGGACACGCACACGCGCTTCGATTTCCGCTGGGACCCGCAGCGCTTCCGCGACCCCGCGGCTTCGCTCGCGAAAATCAAGGAGCATAACCTGCGCGTCTGCGTCTGGGAGTATCCGTACGTCTCGATCCATTCGCCGCTTTTCCCGCAGCTCGCCTCCAAGCGTTATCTGCTGAGCAACCCGACGGGACAACCGTATGTCTTCGGCTGGGACACGGCTCCCGGCACTTCGCCGTTCGGAGACGTGCTGACGCCGCTCCCCGAGTCCGGCATCGTCGATTTCACCAATCCGGCCGCGTACGCCTGGTGGCGCGACGCGCACGAGGCGTTGTTCACCGCCGGCGTCGACGTGATCAAGAGCGATTTCGGCGAACATGTGCCCGACGACGCGATCGCGTTCAACGGCGACCACGGCAAGCGGCTGCACAACGTCTATCCGCTTCTGTACAACCGCTGTGTTTTCGAGGCGACGAGGAAGTTCAGCGAAGGGCGGAATGGACCGCCGATGGTGTGGGGGCGCGCAGGGTGGGCCGGGAGCCAGCGCTATCCGACGCAATGGGGCGGCGACCCGCAGAGCGACTGGGAGGGACTCGCCGCCAGCATTCGCGGCGGGCTGTCATGGGGAATGAGCGGAGCGCCTTATCACGCCACGGACATCGGCGGCTTCTACGGATCCTCGCAGCCTTCGGCGGAGCTGTATCTTCGGTGGCTGCAGATGAGCGTGTTCAGCTCGCACATGCGCGCCCATGGCATCGGCGCGCGCGAGCCGTGGGCGTTCGGCGAGGAAACCGAGGCGATCGCGCGACAGTGGATCGAGTTCCGCTATCGATTGCTGCCGTATCTCAAGCATGTCGTTGCTCAGGCCGTCGCCTCCGGCTTGCCGGTGATGCGCGCAATGGCTCTCGCCTTTCCCGCGAATGCGCTCACGCGCGCCTACGAGACCCAGTTCATGTGCGGCGACGCACTGCTGGTCGCGCCCATCATCGCCCCGGGCGGCGAGGTCGAGGTCGCCTTGCCGCCAGGCGCCTGGTACGACCTTGCCACGCGTCAGCGCGTCGCCGGCCGGCAGGTGATCCGCTACCGCGCCGCGCTCGATCGATTTCCGGTGTTCGGTCGCGAGGGTTACGCGCTCCCGCTCGGTCCGGTGGTGCAGCACACCGGCGAGATCGACCCCGTGGCGCCGCTCAACGCGCTGTATCTGTTCGGGCAACCGACTCAGCCACTGAGCGGTTTCACGCAGGCAAGGATCACGCTGGCTGAGGATCGGCCGAATGTGGCTGTCGCTTCGGAAGTGAGCGTCGAATTCTTTGGCGACGCAGGCGGCCTTCAGGTTCAGCCGCTCCAGTGAGGACCGAGGAGTTGCCTGGCCCGTGGCTTCCCTCACCTCTGCCCCTCTCCCGCGGGGAGAGGGGTTGAATTTGTCGCCTCTCCCTGGGGGAGAGAGCCTGCCCCCGACCCGATCGGGGGCCGCCGCGCGAGAGCGCGGCGGGTGAGGGTCGAGTGGCGACGCACGTACTGCCCGCCATCGCCGTCACTGCCGGCGAGCCCGCCGGGATCGGCCCCGATCTGTGCTTGCGACTTGCCGAGCGCAACTGGAAGGCACGGGTTGTGCTCTTCGGCGACATCGAGCTTCTGCGGGAGCGCGGCCGCCGGCTGGGCGCGGGCGTGCGCCTGGATTCGTATGTCGCGCGCCGAGCGGCCGCGTCCGGAGCGATCGAGGTCGCGCATTTTCCGCTGGCGGTGCCGGCAATGCCGGGGAAACCCGATCCCGCCAACGCCCGCAACGTGCTGGCCATCCTCGACGCTGCGGCGGGGGGTTGCATGTCGGGCGAATTCGCGGCGATGGTCACCGCGCCGGTGCAGAAGAGCGTGATCAATGCAGCAGGCGTACCCTTCACGGGCCACACCGAGTTTCTCGCAGCGCGCACTGGAGCTGCGCACGCCGTGATGATGCTCGCCGGCCGAACCGGAACGGGCTGGCTGCGCGTTGCGCTGGCGACGACGCATCTGCCGTTGGCCGCCGTGCCTGCGGCGATCACCCGCGAGGGCCTCGAGCGCACCGCGCGCACGGTCGCGGCCGACCTCGTCGCAAAGTTCGGCATCGCCAAGCCGCGCATTGCCATGTGCGGGCTCAATCCGCACGCGGGCGAGGGCGGCTATCTCGGGCACGAAGACATCGAGATCATCGAGCCCGCCATTGCCGCGTTGCGCGGCGAGGGGATCGACGTCGTCGGTCCGCTGCCCGCGGACACCGCGTTCGTTCCCGCCACCGCGCAGCGCTTCGACTGCATCGTCGCCATGTACCACGACCAGGGTCTCCCGGCGCTCAAAGCCGCGAGCTTCGGGCACGGCGTCAACGTCACGCTAGGCTTGCCCATCGTGCGCACGTCGGTCGACCACGGCACCGCGCTCGACCTGGCGGCCGACGGCGCGAAGGCGCGCAGCGCCGACCCAGGCTCGATGTTCGCGGCGATGGAGCTTGCGGTCGAGCTCGCCGGCCAAACGGCAGCGCATTGAGAACGCGACCGATCGGCGGCATCATGCGAAGGTCGAACTCTCACGGGGTGTCGCCCCGGCCCCGGACTCAAGCATTCCGGGGCGTGCTGCGGCCGGAGTCCAGGTTGCAGCGGCCCAAATTGGATCCCGGGCTGCGCCGGGATGACGCTTCAAATTGCGCCAACGTCTTCGCATGCCTGACGCCTACCTGACCCACCTCCGCGGCATCATGGATCAGATCCGCGCCGACGGCTTCCACAAGGCCGAGCGCGTGATAGCGAGTCCGCAGTCGCCGTTGATCCGCCTCGCGGACGGACGCGAGGTGCTCAACTTCTGCGCCAACAACTACCTGGGTCTCGCCGACGACCCGCGCTTGATCGACGCGGCGAAGGCGGGTCTCGACGAGCACGGGTTCGGAATGGCGTCGGTGCGCTTCATCTGCGGAACGCAGGATGTGCACAAGGATCTCGAGGGCGCGCTCTCGACGTTCCTTCGAGTCGACGACGCGATCCTGTACTCGAGCTGCTTCGACGCCAACGGCGGACTGTTCGAGACGCTGCTCGACGAACAGGACGCGGTGATCAGCGACGAGCTCAACCATGCGAGCATCGTCGATGGCATCCGCTTGTGCAAGGCCAAGCGCTATCGCTACCGCAACAACGACATGGCGGACCTGGAAGCCAAGCTT
>DASPTZ010000102.1:0-12872 GCA_035623155.1 Casimicrobiaceae bacterium | reverse complement strand
CGATCGTCGAGGCGATGGGCCTCACCGAGTCCGCGTCCATCGCCTTCGCCAATCCGCTCGATCGGGACAAGCGCAAGCATGGCTCGGTCGGGCTGCCGCTGGGTGTGGAAGCGCGCGTCGTGGCGAGCGACGGAACGGTTCTCGACAACGGGGCGCGCGGCGAGCTTCAGCTGCGAGGGCCGAGCGTGATGCAGGGCTATTACAAGGAGCCGGAGCTCACCGCGAGCACGATGACCCGGGACGGCTGGCTCGCCACCGGCGATCTCGGCTATCGCGACGAGGACGGCTACTATTTCGTGACAGGGCGATTGAAGGAGCTGATCATCAAGGGAGGCGAGAACATCGCGCCGCGCGAAATCGACGAGGCGCTGCTCAAGCATCCCGCGGTGCTCGAGGCCGCCGCGGTCGGTGTGGCCGACCCGCACTACGGACAGGAAATCGCCGCCTGCGTCGTTCTCAAGGGCGGCGTTGCCTGCACCGAGCAAGCGTTGCGCGCGCACTGCCTGCGCGAGCTCGGCCCCTACAAGACGCCGAAGGTCCTTCGCCTGGTTGCGGATCTTCCCAAGGGGCCGTCGGGCAAGGTGCAGAGGCTCAGGCTCCTCGAACTGCTTTGATCGTGGCACTATGGCGTGCCGCCGAGATGGATTCGTGAGCCTGCACAGCCACCGATGAGCCGCGAAATCGTTCCCGAAGACCGCGGGCAGCAGAAGACGCACTTCACGACCTGCTACATGTGCGCCTGCAGGTGCGGCATCAAGGTCACCGTCGAGAACAACCGCGCTCGGTTCATCGAAGGCAACCGCGATCACCCGGTCAACCGAGGCGTCATCTGCGCCAAGGGCTCCGCCGGGATCATGAAGCAGTATTCGCCGGCCAGGCTGCGGAAGCCGCTCAAGCGGCGCGAGGGAGCCGAGCGCGGCGCTGGGGACTTCGTCGAGATCGAGTGGGACGAGGCGCTCGACCTGCTGACCGCGCGGCTCAGGAAGATCCGCTCGAGCAACCCGACGCAGCTCGCGTTCTTCACGGGGCGCGATCAGATGCAGGCGCTCTCGGGGCTGTGGGCGCAGCAATTCGGCACGCCGAACTGGGCAGCGCACGGAGGCTTCTGCTCGGTCAACATGGCGGTGGCGGGGCTATACACGATCGGCTACTCGTTCTGGGAATTCGGCGCGCCCGACTGGGACTACGCCAAGTATTTCCTGCTCTGGGGCGTGGCCGAGGATCACTCCTCGAACCCTATCAAGCTCGGCCTGGACCAACTCAAGCGCCGCGGCGCCAAGTTCGTGTCGATCAATCCGGTGCGCACGGGCTATTCGGCGATCGCCGACGAGTGGCTGCCGATACGTCCCGGCACCGACGGGCTGCTCGCGCTCTCGCTCGCGCACGTGCTGGTGAGGCGAGGCCTGGTCGACTGGGAGTTCCTGATCCGCTACACGAACGCACCATGGCTGGTGGTGCAGACGCCGGGAATGCCAGGCGACGGTTTGTTCGCGCGCGACGCGGAAGGCAATCCGCTGGTCTGGGACCAGGATGCGCAAAGCCTCGTCAATGGACTCAAGCCCGGCATCGCGCCGGCACTGTACGCGACCCGCGATCTGCCCGACGGGCGTCGCGCCAAGAGCGTGCTCGCTCTCGCCACCGAGCGCTATCTCGACGATCGCTACGCCCCCGAGACGGTGGCCGCCGAATGCGGCGTTCCCGCGGAGACGATCACCCGCATCGCGCTGGAAATGGCGGAGGTCGCGTTCAAGCAAACGGTCGAGCTGCCGATCACATGGACCGACATGCTGGGCCGGACTCACCGCAACGTCGTCGGGCGGCCGGTGGCGATGCACGCGATGCGCGGGGTCTCGGCGCATTCCAACGGCTTCCACACCTGCCGCGCGATCCACCTGCTGCAGATGCTGCTGGGCGCGCTGGACGGTCCGGGCAACTTTCGCGCACGCACTCCCTTTCCTCGCCGCATTCCCATGCGCACGCTTCCGGAGAACGATCCTGCGATCATTTTCGCACCCGACACGGCGCTCAAGCGCATGCCCAACGGCTATCCCGCGGCGCCTGAGGATCTGGTCATCGACGCCGAAGGCCGGCCGCTCCGGATCGACAAGGCGTATTCGTGGGAGACGCCGCTCTCCGCGCACGGGTTGATGCACATGGTGATCACCAACGCGGTCAACCGCGACCCGTACCCGATCGACACGCTGCTGCTGTTCATGGCCAACATGGCGTGGAACTCGAGCATGAACACGGCCGAGGTGCGCAGCATGCTCTCGCGCAAGGACGGGCAGGGCGGCTACGCGATTCCGTTCCTGGTTGTGGTCGATGCCTTCGATTCGGAAACGGTCAAGTACGCCGACCTCGTCCTTCCGGACACGACCTATCTGGAGCGCTACGACGCGATCTCGCTTCTCGACCGGCCGATCTCCGAGCCCGACGCTGCCGCAGACTCAATCCGCCACCCGGTGATCGCGCGCGACCGCGATGTGAGGCCGTGGCAGGACGTGCTGGTCGAGCTGGCGTCGCGGCTCAAGCTCCCTGCTTTCACGAATCCCGACGGAACCCGAAAATTCAAAGACTACCGCGACTTCATCGTCAGCTACGAGAAGTTCCCGGGCATCGGCTTTCTCGCGGGATGGCGCGGCAAGGACGGTGACAAGCCGCTGCGCGGCGAGCCCAACCCCGAGCAGTGGGAACGGTACATCGAGAACAAGGGCTTCTTCCAGTATCGATGGCCTGAGCACATGCGCTACTACCGCTACGCGAACAAGGATTACCTGGAGTTTGCGGAAAGGCACGCGCTCTTCGGCACTCCTCCGGTGCAGGTCGTCCTGCAGATGTACTCGGAACCGCTGCAGAAGTTCCGTCTTGCCGGACAAGGCCTCTACGACGGACCGCAGCCGACTCTGCCCGCCGACCGCGAGCGGCTTGCGACCTATTTCGATCCATTGCCCTTCTGGTACCCGCCGCTGGCGGACGCCCAGCCGGCCGGAGTCGCCTCGCGCAGCATCGCCGAAGACTACCCGCTGCACGCGATCACCCAGCGGCCGATGATGATGTACCACTCGTGGGACTCGCAGAACGCGTGGCTGCGGCAGATCGTGTCGAGGAATTTCCTGTACATGAATCGCGGCACCGCGCGCGAGCTCGGGCTTGCCGATCACGACTGGGTATGGGTCGACTCGCACCACGGCAGCATCCGCTGCCAGCTCAAGACGATGGAGGGCTGCGAGCCGCACACGGTGTGGACTTGGAACGCGGTGGGCAAGCAGCCCGGAACGTGGGGCCTGGCCGAGGATGCGAGCGAAGCGAACGCGGGCTTCCTGCTCAACCACCTGATCAGCGAACTGCTGCCTGGCTCGGGCGAGCGACGCTTCAGCAATTCCGACCCGGTCACCGGGCAGGCGGCGTGGTTCGACTTGAGAGTTCGCGTGCGCAAGTGCGCGCCCGGCGAGACCGGAATCTGGCCGCGCTTTGCCGCGGCCAGGCGCCTGCCCGGCGATGCCGGCCAACGGCCGGAGCTGCTGCGCTATCCCGCGTGATGATCGCGCCACTCGACGCGTGAAGCTCGGCCTGCTCATCGATCTGGACACCTGCGTGGGTTGCCACGCGTGCGCCGTCGCCTGCAAGGAGTGGAATGGCGGATCGCCGGTGAGCGGGCCGCTTTCCGACTACGATCCGTACGGTGCCGAGCCGTCGGGCGTCTGGTTCAATCGCGTGCGCCACTACGAGGTCGGCGACTATCCGGCGACCAAGACGGTCAACTTCCCGATGTCGTGCATGCACTGTGCAGACGCCGATTGCGTGACGGTGTGCCCCACGGGAGCGTCCTACAAGCGCGAGGACGGCATCGTGCTCGTCGACCAGGAGAAGTGCATGGGCTGCAACCTCTGCGCCTGGGCCTGCCCTTATGGCGCGCGCGAGCTCGACCGCGCGAGCGGGACCATGAAAAAATGCACGCTGTGCGTCGATCGCATCAACGATCAACGCCTGCCCGAGGAGGAACGTCAGCCGGCGTGCGTCATGGCGTGCCCGACCCATGCGCGTTTCTTCGGTGATTTCGACGATCCGGATTCCGAGGTGTCGCGGCTTACCGCCGAGCGCGGCGGATTCGGTCTGATGCCCGAGCTCGGTTTCGAGCCGGTCAATCGCTATCTGCCGCCGCGCGAGCCCCAGCCGCTCGTCGGTCTCGACGACGCGCGCGCTCTTATCGAGCGGGGACTCGCGAGTCTGGCGAGCCCGCTGATACGCCGATGAGTTGTCCCCGGAAGTTCAAGCAACCACGGAGAGAATCCAAGTGAGATGCCGCTCCCGTAGCGCCCTAGTACGCTTGGCCGCAGCCGCGGTCACGATCGTCGCCCTCCAGAGTTGCGCACTGGCTGCGCAGCTCGCTTCTTCGAAAGCGTGGGACGCATTCGCGAGCGATTTCATCGAGGCAACGTTCAAGGCACGACCGCAGTTTGCGGTATGGGCGGGCAGGCACGAATTCGACGGCCAGCTTCCTGACTTCAGCGCGGAGGGCATAAGGAACGAGATCAAGCGTCTGCACGACGCTCGCGACCGGGCGCTTGGTTTCAAGCAGAGCGCGCTCAGCGGCAGACAACGCTTCGAGCGCGAGTACGTGATCGCCGCGATCGACAGCAGCCTGTTCTGGCTGGGGACGGCCGAATGGCCTTTTCGAAGTCCGACGTTCTACAGCGGGGGCCTCGATCCGCAGGTGTACATCACCCGCGAATACGCCCCGCTGGCGCAGCGCATGCAGGCCTACACTGCTTATGCGAAAGCGATTCCCCGGGCGGTCGAGCAGATTCGCGGCAACCTGCGAACGCCGCTTCCGCGCAGCTATGTCCGCATCGGCCACATCGGTGCTGGAGGGCTCGCCCAGCTCTACGAGAAAAGCGTGCCACTTACGTTCGCGTCGGTCAACGACCTTGCGCTGCAAGCGGAATTTCGCGCTGCCAACGACGGCGCAATCAAGGCGATGAAGGATCTCGACGCCTGGTTCACTCAGCAGGAAGCAACCGCGACCGAGGACTTCGCCTTGGGCCCGGACAAGTTCGCCGCGATGCTTCGCGCAACCGAGCGCATCGATGTGCCCCTTTCCCGGTTGAAGGAAATCGCCCAGCGTGACCTCGAGCGCAATCTCGGGGCCATGCGCGAGGCCTGCAACACATTTGCACCTGGCCAGACGATCGAGGCATGCGTGGCGAAGGCGCAGGCTGACAAGTTGCCCGGTACGCCCACCGACGCGGCCACGAAGCAACTGGGCGAGCTGCGCGCCTTCGTCGTGGCGAAGAAGCTCGTCAGCATCCCCGGGCAGGAACAGGCGAGCGTCGCCGAATCGCTACCCTACGAGCGTTGGAACGCGGCGTACATCCGCATCCCGGGGCCGTTTGAGAAAAACCTGCCGTCGATCTATTACATCTCGCCGCCCGATCCCAAGTGGAGCAAAGCGGAGCAGGAAGCCTATATCCCGAGCAAGAACGACCTGCTGTTCATCTCGGCACACGAAGTCTGGCCCGGGCACTTTCTGCAGCACCAGCACTCGAACCGCTCGGCGTCCCCCGTGGGGCGATTGTTCGGCAGCTACGCTTTCAACGAAGGGTGGGCGCACTACTCGGAAGAGCTAGTGTGGGAAGCGGGGATTGGTGCAGGCGACCCAGCGGTGCACGTAGGGCAGCTCAAGGAAGCCCTGCTGCGCAACGTGCGGCTTCTTTCCGCCATCGGCCTGCACACGGAAGGCATGAGCATCAGCACTTCGGAAGCGATGTTCCGCGAACAGGCCTTCCAGGATCCCGGCAACGCGCGCCAGCAGGCCGACCGCGGCACCTTCGACCCGGGCTACGGAGCCTATACGCTGGGCAAGCTGATGATCCGAAAGTTGCGTAAGGACTGGACCGCAACGCGCGGCGGACGCGAAGCATGGCAAGCCTTCCACGATCAGTTCCTGAGCTACGGTTCTCCGCCGGTCCCGATGGTGCGCAAGGCGATGCTCGGCGGCAAAGCGGGCCCGCCGCTTTGATGCTACGGCGTGAGTTGGGAATACGAAGCGATGAAGCCGTCGCTTAGCATCGTTTTCTTTACCGTGAGCTCCGGTGCTGGCCTCGGCCTGCTGTCGCTCGTGGCGCTCGCCGACCTGTGGCCGTCGCAGCCATTGCCGGCGCGTGCGCTCGCCCGGGGCGTCGCGCTGGCGCTCGTATTCATCGTTGCGGGGCTCGCTTCGTCGGCGCTTCACCTGGCGAAGCCGTCCAATGCCTGGCGCGCATTCAGCAGATTCCGCACCTCGTGGCTGTCGCGCGAGGCGGTCTTCGCGGCGGCGCTGGTCGTAGTCGGGCTCCTCTATTGGGGCGCGGTCGCGAGTGGAATGACGGGCGCACTGCGTGGGTCAATCGCCGTTGCGGCATTGGCGCTCTCATGGGCGGTGCTGGTGTGCACCGCCATGATCTATGCGAGCCTCAGGGCGATCCGGCAATGGCACACGCGGTGGACGCCTCTCAACTACATCCTGCTTGGCCATTGGTCGGGCTCGGTGCTGCTGCTCGGTCTCGCGCGGCTGTTCGCCGCCGACCCGACGCCGTTTGCATGGCTCGCCGGCGGGATCGGGGTCGCAGCGCTCCTCGCCAAGGTCGGCTATTGGCGCGCCGCGGCCGACGACGCGACGGCGTTGACGCTGGAACGCGCCATCGGCGTTCGCGAAGGCGTGCGTCCGCCGGGAATGACGATCGCGCAGGCCCGGCTGCTCGACACCGGTCACTCGCACCGGACTTTTCTCACCGACGAATTCGGGTTCTCGCTCGCGCGACAGCACGCGAAGGGGCTGCGCATCCTCGCCGTCGGGTTCGGATTCGGCCTGCCCGCCGCATGGATACTCGCGCCCGGTGGCGACGGCGGGCGGATGATCGCCGCCGCCGCATTTTGCATCATCGGGCTGCTGGCCGAGCGGTGGCTGTTCTTCGCCGAGGCGCGCCACACGGTGCGGCTCTATCACGGCGACAGCCGGACGTGATCTTTCCCCTCGGTGCGCCCTCAAAACCAGAGACTAGCCACGCACCGTGGATGAAGGCGATTTGGAATCGACGGTCTTCGGATGGCGCAGTCGTGAGCCATTTACATCCGACACCCGCAGCTTGCGCAAGCGCGAGGTTTTCTTGTGCTGATGCTCTTCCATCCGTCCCAACACATCGGTCAGAAAGTGCAGCGTTTCCCGGATGTAAGGCCCTTTATTCAGCATGACGCACTCGGCGCGGCTGCCCATCGCCGCGTCGGTGACCTCCGCCCGCGACGGCATTCCGCCCTTGGCGAGCGATTCGAGCACCTGCGTCGCCCAAATGACGGGCACGTGCGCCGCTTCGCAGAGCCACAGAATCTCCTCCTGGACTTCGGACAGCCGCTCGAAACCGACCTCGACACCGAGGTCGCCGCGAGCAACCATCACCGCGATCCGCGGGTGCCGCATCGCGCTCAACAAGAGGATCGGCAGGCGATTGAATGCGGCTTGCGTCTCGATCTTGAGTACGATGCCAAGCTGCGACGCATCGAGCCTCCCGATCTCGCGCAGCAGGGCGTCGATGTCTTCGGGACGCTGCACGAATGACAGCGCGACCATGTCCGCGTGCTTCGCCACGACGGCGAGGTCCTCGATATCCCGGACGGACAGCGCGGGCAGCGCCAGGTCCGATTCCGGCAAGTTGATCCCTTTCTCGGCCCTGAGCTTTGCCTTGCCTCGGGCGACTGCGGTGATCTCGACCCTAAGCCGGTCTTCGTCGACGCCGCGAATCGTGCCCTTGATCCTGCCGTCGTCGAACAGGATCGGTTCCCCGACGCGTACGCCGGAGAACAGTTCCTTGAGTGCGCAAGACACGAACGCCGGTTCAGTCACGCGGCCGTGATCGTCCCGCGCCGCGTCGCGGCCGGGGGCTTCCCCACAAGCGATGTCCAACGTGTCCCCCGCCCGCAGCCCAATCCACTGCTCGACAGTCGGTAAGGCGCCTACGTCGCCTTCCGCGATCGTCTGCCCCTTTCGCCGCAACGCAAGGCGCGTTCCGGGCACGACATACGCTGTGGTGTCGGTTTCGCACAGGCACTCGCCCTGCCGGACTTCGACGACGTGAAGCGCTCGCTCGCGGTCGCGCGCATCGGCGAATGCCACGGTGTCTCCTGGGTTGGCAGCGGCCAGGAGCGTTGCGTCCACCGGAATCGTCGGTTGGTCCGCGCCAGTTTCAGCGAGGCGTTCAACCAGCCGTACTCGTGCCGCCTTGATTACACGTCCCACTGGGTCACGGGTCGGCCGCCATTTGACAACGGCCGGTCCAGGCGTGAGCGGACCGGTGCGCAGCTTCGGCCCTGCAAGGTCGCATTCGATGAGGCAACGCTTGCCCGACTCGCGCTCCGCGTGACGCAGGTGTTTGACCATCCGCTCCCAGACCTTCGGCGAGTCATGCGCGCAATTGATGCGCATGATTCCCATGCCAGCCAGGAGCAGAGATCGAATCAGCTCCGGGTCGTCGGCCGCCTCCCCTGGCATCGTGACCATGATTCGGGTCTCGCGCCCAGGCGGCGCCGGACCCAGGATGGCGTTCGCGTGCTCGGCGAGCAGCGTTGCGCCGGTATCGAAGCTGATCTGCGGATCCTCGACGGTGTCAGCCGAACCCGGCTCGCCTCGCAGCGCGTGGAGCACTTCCAGCACCGCGTGCAGGGAGGCCATTACGTGCGCCTCCATGCGTCCCAGCGAACTCAGCCCGAGCCGCGCGAGCTCTTCCTGAAGGTGTCGCACATCGTGGCGCCGCACCGCCAGATAGTGAACGAGGTTGTGGGCGCTTTGGCGCATCGAGGGCGCGGCGAGGCCGAGCTCCGCCCGGAACTCCTGCTCGGCTGCGAGCGCTGCACGGCGCAACTCCTCGACCCCCCGCGCCGCTCGCTCGAGCCGAAGATTCCGGGAAACCTCGCGATTCATCAGGTTACGTTGCCGTCAGCGCCGAACGCGCCCAGGCGCGGGAAAGCCGCGATCGACCGATGCTACCACCGTCACATGACAGTCATTTTGCTGGTGGTCAGCCATGCGAGAAACAACCTCCAAGTCCGCTCGAACCGGTTCGAGGGTCTTATGACCGCGGCCGGTCCGGCGCATCTTCCGCTGCAATGGGCTGTTAGTAACTTGTCAAGATGTCCGGTGTAGGTAACACGCCGAATGATGATCATATAGCCGGCCCCCACGCCGCCGGTTAGGGCGGCGGGGTTAAAGTCAAGGTGTGAGTTGGACTTTGACCCGAAGGAGGCCGAGATGAAATATTGCGGCATAGACCTGCATTCGAACAATAGTGTGGTGATCGTCAGCGATGATGAGGATCGGATCGTGTTGCAGAAGCGCTTGGCGAACGATCTGGGGCAGATTCGAGCAGTGTTGGAGCCATACCGGAGCGAGTTGGTGGGTGTGGTTGTGGAGAGCACCTACAATTGGTACTGGCTGGTGGACGGTCTGATGGATGCGGGCTACCGGGTGCATTTGGCCCATCCCAGTGCGATCAAGAAGTACGAGGGGCTGAAGCACAGTGGGGATGTTGCCGATGCGGCGTACCTGGCGCAGCTGTTGAGGCTGGGGCTGTTGGCTGAAGGGTACATCTATCCGCGTGGGCAGCGTGGGGTGCGGGATCTTGCGCGCAAGCGCATGCAGCTGGTGCGCTACCGCACGGCGCAGGTTCTATCGATTGAGAACATTCTGCTGCGGCAGACGGGAGCCCGGATGAAGGGCGCGGCGGTGAAGCGGCTGACCGCCCAGCAGGTCGATGAGCTCGGGTTTGCCCCCGATGTGGCGTTGGCGGTGGAGGCTAACCGCGCGGTCAGCCAAGCGTTGGGGCAACAAATTGAAGCCTTGGAGAGGCGGCTTGAAGAACGGGTGAGCTTGCGAGCGGAGTATCGCCTGCTCAAGAGCGTGCCGGGCATCGGCGAGATACTGGCCACCACGATCATGCTCGAGACAGGCTGCATCGATCGCTTCGCGCGGGTGGGGAACTTCAGTTCCTACTGTCGTTGCGTGGACACTCTGCGGGAAAGCAATGGCCGGAAGAAGGGTGAGGGCAACGCCAAGAACGGCAACAAGTACCTCGCCTGGGCGTTTATCGAGGCGGCGAACTTCGCCCTACGCTGCTGTCCGCAAGCCAAGAGCTTCTATGATCGCAAGAAGAGCAAGACCAACCGCGTCTTGGCTCTGAAGGCTTTGGCACACAAGCTGGCACGGGCCTGCTACTACATTTTGCGCAACCAGGAACCCTTCGATGTGAGCCGGTGTTTCGGATGAGGGTTTGGCAAAGGCGGCGAGCCAGGGAAAGCGGACTGGTGTGAAACTCTATGCGAATGATTTGGACGCCGCCTTTGCCATCTAAAGTGAATACAGACTGCTGAATCGCCCAAGCCATGAGCCACCAACGGACTGGCGTCGTCGTCACGGCGATAGCCATGGGGAATGCAAGCAACCCCTTGGACATGACTTGGGACCAACGTTTCTCTGGGGTGGCCCAAGCCACCAGGGCGGTCGCAGAGCATCGCGGCGCTTGATCCCGACGGGTGTCTGGTGCGATTCGGTTCGCAACCAACAGAACGAGGAAACGGGCGCGGTTTGAGTCTGTAGGAACGAAGATGGCTCGTGTTGATGTATTAACGCAATTAGTTTGCGACGATTTGATGTTGCCCTTGACATCGGCCGGCTAAATGGGCGTCCGCTTTCCCGCCCTCGAATGTCGGCTTCCCGAAGGGCCATCGGACCGCTCAGGGTCGACCTGCGACGGTCAATCTTTGTCTTAGCTCGGCCCAGAAGCGGTCGTCGGCGCGGGCGTTGCGATTGGGGGAACTCTATTCTTAATCTCTATCGCTAGAGGTTGGGCTAGTGCTGCCGGTCCGTCCTCGCAGGTGCCGATAGACGCCAGTGGGGCGTCGGGGTAGCCTTACCGCCGAACCGCCGTCCGCTCGCGGCCGCTTATTCGTTCGCTAGGCCTCACTGGCCGCATTGAGGACTCCTGCCTGCCGAGATCGTTTCGATGATTGCGCCGCCCGCGCCGAACGCTGTTCGCGAACACGCACTTGCGGTTGCTGCCCGCGCGGCGATCCTGGTCGAGGGCTGGAGCGATCAGAGCGCGCTGCAAACGCTGGCCATGCGGCGCGGCCACGACCTCGATTCGGAGCGCATCCTGGTCGTGCCAACCGGCGGCATAACGAATGTCGGTCATTTCGCCACGGCACTCGGACCGCAAGGCATCGGGCTGCGCCTGGCCGGGCTGTACGACGCACCCGAACAGCGGCAACTGGGCAGCGCGCTGAGGCGCGCTGGGATGGCGGTCGGTGACTCCAACGATGGTCTCGAAGCGCTCGGCTTCTTCGCCTGTGACGCTGATCTGGAGGACGAACTGATCCGCGCGTTGGGCGCTTCGGCGGTCGAGCGTCTGCTCGACGGGCAGGGCGAGCTGGACTCGTTTCGCGTCTTCCAATCACAGCCGGCACAACGCGGCCGCGGTACCGAGGCGCATCTGCGTCGGTTCATTGGAACACGCTCGGGCCGCAAGATCCGCTACGGCACGCTGCTGGTCGCGTCGCTGCCGCTCGATCGGGTGCCGCAGTCGCTGGACCGCGTCCTGGTGTACGCCCAAGACCGAGCGCCGCGAACGACGTGGAGAACCACGCCGCGCCACCTAGTCGAGTCAAAATCGCGGTGAGGCCCGACGCTCTCGCTCAAGCGGACGCCTCCTCGGTGGCTGGCGCTCCTTCCGATCTAGGCCAGTTCATTCTTAGATAGCCGGCGCCATGACGTCATCGGAGCATGTGTTCGGTTTTTTCGATCATGTTCAAATCGCCATACCGCGAGGCACCGAGCAACTGGCCCGCGAGTTCTACGCAAAGCTCCTTGGCCTTGAGGAGATCCCTCTAAGCCTCCTCAGCTTATAGGTCGTGGCGGTCTGTGGTTTAGCTGCGGTGAGTTGCAGCTGCACCTTGGCATCGAAGAACCATTCGCCCCAGCTAGGAAGGCTCATCCGGCACTTCGCGTCGTTGGCTTGCGAGTTCTTCTCGAGAAACTGGAACGGGCTGGGGTTGGAGTCGTTCGCGACATGGAACTGCCCGGGGTCCAGCGCGCCTTTGTTTCCGACCCTTTTGGAAACCGGCTTGAGCTAGTCAGCTGGCAAGAATCCCCAGCATAGCGTCGCACCGCGAGTGCCAAGCGGCGCTCACAATCCCTACTTCGTCCAGCCCACGGACGACCGCTTCGCGCTCACATGAAAGACTGCTGTGGGTCTATTCTGTTGAAAAACTGCTCAAGACTTAGGCAACAAAATTTTTTCGGGGTGGTAAACCATCACCCGAGCGCGTAGCGTTCAATGGCGGCCGTTCTACGAGGTCGTTTTTTTGCGCTGTTACCCTTCTGCTCGGCGAAATGAGTTTTTCAACAGTATCGGTCGATAGCGCCATTTCAACGACTGCTATCAGCGACCGAGAATATGGCCGCTATCAGTCGGCGTTGCGCGGCCAGCGAAACCTTGCAGCGGCTGAAACTGCTCGCAGTTCCGGAAGGAGGTCAGCAAATTTTCGACCCCCCGTCGGCACTCCAGGGTGGTCCCGGACTTGCGCTGCCGGCCGCTAGACCCGGCGATTCAGCATCGGTGTATCGCCGCCGTATTGCCCAAAGCTGGCTACATGGTGGCTACATGAACACAAAGCCCGGCAGCGTCGCCGGGCTAAGTGTTTGATATATTTGGTTGCGGGGGAAGGATTTGAACCTTCGACCTTCGGGTTATGAGCCCGACGAGCTGCCAGACTGCTCCACCCCGCGATCGAGTCGTTAATGATACCGCCCGCCAGCGGCTAGGGTCAATGGAAAGCTAGATCGCCTCGGT
>DASPTZ010000101.1:0-21695 GCA_035623155.1 Casimicrobiaceae bacterium | reverse complement strand
GAGAGCGACTGCGAGCAGCGTGCGGACGTTCATGTTCGGACCTCGTGGGCAACGACGAAACGCGCATATTCTATGCTGCCGGCCGCAGGCAGGGAAGCGCGGCCGACACTCGGCAGCGACTTGGTAATCCGTGCAGGGACTAGCGCAGCAGCGACGCCACGATGCCCACGCCTGCCGCGACAAGGTCTCCGACGAGGCGGCTCCTGTCAACCGAGCGAGTCTCCGGGGGCAGCGCGAGCAGCGCTTCGGCGAGCGCGTTGACGTCGAGCGTCTGGCGGCGTGTTTCTGCGCTTGCCAGCTCGTGCAGGGTCTTGGACACCGCGTCGGGGTCGAGGATGGAAATCGGCGAGCGGCAATAGGGACAGGCGGTATCGTGCTCGAGGTCCACCGGAGCGCCGCAGTTGGAACATTGAATCGTCCGTAGCTTGGCTTTGAGCGTGGCCAGCTCGGGACCGGAGATCGGGCGGACGAAATTCTTTTCGCGAAGGAATTGCAGGACCGGAGTCAACCGTCCGTGGCCAAACATGCAGCGGTAGTAGCTGAAGTGCGTCGTGTACTGCAGATCCTGGGTCAGCTCGAGGCGGGCATGGCAACGCGGGCAGTCGAGCAGCTCCGGAAGCGTGTTGCGGGTCTCACTCCGGTTCGCATCGAGCGCCTTGAACACCTCCAGAACGCTGCCGGGGGAAAGCTCGGTGCTCTTGTGCGCGTCGAACCAGATGACCTGGCAGGCGAAGCAGAAGTCGATGGTAACGCGGCCGGTCAGCGACGCTGCGAAGTCGAGCGCGCGCATCGCTGCGCCGCAGCCCGGACAGTTCACGCGGCCCCCAAATGCGCATTTGCGCGAAGCTCTGCGTCCGTCGAGCGCCGACAGATGCCCGTCGCGATCGCGGCGAGCCCCATCGCCAACGGGAGGATCCTTCGTTCCGTCACTTTCGCTCCAAGCGCCGGCGAGCCGTGCCGACTGTGACCGAGCCAACAGCCGGGCCACGAAGCGCAATCCGCGTATCCTATCCGGGCTCGTCGATCGATCGCGGCCAGCTCGCCTTGAGCAATCTCGAGAGGGCGCGATCGGCGAGGATTGTGCCGCCGGTCTGGCAGCGAGCGCAATAGTTGGTTTCGTTCTCGGCGTAGACGATGCGTTGCACCGGAGCGCCGCACACGGGACAGGGCTCACCATAGCGGCCGTGCACCGCCATTTCCGGACGGAAGGCTGTGACCTTGTCGGGAAAGCTTTCTTTCGCATGGGCACGCAGGCGCGACGTCCATTCGCCCAGCACTGCGCGTGCCGCAGAAAAGAGGCGCTCGACCTCGGCATCGTCGAGCCTTTGGGTCAACGCCACCGGCGACAGGCGGGCGCGATGCAGGATTTCGTCAGAGTAGGCATTGCCGATGCCGCTGAACAGGCGCGGGTCGGTCAATGCTCGCTTGAGCGTGTGGTTCTCGCGCAGCAGGCGCCCGCGGAAAGTGGAAAGGTCGGCATCGGCCAGCTCGACGCCGCCCATGTCGAAGGCGGCCAGCGAAGGCTTGCCCCGGACCACGTGCAGCGATGCACGCCGTTTGGTCCCTGCTTCGGTGACCACCAGCGTGCCACCGGGGAAAACGAGCAGCGCCAGGGCGATTCGCGGTGGCGGTCTTGCGCCTGGCTCGATCCAGCGCAGTCGTCCGGCAATCATCAGATGCACCACCAGGAACAATTCGCTCTCGAGCGCAATAATGATGCGCTTGCCTAGCCGGTGCACTCCTTCAACGCGCTTACCCTCGGCTTCCGCGATCGGCGGCACGGCCGTGCGCAGCAAGAACGGACTCAGAACGCGGATGCGTTGCAGGCGCTGACCGAGAATTCGCCGCTGCAGGCTCTCGACGTAAACGACGACGTCGGGCAACTCGGGCATTGCTCGCAAACGCTCAGCCGACGCCGAACGCACCCAGCGCCGCGGCAACGGCGAGGAACCAAAGCGGATGCACGCGCGTGACGAGCGCAAGCAGGGCAGTCGCCACAGTGATCGCGTAGGCGGCCAGGGTTTCATCGGCGGCGCGCGCCAGAATGTAGCCGCTGGCGAGCACCAGCCCGACGGTGATCGGCGCAAGCGCTCGCTGGATCGCCGCGCGCAGCGGTGCATCCCGGAAACGATCCCAGACGTGGGCGACGCCGAAGGTCAGCACCGACGCCGGGGCGCACAGCGCTACCGTTGCCACCAGCGCGCCCAGGAATCCATAAACCTTCCAACCGATCACGCTGACGATGAGCAGGTTGGGTCCCGGCGCGGCCTGCGAAATCGCGAACGCCTGGGCGAATTCAGCGCTGCTTATCCACTGTTCGACGTCGACAACACGGCGATAGATCTCGGGGATGAGTGCATTGACCCCACCGATCGCGAGAAAGGAGAGCAAACCGAACTGCCGCGCAAGCTCGATCAGCACCGGGGGAATCATTGGCGGGTCCGCCAGGCCAGCGCCACTGAAATGGGAACCAGCGCGAGGAGCGCCCAGAGCAGCGGCACACGCACGATCGCCAGCGCTACGAAGGCCAGCGCCGCGACCGGAATCTGCCAGTGGACCGCCGACAGCGGGCGCGCCATCTTGAGACCCGTGGCAATGATGAGGCCGGTCGCCGCCGACGAGACGCCGGCCGTGGCCCCTCGGACCGCCTCGAACTCGGCGAACCGTGCGTACAGTGCGGCGAGCGCGAGCACGATCAGAAACGGCATCAGCATCAGTCCGAACAGCGCGGCGAGCGAGCCCAACGGGCCGCGGAAGCGGTTGCCTACGATGATCGAGAGGTTGACGACGTTGGGTCCGGGCAGGAATTGGGATAGCGATAGCAGCTCGGTGAACTCGCGCTCGGTCAGCCACGCACGTTCCTCGACCAGCATGCGCCGCGCGAATGGCAGCACGCCGCCGAAACCCGACAGGCCGACTTTGAGGAAGCCGAAGAAGAGCTCGTCGGCGCCGACCGATGCCGGCGCAGTGCCCTCAAACGGATCGTTCATGCCTAAGACTTGAGCTGCGGCTCGAAGCGGCCATCGATCGCGGTCCAGCCGGCATCGGCGAACACGGTGGTTCCCGTGACGTAGCTGCTCGCGTCGGATGCAAGGAAAACGATTGGGCCCGCCATCTCTTCCGGCGCCGCCCAGCGCCCGAGCGCGCAGCGCCTTGCGTAAGCCTCGTTCCACGCGGCGTTGTCTCTGATCGGCGTGGTCAGCGGTGTCGCGACAATGCCCGGAGCGAGCGCGTTCGCGCGTATTCCATGCGGAGCCAGCTCGACGGCGAGCCCTCGGGCCATCTGCACCACGCCCGCCTTGGTCGATGCGTAAATGCTCTGGCCCGGCTCGACGACGACCGCACGTATCGATGCCATGAGAATGATGCTGCCGCGCTTCCTTTCGATCATGTGGCGGGCGCAGGCGCGGGCCACCCGGAACGTGCCCTTGAGGTTCAACTCGATCACCCGATCAAACTCCTCGTCGGTGTAATCGAGGAGCCGCTTGCGCAGGTTGATCGCGGGCGTGGTGAGCAGGATGTCGATTCCGCCGTGCTCACGCACGATACGCTCGATCATGGCCTCGACGGCGGCCGTTTCGCTCACGTCGATCGCGAGCGAGCTCGCCTTGCCGCCGCCAGCGCGGATTCGCTCGGCGACTCCCGCCGCGTCGCTCGCGCTGACGTCAGCGACGGCGAGTTTCGCGCCGTGGGCGGCCAGGCCCTCCGCGCCGGCCTGGCCGATTCCCGAGCCACCGCCGACGACCAGGGCGACGCGGCCAGAGAGATCGAAGAGCGCGTGGTAATTGAAAGCTCTTTCAGGATTCATGAGGCTCCTTGCGGTGGTCGATCGATCATCTCGAGCGGTCCCCGTAGATCATCACCTTTCCGGATCCACACGGGGCGCCGTGTCACTTGCGGAGCAGCCACAGGATGAGGCTGACGATCACCGAGATGATGAGGCCGGTCGTGATGGGGAAGAAGAACGAGAACTCCTCGCGCTCGACGTGGATGTCGCCCGGCAAGCGGCCGAGCCCGAGCTTGGCGAGCAGCGGCCACGCGAGGCCGACGACAATGAGGATGACGCCGAGGGTGATCAGGAAGCGCGCCATGAGCATCGAACAGTGACGGTCTCATTGTAACGCTGCTGGCAGAGCACTGCGTGGGGCGCTATGCTACCGGCGGTCAATCGTCCGGATACTTCATGATTCGCGCGCTCGATCGCTGCATTGAGCTCATCCTCGCTGCCGCCAAATGGCTCGCGCTCCCGATCGTGGCCGCGCTGTTCCTGCAGTGGCCCCTGCGCGACATCGTCGGTGCCTACTCGCGTGAGGTCAACGATCTTGGACAATGGATCTTCGCGCTGTATGTGGCGTTCGCCATCACAGCGGCAACACGCTCGGGAACGCATCTCGCCGCTGACACGCTCGCTCGACACTATCCCCCGCGATGGCGCGCTCGCATTGGCCGCATGGGGATTCTGTTCGGACTGCTTCCCTGGGCAATATTTGTGCTGGTCACGAGTCGGAACATCGTCCTATCGTCGGTGCTGTCGCTCGAGCAGTTTCCCGACACGTATCATCCTGGCTATTACCTGATCAAGGTTGCGCTCTGGCTGCTCGCCCTGCTGGTACTGATCCAGGGCTTGATCGACTTGGTCCGGCCGAGCCGGTGAAACCGTCATGATGCCGTGGGTAGG
This sequence comes from Casimicrobiaceae bacterium, assembly GCA_035623155.1. Lineage (GTDB taxonomy): Bacteria > Pseudomonadota > Gammaproteobacteria > Burkholderiales > Casimicrobiaceae > PALSA-1003. The sequence continues at coordinate 17,017 of DASPTZ010000101.1, read as the reverse complement.
CTTGGCCCTGCTGCTGTTCGTCGGCCTGGGCGTCGTCCTTACCGGCCTGCCTGTCCCGATAATCCTGATCGTCGCAGCGAGCCTCGGCGCCGTGATCGGCGCTGTCAACGGCCAAGTCCCGATCGATCTTCTGGCAGCATTACCAGAGCGGCTGATCAATCTCCTCGAAAATGACCTGGTACAGGCGATCCCGCTCTACGTCGTGATGGGGGTGCTGATCAACCGCTTGCCGGTCGCGGAAGCTCTATATCGCCTTGGCCTCGCCATTCTTCCGCGCAGTCGTGCCGCGCCGGTCGTTTCGGGAATCGCGCTTGGCGCCTTGATCGGGCCGATGAATGGATCGGTGGGGGCGAGCGTGCTCGCGCTGTCGCGCGTTCTGGCGCCGCGTCTGGAGGCCTCCGGTATTCCGTTACCCAGGCGCGCTGCAATCATCACGGTGGCGAGCACCCTGGGTGTGGTGGTACCACCTTCGCTCGTATTGATCCTGCTCGGTGATGCCATGCTCGCCGCGCACACGATCGCGGTCACCGCGACGGGGCGCGACGATCGAGTCATCAACACCCAGGACTTGTTTCACGGCGCGCTGGCGCCGGCGGGCATCTATCTAGTCGCATGCCTCCTCATCGCATGGTGCTTCAACCGCGCGACGCCGAACACGACGGGACGGGCTGCTGGCCACGGCCGATTGCGTCCGCAGCAAGCCGCCATCGGGGTTTTCGCGCTGCTCGCGATCCTCACGCTTCTTGGGGGCGTGACCCTGGGCTATTTCTACGCCGTCGAGGCGGCGGCGATGGGCGGATTTGCGCTGCTGATCGTAGGTTTCGTAAGCAGGCGGTTGTCGCTGCCGGTGCTCGGCGAACTGCTGCGCGACGCACTTGCGCTCACCGGTACTCTGTTCTTTATGCTGATGGCCGCCACGACGCTCACGCTCGTCCTGCGCGTGCTCGGCACGGATCAACTCGTGGCGGGATGGATCGCTGCCATCCCCGGCGGCCCGCTTGCTGCAGTGGCGGTCGTGCTCGGCGGGATCTGGCTGTGCGCATTGGTGCTGGACGCCTTCGAGATCATCTTCGTCGTCGTGCCGATCGTCATCCCGCCGCTGCTGATCCGGGTCGACGATGCCGTGTGGGTAGCCGTTCTCGTCCTGCTGGTCGTGCAGACGAGCTTTCTCGATCCGTTGGTCGGCTACTCGGTGATGATGACGCGCACGGTTCTCAGGGCGTCGATAGAGTTCTTGGCGTTGCTGCGCTCGTTGCTGCCGTTCTTGCTCGCGCAGTGGGCGCTGCTGATCGCGGTGCTGCTGCTGCCTTCGCTCGCGCATATCGGGCAGACCGAGGCCGATCGCAGTCGCAAGCCCCCCGATATCCCTGCGGAGGAGCTCGACCGGCGGATTCAGCAGATGCTGGCGCCCGAACCGGAAGCGCCAAGTACCAAGACCGCACCTTCGCGGTGAGCTGTTGGAGCCTCCCCGGGCAGGGATTCCCGACTAATTGACGTCCAGCGCGTGGCGCTTGAGCGCCTCCAGGGGTACAACCGCCAGAGTTTCCTCGTGCGTGGCGCTCAGCACGACCGGTGGCGCGACACCTGCCTCGAAGGCCTCGCGCCAGCGCCCGGCGCACACACACCAGCGATCTCCAGGCTTGAGACCCGGGAAGCCCACTTCGGGCGCCGGCGTGGAAAGATCGTTGCCCTGCTCGCGAGAGAAATCGAGAAACTCGGCGGTCATCTGCGCGCAGACGACGTGAAGCCCCAGGTCCTCAGGCCCCGTGTTGCAGCAGCCATCGCGATAGAAGCCGGTGCGCGGCGCAACCGAGCAGGGTTCGAGCCGTCCGCCGAGCACGTTCTTCTCGTCGGGCATGGCCGCGGCTTGCTCAGGGCTTGAGCGCACGGAAGAGGAAGGGAAGGCTCACATCCATGCGATAGTCGACGTCGGAGTGGTTGTCGTCGAACTCTTCGTAGACGTGCTTGATCCCTGCCTCCGAGAGGCGCTTCGACAGGATGCGCGTTCCGTAGTGGATGTGGTACTGGTCGCGCCAGCCGCAGTCGATGTAGATGCCCTTGAGCGACTTGAGATTGGAACGGTAGGTTCGGACGAGATTGATGGGGTCGTGCTTGAGCCAATTGCTCCAGCGCGCCCTGATCGGCTCGCCGCTCTCCATGTTGAACGGAATGCGGAATCCCAGCGGTGCGCGCCTGTCGGGATCGTAGGTCGCCGCCATGCAGATGTTCATGATGGCGTGGCTCTCGGCCATGGAAAGCTTCTCCTTGTGCCACACGTGATCGAGGAAGCGCCTGACTCGCCCGTCGTCGCGTCCCTCGCCGAGCGCCCTGCGCTCGCTCTCGTGCAGCGCGTCGTAGCGACCGGCCTTGCGCTTCTTCGCACGGTACTTGGACAGCTCGTTGAGAGTGTTCGGCCAATCGTGCCAGTAGACGAAGTCGAAATAGGAGTCGCCGGAGTGGTCGGCGATCGCGCCCCAGTGCTGAGCGTACTTCATGCCGTGGATGATCGCTCCGTAGCCTCCGGAGGACTTTCCGAAGCAGCCGCGATGCTCGCGCGAGGCGAGCGTGCGAAATTCCCGGTCGACGAAAGGAATGAGCTCGCGCGTCAGGTAATCGGCGTAATTCCCGATCGCCGACGAGTTGACGTACTGGTTGCCGCCCAGCGCCGTGAAGCAGTCGGGGAACACGACGATGAGGGGCCCCATTTTCTTCTCGTGGATGAGCCGCGCCACGCGATCGGGCACGTTGTCGGCGAACGGCCTCCAGTTGGTGTGCGCCAGCCCCGAGCCGGTGAATCCGACCATGTCGTAGAGCACAGGGAAGCGGCGACCGCGATTGCGGCCCACGCCTCGATCGTACTGCGGCGGCAACCAGACGCCGAGCTTGCGCACGTGCGGATCGCCCAGCGGGTTGTCGCGGAGCACCTTCGACACATGCTCGAGCAGAACCAGTCTGCCGGCGGGTCCCTGCGGGCGTTTGAGCGCCATGAAGTGTCCCCGGAGTTGGAGAGCCGACATTCTAGCGCGAGCAGCGAAGGCAACTTGCGGCCGCGGCGCAAGCCCTTCGTGCGCTCAGTAGCTGTCCATCGCGGAGGTGGCGACGCTTGTCGGCGCAGCGACGGCCTTAGGCACGTGCCCGTTGCTTTCCCGAGCATCGAGGCCTTAGGCTATGCGCTCCTTCGAATTGGACAGGGATCGATCATGCGCCACGCGCGTTTCGCTGCAACCATCGTGCTGCTGGGCCTCGCCGGGCTCGCAGTCGCGGCGATGCCCAACACCAAGCCGGGCCTTTGGGAGAGCGTAACCACGACGACCATCGAGCAGGGTCTGCCGCCCACCATGCCGGGGCTGGCCAAGATGCCCGCCGAGGAGCGCCAGAGGCTCCAGCAGTCGATGTCTCCGAGGGGTGGCAAGCCCAGCACGTCCAGCGCTCGGCAATGCGTGACGCCGGAAATGATCGAGCGCGGGGACGCCTTTTCCTCCACCAGCGACGGCGCCAGTTGTCGACGCACGGTGGTCGATCAGTCGGCACAGCGCGTCAAGATGAATCTCGTCTGCGGCGATGGCAAGTCGACCGGCGAAGCGGAATTCAGGGCGGCCGGCCCTGATCGCGTCATCGGCAAGATCCTGATGCGCAACAAGACGGATCGCGGCGAGGCACTACTCGATGTGCAGATCGAAGCGCGCTGGATAAGCGCCGACTGCGGAGCGCTCAAGCCTGGCGAGCGCATGCGGCTGGGCGGAAGCTGATCCGGGTTTTCTGCGGGATAGTCGCGTTGACGTAACGAAGCTGCGCTCGGCGCGAGCGTCCCGGACCTTCTCCGCAGCAGCCCGGCCGTCAGATGGGGTGCGTGCCGATCAGCGCGAGAAACTCCTCGCGTGTGGCCTGCGACTCGCGGAAGGTTCCCAGCACCGACGAGGTGACCATCACCGAGTTCTGCTTCTCGACCCCCCGCATCATCATGCAAAGGTGGCGCGCCTCGATCATCACGCCCACGCCCTTGGCATGCACCGAATTCATGATCTCCTGCGAAATCTGCTCGGTAAGCCGCTCCTGGAGCTGCAGCCGCCGCGCGTACATGTCGACGAGCCGCGCGAGCTTGGACACACCAAACACCTTGCCGCTGGGGATGTAACCGATGTGGCAGCGGCCGAAGAACGGGAGCATGTGGTGTTCGCACAGGCTGTAGACCTCGATGTTCTTCACGATGACCATGCTGTTGGTCTCTTGCGTGAACACCGCTCCGTTGATCAGCCGCGCCGGATCGGCGCGGTAGCCGGAAGTAAGAAACTCGAGCGCGGCGGCGACGCGTGAAGGCGTCTTCGCGAGTCCCTCCCGCTGCGGGTCCTCGCCGATCTCGACGAGCAGCTGCCGGACGAGGGTCTCGATCTTCTTGGCCTTCAAGTGCATTGGTGAGCCTCTTCGATGGAACGGCATCAAGCCGGCTTCGCCATTATCCCATGGCGGGGTTTGCGCTTCGCAATGCGATAATGCCACGCGGGCAATTACAGGAGGGGTTGCAGACATGGGAGCTTTCATCGAACTCACTGCATCCGACGGCGTGCGCATCTCCGCATACGAAGCAACTCCGACAGCGGCTCCGCGAGGGGGGCTGGTCGTGGCCCAGGAGATTTTCGGAGTCAACGGTCACATCCGGAGCGTGTGCGACGGCTACGCCGCCGAAGGCTATCGTGCGATCGCGCCGGCTCTGTTCGATCGCTATGAGCGAGGCTTCGACATAGGCTATACGCCGGCGGACATCGCCCGGGGACGCGAGTTGAAAGCCCGCGCGACAACCGACATCGCATTGCTCGACATCGCGGCCGCGCGAGACGCCGTCGCCGGTGCTGGAAAGGTGGGGATCGTCGGTTACTGCTGGGGCGGATTCATCACATGGATGAGCGCTTCGCGCCTGCAGGGCTTCGCCTGCGCCGTGCCCTATTATGGCGGCGGCATGCTCGATGCGGTCGGCGAGCGCCCGCGCTGCCCGGTGCTCGCGCACTTTGGCGAGCGCGACACGGCGATCCCCGTCGCCGGCGTCAGGGATTTCGCCAAGGCGCATCCGGAGGTGAAGGTGTTCATCTACGCCGCCGAGCACGGCTTCAACTGCGACCAGAGGGCGGCGTACGACCCTGCCTCGGCCAAGCTCGCCCGCGAGCGAACGCTCACGTTCCTTCGCCAGCACATCGGGTGATGCGCTGCAGCGCCAAGCGGTGCGGCGAGAAGCAGCGTAACGGGCATCGGTAGTTAGTTGACAAAAGCAACGATCAAGTTGACAGTGACATCGGGTTGCTCCCGCGGAAGGCCGCCACGATGTCGTCACCGCCTGCAGGGATCGAGTCCCGCGTCGCCGCGGTTCGGCACTTCAACCGCTTCTACACGCGCAAGATCGGCGTTCTGCAGGAGAACCTGCTCTCAAGCGCCCTTTCGCTCACCGAGGTGCGCGTGCTCTACGAGCTTGGTCACGAACGGCAGACCGCGACCCGCGGGGCGAGTGCGCTCGCCACAGCGCTGGGCATCGACGGAGGCTACCTGAGCCGGATCCTCGGCGCATTCGAGCGGCGCGGCATGATCAGGCGCAAGCCGTCGCCGCACGATCGCCGCCGCAGCTCGCTGGCGTTGAGCGCTCGCGGAGCCAGGACGCTCGCGAGGCTCGAGGCACGCTCTCGCGCCGAAGTCGAGACCATGCTCCGCGGGATCGACGCCGGAGAACAACGGCGGCTGGTCGATGCGATGCGCGACATCGAGCGGCTGCTCGGAGAAAGCCAGCGGCCGGCGCCGTTGCTGCTGCGTGCTCCCGAGCCGGGCGACATCGGCTGGGTCGTCCATCGCCATGGCGCGCTATATGCGCGCGAGTACGGTTACGACGCCCGCTTCGAGGCCTTGGTTGCCGAGATCGCGGGAGCCTTCGTGCGGGACTTCGACCCCCGTTGCGAGCGCTGTTGGATCGCCGAGCGGGGGGGCCAAGTCGTGGGCTCGGTGTTCCTGGTACGAAAGTCGGCGAGAGTCGCAAAGTTGCGCCTGCTTCTGGTCGAGCCGTCGGCGCGCGGCCTCGGGCTGGGCACGCAGCTGGTCGACGAGTGCGTGCGCTTCGCCCGTCGCGCCGGCTATCGCAAAATGGTCTTGTGGACGCAGAGCGAACTCCTCGCGGCGCGGAAGATCTACCAGCGCAGCGGATTTCGCCTGGTCGCGAGCGATCCTCACCACAGCTTCGGGCGCGATCTGGTCGCCGAAACCTGGGAGCTCCAGCTCTAGCGGATTTCCGACGACGGGCGAGTACGCCGAGGGGCCGCGTGCCCAAGTGCACCTGCCTGCGGGTTACACTAGCCATTGCTGCATGCCGGATCGGGAAAGCGGAGGAGTGAGATGAAGTGCCCTAGCTGCGGCTACCAGACTCAGCCTGGGGCGAAGTTCTGCGTGCAATGCGGAACGACGCTCGCTGCCGCATCTGCGCCGGTCGCTGCTGCGCCGCGCGAGAGTGGCGCGGCAAGGGCCGCGCCACCCACCCCCACGCCGGTGCCGCCGGCGCCGGTGCACGCGGGTTCGCCGAGCGTTCCGCGCGCCGCTGCCGCGGCGCCTGCTTCGGCGGCGGGAGCGTCGAACAGGCAGCCTGTCGCCCCCGCGATGCCGGCCGCCTCGTCGTCGCCTCGGCGGCTGGCGCTGGCGGCGGGGGTCGTCGGCGCGGTCATCGTGCTGATCGTGGGCGGCTTGATCGGCTACAAGGCCCTGTTCGGGGAAGACGAGCCCGCAGGCCGGGCCGAACCTTCAAGAGCAGCGCCAAGCGGGCCTGCGCAGTCTGGCGACGCAGCGAAGGAGGCTTCTTCCGCAGCGGCGCCCACGCCGGCTCAGGAGAGCAGCGCGGCGCAGCCCGCGCCGCCCGCCGCGGGCGACCAGGCCAGGGAGGGAACTGCAGCGCCACCGACCGCTGCGCCAGCTGCAGCCGCTGCTGCAGCGAGCACCGCAGCCCCCGGGTCAGTGCCCAAGTCGGATGCCGTGCTTCAGGCTCGCCCAGCGACCCCGTCGACTTCCCAGGGCGCTCCACCCAAGACTGCGCCTGCAGCGGCGAGCCCGCCCAGTGCGCCGGCGAGCCCACCCACTGCGCAGGCGGGAGCGCAGCGCGCCCCGGCGGCCCAGTCCGACCGCTGGGAGCAAATGCACCAGGCGATGCTGCGCTGCGCTCGCGAGGAGTTCATGACCCGCTTCGTTTGCGAGCAGCGCGTCGGCCGCCAGTACTGCGAAGGCTACTGGGGAACGGTCCCCCAGTGTCCGGGGACGCAGCAGCGCGAACGCGGTCAGTAGCTTGCGCGACGCCGCCTGGCCATCGGCCCGGGGCACAATCGATGCGGCACATCCACTGGGACCCAACGCCGCCTAGCCGCAGGACGGTGGCGACGCAGTCGCCTCGATCGCGCAAGACGCCGGGTTCACTCCTGCGGCACATCGCCGCCTGGACCAGTCGCACTGTGCTCGCCATCTGTTGCGCGAGCGTACCTTCGTTCGCGCAGAAGATCGGCGATCCGCCCGAAGCGAAGGACATGGCGCTCGTGGGGTATCACGACCTGCAGGCGCGCAGTGCGTATCAGCCGGTGATTCGCGAGCAGAACGGGCGCTGGATCCTCTATGTGGGCCACCACGGGGGCACCCAGAAGGTGCCTAAGCCACTGAACCCGCTTACCGGCGCAGCGGAGTTCAACGGCACTTCGATTCTCGACGTCACCGATCCGGCGACGCCCCGGTATCTCATGCACCTTCCGGGTGAGGAGGGGTTGGGCGAAGCGGGTGGCGCACAAATGGTGCGGGTGTGCAGCGGGAAGGAGCTGCCCCACGGCGATACCGCCAAGTTCTATCTGCTGCGGACCTTCGGCAACTCCTGGCACGAGGTCTGGGACGTGACCGATCCGGCGCGCCCGACGCGCGTCAGCCGCATCGGCCCGCTCAAGGGCACGCACAAGAACTGGTGGGAGTGCGACACGGGCATCGCCTATCTGGTGTCAGGCGTCGAAGGGTGGCGAACGCGGCGGATGACGCAGATCTACGACCTGTCGGATCCCGCGAATCCCAAGTTCATCCGGAACTTCGGCCTTGCGGGACAACAGCCCGGGGGCGCGGGCGACGTGCCTGTCGATCTCCATGGGCCGATCTCGACGGGACTCGCCGGCAACCGGGTTTATTTCGGCTACGGAACCAACAAGGACGGCATCGTCCAGATCGTCGATCGCCAGAAGCTGCTCACGGGTCCTGCTGAGCCGACACCGGCAAACCTTGCCTATCCGGAAGTGGGCCGGCTGGTGCTGCCGCCGAGCGTCGGGGCGCACACCGCCTTTCCGCTGCTTAAGGTGAATGTCGCAGAATTCGCATCGGATGCCGTGGGCGGAAGCCGCGACTTCGTCGCCGTGGTGAACGAGTCGCTGGTCAACGAATGCAAGGAAGCCCGGCAGATGCTTTGGATCGCCGACATCACCACGGAGTCGCGGCCGTTCGGCGTGTCGACCTTCACCGTGCCCGAGGCGAGCGGCAGTTTCTGCTCGCGCGGAGGGCGCTTCGGCACCCATTCGTCGAACGAGAGTTTCACCCCGATCTACTACAGGCGGATCCTGTTCCTCGCCCATTTCAACGCCGGAGTACGCGCGGTCGATGTGCGTGATCCATACCATCCGCGGGAGATCGCCTACTTCATCCCGCCGATCACCGCGAGTACCGACTCGCGCTGCATCAAGGTTGGCGGTGCGGATCGCTGCAAGGTCGCTATCCAGACTAACAATGTCGAGGTCGACGATCGCGGGTACGTCTACATCGTCGATCGCGCCAACACGGGGCTCCACATCCTGACCCTCACTGGGGCGGCGCGGGGAATCGCCAACCTCCCGCACTGAGCTTCGCCCGGCTCGCCGCCGCGAAGTTGTCGTGCTCAACCCTGCGGGGCAGGGCGTAAGCTTCGCAGTCGCCCCGCGCTTGGGTTCGACCCGCTTGCGCAGTCGCCTGTCGAACACAGGCCTGCTGGCGCCAGGCGGGAGTTTGCTTGCGCGCGAAGACGCGCTATTATGCCAACATCATAACGGCTGCATGCCTCGCCGATGCGCGCTCGCAGCGCGTCGCTGCCGGGGCAGCAACAAGCGATGAAGTGCTTGATTTGCGGGCGAAGTGCGTTACCGGGCGCGAAGCTCTGCTCCGATTGCCGCGCTGCGCGCAAGCGCGCCTTCGCTGCCACGGTCACGCAGCCATTGCTCATAGCGGCGGCGCGGTCGAAGGGTGAGCAGAAACTGCTCCGTCCGAGCCAATCGGTTGCAGCCACGGTGCGGCGAGCAGCAGAGCAGTCGCTTTTCGTCAAGCCTCCACCGGTCAAGAAGCCAACCCCGCGTTTTCGTCGCACCGACTTCGTGTGGCTGGCCGCAGCTCTCGGCGTGATCGTCGTTTCGGGCGTGTACGCTGCGCATCGCTTCTACGTGCCATGGCACCCCGAAGCGCCCTCACCGGTAGCGATACAGTCCGACGCGGCCGATCGCCAGGCCGCCGCAACCGGCATGAACGTCGCTCCGACACCGACTGCCTTGAAGCCCACCGCGGCAGAGCCCAACGGCGGACCCGCGCCGGACGCGGCGCCTAGCGACATCGCCAAGCCGGACGCGGCAAGGCGCTCTGCCGGGAAGCGTGTAGTGCTGGCGCCGTCGGAGCGCATGCCGCTGATGCAGCCAATGGCAGCGGCTCCGGCGGTCGCTCCAGTTCTGATCGTGCCTGTGCCGACTCCGCCGGATCCTTTGCAGGCGATGAATGAGGGCTTCGTTCGGTGTGCCGGCGGCGACCTGCTCGATCGCATGGCCTGCGACTCCCGCGTGCGCCAGCAATACTGCGGCGGTTACTGGGGCAGAGTGCCGCAGTGTCCGATCGGACCCGTCACCGATCACGGCCAGTAAAGCGCCGCGCGAGCTCGCGACGCGAGAACGAACCAGTCAGCCTCGCCCCACGAACGGCATCTTGGTGGCCATCACGGTCATGAACTGCACGTTCGATTCGAGGGGCAGGCTCGCCATGTAGAGCACCGCGCTCGCAACGTGCTCGACGTCCATGAGCGGTTCGACCGCGATCTGTCCGTTCGCCTGCGGCACGCCCTTGGCCATTCTGGCCGCGAGATCGGTCGCCGCGTTGCCTATGTCGATCTGACCGCAAGCGATGTCGTACTTCCTTCCATCCAGCGAGGCAGACTTGGTCAAGCCGGTGATCGCGTGCTTGGTCGAAGTGTAAGGGGCCGAGTTGGGACGGGGGGCGTGCGCGGAGATCGAACCGTTGTTGATGATCCGACCGCCCTTCGGTTCCTGACTCTTCATCATTCGAAACGCTTGCTGCGTGCATAGGAACGCGCCGGTCAAGTTGATGTCGACCACGTTTTTCCACTGCTCGAAAGTTAGATCCTCGAGGTTCACCCCGGGAGCGCCTATTCCCGCGTTGTTGAAGAGCAGGTCGAGTCGGCCGAACGACTCCTTCACCCTGGCGAACAGCGCCTGCACCGACCCGGGATCGCTAACGTCGGTGGGAATGGCCAGCGCGCGTGTCCCGGACAGTCCTGCCTCGATCACGACTTGCTCCAGAGCCTCCTTGCGCCGGCCGGCCAGGGCGACCTGGTAGCCCTTGTGCAACAACGCGAGCGTTACGGCTTTGCCGATGCCGCTGCCCGCACCGGTCACGATCGCGGTCTTGGGGGAAGTCATGGTCTGCGTCTCCGGAGTTGGCGTGGTTGCGAGGCACCTTTGCGCGCGGTCGTGTGGCTCGCTGACATTGCAACAAGACTGCCGCTGCCGAATGCGTCGGGCAGAAGGTCGGTGAGACGGTGGCGGCGAACCTTGCCGCCGGCGCCGCAACAAACGATCAGCGTGTCGCGTCCGAATTCCGCGATAACCTGCCGGCACGCACCGCACGGAGGCGTCGGCTCGGCGGTCGGCGTGTAGATGACGATGGCGGCGATGGCGCGAGCGCCGTGCGACACGGCCTGATGAACTGCGTTGCGCTCCGCGCACATCGACAGACCGTACGAGGCATTTTCCACATTGGCGCCGGCGAAAATCTCGCCCCCGTCAGTCAGCACCGCGGCGCCCACCGAAAATCTTGAATAGGGCGCATAGGCATGCGCCGCAGCGTCGCGCGCGAGGCGCTCGAGCAGCGCAAGCTTTGGGGCTGATACGCGCGGCATGATCAGATCGGTGCGTTTGCCAGGTGGATCGTATCGCTGACAAGCAAGGTGCAGGGCAACCTTCCGGGCGAGTGCGCTCTTGAATGTGGAGCCCTCGAGCGCAGAAGTGTAGCACTCGGAAGCGGCTGATCGCGCATGCTCGCTCTGCTACCATCGTCGCGCGAACATACGAACTTGGAAGGCAAGCGGGAGTGAGACCGGAAGGCGAATCGCGCGCAGACGCGCCGCACGCCGTTGCGCGCGATGCCGGATCGGGCATGACCAGCAGGGACGCGTTCCTCCGCGTCTTTCCCGGCGTCATGGTCGCGATGTTCCTTGCCGCCGCCGACCAGACGATCCTGGCCAGCGCTCTCCCCACCATCGCCAGTTCGCTCGGCGGCCTCGCGGACCTGTCATGGGTCATCGTCGGCTATCTGATAGCGGCAACCGTGGCGGCGCCGCTCTACGGCCATCTCGGCGATCGTTTCGGCCGGCGGCGCATGCTTCTCGGCGCGCTGGCGCTTTTTACGGTGGCGTCTGCGGCATGCGCATTGGCGCAGACGCTGCTGGCGCTCATCATCGCGCGGACGGTGCAGGGCTTGGGCGGCGGAGGCCTGATGACGCTGGCGCAGGCGCTGATCGGCGAGCATGTATCGCCGCGTGAGCGCGGCCGCTTCTCCGGATACTTCGCAACGGTGTTCGCCCTGGCGAGCACGTCCGGACCGATACTCGGAGCGTACTTGACCGAGCACGTGAGCTGGCGCGCGGTGTTTGCAATCAACCTGCCGTTGGGCCTGCTCGCGGCAACACTGGCATTGCGGATGCCCCACGCGGCACCGCCGCAGCGCGAACGATTCCAGCCTGACATCGTCGGTGCGATGCTTTTCTGCTCGGCCACCGTCGCGTTCCTATTCACGCTGTCGTCCGCGGGGCATCGCTTTGCCTGGACTTCGCCGTTTGCTTTTCTGTTGCTTGGCGGCGCAGTCGCAGGTTATGCGCTGCTCGCCATTTGGGAGCGGCGCGCGGCCGAGCCGGTGATTCCCGTGCGTTTTCTTGCTGTTCCGGCGATCGCCCGCTCCGACGCAGTCGTGGTCTGCTTTGCGGCCGCCCTGTTCTCGACCGTGCTGTACTTGCCCTTGTACCTGCAGCTTGGTCGCGGATTGCGCATCGGTCAATCGGGGATGCTGCTACTGCCGATCACGCTGTCGGCAGTGGCCACATCGACCGTCGTTGGGCAACTGATCACCCGCACCGGAAGGGTGAAGGTATTCCCCCAGGTGGGGCTCGGGCTGGCGACGCTCGCCTTCTCGAGCCTTGCGGCGAGCATCGCGATCGCGCCAACGACAGTACTGCTCGTGATGACCGCGCTTGTCGGCGTCGGGCTCGGCATGGTCATGCCTCCGACCCAGGTGAGCGTTCAACTCGCTGCCGGACGCGAATCGCTCGGCGCTGCGACGGCATCGATCTCTCTTTCGCGTTCGATCGGCGGTGCGCTGGGCGTGGCGCTCACGGGTTCGGTGCTCTTTGCGGCGCTCGGCGACGCGGCGCTGAGCGCGCTCCTGCGGGAACTCATCGAGGGCGGTGGCGCAGCCATCGGCCGGCTTTCCGCCCAGCAACGCGGGCTGCTCGCAGCGCACCTCGATGCAGCCTATCGCATCGTGTTCGCCATACTCGCGCTGATCACCACCGTGGGCGCACTCCTCGCCAGCACGGTGCCTAAACCCGACTGGGATCGACGCGCATGAGCATCGTTGGGCCCACCGCGAATCCCCGCATTGACAAGCGGCGTTGGCGGGAATACAAGGAAACAACCGTCGGAGCTGTGATGGCGAGGCGGAACATGCAAGCGGGCCGGTTTCGCCTGCATGCGTTAGCTGCGACGGCGGGCTTGTCCCGCCATTGAGCTCAATTCAGAAGGAGGAACGACGTGGCAAAATCCAAGAGCAAGAAGGGCGATAGCGTCTACCGCATTACCGAAATCGTCGGCACCAGCAGCGTATCGTGGGAAGACGCAGTGAAGCGCGCCGTCGCCACCGCATCTGGCTCCCTGCGCGACCTGCGCATCGCCGAGATCGTCAAGCTCGACGTCCAGGTAGACGGTGGCAAGGTCGTCGCCTACAGGGCGCGAGTCGCGCTGTCCTTCAAGTACGAGTCCTGAGAAGCTCCGTCAGCACCGTTCCAGCTGGTTGTCGCTGGTCGCGAGCGAGTACTGCGGCAAGACGCAGCCTGACGACGGCCTGAGATGGCCGGAACGGCGCTAGTAGCGACCCGGCGAGCCTGAACTGCGCGCGGCCGCCGGCGCCGACGACCCTCCCGAAGACGGCGCTCCCGCGGGAATGCCTGCGGGAATTCCCGCGCCACTGGTACGCGCGCTTGCGCCCATTCCGCCGGTGATCGCGTTATAGGGGCGCATCTCGGCGACAATGGACTCGACGCTGGCGGCGCCGGTGACGGTGGAGAACTCCAGACGCGGACACTGATCGCTTTCGATGATCAGCAGCTGCTCGCCGCGCTGCCGCATCTTGTCGCGCGCCGCGGTGCCTCGCTCGGAGAGATCGACGGGCGGCAGGGTGTCCTGGTAGATCACGTTGCCGTTGCGATCGAGCACGATGTCGCAGGTCACTGCCTGAGCGGCCGGCACGGCGAACGCCAGTGCGGCGGCGCAGGCAAGGCAGAACGATGAGTGGCGCATGACGACCTCCTTGCACGGAGGCAGCCATGCTATGCCTCCAGGGGGTGCGGCGCAACTCGTCCCGATGAACAACGATGGGCCGGCGATGAGCGGCTGGCGGCTTGAATCGACCCTCGGCTGCGTAGGGGGAGCCGAACGGCCGAGGTTGTGCGAAGCCTGTATTCGGGTAAGCTTAAGAAATCTTCTGTGTCATGGAGGTGCGAATTGGTTTCCCGAGTCTTCCGGTCCGTGCTCGGAACATGCCTTGCCTTGGGTTTGGGCGATGCCCATGCCGTGTCCATGGAAGCTCAGGAGTATATGGACATTCAAACCAAGATCGCCCCGGATCAATGCGAGTTGAAGAAGCTGAGCGCACAAGCTGCGGCAGCGCAGCGTGATGGAGATCGAGGCAAACGCCAGGAACTCTTGTCGCGAATGGAACCGATTGCCAAGCGCATTCAGACCGTCCAGCCACGTTTGCAGGAGCTCGGCAAGAATATCCAGCCGAGCTCACCCGACTACACGGCCGTGGCGCAGCATATGAAGGACTTGAGCGCCAAGTGCAAATGATCGGACGGGATCGCAGATTTCGGGAGTGTCGCCGCGGGGTCCATCACCCGGCGCGCTCACCAGCGAGGACAAATCCGATGACTGAATGCTGGCGAAGGTCGAGGAGAATCGCGCGCATTGCGCCTGCAACCGCAGCGGTCGTCCTCGCACTTGTTGCGGCCGGATCGAGTGCGCAGCCCGCGTACTTCGACGTGCCGCGCGGCTCGCATCCGCACGACGTGGCCGCCGCGCCGGGGCAGGGCGCACCGGTCTATTACACAGCGCAGGCCACGGGCAAGCTGGGCATTCTGGACCCGAAGAACGGAAAGACCGAGGAAGTCGCCCTCGGTCCGCGATCGGCGCCCCATGGTGTGATCGTCGGCCCGGATGGCGCGGCATGGATCACCGATGGCGGTCAGAATGCTATCGTCCGGGTCGATCCGAAGACGCGCGAAGTCAAGGTGTGGCCACTGCCCGCGGACACCGGCTATACCAATCTCAATACGCTGACCTTCGACAAGAAAGGGCGTGTCTGGTTTACAGGGCAGTCAGGCTATTACGGCCGGCTCGAGCCGGGCACCGGCGTGGTGACGGTGTGGAAGGCGCCGCACGGCAGCGGACCTTATGGAATCACGACGACTCCGAGCGGCGACGTCTACTACGCATCGCTCGCGGGGAACCACATCGCACGCATCGACACCGAGACCGGAGAGGCGTCGGTGATCGAGCCGCCCACCAGAGGCCAGGGCGCGCGGCGAGTCTGGTCGGACTCGCGCGGGAGGATCTGGGTGAGCTACTGGAGCACCGGCCAGGTCGGCATGTATGACCCATCGAGCAGGACTTGGCGTGAGTGGAAGCTGCCCGGCAACGCGCACACCTACTCGGTTTGGGTCGACGACGCGGACAAGGTCTGGCTCACCGACTGGAGCACCAACGCGCTGGTGCGCTTCGACCCGCTTACCGAGAAATTCGACAGGTTCCCCTCGAATCGCGACCAGGCCAACGTGCGTCAGATGCTCGGGCGCTCCGGTGAGGCCTGGGGCGCGGAGTCGGGCACGGATCGCCTGGTGATGGTGCCCGCGCGCTGAGCCGCCGGCGGCGAGCGCACCAAGCTCACGGCTTTTCGACGATGTCCTTCTTGAGCCCCCCTATGGCGCTCAAGACTTCGTCCTTTTCCTTCGCCGGCACGTTGAACTTGTCGAGCGTCGCGATCAGGTCCTTGACCGAGACGTCCCAATCCTTCTCGGTGATGCCCAGCCCGCCGTGGGCGGTCTTCATATCGCGGCCGGTGTAAACGCACGGACCGCCGGTCGCGGCGCACAGTTGGTCGACGATGTGCTGGCGAATGCGCTTGATCGAGTCGGTGCCGTGCCCTGCGAAGAACTTGGCGAACTGAGGATCGCCGGAGAGACGGGCGAGAAAGTCGTCGGTGACGGCGGCGAGGGCATCGTACCCCCCGAGCCTCTTGTAGAGCGTGGGCGCTTGTTGCGCCAATGCGGATCCCGCGATCAGGAATGCGCACAGGCTGGCGGCGGCAGTCTTGATGTTCATAACGTCCTTTCCATGGATGGTCGGGAAACAGCCACAGATACGGGAACCCACCGGTCTTGGATGCAGCGCGGTCCAAGCAAGACCCAGGATACCATATGGATCATAGCGTTATGCGAACGGGGATGTTCCCCACCTCGGGCTCGTCTGTAGCATTGTGCGGCGCTGTGCTGCTGCTCGCGGCGCCGCTTGCCGCCGCCTTCACCTTGGCCGACGGGACGCACGTCGACTGCATCGCCGGCGGCAAGAAGGTGGTCGAGATCGAAGCCTCGCCCGGCGATGAGGTCTACCGGCTCGGGCGCACCGCGATCGTCGCATCCACCGGGTCGGGCTATCGAATCACGTGGAACGCGACCAAGCTCAAGAGCCTGCCGGCGGAGGTGCACGATCTCATGTTCTTCCACGAATGTGCTCACGCCCGCGTTCCCACGCAGGACGAGCTCAAGGCAAACTGCGTCGGTCTGAAGGAAATGCGCGCGGCGGGCAGAGCGGGCTTCGCCGTCGAAACCAAGCTGGCTGCGTTCTACGGGCCACGGAACGCGTATTGGGAGAACACGCTCAAATGCGCTGCGGCCGACGCTGGACCGCCGCAGTGAGCGACATTGGATATCGGCAGCGTCTGCCTCGAATGAAGCGCTGGTAACCCGACCGGCGCCCAGTCAGTAGCCGAATGGAACCGCAGGCACGCCGAAAATCACGCGGTGGAAGGTCATCACCAGCAGCGCAAGCGCAGTGCCTGCAACGATGCTTACGATGTCTGCGCGCAGGGTCGGGGTGAACGATGCCACCGCTCCCCGCCGGACCGACGAGATCAGGTCGACGATCGCGTAGGCGACGAAGGCGCCGAACAGTGCGCTGCCGCGCAGGTCGCCGTTGGCGAGCAGGTGCACCGTCCCCCATATCAGCACGCCGATCAGCATGGGGTGCTTGATCGCTGCGCGGATGTGCGAGGGGCTGTGCGATGCCGCGAGCAGGATAAAGACGAGCGTCATGGCGTAAGGCGCCGCCTCTCGCGCGCCCGGGACCGGCGCGAACAGCTGCGCGCCCCGGCTCGCGCCGTAATAGCCTGCGACGATCAGGATGAGACC
>DASPTZ010000100.1:0-2291 GCA_035623155.1 Casimicrobiaceae bacterium | reverse complement strand
CGCCGCTTCGCTAGACTCGCCGCTTGGTGTCGAAAGCGGTTAGATCGTGCGTTACGCAGTTCGCCAGCCAATCCTCCGCGTGCCACGGTAGCCGTACTCGAATTGGATCACAGGTTTCTTGGTGATCCAAGCCGCGCGGCGGCCGCGTAAGCATATGCGTCTGAGTCAGACAGCCGACCGCGGCCAGAAGTGCGATCGATGGTCGCATTCGTCCCGAACAGGTTGTTTGAACAGATGGCGGAAAGGTTGGCGCGACCCCACTAGTACCTCGTCACAGAGATTATGACTCATTGGCGGCGACTGGATAGAGGCGGGCGAGCTTTTCGCGCGCCCTATTTGTTGTAAAGTGCCAATCGATGCGGGCGCCGGAGGCGTTTCGCCTTCGCGTCCATTCGGCAATCTCGGATTTGAGGAAGTCGCGTTCGCCGATGCGGCGGTCCAGGCATTGACCGTGCAGCACGCCGATTTCGATTTCGACCATGTTCAACCAACTGGCGTGCTTTGGCGTGTAGTGGAACTCCAGACGCTGGAGGACGCGATGCGCCTCGGGGGCGGGGAACGTTTCATACAGAGCGCCTGGAGAATGCGTTGAAAGGTTGTCCATGACGACGCGAATCTGGTCCGCGTCGGGATAGTGCAGATCGACGAGATCGCGCATGCAATGGGCGAAGTCCCGCGCGGTTTTCTGATCCGTCACCTTCACGTGACGCCAGGGTTCATGGGCGTCGACGAACACGAACAAATTGACCGTGCCGTTGCGTTTGTACTCGTAATCATATCGCTCCAGCTGGCCCGGCGCGGCGGGGATTGGCATGCGGGTCTCGCCGATCAGCTGCATCGGAGTTTCGTCGAAGCAAACCACGGGGCGCTTCGGATCGGAGGCTTGCGCGTAAAGGTCGAGCACGTCTTCCATACGGGCGACATAGGCGCCGTCCACCTGCGGGATACACCACATGTCCTTGCGCCAGGGCTTCAGATCGTCCTCGGCCAGGCGTCGGCGCACCGTCTCGCGCGACAGGCTTTCATGTTCTGTCAGCTTGACCATTTCATCGGCCAGCAATTCCAACGTCCAGCGCTTACGCCCGCTCGGTGGGTTGGAGCAGGCGGTTGCCACCAGCAACGCCGTTTCCTTGCCGGACAGTTTGCGCGCCGCCCCCGGTCGCGGCTCCTCGCTCAGCGCGAGTTCCAGATTGCCTTCGACGAAGCGTCGCTTGGTTCGATAAACCGTCGATCCGCCGACCCGCACAGCGCTCGCGATCGTCTCGTCGCTGACGCCCGCGTCGGCCGCCAGAAGGATTTGCGCTCGTTTGAGTTTGCGCGCCGGGTGTTTGCCGCCGCTCAACAGCGCCTCGAGTTCTTGCCGTTCCTCCTCGCTCAGTTCGACCCGATACCGTATGTTCATCGCTCGCCCTCCATGATCGAGGACTGCCGATGAATCGAACCCAAAGTGATTCGCGACAGGATTTCAGCGCGAGACAGGGCCAGTATCTCGCCTTCATCCAAGCCTATACGCTCGTAAACGGGCGGCCGCCCGCGCAAGCCGACATCATGCGCTTCTTCCGCGTCACCCCGCCGACGGTGCATCAGATGGTGTTGACGCTCGAAAAGCGCGGGCTCATCTCACGCCAACCCGGAGCCGCGCGCGCCATCACCGGGCTCGTCGACTCGGCTAAATTACCCGATCTGACGCCGTTAGTGAGTCAACCCGTCAAAACCACTGTGATAAGGTACTAGCGACGGGAGTTCCCCACCTTTCGTGCTCCGCTCCCGGCTCTGGGCAGCGAAAAGAAAGACGCCTGCGCTACGCTGCTGGCTCGACTTCCCGACCGATGGCCCACAGGAACGCGGCCATCTCGCGGGCGATCGCGGCCACGACGACGGGCAGCTTCTTGCCCGTGGCGCTGAGGCGGCGGCATCGGGCGCACAGGCGGACCTGCGCTTTCCAGGCGATGTCGCGCACGGATTTTGGCAGTCCCTCGAGACGGGCTCTCAAGGTCTCGCTGACCCTTGCCGGGTAGCGATACGTCCAGGCCGCCTCGACAAGCGCCCGCCGGGCGCGCCGGTTGCCGGCCAATGTGAGGCCCTTCCGCCGGATCGTGTCGCCGGTCGAGTTCTCTGCTGGAACGAGACCGAGGAACGACATCAGCTGCCGCGGCGTATCGAACCGCCGCACGTCGCCGATCTCGGCGGCGAAGGTCACGGCGACGAGGAACGAGGCGCCGCGCATCGCCTGATAGGCTTCGACAACCGGCGCCATGGACCAGTCCGGCGCGATGAGAGCGAGTGCTTAT
>DASPTZ010000099.1:0-85847 GCA_035623155.1 Casimicrobiaceae bacterium | reverse complement strand
CTCGCGTCGTGGCAGCAGGCGCTCGCCGAAGCGGGCGAGCTCCGCCTCGACGTCGGCGCGCGCCGCGGTCTCCTCACGGCGAGCCCCAGGCGGCTGGACCAGCGCAACGGCAACTTCCGCGAGAAGCGGCAGCCAGCGCGCGGCTCGTACTCGCCTGACCAAGCTCATCGAGCAGCGCCGCAGCATGGCTCAGCGCGTGGAGATCCGCGACTTGAGCGAAGGTGCCGTGGTCAAGCTCGCCAGCGAACGCAAGCACTTGACCGACATCATCAAGATGGTGGCCTACCAGACTGAGAGCGATCTGCTGGCACTGCTGCGGCCTCACTATGCCCGTGCCGAACAGGAGGGCCGCACGCTGCTGCATGAGATCTTTGCCGCCGCCGGCGACATCCGCGTCAGCAACACCGAGCTACACCTCACGCTGGCGCCGCTGAGCTCTCCCCATCGGACGGATGCCGCGCAGGCCCTGTGCGAGCTCCTCGATCAGACGGCGACCGTCTTTCCCGGATCGCGTCTGCGCATCCGCTTCTCGGTGCCACCGCCACCACGTATCGGCCTCGCCTTTCCCGGTTCTCCGACCGAACATCAGGCGCCTTCCGCACGAGGCTCGGCCGCATGACCGACGCCAAAACCGGACAGTTTCGCGCTACCCTATGTCAGGAGATCTGAAGTTGGCCTGGCGCGCCGAAGTAGGTGCTGGTCAAGTCATAGAGCAGAATCTCGAACCGCGCGCCGAATAAGTCCTGCCAGCGCTGCGTCAGATGATTGAATAATTCGGTCTTGTGCGGCAGCACTTTGTCGAGGCAGCGATACAGCGCGTTCTTCTCCACCAGAGCATAGTCCGCGCCCAGCAAATCGCCCATCGCGCTTTGTTCAAACCACAGCCGGTGCAGCCGCCACTCGCTGCCCGGATCGATCAGCCGGTAGCAGACCAACGTCTGCAGGATGTGTTGCCAACGGGTGCCTTCGCGACTATTCGGCAGACGTGCTGCCCAGAACTCATCAAGGCCGAGTTGCTCGTACAACTGGCAGGCCAGCCAGCACGCACCCCACTGCCGTGGCCGGCGCAGTTGCATCGCCTCCAGCCGTACCTGCAGTCCATAACCGGTAGCGTGTTCCGGCAGCTCACGGGACGCGGCGAACAACGCGATCTGCGTGCGCTGCTGCGTGTCTTCATCAAACGCCTCGATGACCCGGCACCACGCCTCGTGCTGACTGTCATTGATCTCGCCCAGATACAACACTTGGCGCTGCACGACCTTGCCATCGGCGCAGCGCTTCGCTTCGACGATGTTCCAGTAGCGATGTTCTTTGCCATCCTTGAGGCGCCGATTGCATCGCAAATACATGATGGCGCCGCATTGTAGGCGAATCGCGGCGCTTGAACAGATACTTGGTCTACACTACAGCGACTTTCCGAACCGCCTCCCTGTGCTTACAAAGGTTTGCATAGCGCGCACTGCCCAAAATGGGCTACTCCAAGGGATGAGTAGAGAAAGTTGGGCCAGGAGCAAGTCGAGGAACGACTCCGCACGGAAATGGGATCGCGTCGAGTCCGACCTCGCCCGGATGGCGCATGCACGCCCTCCTTCACCGATTGTGCCGCGCGTTATGTCGAACAGTCGCGCGGCAAGCGCAGCATCGCCCTCGTCGGCGCATGTACTGCACGCGTCTATCGAGGAGTAGCGCATGCGAGCAGCCGACATCGGTCTGGCCATGGCTGCATCTCGCGGCGATACCTCACCCTCGAGCGTCGCGCCTCGCGTTCCGCGTTACGAACAGCGTGCTCGGCGCAGCCTTTCCTGAACGATCCCTATAGACCCAGGACCGATCAGCCCGTGATTGAGGCGCAGCAACGAATTTATTGGCGTAAGCCCAGCAACTGTCGTGCTTCGTTGGCCGTTGCGGGACGCCGGCCGTATTCCGCGCACAGTCCGGCGACACGTTCGACGAGCTCGGCGTTGCTGCGGGCCAGGCGGGTCCCGTCGTAGCGGATGTTGTCCTCCAGCCCGGTTCGGCAATGGCCTCCCATTTCCAGCGCCCAGCGATTGACGTCGAGCTGCCAGCGGCCCAGGCCCGCGGCAGTCCACGTGGCATTGGGCATGATGTTGCCCAGCTGAGCGACTTCGAATTCGAGAATGTCCCTCTTGGCAGGCAACGCATTCCGGACACCGAGCACAAACTGCACATGAGCGGGCGCCGCGATCAACCCCTCAGCGATCAAATCGGCAGCGTTGTACAACATCGCCAAGTCGAACACCTCGATCTCCGGCTTCACCCCGAGTTCCTTCATGGTGAGGGCCAGATTGCGGATGAAGTCGGGCGGGTTCTCGTTGACGAAAGTCGGAAAATTCACCGACCCGGTCGCGAGCGATGCCATGTCCGGGCGGTATTGCAGCATGCCACTGCGTTCCTCCAGCCGGCGGCCGCGTGCGCCGGTGGAGAACTGTACGATCATGCCCGGACAGTGCTTCCGAATACCCTCCTGCACTGCGCGAAAGCGATCGGGATTCGATGAGGGAGATTCGTCGTCGTTGCGCACGTGGATATGAACCAGCGCGGCACCTGCCTCGAATGCTTCGTGCGCGGACTCGATCTGCTCGGCCACCGTGACGGGTATGGCCGCCGTATCCTTTTTTCGGGGTACCGATCCTGTGATCGCCACCGAAATGATGCAGGGGGTCATGTTTCATCCTCGAGTTATTGTGTTCGGCACGCCATAGCCGCCACCTCCGGCGGTCTCTATAAGCACGGTGTCGCCGGGCTGCAGAATCAGGTGCCCTTCCAGGGGCGTGGGTTTGCCGTTGATCGAGAAACCGGCGACCGCGCCCGCTTCACCCCCAAGCAGACCTGGGGCAGGCTGCTTGATCCGGTTGACCATGAACGAGGCGATCGCGGCGGAGTCGCCGCGCATCCGGAACTCGAAACGCAGACCGTCGCCTCCGTTGTGCGCGCCGCGTCCTCCGGATCCGCGCCGGATCTCCCGGCGCTTCACCTCGATTGGCGCCTGCGACTCCAGCACCTCGATCGGCGTGTTGGCGAGGTTGCTTGGGAAGCTGATGGCCGACGGTCCGTCCTGATGCGCGCCTGCGCCCATGCCCGCTCCCAGAAAACCCGATACGGAATAGCGTGGCGTGCCGCCCAAGCTCGCGAGCTGCATGTTGTTGGACGGCGATCCGGGCGCAGCAAGCACGCGGTCCGGAAGCGCCTCCGCGAGCGCGCCCAGGATGGCGGGAGGCAGCAGATGGCCGATCATTCCACGCGCGCCGCACGGCGCCGGCCGCGTTGGATTGACGATCGAGCCAAGCGGCGCGATGACATTGATCGGTGCAAAGCTGCCTTCATTGTTCGGGATCCAGGGCGCGAACAGCGCCTTGAGCGCATACGCGCTGTACGCATACGTGTAATTCATCACCGTGTTGATCGCGAGATTGACCTGTTCGCTCGATCCCGCGTAGTCGACCGTTACTTCATCGCCGGCGATCGTCACGTTGCACACGATGCGTATCACGCCTCCCGGCATATCCTCCGGGCCATCGTTCTCGATGACATAGCGATACGTGCCGTCCGGGCTCGCCTTGATGGCGTCGCGCATCGCCTTCTCGGTACGCTCGCATATGGCATCGGTGAACTCGTCGAAATCGATGCCCGTTTGTTCGATCAACCTAGTGAGCAGCCCGCCCAGCGCAGGAGCTTTTGTCAAATCTGGTGTACGCGAGCTGATCAAGCGGCGACCCTGCTGGGTTGATCCTTCCGGTTGATTCTCGTCACGTTTTGCACCTCGATCCCATCGCGGAACTTCACTCCCCTGACGACTTTCGCGAGCCACTCGAACCCGCGCAGTCGTCGCCAGCTACGCTCGGCGGATTCTCCGAGCTTGTAGATCATGGCGAGCATGCCGTCGCGAGTCAGACACCCCTTCGTGCGATCGGTCCGATGCCGGATGGTGGCGAAGCTCGACTCGATGACGTTCGAGCTGCGAATGTGAATCCAATGCTCCGCCGGAAAGTCGTAGAAGGCGAGCAGCTCGGCGCGATCCTTCGCCAGGCATTCGGTCGCCTTCGGGTATTTGGCGTCGTAGTTCGTGACGAAGCGGTCAAACGCGGTCTCGGCATTGGCCCTGCTCTCGGCCATCCAGATGTCGTGCAGGCCGGCCTTGGCCCGCGCTTGCAGCGATTTCGGTAGGTAGTTGAGGATGTTTGCCGTTTTGTGCACCCAGCAGCGCTGCTGCCGCGTGGTCGGGAAGATCTCCTCAAGCGCTGCCCAGAAGCCGAGCGCACCGTCGCCGACCGCGAGGCTCGGCGGAAGCTTCAGCCCGCGCTCCTTGAGATCGCGCAGCAGGTCGAGCCAGCTCTGCTTCGACTCCCGCACCCCGTCCTCGATGGCCAGGAAGCGCTTCTGCCCCCGCTCGTTGACCCCGATGAGCACCAGCGCGCACAACCGTGCGTCCTCAGCCCGCAGCCCGGAGTACACGCCGTCGGCCCAGACGTAGACCCAGCGCTCCTTGCCCAGCGGCTTGCGCCGCCACGCCTTGTACTCCCGGCTCCAGCGCTGCTTCAGCCGAGCCACCACCGGCGCCGACAGACCCTTCGCCTCCGGACCGACGAGTACCGCGAGCGCCTCGTGCATGTCCCCCGTGGACACCCCGTGCAAATACAACCACGGCAATGCCGCATCGATCGCCTTCGCCCGCCGCACATACGGCGGCACCAGCGTCGAACGAAACACTGCCGCTTCCTCGGTGCGCGAGCGCGCTTTCGGCACCCGAACCCCGAGCGGGCCGAGGCCCGTCAACACTTCGCGCCGCGGCTGAAAGCCGTTGCGCACCACCGCCGCGCGGCCGAGCTCGTCGCGCTGCTCGGCGAACTGCGAGAGAAACTCCTCGAACTCCGCCTGCAGCGCCTCGGCAATCAGGCGCTGGGCTCCCTCGCGCAGCATCGTGCTCAACAGATCCTGTCCCTCTGGTTGGCGCAGTGGAACTACCGTATCCTTCTTCATGGTGGCGTGACTCCTTGTTGGTTGCTGAAATCCGACTCGACACTCGAATTCCAGCAGGTCACGCCGCCTTCTTCAACTCATCGTCGTACACCAGAATCGATCATAGCTCTCTCCGAACTTGACGCTGCTACAGCCGGACTCCGAAAAGTCGGATTTCACGTCGTTCCTGGAGGGACGCATCCGGTGGGCACGGAGAATGCGCTCGTGCCGTTCCCGGATGGCACTTATATCGAGGTTATACGGTTTCCGAAACGCATCGCGTCCCATCGATGGTGGCCCCTGCTCCAGCGCGGCGGCGGCCTCGTAGATGTATGCGCCAGGACCAGCGACATGGCGGCGGACATCGAGGCGTTCAGAACGGCAGGCGTTCCTTACACCGATCCCCGTCCGCTCGGGCGTACGCGACCCGATGGATTCCAGCTTAGATTCAATGTCGCGAACCCGGTCGAGGACGTCGGTGTGGTCACCTTCCTTGTCGAGGATCTAACCCCGCGCAGCGAGCGCATCCCGACCGGGACCTTCCACGAAAACGGCGCTTTCGGATTGGAGCGGGTCAGAATTGTCGTCAGCGATCCCGACAGGATGAGTCGGTGTTACGCCGAGACGCTCGGTGACGAAGGAGCAAATGTGTCGAACCCTGATTTGGAAGGAAGCGGTCTCGAATTTCAGATTGGGACGTGCAAGTTGGAGTACTTGAAGCCGATCGCCAGCCGTAGTGCGCTTTCCGACTGGCTCCGGGAGCGCGACCCGTGCCCATACGATGCCGTGCTCCGATCGTCTCGGGCGGCCGGGGTAGTGGCGCCCGAGAATGCAAATGGCGTTCGGTTGTGGCTGGCGCCCGGTGATTCATAACAAGTGCGAGGTACTGCAGGCGTGCATGGGCCGGCTCTGGTTTTCTGAGGGCCGCTGCGAACGCGCTTCTCCTAATTGCTGCGAGGACAGATCACAGATCTCCAACCGGCCGTTCCTTGCCTCCCCGCTGCAAATTCGCACGGTGACTTACCGAATCAGACCGGCCTCCCGGTACGCCTTCTCGGCGCCAGGATGGAGAGGCACGTTCGCGAGCTTCACTGCGTTGCGGGGATCGAAGTCCTTGAAGGCGGGATCGATCTCACGTAGGGCCTCAACGTTTCCGAGCAGGGTCCGAGTGAAGTCGTAGATCACGTTCGAGCTGACCTTAGCACTGGTGACGATGGTGTTCGTCATGCCGATGGTTGCGATGTCGACGTTATTGTTCACGACGTCCTTGTAGCTACCCGCGGGGATGATGCTGCGCGTAATACCGAATTGTGCGAGGTATATCACGAGGTCTTCGTCTGCCGTTAGGATGCGCAGCGGGCGGACACGCGAAGCCTCCTGGACGTCGGTGCTGGGAACGGAGTTATTAAGCAGGAACATGTCGACGGTGCCGTCGCTGTACTTGCCGACCAGCTCTCTGAAAGACCCGAAGACGACAGGGACGCCGCGGCTGCGCATGTCGTCGTAGGTTGTCTTGTAGAACTCGAGGATCTTTCGCAGCTCCCATTCATCCGAGCCGCCCGGCGCCGGGCTGCCGATCTTGACCTGCTGCTTGCTCTCGAAGATCTCGCGGAGAGAGCGGGCCGGGACGTCGGCCGCAACGGCGATATGGGTACTAACGGAACCAAGCCCCGTCATCAAGAGCCGCACCTCGGTTTGCTTGCTGGTGAACGGCGTCTCGCCGTTGTAGGAGGCAGCGATAACCGGTGGCAGGCTCCACGCGATTTCCGTCTCGCCCTGCTGAAGCTTCGTCATGTTGGCGTACGCGGCGCCCGGAACCACCTTGATGTCGAAGCGCGCGTCCTTGGACTTGATGAGGTCGACCAAGCCGCCAGCCTGTTTGTACCAGCCTCCGCTTGGCTGTCCAGCGGACCACGTGAGGACGTGCTGCTGGGCATTCGTATCGAGCGACACGAAGCTCGTGGCGAGCGCGAGCGCGGCGGGGGTAATAACTGAATTAACCAATCGGCTCACGGCTCCTCCTGAAGTGATAGCGATCTCTTGCATCGATCAGTAGGGTAGCAGATTGCGATGTGCAGAAACTGCGACAAGGACACGATCTATCTCGCAGCGCCGAATGGCTCGTCTGTGTGTCTCACCACAGTGAAAGAGCATTGCACCGGCTCCCTATCGCGAGCTTCATTGGGCATGAAGGCGGTTCTTGCTTCGGGTCTTGACGCCGTTTCATGCGGACAGCTAAGCTGGCTTGCGCGAGGCGCCGCGCATCGGGACTTGGATTCTCCGATTATTTGACCAGACAGATCAGTTCATGAGGCGAGCTATGCGCACAACACTCGGCATTCTGCTCGCGATCGGCAGTCTGGCCGTGTGTCCTGCGTTGCCGGCGCAGGCCGAGGATTGGCCGACGCGGCCGGTGCGGCTGATCGTGCCGTTCCCGGCGGGCGGTGGCACCGACAACGTCGCGCGCATCATCGCTAAGCACCTACAGCAGATACTCGGTCGGCCAATCGTTGTTGACAATCGCGGCGGAGCTGGCGGCGCCATCGGCACCGAGGCCGTCGCCAAGGCGGAGCCCGACGGCTACACCATCGGCATTGCCACCAGCAGTACGCTTCCCGCGTCGGTGGTGTTGCAGAAGGGCGTGCCCTACGACCCGGTCGACGGTTTCGCGCAGATCACCAGGATCGGCACGACGTCCTATATCCTGGTGTCCGGCAACGATCTGCCGGCCAAGACCCTGAGCGAGTTCATCGCGTATGTGAAGGCCAATCCGGGCAAGGTGAGCTACGCCTCGGTCGGCGTGACGACGCTCGGGTATCTGTTAACCGAGCAATTCAAGATCCTAGCCGGGATTGACATGCTCCACGTGCCTTATCGCGGCGCCGCCCAGGCCTATCCCGATTTGATCGCGAACCGGGTCCAGGCTTTCCTCGACAACCCGACCGGCTCGGCTGGCTTTGTCAAGGACGGGAAATTGCGCGCCTACGCAGTGACCGCACATTCAGCGGTCTTGCCGGACGTACCGACCTTCGCCGAGGCCGGCGTCAATGGCTTCGACACGGTGTTCTGGTACGGTCTCGTGGCGCCGCCCGGTACGCCCCGCCCGATCATCGAGCGCATACAGCGCGAGGTCGACCGGTACGTGCACTCGCCCGACGGTCGCGCCGAACTGCTGGCCAAGGACGTGACGCCCCTAGGCGACACGCCAGAGGCGTTCAAGGCCTCGATCGCCGCCGACATCGCCGCTTGGCGCAAGCTTGCCGATCGGCTCGGCATCAAACCGGAATAGGCATGCCAATCGTTCTCACATCGGCGCTCGCTTACCGATCGCAGCGTTCTGACGTCACGCTGAAGGAATCGAGTCGAGCGCGGCCTGTTCGAGAGGAGGGGTTATGCAACTCGCTCGCATCAAGCTAAACGGAAGCAAACCGGTCGCTGCGGCGTGGATCAAAGGCCTGGTCATCGAGCTTCCGGTAGCGCAGGATCCTGCATTTGCCGATCTCGCCACCCTTATGGCCGCGGGCGACGAAGCGCTCGTCCGCGCCGAGAAATACGCCAGACAAGAGATCGCAGCCGGCAAAGGGGTCGACGCGAGCCGAGTACAGTTCCTCTCGCCGACTACTCCGATGGTCTTCCTTGGGTTGGGCTACAACTACAAGTCGCTCGCGCAAAACGAGGGGTTGCCATTCAACAAGCACCCGGAGCTGTTTGCCAAGCTGCCCGGCTGTGCCGTCGGTCACGATCACCCGGTGCGCGTGCCCAAAGTGATCGACAAGGTGGACTTTGAGGCGGAGCTAGCGGTTGTGATCGGCCGGACCGCCCGGCGCGTCAAGGAGAAGGACGCCCTGTCCTACGTCGGTGGCTACGCCGCCTGCAACGACTACACGGCCAAAGTAATCCCTCGGCCAAAGGAGTCGGGCAGCATCATCATTCCCTTAAAGGCCGTCGACACGTTTGGTCCGATCGGACCGACGCTGATCCCCGCCAAGCAGGTCGATCCGCAGAAGCTCACGCTGCTGTGCCGTGTAAACGGGGAGGAGCGGCAGCGCTTCTCGACGAGCGACATGGTTCACACGGTTGCCCAGACGATCGAATACATCACAGCGCGGATCACGCTCAACCCCGGCGACGTTATCACCACCGGCACGTCTCTCGGTATTGGAATCATCCAGAAGCCGCCCGTCTTTCTCAAGGAGGGCGACGTCGTGGAAGTACAGATCGAAGGGTACCCGGCGCTGCGTAACAAGATTGAGTGGGAGAAGGACTAACTGAGCACCAGGCGAGCCTTTGGTGTCTAAGGCAGTACCCGTTTACGCATCGTTGACGCCCAATATTGCTGTTCCCGCTCTGTCCTGCGGGTGCGAGCTCGGACGAGGGCAGCACGACATTGCCAACCAATTGTTCCTCGCCGGGTTCATTTTGTGGCCCGCTCAGACTGACTGTGCGCGTGCCCGAGAGCAGTTCCTCGAGCGTAGTGATGGCGGCCTCACGCACCCTCGGCAATGGTCGATCCAGGTCGGCGACCGCCGATTCGACGATTTCCTGCTCTGCCTTGCTCTTGGCAGCTGCCTCCGGAGGCACGAACGCCTGGTTTACAAAGAATGGGGCGAATGAAATATCGCCTTCTTCCTGCTGCGGCGCATGAATCTCGGGAACCACGGCTGCGCTGCCGTAGTGCTCGGATATGTTGGCGCGCACCGCATCGATCACTACGCGAAAGGACAGCTCTTTCCTGGCGCCGGCGATTCCTTGCGAAATGGTCTTGATGAGGACGCCGGTAAACATCGTCAAGGATTCCTGCTCCGGTGCGATAGCCGGGGAACTTCGAGCGGACGCCGCGATCAGTGCAGTGCCCCGCCTGGGAAACGATTGAAATATCTGGTCCTCGATCACGTGACCGATGCCTGTCGACATCCACTCCTTCGCTGCTTGACCTGCAAAGCAGCAGTCGAGAACGAGGAACACGCGCTTCATCATCAGCTGCGTCTCGAGCGCAAGCCTCATTTGCCTCAGGGGCAGGCCGGTGAAGGCTTCATTGTCGGCTTCCGTCGCTCTCAGCATCAGGAAGTAGGTGCGATCAGCCAGAAAACTCCCGTGGCCGCAGTAGTAAAACAGGACATCGGTAAGCCCCGATTCGTGCTGCAGGAACGTCCTGACCTTGGGAATGATGGTGGAGGGATCGTCGCTGGCGTCGAACAGATCCAGCACCGCAGGCTTCTCGAATACGCTGACCTGCCCCGCGGTGATCAGGCCGCGGAACGCCGCAGCCGATTGTGCGAAAGATACCTTGTCGAGCTCGAGAGACTGTGGAAAGTGCGGAAAAGTGCTGGCGCCGAGAATGGCAACGCCCAGCTTGCGATTCGCTACCTCCCGTGGACGCTGCTCACTTGGCGCGCCGCTCATGTTGGTCTGCCGCTTCCAGAATGCGTTTGAGCTGCTTGATGTCTACTTCGTTGGCGCTGAATTCAAAGACGCCGCGCGAAGTCTTGATCCGGATACCGGAGTTTGCGGGATTGCAAATGTCGTAAAGACAGGCGGCACAGTGACTAAGCGTGAATGCGGGCGCGACGTAGTGTTCGAGAACTGTCTGCGCTTGACTGGCCGCATTCATGACGATCTGGAGGATGCTGCCGACATCCATCGTGTCGGCACGCTCCTTGACGATCTGGATTTGACCGGGGTCCGCACCGCTGCGGAGCAATGCCAGACGTAATTCCTGACTGAGGACGCCAGCCTGATCAGCGCGCGGTCCAGGGAAAGAAATTTCGACCTTCATCGCGGCAGCGAGAATGACTGTCGCGTCTCTAGCCAATCCGAGCTTTTTCGTGGCCATTAAAGCGCGAAACTCGGGGCCTCGCAACTGGCGCGCCCGCGCCGCGTGCATGTGCCATAGTACGCGTCGAGCTGGCGCGTTGCCGGCCTGACCCCGACCGCAAACCCTCTCGGGTCTGGGTCTCGGCGGAGGACAGTTTCCGATGGGCGTTGCGATACCGTTCCAAGGGTTGAGAAGTAGGCAGCGCGTAGACATAATGCGCTGAACTTGGCCAAGGGCATGCGATGTCGCCTCTCGATGTATCGCCAATTCGGAGCTGGCGTGCTCACGTGTATTCCGACGCCGCGAGTCGCGATTCCGCATGGGCGTTTCGTGAAGCGGTGCGTGGACAGTCCGGCGAACCCGTGCAGATGGGCCGTTTTCACGAGCGACCGATAGGGCCGCATCCTGCGGGGCCTGGCGAGTCTCTTAAGTCTGCCTTAAGTGCGGCGGGGTATACGTCCGGCGACCCCGTTTCGCGCCGCGCGCCATGAAACCGATGCCGCCACTCCCGCTGCGATTCGCCTTTACCGCGCTGGTGCTCGCAGCGACGGTTGCCGTCGCCGCCGCTGCGCCGTCCACGTCGGCCAAGGAGCCAGAGGCGCAAGGCCACGTCGGCGCCTGGTCGCACGCCTTCGCCGCCTTCGGCGAGCCCAAGTACCCGCGTGACTTCAAGCACTTCGACTGGGTCAACCCGGACGCTCCCAAAGGCGAGACGCTCTACCTCGCAAACCCGGATCGCCGCACGAGCTTCGACAAATTCAATCCGTACACGGTCAAAGGCAGCGAGCCGAGCGGCGTCTTGATCCTCATGTTCGAGCCGCTGGCGATCCGCCCCGGCGACGAGCCAGGCACCATGTACGGCCTCGTCGCGGAAGAAATGCTGGTGCCGCCCGACCGCTCGTCGATCACGTTCCGCATTCATCCGAAGGCGCGCTTCTACAACGGCGACCCGGTGACCGCCGCCGACGTCAAGCACTCCTACGACATGCTGACGAGCAAGGGGGCCTCGCCCGCCGTGCGCGCACAGTTCGACGGCGTGAAGGGCGCCGTCGTCCTCGACGAACGCACGATTCGTTTCGATCTCAAAGATCGCACGCACGATACGATCTTCAACGTCGGCTCCATTCCCGTCTTCTCGCGCAAATGGGGCGCGGGTCCCGACGGCAAGCCGAAGCCCTTCGACGAGGTGATCGACGAGTACCCGATCACGACCGGCCCTTATACGATCGAGCGCACCGACTCGGGCCGCCGGATCGACTTCAAGCTCAACCCGGACTACTGGGCTCGCGATCTCCCGGTGCGCAAGGGGCAGTTCAACTTCGAGCGCATCGTATACCGCCTCTACCGCGATCGCGCGATCTCGATGGAAGCGTTCAAGGCGGGCGAATTCGACATCCTCCAGGAGTTCACGCCGCAGGCGTACGTACGCCTGCACGACGGCCCCAAGTGGCGCGACGGCCGCATCATCAAGCACAAGTTCGAGTATTCCATGGGCAAAGGGATGCAGGCATACCTGCTGAACCTGCGGCGCCCGATCTTCCAGGATGTGCGCGTGCGGGAGGCGCTCGACTACACGTACGACTTCGAGAAGATCAACCTCTACAACCAGAGGCGGCGCAGCTACAGCCTGTTCTCCAACTCCGAATTCGCCGCGACCGGCCTGCCGGGCCCGGGTGAGCTGAAGCTCCTCGAGCCGTGGCGCGGCAAGGTGCCGGACGAAGTCTTCGGCGAGTCGTACAAGCCGCCACGCACCGATACCGGTCCCAACGCGCTGCGCGAGAACTTGAAGAAGGCGAAGGCGCTCTTCGAAGCCGCCGGCTGGAAGGTTGCGCCCGACGGCGTCCTGCGCAACGACAAAGGAGAGCCATTCGAGTTCGAATATCTCGAACCCGAGAGCACCAACCAGTTCCGGACGGTGACCTGGCAGCGCAACCTCGCCAAGCTCGGGATCAACCTCAAGTCGCGAATCGTCGACTTCGCGCTCTATAGCAAGCGGCTCGAGACGTTCGACTTCGACACCATCACCATTCGCACGCCGGACTTCGCGCTGCCGAACGCGCTCGACTATCAGGATTCGCTCGGATCGAAGGCCGCCGACGAGCCGGGCTCGAACAACTTCCGCGGCCTCAAGAGTGCTACGGTCGATGCCATGATCGCGGCAATGAGCGCCGCGAAGACGTACGAGGAATTGCGCGACGCGTGCCGCGCGCTCGACCGCCTGGTGATGTTCGGGCACTACCAGGTGCCGCAGCTGTACGCGCCGTGGTACTCCGTGTCGTATTGGAACAAGTTCGGCCTGCCGAAGGTTGCACCCAAGTACTACACCATCGACGAGACGGGCGACTGGCCGGTGTGGGCGGTGACGGCGTGGTGGAGCAAGGATGCCGAAGGCCGCCAGCTCGCGGCCAAGACGTCGATGCGGTGACGCGATGCTGACCTACATCGTCAAGCGCATCCTGCTGATGATCCCGACGATCATCGGCGCGCTCACGGTGACATTCGTCGTAATCCAGTTCGTTCCCGGCGGCCCCGTCGAGCAGATGGTCGCCGAACTGCGCGCCGGCGCACGCGGCGAGGGGCCCGGCGCCGGCGGGACGCGCGGGCGCCGCGACCTCGATGCCAAGCAGATCGAGGAGATCAAGAAGCTCTACGGCTTCGACAAACCGCCGCTTACGCGCTATTTCGAGATGCTCGGCAACTTCGCCCGCTTCGACCTGGGCAAGAGCTTCATGCACAACAAGACGGTGTGGGAGCTCATCAAGGAAAAGATGCCGGTGTCGATCAGCCTCGGCCTGTGGACCTTCCTGCTTTCGTATCTCATATCGATCCCGCTCGGCGTGGCGAAAGCGATGCACGAGGGCTCGAAATTCGATACCGCGACAACCATGCTCGTCCTGATCGGCTTCGCATTGCCGGGCTTCGTGCTGGGCGTGCTGTTGATCGTGCTGTTCGCGGGCGGCACTTTCCTCGACTGGTTTCCTTTGCGCGGGCTCACCTCCGACAACTGGACGAGCCTGTCCTGGCCCGCGAGGATCCGGGATTATCTTTGGCATCTCGTCCTGCCGCTCACCTGCTACGCCATCGGAAGCTTTGCGACCGTAACGCTCCTCACGAAAAACACGTTCGTGGAGGAGATCCGCAAGCAGTACGTGCTCGTTGCGCGCGCGAAGGGAGTCTCCAACCGGAGGCTCCTCTACAAGCACGTGTTCCGCAACGCGTTAATCCCCATCGTCACAGGGTTCCCCGCCGCCTTCGTCGCGGCGTTCTTCGCGGGTTCGCTTCTCATCGAGACCTTGTTCTCGCTCGACGGCCTCGGCTACCTGAGCTACGAATCGATCGTACGCCGCGACTATCCCGTGGTGCTCGGCACGCTTTACTTCTTCACCCTGCTCGGACTCATCGTCAAGCTGATCGGCGATCTCCTTTATGTGGTGGTCGACCCTCGCGTGCAGTTCGGGGCGGCGGCGAAGTAGATGAGCACCGTTCCCGCCGGGTTCACCAAGCCGGAGGGCGAGGCGGCGGCGCAGCCGGTGCGCGCCGCGACGTCGCTCTCGCCCAACCAGCGCGCGTGGGCGCGCTTCAAGCGCAACCGCTTGGGCTACGGCGCGCTCATCGTGTTTCTGGCGATGCTCGCGCTGTCCACGTGCGCCGAACTCGTCAGCAACGAGCGGCCGCTGGTCGCGCGCTACAAGGGCGAATGGTTCTTCCCTATCGTCAAGAACGATCCGGAGACGCGCTTCGGCGGGGATTTCCAGACGCCGACCGACTGGAACGATCCCTTCATCCGTGAGCAGTTCTCGCGCGACGGCAACTTCGCCGTCTACACCTTGAACCCGTATTCGGCGGGAACCGTCAACTACTTCAACAAGACGCCCGCCCCCGCGCCCCCTTCTTCCGAGAACACCCTGGGGACCGACGACACCGGCCGCGACATGCTCGCCCGGCTCATCTACGGCTTTCGCATCAGCGTGTGGTTCGGCGTGGCGCTCACCGCCATCGGGGTCGTGCTCGGCATCCTGGTCGGCGCCTTACAGGGGTATTTCGGCGGGCGCATCGACCTGACGGGCCAACGGCTGATCGAGATCTGGAACTCGATCCCAGAGCTTTACCTCCTGATCATCATTGCCTCGATTTTCGACCCAACGATCCTGCTCGTGCTCGTCGTGCTTGCGCTGTTCGGCTGGGTCGGCCTGTCGGACTACGTGCGTGCGGAATTCCTGCGCAACCGCAACCTCGAGTTCGTGAAGGCGGCGCGCGCGCTGGGGCTTTCGAACTGGCAGATCATGTGGCGGCACGTGCTGCCGAACTCCTTGACGCCGGTGATCACGTTTCTGCCGTTCCGCATGAGCGCGGCGATCCTCGGCCTCGCGGCGCTCGAGTTCCTGGGCCTCGGCCCCGCCAACGTTCCGTCGCTCGGCGATCTCCTGCGCCAGGGCAAGGAGAATCTCGACGCATGGTGGATCTCGGTGCCGACGTTCCTCGTGCTGGTGCTGACGCTGCTCCTTCTCACCTTCATCGGCGACGCGCTGCGTGACGCGTTCGACACGCGCAAATCATGAGCCTGCTGTCCGTCGAGAAGCTGTGCGTGAACTTCGGCCCGTCGCGAGTCGTCGATCGCGTCTCGTTCACGATCGGGCCGGGCGAGAAATTCGCGCTTGTCGGCGAATCGGGCTCCGGCAAGTCGGTGACGGCGCTGTCGGTGCTGCGCCTGCTTGAAACCGCGACCTACGACGGTGCGATCCGCTTCGATGGCGAAGACCTTCTCGCGAAGAGCGAGCGCGACATGCGGGGGATCCGCGGTCGCGACATCTCAATGATCTTTCAGGAGCCGATGACGGCGCTCAATCCGCTGTACACGATCGGGAACCAGATCGGAGAAGTGCTCGAGATACACGAAGGGCTCGGCAAGAATCAAGCGCGCGGCCGCGCCGTCGAGCTTCTCCATCGGACGGGCATTCCCGATCCGCAGGCCAAGGTCGACGCGTATCCCCACCAGCTCTCAGGCGGCCAGCGCCAGCGCGCGATGATCGCGATGGCGCTCGCCTGCCGTCCGAAGCTCCTGATCGCCGACGAGCCGACGACGGCGCTCGACGTGACGATCCAGGCGCAGATCCTCGCCCTGCTGGACGACCTGCAGCGCGAGTTGAGCATGGCGATCCTGTTCATTACGCACGATCTGAACCTCGTGCGCCGGTTCACGCATCGGGTCGGCGTCATGGAAAAGGGGCGCCTGGTCGAGCAGGGCCTCACCAACGAGGTATTCGCGCATCCGCGCGACTTGTACACGCTGAAGCTGATCAACAGCCGGCCGCAGCGCACGGCGCGGCCAGTGGCACACGACGCGACCGTGCTCGCCGCGGCAAAGGACGTCGACGTCGCATTCCATTCGGTCAAAGGATTCCGCCGCGAAGCGTTCCATGCCGTGAGCCATGCAACGCTTTCGCTGCGTCGCGGCGAGACGCTCGGCATCGTCGGCGAATCGGGCTCGGGGAAGACGACGCTGGGGATGGCGCTCCTCGCGCTGCAGCCAATCGCCGCCGGCAGCGTCACGCTGGAGGGCACGCGCATCGACGACGCGAGCCGCACCACGCTGCGGGCGATGCGCCGGCGCATGCAGGTCGTGTTCCAGGATCCTTTCGCGTCGCTGTCACCGCGCATGACGATCGAGCAGATCGTGGGCGAAGGGCTCGCGCTGCATATGCCGGAGCTGTCGAAGGCTGAGCGCCGCCGCAGCATTCTCGACATGCTCGCGGAGGTGGGGCTCTCGGAGGCAAGCGGCGTGACGGACGTGCTCACGCGCTATCCGCACGAGTTCTCGGGCGGGCAACGACAGCGGATCGCGATCGCGCGCGCCGTCGTGCTGCGTCCGGAGGTGCTGGTGCTCGACGAGCCAACGTCGGCGCTCGACGTGTCGGTGCAGCAACAGGTATTGAAGCTTCTCACCGATCTCCAGGCGCACTACGGCATGAGCTACATCTTCATCAGCCATGACCTCGCCGTGGTGCGCGCGATGTCGCATCGCGTGCTCGTGATGAAGGACGGCGCGATCGTCGAGGAAGGCGACGCGGAAGCGCTGTTCCGCGCCCCGCGCGAGAAATACACGCAAACGCTCCTCGCCGCCGCAGGCGGGTGAGCTTCGTGCTCGAGCGCGCGGATGCTAGCGGTCCCCTGGGCGCCTTTTACTTCAGCTTGCCAATGAAGCGATAGACGGCAATTAGAACTCCGAACCCGACATACAACCCCAGCAACGCCGCGAGCATTAGTTTCGCGACCGCGAAACTGATCGTCTTCACTGCCGCCAGAAAAAGAATCGCGACAACGAAACCAATGAACGAAGCAGCGATGCCCGCAGCAACTTTCAGCGATCTATTTCCTGGCACAGTTGTGCGGGCTATCTTGAAAATGCTTTAACGGCCGCCTTGAGGACAGGACCTGCAGCTATTCGCCTCACTCAGGAGATGAACACGAGGCGGGGACAATCAATCGGGCTGGTTGCCGAACTTCGCGGCAAGGGTTGCAGAGAATCTGGCAAGATCGATTACGATCCGCCCGTGGTTGCCGCAGCCGATTTCCTGCGTTCCGTCCATCGCCTTCACTCGGAACTCGACGCGACGGCCGGTAGCGCCGGTGACTTCCGCGAACGCGACGATCCGACGGCCGACTGGCGTGGCGGCAAGATGGCTGACGTCGACGCGCGTGCCTACCGCGCTTTCGCCAGCCTCGAAGTAAGGCTTGATCGCTTCCAGCGCCGCGTTCTCCATCGCCATGATCATGACCGGGGTCGCTAGTACCGCCGGGAGCGTCGCATCCTTGAATCGGTTGGCAAGGTGCTCGGGGGACACCACCATCGTGAACGAGCCTTGGGCACCGGTGGGTATGGGGCGCATGCGGCCTCCTAGCGAAGCAGATCGCACAAGAGTATAGGCCCAGTCCGACCCAGGCGGCGGGATCGCGCATTGCTAACGGGCAACCGGGATCAGCGCGGGCGCCGGCCGGATCTGTCCGTCAATCCGGTAACTGCGCGACCATCGGGACTGCGCAATATGGCTCGGGCGGAGCTATCAACTAAATCTGCGGGCGGTTGGAGGATGACGATGCATAAAGTTTCAGCTTCGCCGCATGCGTTCGCCTGCCGCGTCGTAGAGCGGCTTCGGCGCAATCGACGCGGCCCTGCGCTCGCCTAGGATCTCGATT
This sequence comes from Casimicrobiaceae bacterium, assembly GCA_035623155.1. Lineage (GTDB taxonomy): Bacteria > Pseudomonadota > Gammaproteobacteria > Burkholderiales > Casimicrobiaceae > PALSA-1003. Next base: position 67,861 of record DASPTZ010000099.1, on the reverse strand, counting down.
TCGAAGCCGGGTGCAGCCGAGGCGAGCTTCGCCGGCACGTACCCCAACGCGATCGACTTGCCGACGCAGTGGCCGTAGCCGCCGGAGGTGATCCAGCCGACCACTTCATCCTTGCGCCACACCGGTTCGTCGCCGATGGCGTCGGCGTCGCCCGCATCCACTTCGAAGGTAACGAGCCGCCGGCCGGGACCCTGCGCACGATCGCGCAGCGACGCATCGCGGCCGACGAAGTCGGGCTTGGAAAGATCGACAAAGCGGTCCAGCCCCGCCTCTGCCGGCGTATAGATCGGCCGGTATTCGCGCGCCCAGTTGCCGAAGCTCTTTTCAAGGCGCAGCGAGTTGAGGGCGCGCGCGCCGAAATTGCGCAGACCGAGTTCGACACCCGCGTCGGCGATCGCGTCGTACAGAGCGATCTGGCAATCCGCGGGAACCCAGATCTCGTAGCCCAGCTCGCCGGTAAAGGAGATCCGCCCGACGTGTGCAGGGAGCGCCGCGACCTCCATCTGCCTGAACGACAGAAAAGGCAGCCCTGCATTCGACACATCGTCGCCGCTCAGTCGTGACAAGAGCTCGCGCGCGTTGGGACCCGCGATGCCGAGGCCGAGCAGCTCGGTGCGCAATGCGCGGATCGCGACACCCGAGAGCGGGAGGTGGTTCTCGAACCAGCGCAGGTGATACTGCTCGGCGATTCCGGAGCCGAACAAGAAGAAACGCCCGCGGCCGCGGTTCGCGACGGTGAAATCGCCGATCAACTTGCCTTCGTCGTTCAGCATCGGCGAGAGCGTGAGCCGGCCTTCGCGCGGCAGCCTGTTGGCCAGCGTGCGCTCGAGCCAGTCGCCGGCGCCGGAGCCTGTCACTTCGTACTTGGCGAAGCTCGATGTCTCGATCAATCCCACCGCGTTGCGCACGGCGAGGCATTCCTCGCCCACGGGGCCGTGCGCGTTGGAGCGGCGATAGGTGATGTCCTCGCGCGCCTCGGTGCCGAGAGGTGCGAACCACAGCGCGTGCTCGAGCCCAAACGCGGCACCGAACACCGCGCCCTTGGCGACAAGTCGATCGTAAATCGGTGTCATGCGCAACGGCCGGGCCGCGGGCAGCTCCTCATTGGGAAAGCGGATGCGGAAGCGCCGCGAATAGTTCTCGCGCACCTTGGCGTTGGTGTAGGCCATGGTCGCCCAGTCGCCGAAGCGCGCGACGTCCATCGCCCAGACGTCGAAGCCGGGATCGCCGTGCACCATCCAGTTCGAGAGTGCCAGTCCGACGCCGCCGCCCTGGCTGAATCCGGCCATCACGCCGCACGCGACCCAGTAGTTCTTCAAGCCGCGGATCGGGCCGACCACCGGATTCCCGTCCGGCGCGAAGGTGAACGGGCCGTTGACCACGCGCCTGATGCCTGCGCGCTCGAGCGCGGGGAAGTGGCGGAATCCGACCTCGAGGCTGCCGGCGATGCGGTCGAGATCCGGCGGCAGCAGCTCGTGCGCGAAGTTCCACGGTGTGTCGCGCTCTGCCCAAGGCACGCCCGCCTTTTCGTAAGTGCCGATCAGCATGCCGCGGCCTTCCTGGCGCATGTAGATCTCGCCTTCGAAGTCGATCACGTGCAGCATCTCTTTGGGCGAGGCGACGACTTCGGGAATGTCGCCGGTGACGATGTACTGGTGCTCCATGGCGAGCACCGGCAGCTCGAGCCCGGCGAAACGTCCGACTTCGCGCGCCCATAAGCCCGCTGCGTTGACCACGTGCTCGGCGGCGATGCTGCCCTTGTCGGTGATCACTTCCCACGAACCATCGGGGCGCGGCCTGGTGTCGGTCACGCGGGTGAAGCGATAGACCTCGGCGCCCAGCTTGCGCGCGGCCTTGGCGTACGCCTGCGTCACGCCAGCAGGATCGACGTGCCCCTCAAGGGGGTTGTACAGCGCGCCGACAAAGTGCCGCTTGTCGAGCAGGGGAAAGAGCCGCGCCGCTTCGTCGACCGAGATCATCTCCATCCCCAACCCCAGGTAGCGGGCGCGGCCGCACGCTAGCTTCAGGAAATCCATCCGCTCCGGCGTTCCCGCGAGGTCGACGCCGGCAGTGATGTGGATGCTGCACACTTGCTCCGACGCTTCCTCGATCTCGCGATACAGCTCGATGGTGTACTTCTGCAGCTTGGCGACGTTGGGATCGCCGTTGAGCGTGTGCATGCCGCCGGCCGCGTGCCAAGTCGAGCCGGAGGTGAGCTCGTCGCGCTCGATCAGCACGATGTCGGTCCATCCGGCTCGGGCGAGATGGTAGAGGACCGATGCGCCCACGACTCCGCCGCCGATGACGGCGACGCGGGCGTGCGACTTCATCGTTCGTTTCCCCTCTCCCTCCGGGAGAGGGGCAGGGGTGAGGGAAAGGCGTTCAGTCTTGTATGCGTCACAGCACCTGCTCCAGGAAGGCGCGGGTGCGCTCCTTCTGCGGCGCGCCGAAGAGTTGCGCCGGCGGGCCGTCCTCGACAATCAGCCCGTGATCTGTGAAGTACACGTGGTGCGCGATCTCGCGCGCGAAGGCCATTTCGTGGGTGACGAGGATCGAGGTCATGCCTTCCTCGATCAACTGGCGGATGGTGGCGAGCACTTCCTTGCGAGTCTCCGGATCGAGCGCCGCAGTCACTTCGTCGAACAGCATCACTTGCGGGCGCATGGCGAGCGCGCGCGCGATCGCGACCCGCTGCTGCTGTCCACCCGATAGCTCGCCCGGGTAGCTCCCTTCCTTGCCGGTGAGCCGCACCTTCTTGAGGAGCTCGTAGGCACGCTGCTCGACTTCGTTTCGCGGCTGCTTGAGCACATCGATGGGCGCCATCATCACGTTCTCAAGCGCCGTCTTGTGCGGAAACAGGTTGTACTGCTGGAACACCATCGACACGTCCTTCCTGAGCGCGACCATCTCGGCATCCTTGTGCAGGCGGTGCACGGCGTGCCCGCCTACGAAGATCTCGCCGCGGTCGATCGACACCAGGCCGTTGATGCAGCGTAGCAGCGTCGACTTGCCCGAGCCCGAGGGGCCGATGATGCACACCGCTTCGCCCTTGTCGACTGCGAAAGAGATGCCGCGCAGCACCTCGACCGCACCGAAGGCCTTGTGGACGCCGACGAGGCGGACGATCCGCGCCTCGTCGCTCGAGACTTGAACGGGTCCGCTCACGAGGCTCACCGCGCGTCGGCTGTTCGCGCCGCAGGCACGTCGAGCACCCGCGGGGCGTGCCCGGTGGCGGCGAGGAAGAGCTCGAGATCCTCGTGCGTGATCACCATGGTCGCCTCGTTGGTGAGGGGATGCGCGTGCACGGCGGGTGCTTCCCAGAGTGCGCGGTCGATGACGAACTCGACCGCGCGAGCGCGATCATTGACCAGCGCGAGCAGGCTCACGGAGCCTGGCGTTATAGCGAGGTGCTTCGCCAGGCGCTCAGGCGAAGCGAAGCCGAGACGTCCTGCGCCCAAGGCCGCGCCGAGCGCGGCGAGATCGACGGCGAGATCGTGAGGCACGGTGACCAGGAGGTGGCGAGAGCCCTTCTTGTCGCGCAGGAATAGGTTCTTGGTTTTCGCGCCCGGAAGCTTGGGAACCAGGCGCTCGGATTCCTCGACCGTCATCACCGGAGGATGCTCATGGCGCGCGGCTGCGATGCCGTGCTCGCGCAGGAAGGCGTCGAGGTCCATCAACGCTCAAGCGTAGCGCGCCTCGAGCCGGCGCGTCCACCGCGAGATCGGGTAGCAATAGAGGAAGAACCACAGCAGCACGTAGCTGTAGATCGGGATCAGCAGGTCGGTGCGTCCCTCGGCGTTGGTGATGCGCAGCGTAATGGTCATCACCTCGCTCACGCCTACGATCGACGCCAGCGTCGTCGCCATGGTCAGGATCGCGTACCAGTTCATCCACGGCGGCAGCATGCGCTTCACGCACTGCGGCAGGATGATCTTCCACAGCGTCTGGCGGCGCGAGAAGGCGAGAGATCGCGCGGCGTCCCATTGCGCGGTCGGGATCGACTGAACGGCGCCACGGACGATTTCGGCGACGTTGGCCATGATCGGCAGCGCCAGGCCCAGTGTCGCCTTGATCCAGTCCGGGAAGGGGATCGTCATGTCTCCCACGCGGAACTGGAACGGCAGCAGGTACATCACGAAGAAGAGCAGCACCAGCCAAGGCGAGTTGCGGAAGAACTGGACGACGACCCACGACACGCCGCTGACCGGCCGCAGGAGCGAGATGCGCGCGAAGCCGAGGAGCAGGCCGGCTACCGTGCCGACGGCCATCGCGAAAAAGCTGATCAGCAGATTGAACACGAACCCGGTGGCGAGCAGTGGCGTCCACTTGGCGAGCAACTCGAGCACGCTGGGCTTGGCAAGCGGCGCCTGGATCTGCGCGACGGCGACCGAGGCGACAAAGATCGCGGCGAGCGCCGCCCCAGTTTGCGCCGAAAGCAATCCATTTCCCTCACGCGGCGGCGCGGCGAATGAGGGCCGACCGGCGCTCATTGACCAAACCCCGGCACCCGCAGGCGCGCTTCGAGCCACTGCATGAGCTGATTGATCGCGCCGACCATCGCCACGTAACACACCAGCAGCACGATCATCATCTCCGGCACATTGATCTGCTCCGACCAGATCTGTGCCGACATGTAGACCAACTCAGGCACCGCGATGGCATACGCGAGTGTCGTCGTCTTGACGAGGTTGACGAGGTTGTTGGTCATCGCCGGCAGCGAGGCGCGCAGCGCCAGCGGGAACACGACCTGCCGGTACACCTGCATTCGCGAGAAGCCGAGCGAAGCGGCGGCCTCCACCATTTCCTTCGGAACGGCTTCGATGCCGGCGCGGTAGATCTCTGCTGCGAACGCCGTCTCCAGCAGCGTCAGCGAAACGACGGCCCAGCCGAACGACCCCAGCAGCGGCGCGCCGTCGACCTTCGGCAACAGCGGCCCGAGCGCGAAGTAGAAGAAGTAAAGCTGTACCAGCGGCGGAGTGTTGCGAAAGAGCTCGACATAGGCGGATGCGGTGCGCCGCACGGCCGCGGTGCGCGCGCCCTGCAGCATGGCGACCAACGCGCCGAGCACGAGGCTGCCGACCAGGCAGTACGCCGACAGCTTGACGGTGGTGACGAGCCCCTCGAGGAATCGATTGCGGTCGTAGCCATCGTAGAAGATCGTCAGCTTGATGCCGGTGGTCTTGTACAGCGCGAGGAACCAGGCCGCGACGTCATCCATGCGGCGTACCCGGTCGCCGTGCCGCGCGCGACACCGTTACTTGTACTTTGCCTGCTGCTCGACCAGGAACGGCGACTGCGGGATGCCCCACTTCTTTTCGAGCTCGAGAATGTAGCCCGTCTTGTGCCAATCCTTGATGACGTCGCTCACGTACGCTGCAAACTTGGCGTCTTCCTTGCGCACGCCCACGCCCCACGGCTCCGGGTCGATCGACGGCAGCACCATGGCGTAGTCGGCCCACTTGGGGTCGCCCATGATGCCGGCGAAGAAAGTCGTGTCGAAAACCGTGCCGACGCAGTTGCCCGCTTCGAGCGCCGCCATCGCCTCGGTCACACCCTTGAACACGACCAGGTTCGCGCCGAACTCCTCGCCAGTGCGGCGGTTGTAGTACGCGCCCTGGATGGCGCAAATCGGCTTGCCTTTCAAGTCGGTCCAAGCCTTCAAGCCCGAGTTCTTCTTTGCAAAGACGTTGGCTGCACCCGCGTAATAGAACGGCTCGGGAATTCCGACCACTTCTGCGCGGTCGGGCTTGTAGGCCATCGTGGCGATCATGAAGTCGATGCGCCCCTGCTTGAGGAACTCCATCCGGTTGGCGGCGATCACGGGCACCAGTTCGATCTGCACCCCGAGGCGCCTGGCAAGGTCGTTGGCGAGGTCGATCTCCAGCCCGACGATCTTGCCCGAAGGGTCCGTGTAGCCGAACGGCTTGTAATCCGCCTTGACTCCGACGACGATCTTGCCCTTTTGCTTGACGCTGGCGATCGTGTCGGTCTGCGCCGCGGCGGGCGCGGCGATTGCCAGCATGAGCGCGGCGATCGCGCCGAGTCCCAACCACCCGTTGGTCGTCTTCATCGTTTCCTCCGTTGTGGGGAGATATTCGGCGTGTGGCCCGCGTCTCCCGAGGCCGCGGTGGCCAAGCCAGACAGTGTGGAATTGGGCGTTACAGGTCACTAGAATAAGCGATCCGGCGCGCGAGCGACAGACCAATCCAAGCGCCGCCGCGTCGCGCCTTGAAGTACTCGATCTTCTCGCTTGCCCGTAACGCGCTCTCGCACCACGAGCGATGGCCGCTCGCGTGGCGCAGCCCGCGTCCGAAATCCCGATACGACGCGGTGATCGTAGGCGGGGGCGGCCACGGCCTCGCGACCGCTTACTACCTCGCCAAAGAACATGGCATCGCCAACGTGGCGGTCCTCGAGAAGGGCTATCTAGGAGGCGGCAACACCGGCCGCAACACGACCATCGTCCGCTCCAACTATCACCTGGACCCCAACGCGCATTTCTACGAGATGTCGCTCAAGCTCTGGGAAGGACTCTCCCGTGAGCTCAACTTCAACGTGATGTACAGCGCGCGGGGCGTGCTCAACCTCTGCCATTCGCCGGCCGACATCGACGCCGCCATGCGTCGCGGCAACGCGATGCGCCTGAACGGCATCGACGCAGAGTTCCTGACGCGCGAGGAAATCTCGCGCCGGATTCCGGTCCTCGATTGTTCCCCCCGAGCGCGCTTTCCCATCGCCGGCGGGCTGCTGCAGCCGCGCGGCGGCACCGCGCGCCACGATGCGGTGGCCTGGGGCTACGCGCGAGCGGCCGACGCCCGCGGCGTGGACTTGATCCAGCAGTGCGAGGTGACCGGCATCCGCGTCGATAACGGCGCAATCGCCGGCGTCGAGACCACGCAGGGCTACATCGCGACAGGCAAGGTCGGGCTTGCAGTCGCCGGACATTCGGGCCGGCTGGCGGCGATGGCGGGAATCAGGCTTCCCATCGAGTCGCACACGCTGCAGGCGCTGGTGTCCGATCCGGTGAAGCCCGTGCTCAACACGGTCGTCACCTCGGGTGCGGTGCATTTCTACATCAGCCAATCGGACAAGGGCGAGCTGGTGATGGGCGGCGATCTCGACTTCTGCAACTCCTATACGCAGCGGGGCAACCTCCCGATGATCGAGCACGTCGTCTCCGCGTGTCTCTCCCTGTTTCCGAGTTTCGGCAGGCTCAAGGTGATGCGCACCTGGGGTGGCGTGTGCGACATGACCATGGACGGCAGCCCCATCATCGGCGTGCTGCCTGTGAAAGGCCTCACCATGACCGGCGGCTGGTGTTACGGCGGATTCAAGGCGACGCCTGCCTCGGGCTGGCTGCACGCATACACGATCGCGCGCGGCGAGCCACACCGCTTGAACGCCGCGTTCACGCTCGAGCGCTTCGCCCGCGGCGCGACCATCGACGAGAAGGGCGCGGGCCCGACGCCATGGGCGCATTGAGCAGACATCCTTCCCTCACCCCTACCCCTCTCCCGGAGGGAGAGGGGTTTATGTGTCGCCTCTCCCTCTGGGAGGGGCCGCCGCGCGGAGCGCGGCGGGTGAGGGCGAGCTGGCGGTAGGCCTCGAGAAAATGCGATCGCCATGCTGCTGATTCCGTGTCCGTGGTGCGGAGCGCGCGCACAGGCCGAGTTCACCTATGGCGGCGACGCGAGTGCAAAGCGCCCAGCGCTTGATGCGCCCGAAGCGGCGTGGGTGGAATTCGTATACCTGCGCGACAATCCCGCCGGTCCGCATGAGGAGCTGTGGCATCACAGCGCCGGCTGCCGCCAGTGGCTGCGCGTCCGGCGCGATACGCGCACGCACGAGATTCTCGGCAGCACGCCGGCTGGACCATCGCCGTCTGGAGACGCGCGGTGACGCAGAAGTTCCGGCTCGCTTCGGGCGGCGACATCGATCGCTCGCAACGCCTTGCGTTCGCATTCGACGGAACGCGCTACGAGGGCCACCCGGGCGACACGCTCGCCTCCGCGCTGCTCGCCAACGGCGTGCATCTCGTCGCCCGCAGCTTCAAGTACCACCGGCCGCGCGGCATCCTCGCCGCCGGCAGCGAAGAACCCAGTGCACTGGTGCAACTCGCGCGAGGAGCGCGCACCGAGCCCAACGTGCGGGCGACGACCGTGGAACTCTACGACGGCCTGATCGCGACGAGCCAGAATCGATGGCCTTCACTCGGCTTCGACATCGGCGCCTTCGCTGGAGCGCTCGGCCACTTCCTGCCCGCGGGCTTCTACTACAAGACCTTCATGTGGCCGGCTACGCCGAAGGCGTGGCTCGCTTACGAGCGGTTGATTCGCGCGGCTGGGGGAATGGGTCGCGCGCCGGCACAGCCGGACTCCGATCGATACGAGCACCGGTACGCGCATTGCGACGTTCTCATCGTGGGTGGCGGGCCGACGGGACTCGCCGCGGCGCGCGCGGCCGCCGCATCGGGCGCTCGCGTGATCCTCTGCGACGAAGGTCCGCGCTTCGGCGGCACGCTGATCGGCGATGGCGCGACGATCGACGGCGGCAGCGCGGGAGCGTGGATCGACGCGACCGTGCGCGATCTCGCCGCCGATCCCGACGCGACGCTGCTGCCGCGCACGACGGCTTTCGGCTGCTACGACGACAACCTGGTCGGGCTGGTCGAGCGCCGCACCGATCACCTCGCGGCGCCTCCGGCATACGCTCCTCGGCAACGGCTGTGGAAGGTCCGCGCCCGGCGCATCGTGCTCGCCACCGGGGCGCACGAGCGCCCGATCGCCTATGCGAACAACGACCTTCCCGGCACCATGCTCGCCGGTGCGGCGCGCACCTACGTGCAACGCTACGCTGTGCGCCCGGGCACGCGCGCAGTAGTTCTCACCAACAACGACAGCGCCTACGCGGCCGCGCTGGCGCTTAGCCAGGCCGGCGTCGCGATCGCCGCCGTCGTCGACGTGCGACCCGAAGCGGAGACCACCGGGACGCTGCCGCGAAGCGCTCGAATCGCAGCACTGCCCGTCGTCGCGCGGTCGGCGATCGTCGTCGCGCACGGCAGCAAGCGTGTCAGGGCAGTCGAGATAGCGGCGCTCGCAGGCCGCGCAACGCAGCGGATGGAGTGCGACCTGGTCTGCGTCTCCGGCGGATGGAATCCCGCCGTGCACCTTTTTTCGCAGGCGCGCGGAACGCTGCGCTACGACGAGGCGCTGGCGGCGTTCCTGCCGCAATCGTCGCCCTTGCCCGTGGTGGCAGCCGGTGCCGCGAACGGGCGCTTCGGACTCGACGCCGCGCTCGCGGATGGGCATGCCGCCGGGTTTGCTGCGTCGAGAGGCGGCGAAGTTGCTGCATCGCACGCCCCGCAGGCCGACGCCGAACCGAGCGGAGCAACGCGCGCGTTGTGGAGCGTGCCGCAGCGAAGCCGCGGCGACAAGCGCTTTGTCGACCTGCAGGACGACGTCACCGCCGAAGACATCGCGCTCGCCGCGCGCGAGGGCTACACGTCGGTAGAGCACTTGAAGCGCTACACCACACTCGGCATGGGCCCGGATCAGGGCAAGACCAGCAACGTCGTCGGGCTGGCGCTGCTCGCCGAAGCGACCGGGCGAACTATAGCCGACGTTGGCACCACCACCTTCCGCCCGCCGTACACCCCTGTGACGCTCGGCGCGTTGCCGGGGCAAGAGACGGGAGCGCACGTCGAGCCAACGCGCTATTCGGCGATGCACGACTGGCACGTCGAGCACGGCGCGAGCTTCGTCAACGTCGGCTTGTGGAGGCGCCCGCACTCGTATCCGCGGCCCGGCGAGACTCCCGAGCGGGCGGCCAATCGCGAGGCGAGGAACGTTCGCACCAACGCTGGTCTGGTCGACGTTTCCACCCTTGGGAAGATCGAGCTGCAGGGCGCCGACGTCGCTGAATTCCTGAACCGCGTCTACGTGAACCGCTGGGACACGCTTGCGATCGGGCGCTGCCGCTACGGCGTGATGCTGCGGGAGGATGGCATCATGCTCGACGACGGCACGACGTCGCGGCTCTCCGCGACGCACTACCTGATGACGACGACCACCGCGAACGCGGTCAAGGTCCTTCAGCATCTCGAGCGCCTGCTCCAGGTCGACTGGCCCCAGCTTAAGGTGCACGTGACTTCGGTGACCGAGCAGTGGGCGGCCGCCGCGCTCGCGGGTCCCAAGGCGCGCCAGGTGCTCGAGCGCACCGTCGACATCGACGTGTCGAACGCGGCGTTTCCCTTCCTTGCGTTCGGCGAGTGCCATGTGCGGGGAGCGGACGGGCCGGTTCCGGCGCGGATCTTTCGCATGAGCTATTCCGGCGAGCTCGCGTACGAGATCCACGTGCCGGCGGATCGCGGCCGCTCGATGTGGGAAGCAGTGATCGCTGCCGGCGAGCCGTTGGGCCTGACGCCCTATGGCACGGAGGCGATGAGCACGCTGCGCATCGAGAAGGGGCACGTGGTCGTCGGCGCCGAGGCCGACGGGCGCACCACCGCCGGTGATCTCGGCATGAGCAATCTCGTGAGCCCCGCGAAGTGGTGCGTCGGCAAGCCGCTTCTCGACCGGCCTGCGCTCAAGGTTGCGGATCGCTGGCAGCTCGTGGGTTTGACCGCGCTCGACGGTGCGGCGATGCCGCGGGCGGCAAAACTCGTCGCGGATCCGGATCGAGCGCTCCCGAACCCGATGCTGGGTCACGTCACGTCGTGGTGCTGGAGTCCCAGTCTCGACGCCTGGATTGCGCTTGCCCTGCTCGCCGGCGGGCGGGCGCGGCACGGCGAGACGCTCTGGGCGGTGTCGCCGCTTGCGAACGCGAAAGTTCGAGTGAGGGTCGGTCCGCCGTGCTTCATCGATCCCGACGGGGAGCGCTTGCGTGGTTGAGCGCGAAACGATGCCATCGTGGCTGCGGCCCGGGCACTACGGTGCCGCCGCTTCGGGCGTTACGCTCGCTGAGGCAACGATCATTGTCGCCTGGAACGTGCAAGGCGACGTCGAGCGGGCTCGATTCGCTGCGGAGTTCGCAAGGGTGTTCGGCGTCGCCTTGCCGGTCGCGCCGAACACGACCACGAGATCGGAATCGCTCGCGGCACTGTGGCTCGGTCCGCGGTCGTGGCTGCTCGTCGCGAGGGACGCGTCGCCGCTGACCGATTTCGTCGCAAAGCGCAATGCGTTGAACGCCGCCGGCGGTGCGCTGTTCGACGTTTCGGCCTCGCGGATCGCCTGGACGATCTCCGGTTCGCACGCGGCAACCCTGCTCGCGACGGGCTGCCCGCTCGATTCTCATCGACGCGCGTTCCCGCCGGGAACCTGCGCGCAGAGCCTCTACGGCCACGTGGGCGCGCTCATCGTCAGGCACGAGCACGCGTCGGTGTTCACGCTGATGGTCCCTCGGAGCTACGCGCGCGATGCATGGCGCTCGCTGCTGGAAGCGGCTGCACAGTACGGCGTCGAGGTGCTGGCGCCGGCGCCGTACAGCTGACGCGGCGCGTTTAACTAGCCTTGATGAACGGCAGACCGCAGCAGGTCTTCGAGCAACGCGCGCAGCGCCTTCGGGTCGACCGCCAGCGCATCGACGGCGTGCTCGATGCGCTCGGCGCGCGCGCCACCAAGAACCGGCGTCGCAAGCTTGCGATACTTCCCGCGAAGCTCGTCGTCGGAGAGCGGGTTCTCCGGATTGCCTCGCGCCTGCTCCGGATTCGAAACCAACGTCCGGCCGTCGGCGAGCGTGATGCGCACGCGTGCCCAGCGCTGGGCGGGGAAACGTTGCGAGAACTCGGCATCTTCCACTGCGCCGGTCACTTGCACGAGACGTCCGACGCGCGAATCGCCCAGTCCGGCCCCGGCAACTTCATCGACACCGACGCGGCCGAAGACCAGCGCCGCCGCGACGGGAAACGCCAGGCTGTATTGGGCTTCCTCGGTCGTGCGCGGCATCGCGCATCGCGAGCCCAGCGCGACTGCCTCGTCAAAGCTCTCGATCGCGATGCTTGCGACCTCCTCTGCCGCGAAGCTGCGCGCGCGCTGCAGTTCGAGCGCGGCTTCGATGGCCGGCTGCGCCCAGCGGCACACGGGATAAGGCTTGAAATACTGCTCGCAGATGCGCCAGCGCGCGCCTAGATCGCTCCAAAACGGCGCTGCGTCGTCGCGTTCGACGGTCAATGCGGGCGCGCCGGTGAAGCCATCGCGCGCAAGCAGCGCCGCGGTGACGCCGGCATGGGCGCCCCAGCCCGAACCGTCCTTTACCATGGTCGGCGAATCGCAGGCGCGCAGGATCTGGCCACGCGGCCCGAAGTATTCGGCGATTCCGAGCGCGTGTCGGGTGCACGCATCGTCCAATGCAAGCAGCCGCGCGGCGATCGCCGCGCAGCCCAATGCGTTCCAAGCACCCGAGCAGTGGTAATCCGTCACCGTCGCGTGCAGCGCCATCCCGGCACGGGTGGCGACTTCGTATCCGAGCACGAGGCAGGTCAGCAATTCACGGCCGTCGAGCCTGGCAGCTCGCTCGTCCGGGCGCGCGGCGTCGCAAACTGCGAGCAGCGCAGGCAGCAGCGCCGCACCGGCGTGTCCCTTGGTAAGCGCGTGGCCGTCGTGACCGTCGAGCGCGTCGATGGTGCTCGCCCCTGCGAACGCAGCGCCGGCGATCACGGCGCGACGGCCGTCGAACAGAATTCGCGCGCTACGGTCGCTGCCGCAGAGCTGCGTCGCGGCGTACGCGCTGGCAATCGCGGCGAGGCGCGTGCGGCTTCCGGCCGCGGCGACGCCGATCAGGTCGAGAAGGCTTCGCCTCGCGCCGGCGACGACTTCCTCCGGGAGGCGATCGAAGGCGAGGCGGTGAATGAACGCCGGCGCATCGGCGAACTCTGTTACCGCGTCGCTATCGCGCTCCGCCACGACTCAGATCAACCCGTTCGCCTTGAGAAAGCCCTCGGCCGCTTCCTCCGGCGTCTTCTTGTCGACATCGACGCTGGCGTTGAGCTTGGCCATTGTTTCGTCGTTCAGCTTGGCGGAAATCGAGTTCAGCGCGTCGGCGACCTTCGGATACTTGTCGAGGACTTCCTTGCGCACGACGGGGGTCAGGTTGTAGGGCGCCGCGTAGTTCTTGTCGTCCTTGAGCACGACAAAGTTGAAAGCCGGGATGCGGCCGTCGGTCGCGAACACGACCGCCGAGTCGACCTGCCGCTCCTTGAGTGCCGTGTAGGTCAATCCGGTGTCCATGCGCTTAACGTTGTCGCGGTCGAATTCGAAGCCGTACGCCGCCTGCCATCCCGGCAGTCCATCGGGCCGCGCGTAGAACTCGGCGTTCGAAGCGAAGGTAAGCTTGGCGCCGCCCTTGATCGCCTTGGCAAAGTCGCTCATGGTCACGATGCCGCGCTTCTGCGCATCGTCGCGGTTCATCGCGAAGGCATAGGTATTGTTCACCGGGGACATGTTGAGCCAGACGATGCCCTTGGCGGCGTCGAGCTCCTTGATCTTCTGGTACGCGGCCTCGGCGCTGGGAAATTTGTCGGTGATCTTGTAGAACACGCCCAAGCCGGTTCCGGTGTACTCCCAGTAGACGTCGATCTGACCGTTCTCCAGCGCCGCGCGCACTGCGGCGGTGCCCATGCCGGCCTTGCGGTCCGGCGTGAAGCCTTTGGCCTTGAGTATCGCCGCAGTCATCGCGGTCATGATCTGCTGCTCGGTGAAAGCCTTGCCACCGACCACGATCGTCTGCGCCATGGCACTGCCGGCGATGATTGCGGCGAGCGCAACCGACGCAAGCAGCCTCCCCAATGCGTGTTTCATGATCTCTCCTCTTTTGGGACCACTTTAGGCAGCGCGCAACGGATTCACCCCGCGCGGCACGACCCAATACTGCACCTGACCGAACAAAAAATCCACGGCTACGGCGATCAGCGCCGTGGGAATCGCGCCGGCGAGCATCATCCCGTGCTGTTGCAGATCGATCCCGGTGAAAATGAGCTCGCCCAAACCGCCGCCGCCGATCAGGAACGCGATCGGAGCGGTGCCGACATTGACCGCCATTGCTGTTCGCACTCCGGCAAGAATCACGAACAGCGCGTTCGGCAGCTCGACACGCCAGAGTATGGCCGTCGGCCCCATCCCCATCCCGCGCGCCGCGTCGACCAAGTGCGCTGGCACGACGCGAATCCCTTCATAAGTGTTGCGGATGATCGGCAGCAGCGTGGCGATCCACAGACCGACGATCGCCGGCAGCGGACCGATGCCGAGGAAGCTCATCATCAGCGCGAGCTTCCCCAGAGTGGGGATCGAGGTGAGCATGTTCACGGCCTGAATCACACCGTCTGCCCAACGCGCCATCCACGGACGCGAGAGCCACACCCCGATGCTCACGCCGAAGACGATCGCAGCCGAGCCGGAGATCGCCACCAGAACGAGATGCTGCTTGGTGAGGTAAACGATGTCCTTGCGATAGCCCAGGATGTCGTCGGCCAACCCGCTGGCATAGAGGCCCCAGGCGATGGCGAGCGCGATCCCCAGCAGCACCCAGTACGGCGAGCGCGAGCGCAAGGCGACGCTCGCGGTAGTCATCGCGAACCCTCGGCCGCGAGCCGCCGCGCGACGGCCTCGCGCGTGACCACGCCGACGACGCGGCCCGCGGCGTCGGCGCAGCTGAGCGATTCGGTGCCATGCTCGAGGAAGAGCGCAGCGACGCGCCTGAGATCATCGTCCGGCGAGACCGTAGGCGGGCCCGTGTCGACCCGCCCACCCTCGAGAGGTGTCATCACTTCGCGCACGCAGATCAGGCGAAGCCGCTTCAAAGTGCGATCGCTGCCTACAAAGCTCGCGACGAACGCGTCGGCGGGATGAGCGAGCATTTCATCCGGTTCGGCGAATTGCACCAGGCGCCCCGAGTGGAAAATCGCGATGCGGTCCGCCATCTTCACCGCCTCGTCGATGTCGTGACTGACGAACAGGATGGTCTTGCGCAGCTTCACCTGCATGCGCAGGAATTCGCCCTGGACCGCCTCGCGGTTGACCGGGTCGAGCGCGGCAAAGGGCTCGTCCATCAGCAGCACCGGAGGATCGACCGCGAGCGCACGCGCGACACCGATGCGCTGCGCCTGTCCGCCCGAGAGCTCGTTGGGATAGCGGTCGGCGAAATCGGCGGGCGGCAGCCCGAGGAGCGAGAGCAGTTCCGCGGCGCGGCGGCGGCGCCGCGCCGCGTCCCATCCGAGCAATCGCGGCACGACGCCGATGTTCTCCGCCACGGTCATGTTGGGAAAGAGGCCGATCTGCTGGATGACGTAGCCGATGCCTCGGCGCAGCTCGACCGGATCGACCGTGTCGGTGTCGCGTCCGCTCAAGAAGATCTTGCCCGATGTCGGCGCGACCAGCCGGTTGATCATCCGCAGCGTGGTGGTCTTGCCGCAACCCGAGGGTCCGAGCAAGACGCAGGTTTCCCCCTGACGCACCTCGAGACTTACGCCGTCCACGGCGGTGACGCTGCCCTTCGGCGTGGCAAAAGTCTTGGTGAGCGCTTCGAGGCGGATCATGGTCTCGCCATGCCTCTGGGCGTGAGCCGCCGCTGCAGCCACGCGAGCGAGTAGTCGGCGGCGATCGCGAGAAGCCCAAGCGCGAGCGCGCCGGTGATGAGCTGACGGATGTCCGACTGCGAGATGCCGCGGCTGATGAACGTGCCAAGACCGCCCGCGCCGATGTACGCGGCGATGGCAGTGACGCCGATGTTGATGACCACCGCGACGCGGACCCCGGCGATGATCACCGGCAGGGCGATCGGAATCTCGACCCGAGCGAGCCGCTGCGAGACCGACATGCCCATGCCGTCCGCCGCCGAGCGGAGCGCTGGGTCGACATTGCGGATCGCGGTGTAGGTGTTGCGAACGATCGGCAGCTGCGCGTAGAGCATCGCCGCGATGACGGCGGGCAGCCAGCCGATGCCCTGTCCGATCTTGGACAGGATGGGAATCAGGATCCCGAAGAGCGCGATCGACGGAATGGTCATCACAATCGATCCCAGGTAGAGGACCGCATCGGCGGTGCGGCGGCTCTGCGTGATGGCGATCCCCAGCGGCACGCCGGTCACGATCGCCACGCCGACCGCGACGCCGACGATGGACAAGTGCTCGAGCGTGCGCTCGCCGATGGCGGGCAGGTTGTGCAGGATGAACGCCAGCGTTTCCATCGTTCTCCCGGGATGGTGCGATTTCGCGGCGCGGCCGCAGGACGGCGCTGGCCGCGCCGCGAGTGTTCCAAACAGGGCGCGATTGGTCAATCGCAGCGTACGAGCCGTGGCAGCGATGGCCGAAAACGTGCGATAGTTGCGGCGTCTTCCCCCAAAGGTTCGACGCCCGTGACAAACTCCGTGCGGCTTCCCCTGTTGCAGCGCCTCGACCGGGGTCCGGTGATCTGCGCCGAAGGCTACGTCTTCGAGCTCGAGCGCCGCGGCTACCTGCAGGCGGGCGCCTACGTTCCGGAGGTCGTGCTCGATCACCCCGAGGTCGTCGCTCAGCTCCACCGCGACTTCGTGCATGCCGGCTCGGACGTGGTCGAGGCCCTGACCTACTACGCGCACCGCGAGAAGCTGCGGGTCATCGGCCGCGAAAACGACCTCGAGCCGATCAATCGCCAGGCACTCGCAATAGCCCAAGCTGCTGCTCAGGAGAGCGGAGCGCTGCTCGCGGGCGACGTCTGCAACACCAACGTGTTCGATCCTGCCGACGCCGGATCGCGCAAGGCGGTGCGCGCGATGTTCGAGGAACAGGTGCAATGGGCTGTCGACGCCGGCGCCGACTACATCGTGGGCGAGACTTTTTCCTGGGCGCAGGAGGCGGAGATCGCGCTCGAAGCGATCAAGGCAGCGCGGCAGACGGCGGTGATCACGCTCGCCATGCACCAGGAAGATGTCACGCGCGAGGGGTGGAGCGCAGCCGAGGCCTGCAAGCGTCTTGCCGATGCCGGCGCCGATGTAGTCGGCTTGAACTGCATCCGGGGTCCAGGCACGATGCTGCCGCTTCTCAAGCAGATTCGCGGTGCCGTGAAGACGCACGTCGCCGCGCTGCCCGTGCCTTACCGCACGACCCTGGAGCAGCCGTCGTTTCAGTCGCTGCGCGATCCGCATTGGCACCGCGAGTGGGGAAGCCGCCCGTTTCCCACGGCGTTGGATCCCTTCGTGTGCAACCGTTTCGAGATCGCCGAGTTCGGCCGCACCGCGCTGGCGCTTAACATCCGCTATCTGGGTGTGTGCTGCGGTGCCGGGCCGCACCATATCCGCGCTCTGGCGGAAGCGGTCGGCAAGCATCCGCCCGCGAGCAGGTATTCGGCGGACATGAGCAAGCACGCCTTTCTGGGCTCGCATGAGCGCATCAAGCAGGTCCAGAAGGACTACGCCGATAAGCTCTGACTAGACTCGGCTCCTGAACCTGGGATTGCGCCCCTCGCGGGGAGATGCGGCTGTGTTTCAGGATGCCCGAACGGCGGCACACGCGCGCAGAGCTCTCCTGCATCGCAGGAATTCGCCTGAAGCGTCGTCAGGCGCTAGGCCGCAGGCACAAGCCTTGCTCGCTCGCTGGTGGGACTGGAGCCGAGTGAGCGCTGCGCTGCCGCGCGTCGTCGCATCGGCTACCTGACTGAGAGAAGGGACCGGAACACGCGGGCGCCGAGTGGCTTCAGGCGACGCGTTGTAGCGGACACAAGCCTCAGCAATCGCCCAAGACGCGCGTACGTGCGCATTATCGCCGACGTTTTGCGGCACATCCGGTCGGACCCGGGCAGCGCTGCAAAGTGTTGCCAAATAAGGCGCTTCGCCTTTGTTCCGACCGCGAAGTACGCGAATCCGGCGATCAGCGCCGTCCATCCGCGCCTCGTCCACTGTCGTGCACATCGGCATATGTCTTGCTCAATGGTCGGGGTCAGATGACGGCTCGACCAGAGGCCGTCGAGAGGCAATGTATACGGTCGTATTGGCAACATGTGATGCACAACTTGGAGTGGAAAAGTGACACCACGTGGGGACTGGCAATGAGAATCCTCGACCAACCAAAGCTCGGTAGAGATCTGAGCGCTCGCGCCGTTGCGCTCGGGTTCACGCTGATCGAGTTGATGGCGACGCTGGCCGTGCTGGCGATTCTGGGCAGCCTCGCCGCCGCCTCGATGAGTTCAACGATAAACAACAACCGGATCTACGCGACGCAAACGGAGTTGATTGCTTCGCTCGCTCTCGCGCGCAGCGAAGCGGCGCGCCGCGGCGTGACGGTCCTGGTCAGCGCGGCCGCGCCAGTCAGCGGCAACGCGTTCGGCGGCGGATGGCAAGTGTGCCTCGACGCAGACGGCGACGGCTCGTGCGATACGGGTGCAACGGCAGTGTTGCGCACTCACGACGCGATCCCGTCGACCATCGTGGTCGGCAGCACGCCTACGACGATCGGTTTCAACCCGATGGGGTTCCTGACCCAGGGCGCCGCGATCGACATCAAAGTCTGCGCAAGCGATGGAGGAGTCGCGGGCTATGACTTGGTGATCCAGCCCAACGGCATGGTCGACGTGGCCGACGTCGCGGCTCACACGGCGCCGTGCAGCTAGTCATGAGCGGGCGGAGGCAGAACGGCTCGGGCTTGATCGAGGCGCTGATCTCGATTTTCGTCGTGTCGATCGCGTTCCTCGGGTTCGCGGGGTTGCAGATCAACGGCCTGGCGGCAGCGAACGAGTCGCTGTTCCGCAGCAAGGCCGTGTATCTCTCGTATCAGATGGCGGATCGGGTGCGCGCGAACCTTCCCGGGGCCGCGGCGGGCGCTTACAACAATTTCACGAGTCAGGTCGTGCCTTCCCCCGGCTGCACCATAACGGTCAACTGCACGGCGGCGCAGATGGCGATCAACGACTTCGCCGAGTGGCTGACCGAAGTGCAAACCCCGTCCGTGCTTCCGTCCGGCGCGGGAGTGGTCTGCCTCACCACCCAGACCGGCCTCGACGCGACGCCGGACAGCCCCGAATGCGACGGGGGCGGCAATGTTCTGGCGATCAAGCTCTGGTGGGTGGAAAAAGGGCAGCGTCACCAGTTTGTCAGTACTTTCCGGCCATGAACTCTCCAGACCGCGCACGGGGCATGGGGCTGGTCGAACTGCTCGTCTGGGCCGCCCTTGCCATGCTCGTGATAACGGTCGTCGGTACCATCTACGTGAACAGCAAGCAGGTGACGCGCGTCAACGACACGCTTTCACGCCTGCAGGAGAACGGGCGCTTCGCCGTCCATCTCCTGGACCGCGACTTCCGCATGGCAGGCTTTCGCGGCTGCAACACCCTCGGCTCCGTCATTGCTGTTGGCGCGGTCAACGTACTCAATTCGGCCGCGTATCCGTACCAGTTTGCCGTCAGTGTCGTCGCCTATCACGGATCGAGCGGGGCGTGGTCTCCGAGTCTCGATTCGAGCATAAGCACGCTGTCGCCAGCGCCGCTGGCGAACACCGATGTCATCACCATTCGCACGATCGACGGTTTGGGAGCGCAGCTCACGGCCAAGATGGCGGATTCATCGGCGCCGATCACCGTCTCGCCGGGGAGCAGCTTCGCGACCGGGGACGTAATGATGGTCGCCGACTGCTCGAACTACGCGATCTTCAACGCGACCAACTTCAACCCAGCCACCGGAGTCATTTCGCACGACGCAGGAGCGGGCGTGCCAGGCAACTCGATCCAGGACCTCGGGCACGTGTTCTCTCCGGACTCCGCAGCAGCGGTGTACCGCCTGGTGACCCGGACCTATTACGTTGCGCCGAGCGTGCGGCGGCCGGGCACCAACTCGCTGTGGGTCAACAGCACGCCCGCCTACGACGGGCAGGCCCAGCCCGAGGAAATGGTCGAAGGGGTCGATAACGTTTCCCTGCTCTTTGGCGAAGACCTCGACGCCGATGGCGCGGCGAACAGGTACGTCGCTGCCAACACGGTCGGCGCTTGGGCCAATGTGGTCAGCGTCAAGCCCCAGCTGCTGCTGGCGACGGTTCGCGACAACATGGCTACCTCGCCACAGCCTTATACGTTCAACGGTACGACCACCACGCCGACAGACAAGAGAATCCGCGCGGTGCTCTCGTCGGTGATAACGCTGCGCAATCGGGTGCCGTGATGATCTCGCTTTCGTTCCGCCAGCAGATCGGCGCCCGCCAATCCGGAATGTCGCTCTTCCCGGCGCTGATGTTTCTGCTCGTGCTTACCGTGCTCGGCGTCAGTGCACTCAATAGCGCGCTGATGCAGGAGAAGATGGTGGCCAACGCGAAGGACCTCAACCTCGCATTCCAATCCGCCGAAGCGGCACTTCGAGACGCCGAAGCGGATGTGCAGAGGCCCAACTTCTCGGTCGCAGCGTCATTCAGCCCGGCGTGCGCCAATGGCCTGTGCACCCCCATCACGGGAGACATTTCGAAGGCGATCGACTGGAGTAGCAGCGCGGTGACTCGGGGCTACGGAAGCCAGACCGGGGCGCCGGCCCTGCCTGTTGTCGCCGCGCAACCCCGATACGTCATCGAAAAATTGCAGGCGTTGTCAGACAGTGGCGTTGGCAAGAGCGTCGGCATCGGACTCGGTGCAACAGGCACAGGGACCGTCGGAGCGTGGTACCGCCTTACCGCGCTCGGCGTCGGCACGCGCCCGGAGACGCGGGTCATTCTGCAGTCCACTTTCGTAGTCAAGACCTCGTGAGCATGCCATGAACATCAAGAAAGCGATTGTTGCCGCCACCTGTGCAGTGCTCGCGCAGACATCCTCCGCGGCTTTGCTTACGCTCGCCCAGTATCCGCTGTTCCTCACGCACAAGGTCCTGCCCAACGTCCTAGTCATCTACGACAACTCGGAATCCATGGACGGAACCATGGCGGGCAAGCTGATCGCAGGGGACGACCCCACGACGCGGGGCAACACGGCCCGCACGGTGATTCGCAATACTATCAACTCGTACTCGTCGCTTTTCAACTGGGGGCTGGAGACTTTCTACGTCAACTGGCCGTGGCTGGCCTATACCTATCCCTACTGGATTGGCAACGAGCAGACGATGGTGTTCACCGACGACTGCGTCCCGGGGGGGCCGAACGGCGGCATTTCCGCCTCCAACAACGGCCTGCGCTGCATCCCCAACCCGCAACCGTTCCCGGGCGGCAACTACGTGACCTACGACATTGCGAGCGACGACCCGAACGTCAACGACGTGCTCTACGTCTGGTACATCGGGACCGGAGCCTGGGCAACCACCTGCGGTGGCACGAGCTACAGCCTCTGGACCACGCACCTGCCAGGACCGGCTTGGGACGCGAACATGACCGACCTCTTCGGTTGGTGCTGGGGATTTACCCCGACCGACGCCGGCTTTCTCCCGATCAATCCGCCCTATACGCGGGAGATGTACGCGCTGCGCGCGTGGGGCTTCTACTCCGACGTGAACGGCTTCGGCAACATCATCGAGCCGGTCATGGATTCGGGAGCCTCCGGGCATTTGAACAACCTCATGACGGCGCTCGCCAACGAGACGCAGTACGGACCCGACATCAAGAACAGCGCCGTGTTCACTCCGCTCGCCGGCAGCTTCAACACCGCGCAGCAGTATTTTTCGGGTGGGATCGGCGCCTCGCCGATCGCCTACTCGTGCCAGAAGAACTTCATCCTCTTGGCGACCGACGGCAACCCGACGGCGACCATGTATGGCTGGGACGACATGTATCCGCTGTCACTGCAACAGAATGTCTATAACCCCGTGACCCAGACCTGGACCTTCTCGCAGGCAGCCAACGACCTGTTCGCCCAGGTGAAGCCGCTGCGGAATTTCACCTTCAACAGCAACAAGTACGACATCCAGACCTACGTCGTGGGCATGGGGGACACGGTCGCCAATCCTGGCTCGATCGCAACCCTCAATCAAACTGCCTATTTGGGCGGAACGAACGCCGCGTATCTCGCGTCGGACACCGCAGCGCTGGCGGCCGCGTTCCAGGCGATCGCGGTGGACATCGAATCGAAAACCGCTGCGGCTTCCGCGGTTTCGCTCAACACGGGATCGTGGGGCACCGGGACCAACCTGTATCAGGCACGGTTCAACAGTGGCGACTGGTCGGGACAGCTCATCGACTATATCGTCAATCAGGACGGCTCGCTCGGCACCCAGGTCTGGGATGCGGGTCAAGTGATCAACGCCCAGAACTGGAGCTCGGGACGCACGATCCTGACCTACAAGCCCTCGGCCGCGCTCGGGAGCAGGGGCATCGCATTTCGATGGCCAGCCAGCTACCCCGGGACCCCGCTGGGCACCGAGATGGATAACGCCCAGGCCGCGCTGCTCAACTCCGACATGTCCGGCAACACCGACGGTTTCGGGCCGCAGCGCGTGCAGTGGATTCGCGGCAACCCGGCCAACGAGGGCGGAACCTGCGGCACATGCACGCCGCTGTTCCGGAGCCGGCCGACGAGCAAGCTCGGAGACATCATCCATTCGGCGCCAAGCTACGTCGCGGCGCCGGCATTCGGCTACCCGGACAGCATGGAGTCAGCTCCGTACAGCGCATTTGCGGGCGCGTATGCCAGCAGACCCGCGACGATCTATGTCGGCGCCAACGACGGCATGCTGCACGCTTTCGATGCCAATACCGGCGCCGAAGTGATGGCCTACGTGCCGGCCCTGGTGTACCGCAACTTGAGCGCGCTGACGACACAGAGCCTGTCGGCCAACGCCGGCGATCCGACTCCGCATCGCTACACCGTCGACGGATCGCCCACCGTTGGGGACGTGTTCTACGGGGGGGCCTGGCACACCGTGCTGGCCGGCGCGCTGGCGGCCGGGGGCCAGGGCGTGTACCTGCTCGACGTCACCAACCCGAAAGCGTTCAGCGAAGCGGGCGCCAGCGCGACGGCGCGCTGGGAATTCAACGACGCGAGCGACGCGGACTTGGGCTACGTGTTTGCGCAGCCGCTGCTGGTCAAAACCAACAACGGGCGATGGTCCGTCATCGTCGGCAACGGATACAACAACAGCGAGGCCGACGGCCACGCAAGCACGACCGGTCACGCGGTCCTGTACGTGCTCGACGCCGAGACCGGCGCGATGCAGGCCAAGATCGACACAGGCGTCGGCTCGGTCGGCACGCCGGACGGCCTGTCGGGCGCGATCGCGGTCGACACCAACGGCGACGGAACCGCTGACGTCGTCTACGCCGGAGATCTGTTCGGCAACATGTGGAAGTTCGACCTCACCTCGGCGAACGCCGGATCATGGAACGTCGCCTTCGGAGGAGCGCCTTTGTTCAGCACGGGCGGCCAGCCTATAACCACCAGACCCGACGTCACCGCGTTCGTACAGGGAGGCTATCTGGTCACCTTCGGCACCGGGCGCTACATCGACGCCAGCGACAATTCGACCACCGATCTGCAGACTTTCTACGGCATCCGCGACAACGGGGTTGCGGTGAGCGGCTTGTCGAGCCTGGTGCGTCAATCGGTCGCAGGCACCGCCACCGGCGCCGACGGCAACACGTATCGCATCACCACCCACGCCGTCGGGCCGCCTACGCTCGATACACCGTTAAGCGGAGACAACATCATTGCCAAGACCGACTATTACGCCACCAAGTCGGGCTGGTACCTGAACCTGCCGCTAACGGGCGAGCGCGTTGCGGCCGATCCAACGATCCGGGCCGGCCGCGTAGTCTTCACAACACTCATTCCCAACACCGATCCGTGCGGATATGGCGGCAGCGGCTGGGTGATGGAGGTCGACGTAATGACGGGTAACCGCTACGACACGCCAACCTTCGACACCAACGGCGACGACGACATCACCAACGCCGACCTAGTGAGCTATCTCGGCTCGCCGGAAAACACGAGCGGGAGGGCGACGTCGAGCGTTCCCGCGGCACCAGGATTCCTGAGCATGAAGCCCGGAAAGTCCGGCAACCCGTACGCGAACAAGTACGTCAACACTTCTTCGGGAAGCGTCAACGTCGTCGGCGAGTCGGATGGCGTGGGCCTCTCGCAGGCTGGGCGTGCTTCTTGGAGACAAATCCAGTGAGAGTTTCGACAATGAGACTGAACATAGTGGCATTCGCGCTCCTCGTGGGAGCGGGCCCGGCGATCGCGATGACGACGACCGCGCCTGTTCCGCCGGCCGCGAAAACGCAGCCGCCTGCCACTGCGTCCGCGGCTGCGGCGAGTGCGGCCGACGACAGCTCCGGACTGCGCCGGGGAACCGTCGAGCAGGTGAGCGTCGGCGGCGGGACGTTCCACGTCTACCGGCAGCGCCTGACCTTTGATGCGAAGAGCGTGAAGGTGTTCAAGGGTGGCAAGCCGACGAGCATTCAATCGCTGCGTGCGGGCTCCAACGTTCGCTTCACCATGGATCCGACCGATAAGTCGCATCGGCGAGTGGCCGTTATCTATATCGACTGATCATGAACACGCGCCGCCAGCGGGGTTTCACAGCGATCGAGGTTCTGGTCGTCTGCGCCATCGTCGGCATCCTGGCTGCCATCGCATTGCCCAGCTACATAAACTCGGTCCAGAAAGGTCGCCGCTCGGACGCGAAGTCGGCACTGGTCGGCGCCGCCGGCCAACTCGAGCGCTACTTCACCGAGCGCGGGACCTACGCCACGGCGACGCTGGGGAGCAGCGGTGTCGCTCCCAGTACGAGCCTTAACGGTTTTTACAATCTGTCGTTCGCCAGCCAGACGGCGACGACCTATGCGCTGAGCGCGGCTCCCGCCGGCGCCCAGGTCGGAGATCCCTGCGGCAACTTCACCTACGACTATCAGGGTGTGAAGGGAGTGAACGGCGGCACCAAGACTGTTGCCGACTGCTGGTGAAGTCGGTTCGCACGCTTGCGCACCGGCGGCGTTTCGGCGCTCAGATACCTCTCATTGCCTACTTCGCGAAATGCGTTAGCCACGCGCGCATCCGCGCTCCGTAGACATTTTCTGCCAGACCGGCGAACACCAGGAGCACACCGGCGACCTGCAAGGGCGCAAGACCTTCGCCGAGCAGCAACGCGCCGCTCGCGAGTCCGGACACGGGGATTAACAGCGCGAACGGCGAAATGAGCGCTGTCGAGTAGCGATGCAGCAGCCCCGCCCACTGGGCGAAGCCGAACAACGTCGCCGCCCAGGCGAGAAACAGCACGCATCCCCACGACAGCGCGCCGGCCGACAGCACCGCCTGCCACGCCGCCGGTCCCCCCTCGAAGGCATAGGAAAGCGCTGCGAGCGGCAGCGGAGGCACGATGCTCGACCACACCACCAGGGCGAACATGTCTTCGTCGTGGGCGCCAGCGGCGCGCTTGGCGACGACGTTGCCCACCGCCCACGCCAGCGCCGAGGCGATGACCAGAAAGAAGCCGATCAAAGTCGCGGTCGCTCCGGTGGCGAGCTTGTAGGCGCCGAGCAACGCTAGTCCCGCCGCGGAGATTGTTGCGCCGATCAGGCTGTGGCGATGCACGCGTTCGCCCAGGAATGCGATGCCCAGCCCGATGGTGAAGAACACCTGGAGCTGGATCACCAGCGACGAGAGCCCCGCCGGCATCCCGAGCTTCATCCCGAGGAAGAGCAGCCCGAACTGGCACACGCCGATGGCGAAGCCGTACGCGGCGATGTAGCGCCAGGGCATCTGCGGGCGCTTCACGAAGAACAGCAGCGGGACCGCGGCGAAAAAAAAGCGCAGCGCGACCATGGCGAAAGGCGGCATCTCGCGCAGGCCCACCTTGATGGGCACGAAGGAAAAGCCCCACAGCGCGACGATCGCCAGGGTGAGCGCCAGGTCGCGCGGCGTGAGGTGGGCTTTCATGCTCCAGGTTGAAAACGTCATTCCCGCGCAAGCGGGAATCCAGTCTCGTTCGGGGAAGTCACTGGGTCCCCGCTTCCGCGGGGACGACGAACCACGGCTGGGCCCGGAGGCAGTGCACCGCTACAGCTCGACCACGCGACGGCTTTGCTGCGATTCGCGAAGCGCCAGCGCGATGCGGGTAGCTTCCGTCGCGTCGTGCAGTGTCAGCGCGGGCACGACGTCGTCGAGGACGCACGCCACGAAGTGCTCGGTCTCGCGCAGGAACGCTTCCTCGAAGCGCTCGTAGAAGGTCGGTGTGCACTCGTTGCGCATGCCGTGCGCGTCGGCGATGTCGACGCGATTGAGCCGAGGGTTGTGGCCGACGGTGAGCCTGCCCTTGGTCCCGAAAATCTCGGTGAGCGTCTCGTGGCCGTGCGCCATGGTGCGCGACGCGTAGAAGCACGCCATCTTTCCGCCGGCGAACTCGCAGGTGGCCACTCCGTTGTCGACGTCGCCGAACTCGCTTAGCGCCTCGTGGATCGCCACGACTCCTGTTGCGAAAACGCGCAGCGGCTTCGGCGCGCCCAGCAGCCAGCGGGCGAGATCGATGTCGTGCACGGTGCAGTCGAGGAAGATGCCGCCGCTGGTAGGGGCGAAGCGCACGAAAAAGCCCGACGGGTCATTCATGTCGAGATTCTGCGAGCGGACCAGGAACGGCGAGCCGATCGAGCCCGCCTGGATCTTCTCCCAGGCGTCGCGGTAGCTCGGGTCGAAGCGGCGCCCGT
The DNA here is from genome assembly GCA_035623155.1 of Casimicrobiaceae bacterium. Classification (GTDB taxonomy): domain Bacteria; phylum Pseudomonadota; class Gammaproteobacteria; order Burkholderiales; family Casimicrobiaceae; genus PALSA-1003. The sequence continues at coordinate 41,301 of DASPTZ010000099.1, read as the reverse complement.
AGCCGATCATGATCTTCAAGTGGCGATGCTTGGCGGCCTCGGCGGCGACGCGGTGGCAGTCGGCAAGCTCGAGCGACAAGGGCTTTTCGCAGAACACGTGCTTGTCTGCCCGGAGCGCCTCGATGATCTGCTGGGCGTGCAGCGACGTGGGCGTGACCAGAAACACCGCGTCGACCTGGCGGTCGGCCAGCAACGCCGAGTAGTCGCGATGGATGCGGTCGACCCCGAGACTCTGGCGCGCCCAGTCGAGCTCTTCGGCGACCGGGCTGCACGCGGCGACCAACTCGGCGCGCGGCAGGCGATGCGCCAGGTTCTCGGCATGGCGGCGGCCGAGGCGACCCAGGCCCGCGATGCCGACGCGCAAGCGCGACTTGGCCGTCACAGCTCGATGACGCGCTTCTCGCGCCACGAGCGCATCGCGGCGTCGGCGAGCTCGAGCGCCTTCACGCCGTCGTTGATGGTGGCGCGCAACGGAGTGTCCTTGTCGATCGCGTCGAGGAAATGCTCCATCTCGGCCGCGTAGGCGACCCGGTAGCGCTCGAGGAAGAACGCTTCCGGCTTGTCCTGACTGATTGCGTCCGCAGTGTGGGCGAACACCTCGGTCGGCTTGAGGTTGCCCGCCTGGAGCATGCCCTTGCTGCCCAGCACTTCGAAGCGCTGATCGTAGCCGTAGGCCGCCCGGCGGCTGGTGCTGATCTGCACCAGGCGCTGGTGCCGCGTGCGGATGGTCACGGCCGTTGAATCGACGTCGCCGGCGCCGCCGATCGCGGCGTCGACGAGGCAACTTCCGGTGGCATAGATGCTCGCCGCTTCGTCGTTCAGGATCCAGCGGAAGACATCGAAATCGTGGATCAGCATGTCCTTGAAGATGCCGCCGGAACGCCCGATGTAGTCGATGGGCGGCGCGCCGGGGTCGCGGCTGGTGATGATCAGCATCTCGGCGTTGCCGACCTCCCCCGCATCGAGGCGTTTCTTGAGGGCGACGAAGGTCGGGTCGTAGCGTCTCTGAAAGCCGATCAGGCACGGCACGCCAGCGCGGCCCACGGCGTGCGCGCATGCCCTCGCCCGCACGACATCGAGGTCGACCGGTTTTTCGCAAAAGATCGCTTTCCCCGCCGCCGCCGCTTTTTGAATGAGCTCCGCGTGAGTATCGGTGCTCGACGCTATCACCACGGCGCGAATCGATTCGTCGCCGAGCGCTGCGTCAACGGAGCGGACTTCGGCACGGTATTTCGCGGCCATCGCGACGGCCGCATCGCGGTCGACGTCGATGACGTATTTGAGCCTCGCCTGCCCGCGCAGCCGTGCGATATTGCCCGCGTGGATCTTGCCGATGCGTCCGGCGCCGAACAACGCGACTTCGATCATCGTTGCCTCCCTATTAACTCCTCAGCAGCCATTCGTGTGCAGGATCGTTCTTGAAGTGCCATTCGCGCTTCGGGCCCGCCATCACGTTCAGATAGTAGGAAGTGTAGCCGTAAGGCACGACGACGGGGTGATAGCCTCGCGGGACCAGCACGACGTCGTGATCCTCCACGGCGAGCGCCTGATCGATCGTCCTGTCGTCGGTGTAAACACGCTGGAAGGCGAATCCCTGGGGCGGGTCGAGGCGGTGGTAATACGTCTCCTCGAGCGAGCTCTCGGCGGGAAGGTTGTCGGTGTCGTGCTTGTGCGGGGGATAGCTCGAAGAGTGCCCGTTGGGGGTGATGACCTCGACTACCAGCAAACGATCCGCGGGTTGAGTCTGCGGGAGAATGTCGCAGATGAAACGCTGGTTGAGGCCCTCTCCGCGCGCGAACCGCTTCATCGACTCGGGCTCGATCAAGCGGGCCGGCAGAAGCCCGCTTCCGGGCGCGCTGGCCACGCCGATTTCGGCGGGCGTGTGCGCGGTGATCGTGGCACCGCCGGCGCGCGGCAGATACACCGCGTAAGGCGAGCGCTCTTCGAACACGCTCGCGCGCTCGCCGATGTCACGCCAGGTTTGATCCCGGGCGCGAACGCTTACCTTTCCCGAAAGCAAGACGATGCATACCTCGTCCCTGGGATCCGCTGCGACGGCGTGCTCCTCGCCAGGACGGAGACGATACGCCGCGAAACCGACGTAGCTCCAACCAGCTGAGGTGCGTGTCACCCTGACGATCTCGGTGTCGCCCCTCCGTGCCTTGACCAGCAGGTTCATTTCACGCTGCGGCCTCCTTGATCCGGGTGTTTCGCTGGGCGGCCACGTGTCGGCCGCCGGCGGCAATTCGCAGGCGTCCGCATCCCCGGCTTCGCCCGGGGCCCCTGCTCACTGCTCACGCCGCTGCCCTCGAAGCTTCGATTTCATCGACGAGACCGCGCAGGTGCCGGTAGCCCATCTCGGCATAGCGGTAGCTCGGCGCCACCACGGGATCCTGTTCCGCCTCCACGACCAGCCACCCGCGATACGCGTTGGCGTACAACAGTTGCAGCAGTGCCTGGAAGTCGACGCAGCCGTCGCCCGGAACGGTGAACGCACCGGCGATCACCGACTGCAGGAAGCTCCAGTCGCGATTGCGCGCCAAGCGGGCGACCGCGGGTCGCACGTCCTTGCAATGCACATGGCAGACGCGCCTGGCGTGTTTGGCGAGCATCGCCACGGCATCCCCGCCGGCGAAAGTCATGTGGCCGCTGTCGAGCAGCAGGCCCACCTCGTCGCCGGTGAGCGCCATCAGCCGATCGACATCGGCGGGATGCTCGATGTACGCGCCCATGTGATGGTGATAGGCGACGCGCACGCCGCGCTCGAGGGTGTAGCGGGCGAAGGCAGTGAGCCGATCGGCGTACGCACGCCAATCGTCGGGTCTCACGAAGCGCGGCCGCTTGTACAGCGGCTGCGGCGCGCCCTGGATGGCGTTTGCAACTTCGCCGTAGACCATCACCGCGGCTCCGTTGTCGGCGAGGAGCTTCAAGTGCGGACCGACCGCGGCGATCTCTTCCTCCACGGAGCGGCGTGCCAGCTCGCCCGAATACCATCCGGAGACGAGTTCGAGTCCATGCCTGGCGAGCACGGTGCGCAACGCTACAGACTCCCGGGGGAACTTGTTGCCAAGCTCGAACCCCTGGTAACCGATCGCCTTGCCCTCGGCGAGCGCGACTTGCAGCGGCGTGTCGCCGCCGAGCCACGGCAGGTCGTCGTTGGTCCACGAGATCGGGTTGATGCCTATCCTGACGTCGAAGCGCTTGCTCATGGCCGTTGCTTGCGCTTGTCCTCGACGTACTGCGCGCGCGCCTTGTTCACGGTCTTCCGCTCGGAGACTTCGGGCACCGCGACCTCCCACCACCATCCGCCTTCGGTGGTGGTGCGCGCCGGATCGGTCTCGATGCAGACCACCGAGGTGCGATCGGCCGAGCGCGCGCGCTTGAGCGCCGCCTCCAGCTGCGCAATCGTCTTCACATTCTCGGCCTTGGCTCCCATCGCCGCCGCGTGCGCGGCGAAGTCGATCGAAGGCGGGCCCTGCCGACCCTGCACGCAGTCGGCGAACAGATTGTTGAACGGCTCTCCGCCGCAAGCCTGCTGCAGCCGGTTGATGCAGCCGTAGCCGCGGTTGTCGAGCACCACGATCACGAGCTTGCGACCGAGCATCACCGAAGTGGCGATCTCGGAATTGAGCATGAGATAGCTGCCGTCACCGACGATGACGACGACTTCGCGATCGGGGCGCGCCATTTTCACGCCGACGCCGCCCGCGATCTCGTAGCCCATGCACGAGTAGCCGTATTCCATGTGATAGCCGCCCGGTACGGCGGTGCGCCAGAGCTTGTGCAGGTCGGCAGGGAGCGTGCCTGCCGCGCACACGACGATGTCGCGCTTCGCCGAATCGCGCGCCGAGCGCTGCACCGCGCCGATCACCTCGCCTTCGTGGGGAAGCTTCACGTTGCGGCGGCCGGTGATTCGGTCCACCGTGCCACGCCAGTCGGCGGCGAGCGCCTTGGCCTTGCTCTGCCACGTCGCGTCGGAGCGCCAGCCACCGAGAGCACGCGAGAGCGCTTCCAACCCGAGCTTGGCGTCGGCGACGAGCTCGATCCCGCGCCACTTGAGCGCGTCGAAGACGTTGACGTTAAGCCCTACGAGTTTCGCCTGCCCGAACAGCGAATGCGAGCCGGTCATGAAGTCCTGCAGTCGCGTGCCCACCGCGAGCACAACGTCGGCTTGGGCTGCGAGAGCGTTCGCCGCCGTCGATCCGGTGACCCCGATCGCGCCCTGCTGCAGCGGATGATCCCAGGGGAGCGCGCCCTTGCCGGCCTGCGTCTCCGCAACCGGCACGCCGTGCTCCTCGGCGAATGCACGCAGCTCATCGGCGGCGAGCCCATAGAGCACGCCGCCTCCGGTGATGATCAGCGGGCGTTTCGCCTTGCGCAATGTCGCGGCAGCGCGCGCAAGCTCGGTCGCGTCGGGTGGCGGTGCGCGAAACACGACGGTTTGCGGCGCGAAAAAGCTCTCGGGATAATCGAAGGCCATGGTTTGCACGTCCTGCGGCAGCGCCAGCGTCACCGGCCCGCACAGCGCCGGATCGGTGAGCACCTGGATCGCGCGCGGCAGCGCGGTCAGCAGCTGCTCGGGATGAACGATGCGATCGAAGTAGCGCGACACCGGCTTCAAGCAATCGTTGGCCGACACACCGCCGTCGTGGAAATCCTCGACCTGCTGCAACACCGGATCGGGAGCGCGCGACACGAAGATATCGCCGGGGAGCAAGAGCACCGGCAAGCGGTTGACGTGCGCCAGCGCCGCGGCGGTGACCAGGTTGGTCGCGCCCGGACCGATCGACGTCGTGCACGCCATCATGCGGCGCCGGAAATGCGCCTTGGCGTAGGCGATGGCCGCGTGCGCCATCGCCTGCTCGTTGTGCGCGCGGAAAGTCGGCAGCTCCTCGCGATGGCGATACAGCGCCTCGCCCACGCCGGCGACGTTGCCGTGGCCGAAGATCGCCCACACGCCTCCGAACAGGGGCGCCGCGCCCTCGGGCGTCTCCACGCACAGCGCCGCGAGATAGCGCACCAGCGCCTGCGCCATGGTGAGACGCAAAGTTGCGCTCATGATCGTCTAGCCAGTGTCGCCACCTCACCCTCACCCCTGCCCCTCTCCCACGAGGAGAGGGGTTCATTTGGCGGCGCGGGGTCTTGTACCCTTCTCCCCCCGGGAGAAGGGTTGGGGATGAGGGAGGGCTTGTCGCTCATGCGGCGACACCCTGAGCCTGTCGTGCTTTCCGCGCTTCGCGCCAGACCCGGATCAGCGATTCGAAGCGCTCGCGCACGTTCTGCTTGAGCGCGGCGTCGTCGATCTCGCCGGCGAGCCAGGCGCGCGAGGGCTCCAGGAAAATCGTGCGTCCCACCGCGAAACCTCGACAGGTCGTGCTCGCTCGCGCCTCGCGGAAGTCGCGTGCGAGCTGCTCAGCGCTGGCGTTCAAGCCCAGGATCAGCACACCGCGGCAATACGGATCGCGCTCGGCGATGAGCGCGTCGATCAGGCGCCACTCGCCCGCGCTCATCGGCTCGAGCTTCCACCACTCGGGGAAGATCCCGAGGTTGTAAAGCCGCTTGAGCGCCCGCTGCAGGGTGTCCGGCGAGCGCGGCAGCTCTATCGGCGGAACGATCTCGAGCAGCAGCTCGTGGCCGCTTGCCTGCACCGCGTCGTAGAGCGCCTGGACCTGCGCCTCCTGCTCGAGGCGGTTCTCCAGCGCGTCGTCCGGATGGTATTTCACCAGGCACTTGACCACCTGCTCGGCCGGCCACGAGACCAAGTGGGTCCCCACCGAGCGGCCGCGATCGAACTCGAGCGGGTTGGAACCGGGTAGCTCCACCGGGCGCCCGATCCACCAGCCACGGCCGGTCGCCGCGTTGAGCGCGTCCTGACCATAGCGATCGTCGCACAGAAGGCCGATCCCGCCGTGCAGTCCCATCGCCGCCTCGGTTTCCGCGACGGCGTCGACGAACAGACGCTTCAACTTTGGCAGGCGATCTTCCGAAGCGCGAGCCTGCTGCGCCAGCTCGAAGAACTGGTTGCGATGATCGAAGGCGAACGCGAACACCTCGTCGCGCGGCGTGCGCGGAGCGGTGACGCGGTGCAGCCGCGTGAGGGTAGGATCGCGATCGGGTCGGGGGATGCGCTCGGCGTTGGCGAGAAAATAGTCGAGCTCCACACGGGTGGGCATCGCCGGGGAGCAGCCGTGCCGCGACACGACCAGCGCGCCGCAGGCATTGGCGTAGCGCGCGCAGGCATCGTAGTGTTCGCCGCGCACCCAGCCGGAGAGAAAGCCCGACGAGAACGCGTCGCCTGCGCCCAGCACGTTGAGCACTTCGACGTCGACGCCTCTGCCGTTGAACGCTTGATCGAGCGATTGCGGAACCGGCCCGTCGATCACCGCGCAGCCGAGTGCGCCGCGCTTCACCACCAGCACGGCCCTGCTGACCGCGCGCACCGCCTGCAGCGACTTCATGATGTCGGTGCCGCCGCCGGCGATGTTGAACTCCTCGATGGTGCCGATGGCGAGATCGATCTTGGGCAGGATGCGCTGCAGGTGCGCGGTGACCGTGTCGGAGCGAATATAGCGCGTCTCGCCGTCCCCGCGCTTGGCCAATCCCCAGAGCACCGGCCGGTAGTCGATATCGAGCACGGTGCGCACGTCGTTCTTGCGCGCCCGGTCGAGCGCCAGGTTGCTGATCCGGTCGATGTACTCGGTCGAGAAATGCGTCCCGGTGATGAGCAGCGCTCTGGCTTGCGCGATGAACGGCTCCTCGATGTCGGCTTCCTCGATCGCCATGTCGGCGCAGTTCTCGCGCAGGAAGATCAGCGGGAAGGTGTCCTTGTCCTTGATGCCCAGCACCACCGCGCCGGTGAGCCGCGACGGATCGGTGCTGACGTGGCTCACGTCGCAGCCTTCGCGCGAGATGGCCTCGAGGAGGAAGTGTCCCAGGGCGTCGTCGCCCACGCGCGAGATCAGCGCCGCCTTGAGCCCGAGCCGGGCGCAGCCAAACGCGGTGTTCGCTGATGATCCACCCAGATACTTGGCGAAGCTGGTCACGTCCTCCAGCCGGGCGCCGATCTGCTGAGCGTAGAAGTCGACGGCGAAGCGGCCGAGACAGATCACATCGAGCTTGCGGCCGGCGGCAAAGCGCGTCCTGTTCTGCATGGTTCTGGCGGCGGGAAGGGATTCGGGCCACGAGTGCCTGGGATGGCGCCCGATTGAGCGAATTCTATCCTCGGTGCGCACTGGAATACAATTTCAAGGTGTCGATCACCGCCCGCTACGTCGCGGCACAACAGATCGCCCTCAAAGCCGGCGAACTCGCTCGCGACTTTTTTGCGCAACGCGCGACGCTCGCCGTCGAAGCCAAGGGAAGGCAGGATTTCGTGAGCCGCGCCGATCGGGCCGTCGAGCAGTCGATCCGCGGCGAGATCGAGCGCGAGTTTCCCGGCGATGCGTTTCTCGGCGAGGAAAGCGCTGCCGCATTCCGCGGATCGGACGACCGCGTCTGGGTCGTCGATCCGATCGATGGCACGCACAACTTCCTGCGCGGCGTGCGCTACTACTGCGTGTCGATCGCGTATGTCGAGCACGGACGCTGCGAGATCGGGGTCGTGTTCGACCCGGAGCACGCGGAGCTGTTTCATGCGCGGCGCGGCCACGGGTCGTGGTGCGAGCACGGTGAGCAGGAGCAGCGCCTGTTTGCGAGCGGCTGCGCATCGCTCGCCGACGCGTTCGTCTGCCTCGGACATCACGACCGCCGCCCGGACCCGCGCTATATCGCAGTCCGCCAGGCGCTGATGGATCGAGGCGCGGCCGTGCGCAACATGGGCGCCGGGGCGCTCCAGCTCGCGCACGTCGCAGCCGATCGCTTCGACGCCTTCATCGAGCTGTCGCTCAATGCCTGGGACGCGCTGGCGGGACTGCTGCTGGTCGAGGAAGCCGGTGGCTACGCTGCGCCGTTTCCCGGCCCCGGGGGCCTCCGGAAGCCGGCGCCGGCGCTAGGCTGCGCCAGGGGACTCGCCCGGGAACTTTCGTCTCTGCTGGCTTGAGCAATTGACGTTTACGTAAACGTCATGTAGGGTGTCAGGGTAATGGGCCCGGGAGTAAGCTTTGCCTCCCGGAATCAGGGCCTAACTGCCCGGAGCCACCGATGAACGACGTCGCCATCGCCAAGAAGCCGCCGATCGCCAAGCCCACGCACAAGGTTCGCTTCGTAACCGCTGCGAGCTTGTTCGACGGCCACGACGCGTCGATCAACATCATGCGCCGCATCCTGCAGGCGAGCGGCTGCGAAGTGATCCACCTTGGGCACAACCGATCGGTCGAGGAGATCGTGACCGCCGCGTTGCAGGAGGACGTGCACGGCATCGCGGTGTCGTCGTACCAGGGCGGACACGTCGAGTTCTTCAAGTACATGCTCGACCTCCTGCGCGAGCGCGGCGGCCCCAACATCAAGGTGTTCGGCGGCGGTGGGGGAGTCATCATTCCTTCCGAGATCGAGGAGCTGCAGCGCTACGGAGTGGCGCGCATCTTCTCGCCCGAGGACGGCGCGCGCCTGGGGCTGCAGGGAATGATCAACGAGGTCGTCGCGGCGTGCGACGTCGACCTCGCTCAGGATCTGCCCAAGGATCTGAACGCGCTGAAGGCGGGCGACAAGCGGGTGCTCGCCCGGTTCATCACCGGGCTCGAGGCCGAGGCGGTGCCTGCGAAGCTACGAGACGAGCTGCTGCGCGCGGCTGAGAGCTCCAAGGCGCCGGTGCTCGGCATCACCGGCACTGGCGGCGCCGGCAAGTCCTCGCTCACCGACGAACTGATCCGCCGCTTCCGCCTCGACCAGGACGACAGGCTCCGCATCGCGATCGTTTCCATCGATCCATCGCGGCGCAAGTCGGGCGGCGCGCTGCTGGGCGATCGCATCCGGATGAACGCCATTCAGCACCCGAGCATTTACATGCGATCGATGGCCACGCGCGAGGCGGGGACCGAGGTAAGCAAGGCGCTGCCCGACGCGATTGCGGCGTGCAAGGTGGCAGGCTTCGATCTGGTCATCGTCGAGACTTCCGGCATCGGCCAGGGCGACGCGGCGATCGTGCCGCTCGCCGATTGCTCGCTCTATGTCATGACCCCCGAATTCGGCGCGGCATCCCAGCTCGAGAAGATCGACATGCTGGACTTCGCCGACTTCGTGGCGATCAACAAGTTCGACCGCCGCGGAGCGCAGGACGCGCTGCGCGACGTGCGCAAGCAGTACCAGCGCAATCGCGAGCTCTTCAAGCAGGCGACGGAAGAGATGCCGGTCTACGGCACCATCGCTGCCCGCTTCAACGACGACGGCGTCACCGCGCTCTATCACGCGCTGGTCGCGCGGCTCAGGCAGGAAGGCCTGAAGCCGGCGCCGGGAAGGCTTCCCCAGGTCGACAGCAGGTTTTCCACCGCCCAGAACGTCATCGTTCCGCCGGCGCGCGTGCGCTACCTCGCCGAGATCGCCGAGACCGTGCGCGGCTACCACAAGTGGGCGGAGGAACAGGCCACGCTCGCGCGCGAGCGGCAGCAGTTGACGGCGACGCGAGCGATGTTGCTCGCGGAGCCGTCATCCCCGCGGACGCGGGGATCCAATTTGGTGCCCACGGAGGCGGGACAAATGGATTCCCGCTTGCGCGGGAATGACGAAGCATCGGGTATGGGGACGTCAGCGAACGGCATCGGGGAAATAGACGCGCTGATCGCCTCCCGCGACACCGCCCTCGACTCGCGAAGTAGGAAGCTCCTTGCCATGTGGCCGCAGACCAAGGCGGCGTACACCGGAGACGAATACGTGGTGAGGATCCGCGGCAAGGAGATCCGCACCGCTCTCACGACAGTTTCGCTCTCGGGAACGCACGTGCCCAAGGTCGCGCTGCCCAAGTACGAGGACGACGGCGAGATCCTGCGCTGGCAATTGACCGAGAACGTTCCCGGCAGCTTCCCGTTCACCTCGGGCGTGTTCGCCTTCAAGCGCGAGAACGAGGAACCGACGCGAATGTTCGCCGGCGAGGGCGACGCGTTCCGCACCAACAAGCGCTTCCACATGCTCGCCGACGGCATGCCGGCGAAGCGCCTCTCGACCGCGTTCGATTCGGTCACGCTCTACGGCAACGATCCCGCGATCCGCCCCGATATCTACGGCAAGGTCGGCAACTCGGGCGTGTCGATCGCCACGCTCGACGACATGAAGGTGCTCTACTCGGGCTTCGACCTGTGCGCGCCGAACAATTCGGTGTCGATGACCATCAACGGCCCGGCGCCGACGATCCTGGCGTTCTTCATGAACACGGCGATCGACCAGCAGTTCGAGCGCTTCCGAGCCGACAACCATCGCGACCCCACCGACGACGAAGCCGAGAAGATCAAGGCGTGGGCTCTTTCCACGGTCCGCGGCACGGTGCAGGCCGACATCTTGAAGGAGGACCAGGGGCAGAACACCTGTATCTTCTCCACCGAGTTCAGCTTGAAGGTGATGGGCGACATCCAGGAGTACTTCGTCCAGCACGACGTCAAGAACTTCTATTCGGTGTCGATCTCGGGCTATCACATCGCCGAAGCCGGCGCGAACCCGATCAGCCAGCTCGCGTTCACGCTGTCCAATGGCTTTACTTTCGTGGAGGCGTATCTCGCGCGCGGTATGCACATCGATGACTTCGCGCCGAACCTCTCGTTCTTCTTCAGCTACGGCATGGACCCGGAGTACGCTGTGATCGGCCGCGTCGCCCGGCGCATCTGGGCGGTCGCGATGCGCGAGCGCTACGGTGCCAACGAGCGCTCGCAGAAGCTCAAGTTCCACTCGCAAACTTCGGGCCGGAGCCTGCACGCGCAGGAAATCTCCTTCAACGACATCCGCACCACGCTGCAGGCGCTGATCTCCACCTACGACAACACGAACTCGCTGCACACCAACGCCTACGACGAGGCGATCACCACGCCCACCGAGGACAGCGTGCGGCGGGCGATGGCGATCCAGCTCATCATCAACCGCGAATGGGGCCTGGGCAAGAACGAGAACCCGAACCAGGGCAGCTTCATCATCGAGGAGCTGACCGACCTGGTCGAGGAGGCGGTGCTCAAGGAATTCGAGGCGATCTCCGAGCGAGGCGGCGTGCTGGGGGCGATGGAGACTGGTTACCAGCGGGGAAAGATCCAGGAAGAGTCGCTCTACTACGAGCACAAGAAGCACGACGGCAGCTACCCGATCATCGGGGTGAACACCTTCCGCAATCCGCACGGCGACGTCGTGCCCAAGAAGCTCGAGCTGGCGCGATCGACCGACGAGGAGAAGCAGTCGCAGCTAAAGCGGCTCGCCGAGTTTCACGCCCGCAACGCCAAGGCCGCGCCGGCGGCGCTCGAGCGCTTGAAACACGTAGTGATCGCCAACGGCAACGTCTTCGCCGAGCTGATGAAGACCGTGCGAGTGTGCTCGCTGGGTCAGATCACCAACGCGCTCTTCGAGGTGGGCGGGGAGTATCGCAGAAGCATGTAGCGAAATCGACCTACGCAGAGGTCCCACTTTGGTTACAATCACGGTGGGACTGGCCCTCGACAAAAATGGCGACCGTTAGGCATCTCCGCAATGCACCAATCATCGAGGCAATTGTGGAGTTCCAAGTCGACGCCCCTGCTGGAACGAGTATAAGGACGCTGGAGCGTGCGCATAAGCCGCTCAAGCCGAAGTATCCCCGCCGTGTGAAGCAGATGAAGGGGACATTTCAATTTCAGTTAACGCCAGCCGATGGCACAACAGCACAAGCTGCCGCGAGTGAACATGTGGGGTACCGATTTCTCTCAGCTGACGGGAAGCGTATTGCCGCATTCACGACGCAGGCTTTTGCGTTTCATTGGTTACGACCGTATACACGCTGGGAAGAACTCAAAGTCGAAGCGCAGCAGCTATGGAAGCATTACCGCGCGGTTGTGAAGCCTAAGGCGATCACGCGCATTGGTGTGCGGTACATAAATAACTTAGCCGTCCCGGTTGGAGCCAAGGACTTGGGCGACTACCTGGTTCTCGGTCCTGTAGTTCCCGACGGTCTTCCCCAAGCAGTTCAAAGTTTTCTGTCGCGGATTGAGATTGTGGACGAGGTGAATCAGCGCATCGGCATAATCTCACAGGCATTCCAAGGCTTGGCTCCGGACGGCAATCTCTCCGTCTTGCTGGATGTCGACACGGTTCGAATCGGCGCCTTAGGGCCAGACGATGAGAATGTTTGGAGCATCGCTGATAGATTGCGGGAATTCAAGAACGACATCTTCTTCCGGAGCGTAACCGATCGTCTATTGGAGCAATACATATGAGTTATGCTGCAATCGAGGCGATTCCGCCTTCGATTCCTACGTCGACTGACCGCGGGGTCAGCAAGGAATCTGCCGCTGTGGACCAATCGTACAGGAACGCGCTAAGCCACGTGCTGTCTGCGATCAATAAGCAGTGCGAGCTTATTGAGAAGAAGGAAGCGTTCGAAGCGCTACTTAAAGAGCACTTAACAGCTGGATGGGACGGCTACGACGCGCAGCCAGTTTCGGCTGATGCGGTCGCACGCGCGTACGAGTTTGCGGTTGCTCTTCCGCCAGCTTATGCGAATGCTGACATTTCAGTGAATAGGTATGGCGACGTCGAGTTCGAGTGGTATGTGCGCCCTGACAAACTCTTCACGTTGTCTATTGGCGTGGGTGGAAAGTATTACTACGCAAGCTTGAATGGCATGGAACGAGACAGCGGATTTGGCTACATCGCTGGCCTTCCCTTACGCATTCTCCGCGGCGTGAGTCAAGTGATCGGCGATTAGACGTCATAGCCGACATGCCGGTCGGGCACGTAGGCGATGCGGAGACTCTTACGCGATACGCGTATGAGAAGTCCTACTTTCGTGCAGACGGAACCGTGAAGCCAAAGGCGTTTCATCCTGACGCCGCGGGTCTGTGCTCCGTCATGGTCACTACGGGTTTAGCGAACAAGGCGATTCAGCTGATCGCGGCGCAGTATGTCACGCCTCATCGAAAGGGTCTCAAGTTGCTCGGGTATGCGGGAGTCTCGTGTTCGAGTGTTCGGGGAGTCGGTCTTGACGCCAGATACGATGAGCCACCACCCAAGCACGCCAACATATTCGGCTATCCCGATGATCGCGAAAAGATGATGGAACGCGCGATGTTGCTGGCGGCTACCGCAACGTTTCAGAAGCTCTAGCAATGCCCACGTAAAGTGGGGAGACGATGACCGCTTTCCTGCTTACGTATCGCGGTGCGGTGTACCCGTGGCATTGCGACCACATGGGCCACATGAATGTCATGTGGTACGTGGGGAAGTTCGACGAGGCGACCTGGCATCTGTTCCTCGCGCTCGGCCTGACGCCCGAGTTCCTGCGCCAAGCGAAGCGAGGCATGGCCGCCGTCGAGCAGCACATCACCTACGACCGCGAGCTGCACGCGGGCGACGTCGTGACGATCCACTCGTCCGTGCTCGAAATCAAGGAAAAGAGCATCCGCTTCCAGCACGAGATGCGCAACGACGCGGCCGCCGAAGTTGCAGCGCGGACCACCCTCAAGGCGGTCCACCTCGACACTGTCGCGCGCAAGTCCTGCGCGTTTCCGCCGGCGGTGATCGACAGGGCACGACGGCTGATCGCGGGCAAAGCAGCTCACGACCCGGCAAGCTAGCAACACTGCAACTGGCCGATCAGCACCGTTCTGTAGTCAGCCTTCAACGCGCGCCGGGGCTCGCTTGGCGGACGCATTACCGGCGGTCACCTGCCCGATCATCGAGTCACCTCGGGTTCTTGAATCGCGGGTCGCTTCTCACGGCGTCGACTCGCTCGACCTTGCTCCAGGTCAGATTGTCGGGCTGGACCCCCGGGTTAGACTTGTGCATATGACACCGGAAGCCAGCGCATCCGTGAGCTTCGTGGACGGCATCTTCGCCCCCAGGGCGCCGGGGACGCGGCAGTGAGGCGCTTGCTCGAGCGCCACTATCTCACCCCGCTTTTCGAGCCGGAGTCGGTGGCAATTATCGGTGCGAGCGAGGAGGCCGGCTCGGTCGGCGCAGTGCTGGTGGAGAATCTGAAGGCGAGCTATCGCGGCGCACTTTACGCCGTCAACCCGCATCACAGCAGCATACACGGCATCGAGTGCTTTCCATCGGTGGGCAAGGTGCCCCGGCGCCTGGACCTCGTCGTAATCGCCACGCCCGCTCCGACCGTCCCTGGCATCATCGAGGAATGCGGTGAGGCCGGCGTGCGCGCCGCGGTGGTCATCACTGCCGGGTTCGCTGAATCCGGACCGCAAGGGGCGCGCATCGAGCGGGCGATGCTCGAGAACGCGCGCCGCTACCGCCTGCGCGTGCTCGGCCCAAATTGCCTAGGCATCGTGCGCCCCGAGATCGGGCTGAATGCGACATTCGCGAAAGGCGGCGCGCTGCCCGGCTCGATCGGTCTCGTCTCGCAGTCGGGCGCGGTCTGCACCGCGATGCTCGACTGGGCACACCCCAACGGCGTGGGCTTCTCGAGCGTGGTCTCGCTCGGCGGCTCGAGCGACGTGAATTTCGGCGAGATCATCGATTATCTGGTCAGCGATGCGCGCACCGAGCACATTCTGCTCTACATCGAGGGCGTGCGCGAAGCGCGACGCTTCGTCTCCGCGTTGCGCGCGGCGGCGCGCGTGAAGCCGGTGATTCTGCTCAAGGTAGGCCGCCACCCGGCAGGGTCGCGCGCCGCGGTCTCGCATACCGGCGCGATCGTGGGATCGGACGACGTCTTCGATGCGGTGGTACGCCGCGTGGGAGCGGTGCGAGTGCCCACCATCGGACAGCTCGTCGGCGCAGCGCAGGCGCTCGCCTCGCACGTACGTCCGCGCGGCGACCGGCTCGCGATCGTCACCAACGGCGGCGGGCCCGGGGTGATGGCGGCTGACCGTGCGGCCGAGCTCGGCATTCGGCTTGCCGAGCTCGCGCCCGAGACGGTGGAAGCGCTGAAGAAGGCGCTGCCGCCCAACTGGTCGCACGGTAATCCGGTCGATCTCATCGGCGATGCCGACGCGGCGCGCTATACCGCGGCGGTGTCGGCCTGCCTCGCTGACCCGGGCGTGGACGGCGTGCTCGCGATGCTCACGCCGCAGGCGATGACGGATCCGGAGAGCGCAGCGCGAGCCGTGGTCGACGCTGCCCACGGCTCAACCAAACCCGTGCTCGCCTGCTGGATGGGCGAAGACCAGGTTGCCGCGGCGCGCAAGCTCCTCGCCGCGGCGCGGATTCCCGTTCAACGCACCCCGGAGGCGGCGGTGGAAATGTTCGCCCACGTCTCCTCCTTCTTTCGCAACCAGCGCATGCTGCTGCGCACGCCTGGTCCGCTGTCGCTCCAGGCGCCACCCGACCTCGAGGGAGCGCGCGCGATCGTGGACGAAGCGCTTGCCGAGCACCGCACGGTGCTCAACGAGATGGAATCGAAGGCGCTGCTCGCCGCGTTCCGCATCCCGGTGGCCAACACGATGGTCGCGCATTCCGCGGCGGAGGCGATCCTGATCGCGCAGGAGCTCGGTTACCCGGTAGCGCTCAAGGTCGACTCGCCCGAGATCACGCACAAAAGCGACGCGGGCGGCGTACGGCTCAATGTCGGCAACGCACAGGCCGTGCGCGCCACCTTTCAGGAGATCCTCGACTCGGTGGCGCAGTTCCGCCCCGGCGCCAACGTGCACGGCGTTGCCGTCGAGCCGATGATCGTGCGCCCCAATGCGCGCGAGCTGATGGTGGGCGTGATCCGCGACCCGGTGTTCGGGCCGGCGATCGTCTTCGGCGCAGGCGGCACCACGGTGGAAGTGCATCGCGATCGCGCCGTGGCGCTGCCGCCTCTCGACGCGTTCCTGATCGAGGAGCTGATCGACTCGACTCGCGTCTCGAAGCTTCTCGGAGCGTTTCGCCACCTGCCGCCGGTGAACATGCCGGCCCTCGAGTCGGTGCTGCTGCGCGTCTCGGAGATGGTCTGTGAACTGCCTGCCTTGGAAGAGCTCGACATCAATCCGCTCATCGTCGACGAGACGGGAGCGATCGCGGCCGATGCCCGTGTGGTGCTGCGGCACGCGGCGCCCGCGCACGGTACCTACGGCCACATGGCGATCCATCCCTATCCTGCTCAGTTCGTGCGCGAATGGCCGCTTCCGGACGGGCGCGTGGTGACGCTGCGACCCATCCGCCCGGAGGACGCGCAGATCGAGCACGAGTTCGTGAAAGGCCTTTCCGACGAGAGCCGTTATTTCCGGTTCATGGACACGCTGCGCGAGCTCACGCCGATGATGCTCGTTCGCTTCACGCAAATCGACTACGACCGCGAGATGGCGTTCATCGCCACCATCGAGGAGGATGGCCGCGAGGTCGAGATCGGCGTGGCGCGCTATATCACCAACCCCGACGGCGAGACCTGCGAGTTCGCGCTCGTCGTCGCCGACGCCTGGCACCGGCACGGCCTCGGCCGGCGCCTTATGGAGCTGCTCATCGAGGTTGCGCAGCAGCGCGGCTTGAAGGAAATGGTCGGACACATTCTCGCGAACAACGCGTCGATGATCGAGCTCTGCTCCGGGCTCGGCTTCGATATCGCGCCGAGCGCGCAGGACCCGGCGCAAAAGCGCGGCACCCTCCCTCTGGAAAAGGCAGCCGCAGCGAACCTCATCGGGTGAAGGAGAAGATGAAAGACCTCGGTGCGATACCGGAGCAGGCTGCTACGGCTTGACGAAACGCAGCGCGAACTTGTCGGTGGGCACCTTGGGCTGGTTGGACGATTCCTCGCGCGTGTCGGCGGGGTTGCGCAGGAAGTCCCCCTCGGCCTCGAGGACGAACCCGGCCTGGCGAACCTCGGTGAGGACCACTACCTCCTCGATGCGATGCAGGGTCTTGCCCTCCGAGATGCCGGTGCCGCTGCGGCCCGAATGATCGATCACGACGAACCGGCCGCCCGGCTTGAGCGCCGCGAACAGGCGCGCGTTCATCTTGGCGCGATCGACCGGGAGATAGGTGATGTCGTGATAGTTGAGGACGAGCGTGATCAGGTCGAGCTTCGGCGCCTGCTCGGGAACGGGGTCCTCGAACGGAAGCGCCGCGACGACGAGATCGGCTTGCGGGTGATCCTCGAGGCGCTTGCGCAGCGTCGCGCCCGGGTTGGGTGACTGGGCCCACACCATTCCTCCCGGAGCCACCGCGAGCGCGAGCAGCTGCGAGGTGTAACCGGCTCCCGCCGACACGTCGAGCACCTGCATACCGGGCTTCACCTGCGCGAAGGCGAGGAACTCGGCGGGGTGGCGCGACGCATCCATGCGCCGATCCTGCTCGGTCCGTATGGGGCTCGCGATCACGCTTTGATAACGGGCGGCGGCCTTGTCATCCGCCGGTGCGGTCGCGCAGCCGGAAACGGCGCCAATCAGAGCAAGCGTTGCGAGGCACCCGAGGATTCGACAGGAGACGTTCATCGTTCGCTCCGAATAGGATGAAGGATAGTTTAAGCCGACGGGGCCGCCGATGGTCCGGTCGCGCTCGCAGCCCGCGCGCGCGAAGCAGAATTCCGAGCTCAGGGTACGAACGCCAGAAAGACGAACGCAGCAAAGATCACGAGGTGCACCGCACCCTGCATCACATGGGTCCGGCCGGTGCCCAGAGTCACCGCGCTCACGAGAAATGTGAGCGCGAGCATCACGAGATCCTTGGGCTCCAAGCCGAGAACCAGGTGCAGGTCGAAGAGCACCGCCGTCACCGCCACCGCAGGGATCGTGAGACCGATGCTTGCGAGCGCCGAGCCGATGGCGAGATTCATGCTGGTCTGGAGACGATCCGCTCGCGCGGCGCGGACCGCGGCTACTGTCTCCGGCAGCAGCACCAGCATCGCGATCGCGATTCCGATCACGGCTTTGGGCGCGCCGGCGGTGGCGACCGCGCGTTCCATCGCCGGCGACAGCACCTTGGCCAGTCCAACGACAGACACCAGCGAGACGATGAGCAGGCCGAAGCTCGTCCACGCCTGACGATTCGTCGGCGGCCGGGCGTGCACCTCCATGTTCGCCGCGTCCGCGGTAGGGAGGAAGTAGTCGCGGTGACGCACCGTCTGAATGAAGACGAAGACCGCCCACAGCGCGACCGACACGACCGCCACGAACGCAAGCTGACCCCTGCTGTAGGTGCCGACGCCTGTCGTGACGGTGAAGTCGGGCAGCACGAGCGAAAGGGCCGACATCGCGATCAGCGCCGCGAGTCCCGCGCCGGCGCCCTCGACGCGGAAGCTCTGCTCGCGGTGTGCGATGCCGCCCGTCAGCAGGCACAGGCCGACAACGCCGTTGCAGATGATCATCACCGCTGCGTAAATCGTGTCGCGCGGCAGCACGGCCTTGTCGGCGCCGCCACCCAACATCATCGACAGGATGAGCGAGACTTCGATCACGGTGACCGCCACGGCGAGAACGAGTGTTCCCAGAGGCTCGCCCACCCGGTGCGCGACGACTTCGGCGTGGTGGACCGCCGCGAACACGGCGCCGATGAGAGCGCACGCGCAGAGCACGACGAGAAGCGAGCCCGCGCCTGCAACGATCGCAACGACGAGCAGGGCGGCGGAAAAGGCTGGGACCAGCCAGGTCCAGGCGGCCATGGATAATTCTAGTCCGATCCGTTACTGTGATTTCGGGCGCCTAGCGCATGCCGACTTTCGCATTCACCATCACGCCCGCCGCCTCGCGCGGCGCCGAGCGCCAGTACTGCTGGGGCGCGTGGATCTGCGCCCCGAGTGCGGCTGCCGCGTGCCAGGGCCAGCGCGGGTTCCACAGCAGCGCGCGCGCCATCGCCACCAGATCGGCATCGCCCGACGCAACGATCGCCTCGGCCTGCTTGGGTTCCGTGATGAGGCCTACCGTCATGGTCGCGATCGACGTCGCGCGGCGGATCTCGCGGGCGAGGTGGACCTGGTAGCCCGGTCCAAGGGGAATCTTCTGCTTGGGCGAGATGCCGCCGCTGGAGGTGTCGATCCAGTCACAGCCGGCGGTCTTGAGCCGTCGTGCGAGCGCAATCGAATCTTCGATCGTCCAGCCGCCGTCGACCCAGTCGGTCGCCGAGATGCGAACGCCCATCGGCTTGTCGCTCGGCCATGCTTCGCGAACCGCCGCAAATACTTCCATCGGAAAGCGAACGCGATTCTCGAACGAGCCGCCGTAGGCATCGCGTCGATGATTGGATAACGGCGACAGGAATTCGTGCATCAGGTAGCCGTGCGCGCAGTGCAGTTCCAGGGCATCGACGCCGATGCGCGATGCGCGCTGCGTTGCGGCGACGAATTCGTCCTTGATGCGCGCCAAGCCCGAAAGGTCCAGCGCCGCGGGCGGGGGCTCGTCAGGGAGCTGCGGAATGGCCGACGGCGCCACGGGCATCCATCCGCCTTGAGCTACCGGAATGAGCTCCCCTCCCTCCCACGGAACCTTCGAAGAGCCTTTGCGCCCCGCGTGCGCAAGCTGCAGCGCCACTGGCATTGCGGGCGCGTTCCGGCGCGTGATGGCGAGGCGCTCGCCCAACGCCGTCTCGCAGGCGCTGTCATAGAGGCCCAGGCAACCGTAGGTGATGCGTCCGGTCGCCGAGACCGCGGTGGCCTCGATGGTGAACATTCCGGCGCTCGACTGCAGCAGCTGGCCCCAGTGGACGACGTGCCAGTCCGTTGCACAGCCGTCTCGAGCCGAGTACTGGCACATCGGAGAGACAACGATGCGGTTGGCGAGCATCAGGCCGCGAAGCTTGAACGGTGAGAACAGAGCGGAGGCCATAGGGAAGTGTGGATGGGGAATGGTGAAAAGCACGCTCACTTGAGCGAGCCAGTCGAGCAGCGGGTCGGCAGGATCACTTGGGCGTGCGATCGAGGTGGGTTTGCAGCTGCTCCAGGAAGCCACGTTGTCCGGGCAGGATCTTTTCCCTGGCCGCCGCCATAACGAACCATTCGCCGCGGTCGACTTCCGGGAATTCCTGCCGCTGACCGGAACGCGGAGGCCATTCCATGGTGAAGGTATTGCTTCTGATGGACGAAGCATCGATGTCGCCGCGCAGCGTCCAGGCGTAAACAAGCTTGCCGCTCGGCTGCTTGAGCGGCGCCAGCGAAATGAATTCGCCTTCCGGGCGGGAGCCGGTCTCTTCCTGAAATTCGCGCAGCGCGGTTTCCAGCGCATCAGCTCCTTCTTCGAGCTCTCCCTTGGGAATCGACCATGCGCCGCCATCCTTGCGTTGCCAATAGGGGCCTCCGGGGTGCACGAGAAAGACCTCGACGGTTCCCGCGCGGACGCGGTAGAGAAGAATTCCGGCGCTGATTCGTTTGGGCATGCCGTGCGCTAACGCGCAGGTTCCCCGATGCCCGCACAAGGATCGTCCCGCGGGGCGGGTGGCGTGAACCAGACATAGTCGAACCCCGGATGCGCGGCGATGATGTTTCGGGGGAAATCGGCGGCGCGCTCGTCGTCAGGAGCAACCTCGATCAGGCCGAGGCTGATCGACCGGGCATCGGCACCGGGCAGGCCCGGCGCGTGCAGGTACACGGGCACTCCGAGATCGGCGCGGACATGCCCGTTGCCGGCGATGAGGATCGCACCGCCGGGCGTCGCGTCGTCGACCAGAGCCTGCGCCATGGCCGCGTCGCGCAGCCGCTGCGCCAGCACGATACGCGGAACTACCGATTCCGGCACCTTGCCGCAGTGTGCCTCGAAGATTTCGGTGCGCAGTGCCGCGGCTTGCGCGTCGGTCCAGCGCGCCGCGCGGAAGCGCGCGTAGCCAACGGCGGCAGTGTCCCTGTCGGTCGCAGCCTGCAAGTCCCCGCGCAGCGCTTCCCGCGGCACGTTCCCGGCCCGCACCGGAAGGCCCGCTCGAAGCGCGGCCTCGAGCAGGGTCTTGTGCATTGGCCAGATCCAGCCCTTGCGATCGAGGCGACCGGCGTTTGCAAGCCCTTCCGCGTTGGCGCCCGCCGCCTGAGCAGCCACCAGCGCTGCGTCGCGATCGAGATCGAACTGCTCGAAGACGACGGCGGGGCGCGCGCCTGTCTCCGCGATAGCGGCGATCAACCGCGCGCGAATGGCGTGGTGCTCTGGATTGTCGTGGACCTCTCCGAGCAGCCGATGGCGTGCGGGAGCGAGAGCGGCGACGAGCTGCGACTCCGAAACGAATCGCGCTGCGTTTACGTCCCAGATGCCCGGCCCCATGTCGCCGTTTCGGTCAAGAGCGGACGAATCGGCCACAGTGAGGGTCATGCTGAGCAGCAAGGCAATGCCGCCGACGGACACGATGGGAAGGCTCGGGGTCTGCGCACGGGCGACGACCGATCGCAACGCGCGACTTCCTGGGGCACCTCGGCTCGGGCTGGGTGACTACGCCGCCGGAGGCCGCGTCGCCGCCATCGAATCGCGGGCGCCGAACCACTCGAACCAGGCCGCCGCGTTCGGCCGCTTGTCGCGCCAGGCGAGCGTTGGGAATCGGAAATCGAGGTATCCCAGCACAGCGCCGAAAGCGATCGTGCCGGCGTCGACGCGATCGCCGAAGTCCACGGCACTTGCCTCGAGCTCGGCCAGCCCGGAAGCGATCTTCTCGAGCTGTCCCTCGAGCCATTCCTTCCAGCGCAAGGGCTCGGGCCGCAGGGCGGTTTCGTAGCGCGCGAGGACCGCGGCATCGAGCATGCCGTCGGCCAGCGACTGCTCCGTGAGCACGCGCCATCGCTCTTTTCCATCGCGGGGGATGAGCTCGCCCTCGCCCAGCTCGTTGAGATAATCGATGATCACCCGGCTGTCGTGCAGCGCCGCGCCGTCGTCGGTGATCAACGCGGGTATCTTGCCCAGAGGATTGGTACCGACCACGTTGCGATCGCGATTGATGGGATGCGCCGCGGCGGGAACAAGCTCGATGCGCTCGCTCAAGCCCAGCTCGTGGGCGGCGACGAGGCATTGGCGGACGAAGGGCGAAGTGGCGGAGTGAAAGAGTTTCACGATACGCTCTCGAAGTGGCGCGCACCCGGTGAGTATATAACGAGCGGCATGTCGGCATGACCTCGCAACTTGTTCGGTATTGCACATGACTGATGCACTGAATCTCGACGCCTACTTCGACCGCATCGGCTGGGCAGGCGGGACCGCGGCAACTTACGAGACGCTCGCGGGGCTCGTGCGCGCGCACATGGCGTCGATCCCGTTCGAGAATCTCGACGTGCTGCTTGGGCGGCCGGTGCGGCTCGATATGGCGAGCCTGCAGGTTA
Organism: Casimicrobiaceae bacterium; assembly: GCA_035623155.1. Lineage (GTDB taxonomy): Bacteria > Pseudomonadota > Gammaproteobacteria > Burkholderiales > Casimicrobiaceae > PALSA-1003. The sequence goes on along the minus strand of DASPTZ010000099.1, from coordinate 19,055 downwards.
AGCTTGTGGACGCGCGCCGCGGAGGCTACTGCTTCGAGCACGTGACGCTGTTCGCGGCGGTGCTCGAACGGCTCGGCTTTGCCCCAGTGCGCCATTCGGCGCGGGTAATTCTGGCAAGTCCGCCGCCGGCGGCGCCACGCACGCACATGTTCCTGACCGTGCCGCTCGCCCAAGGCCGCTTCGTCGTCGATCCAGGCTTCGGGCTGCTCGCTCCGAGAATTCCCCTGCCGCTCGCAGAGGGCGCAAAGGCGAGCCTCGACCACGACACGCACTGGATGGCGCGCGACGGAGGCTTCTGGGTGATGCGTGCGCAGACGCCGGAGAAGACCGTCGATGCGTGGGTCTCGACGCTCGAGGCGGACAATCCGGTGGATTTCGAGATGGCCAACCATTACACGTCCACACACTCCGCGTCCGGCTTCGTGAACCGGCTCATGCTGCGCGCGCTCACCGCCGACGGAAGCGTCGCTGTGCTGAATCGTGACGTGACGTTTCGGCGGGGTGGCGTGCCAAGCGCGAGCCAGCTCGCCGACCGCGCGTCTCTGCGTGCGCTGCTCGTCGAGCACTTCGGCTTCGATCTTCCCCAAGTCGAGCGCCTTCGCGTGCCCGCGATCCCTGAGTGGGATTGACGTCGGTTCAGAGTAACGGACTCAACAGCCGCGCCAGATTCTCCGCGACCTTAACTGCGGGCGAGCGCTTGCGCCAGGTCTCGAGGGAGAGCATTTCTCCATCGCGGATATAGCGCGCTTGCTCCTCGGCCACGCTCGCGCAGACGCGCGCGTCGTAGAGCAGCACGACAACTTCGGCATTGAGCGCGAAGGAGCGTATGTCGAGGTTCGACGAACCGATCCAGGCGATGGCATCGTCGATGGTCACGCATTTGGCGTGCAGGAAACGCTTGCCGTAGCGGCAGATGCGCACTCCCGCTTCCATCATCTCATCGTAGTAGGAGCGCTGGCCGAGGCCCACCAGGTATTGATCGATCTGCAGTGGCACGATGAGGGTAACCTCGACACCGCGCAGCGCCGCGGTTTCCAGCGCCTGTTGTAGCCCGTCGTCGGGGACCAAATAGGGCATGGTGATGCAGACGCGCCGGTTCGATGCGTGGATCAGCGACACGATGAGCCGCTGGTTGTTCTCGCGCGGATAACCCGGCCCGCTGGGCAGCGTCTGCGCCGCGACAGTGCCTGTGACGCGCGGCTCCGGAATGTAACGCGGGTCGCCAAGAAACTCGCCGGTCTCGACGTACCAGTCTTCGATGAACACTGCCTGCAGCTCCAGCGCAACGGGTCCGGTCAAACGGACGTTGAGCTCCTCATAGGTGAGTCCGGGTTTGAACGTGGAATCGACCAGGTTCTGCGAGCCTGTGTAGCCAATCAGGCCGTCGATCACCGCGATCTTGCGATGGTTGCGCAGATCGAGGCGGCCGGCGCGGCGGAACAACCCGACTCGCATCGTCTCCTCCGCCAGGATCCCGGCCGCCTCCAGGCGCGGCAGCAGATGCTCGAAATAGCGGCGCGAGCCCAGCGAATCGGCCAGAATGCGGCACACCACGCCGCGCTCGACCGAGCGCGCGAGAGCTTCGACGATGCGCGCCATGACGTCGTCATCGGCGACGATGTAGAACAGCAGGTGAACGTGATCGTGCGCCGCGTCGATGTCGGCGATCAGGCGCTCGATGAGCGCGTCATAGTCGCACAGTATCTCGGCGTTGTTCCCGCCCAGAATCGGCAGCTCGCCCAGGTTTTGCGCCAGCGTCGCGGGCTTATTGAGCTCGGGACCGAGGTCGGGGTGGAAGATGTTGGGTTCCCGAGCGACGTGCTCGAAGATCGGCCGGCTCAGATCGTCGAACTCGAGGCGGCGCTGTATTCGCCATGGCGGCAGCTTGGGCCGCCCGATCAGGGCATACAGGATCAAGCCGACCGTCGGCTCGAAGAGAATGAGCAGCAGCCAGCCCTTGGCGGCTTCGGGCGAGCGGCGGAAGGGGACCACGACGATCATTGCCAGCCGCACCGCCCATTCGGCGGCGAAGAAGATGTTGAGCCACAGCGTCTGATCGAGCAGGAGCGCGGGCATGAGGCAACAGCCGTCGACTTCACAATGGGCGTTTAGCTGGCAGAATGTAACAAAAGAGCGCCGACTCGGGCCAACACCGCATGAGCAATCACCTCGCCGCAATCGTCGCGCAGTACGGGCTGCTGATCGTCTTCGGCAACGTCTTCGCCGAGCAGATCGGGCTCCCTGTCCCGGCGATCCCGACGCTGGTCATTGCCGGAGGGCTCGCCGCAGCCGGCAAGATCTCGCTAATCGCCGTCTTCCTGGTCGCAATGGCCGCCAGCATGACCGCCGACATCTCGTGGTATGTCGCCGGCCGCCAATACGGCAACCGTGTCATGAGAATGCTGTGCATGATCTCGCTCACTCCCGACTCGTGCGTGAGCCAGACCCACGAACGCTTCGAGAATTGGGGCGTCAAGGCGCTCCTCGTCGCCAAATTCGTTCCCGGCATCTCGTTGCTCGCGCCGCCGCTCGCGGGCGCCACGCGCATCGGTTGGCTGCGATTCCTGCTGTTCAACGGCGCAGGGACCGCACTGTGGGTAGGCGCAGGGATGGGCGGCGGGATACTCCTCGGATCGCAGATCGAGCGCCTGCTGGCGTACGTCGAACGTTACGGAAAGGCTGCCGCGATCGTCGCCGAGACGGTGGTCGTCGGCTACGTCATGTTCAAGTGGTGGGAGCGGCAGCGCTTCTACAAGATGCTGCGCATGGCGCGGATCAGCGTCGACGAGTTGTACCGCCTCATGGACCGGGGCGAGACGCCGCTGGTCGTCGACGTGCGTTCGCCAACGGCGCGCTCGATGGAGCCGCGCTACATCCCCGGGGCGGTGCACTTGCCGCTGCACGGTTTCGAGCAACACATCCAGGAGATGCCGCGCGACCGCGACATCATCCTGTACTGCAGCTGTCCGAACGAAGCCTCCGCGGCGCGCGTCGCCAAGACGCTGATCGACAACGGCTTCGTCCGGGTCCGACCGCTGTTGGGCGGTCTCGACGCGTGGCTCGCCGCCGGCCACCCGGTGGAGACGCTGCCGCTGGTCGAGCTTGTCGAGCCGCAGGACTAGGGCCTGTAAACGCTATGGGCGCATACGCGTTTGTGTCCATAGCGTTTACAGGCCCTGATCGGCTACCCCATGAAAAAGCAATTGAGCTTGTTGCCGTCCAAGTCGCGGAAGTACGCGGCCTAGAAACCGTCGCCGCGGGGACCTGGCTTTCCCTCGTCGGTTCCGCCCAGTTCCATGGCGAGGTTGTAGACCGCGTCGACCTTGGCCTTGCTGTCGACTTGAAGCGCGACCATGGTTCCGTTGCCGCGGGTTGCGGGCTTGCCGTCGAAGGGTTTGGTGATGCCCAACCCGGGCGCTTCCTCGCTGGTGCCATAGGCCACATAGCGATCGGTTTCATACATGCGCTTCGCGCCCAGCGCAGCGAGCAGCCTGTCGTAGAACGCAACCGCCTTGGGCAAATCGTTGGTGCCCAGCGTGACGTAACCGATCATGGGGGGCCTCCTCCCTTCGAGCCGCTCGTGATTGCGGCACATCTTACACGCCTTGCTAGGGAGCTACCCGACACCTCCCTGCGGCGAACTCGCGGGATAAGTTAGCGTTTCACCTGGTTGCGGCCTCGCCGCGGCGGTCATGCGCGCCTGCTCGATGTGATTCGGCCCGAGGATGTGAAACACTTCCTCGCCCGCGGCAAGCAGGTAGTCGGCTATGATCCGCCGGTGGCACTGCCACCACATCGCCTCCGCGCACATGATGGCGCAACGCGTGCCCGCTCCGAGCTCGCGCAGACGGACAAACCCGGCCCGAAACTCGTCGCTCAGCGCGTAATCGGCATAATTGTGGAAGCTTCGGTTTTCCCAGAACGCGTTGAGTTCCGGTGCCACGCCACGCTGCCGCCCGCGCAAGCCCCCGAGGGCGGCGAGATGCTCGCAGCCGATGCCTGCCGCGGCCAGCGATTGGGGCAGGACGTCACGGTTGTATTGAGGATTGGTGCGCGATCGCGGCAATGTGCGCACGTCGACGACGAGCCGGACTTTGGCCTCGTCGAGCATGCCCACGAATGCCGCGATCGGCCGGGTCGAATGGCCGATGGTGAAAAAAGGATTCGCCTTCGCCTTTGCGCCTTGCGCTAGGCGTGTTCGGCTACGCAACGCGTTTGTGTCCATAGCGTTAACAGGCCCTACAATAACCTGCTTCGCCGCCCGGGTCGCTCGATCGGCGATCAAGGAGAAGACATGAAGCGCAGCACCGAGCGTTTTCTCACCACGCACACGGGGAGCCTGCCTCGGCCCGAGGATCTGATCCGCGCGATGTACGCCAGGGAGGAGGGCGTGCCGGTCGATCCCGCGGCGCTCGAGCGACGCGTGGCTTCGGCGGTCGAAGAGATCGTGCGCAAGCAGGCCGACGCCGGCGTGGATGTGATCAACGACGGCGAAATGAGCAAGCCGAGCTACGCCACCTATATCAAGGACCGACTTTCGGGCTTCGGCGGGTCCGGCAATACCTTCGTCTACCAGGACCTGGTCGACTTCCCCAACCTCGCCAAGCGCGTCTTCGGCGACCCGGGACGCTCGCGGCGCAAGACCCCTGCGTGCACCGCCGCCATCGGCGTGCGCGATCCGCAGGCTGCGCGCACCGACGTCGAGCACTTGAAGGCCGCCCTCGCCAAGGTCAAGGCGCAGGAAGGGTTCATGAGCGCCGCCTCGCCGGGGGTGATATCGCTGTTCTTCCGCAACGAGCACTACCCGAGCGAGAAGGCGTACATCTTCGCCATCGCCGACGCCATGCGGCACGAGTACGAGACCATCGCCAACGCGGGAATCGTCCTGCAGCTCGACTGTCCCGATCTGGCGATGGGCCGGCACATCCAGTACGCCGAGCTGAGCCTTCCGGAGTGGCGCAAGAAGGCGGAGCTCCACGTCGAAGCGCTCAACCACGCCGTGGCGAACATTCCACCGGAGCGGCTGCGCATGCACTTGTGCTGGGGCAACTACGAAGGCCCTCACCATTGCGACGTCGCTCTCGCCGACGTGATCGACATCGTGTTTCGCGCGCGGCCCTCGGCGATCTCGATGGAGGCCGCCAATCCGCGCCACGCCCACGAGTGGACGCTGTTCGAAAAGCTCAAGCTCCCCGAGGGGAAGCTGCTCATCCCGGGTGTGATCGAGTCGAAGTCCAACTTCATCGAGCATCCGGAGCTCGTCGCCCAGCGCATCGGCCGCTACGCCAAGCTGGTGGGCCGCGAAAACGTGATGGCTGGCAGCGATTGCGGCTTCGGTACCTGGGTCGGACAGGCTGCGGTCGACCCCGACGTGGTATGGGCCAAGATGGCGGCGATGGCGGAAGGCGCGCGCATCGCCTCGCGGCAATTCTGGAAGCATTGAGCGGGCATGGACAACACCGGTATGAGCCACACCACGCGCCCAGCGGCCAGGCTGCAGATCGAGCCCCTGGTCGACAATCGCTGGCCCGACCTGGTGGAGCTCTTCTCGCGTCCGGGGCTGTCGATCGCGCGCGGCTGCTACTGCATGTTCTATCGCCGTTCGGGCAGGCATCAACCTCCGCCGGGCATGACCCACTCGGAGGCGAACCAGCGGGCGCTGAGAGGCCTGGTCAGGCGAGGCGTCGTTCCGGGGCTCCTCGGCTACGAGAACGGCCGCGCGATCGGATGGGTATCCCTCGGGCCGCGCGAGGATTACGCGCGACTCAAGCGCTCGCAAGTGATGAAAGAGGTCGACGACAAGCCGGTGTGGTCGATCCTCTGCTTTGTGGTCGATCCCAAGGAGCGACACCGGGGCGTGGCCGAGGCGATGCTGAAAGGCGCGACGGCATGGGCGCGCAGGCAGGGCGTGACTCTGCTCGAAGCCTATCCTTGCGACAAGCCGGGCAGGGCGGGCGACGATTCCATGTGGTTCGGAGCGAAATCCATGTTCGACCGTGCTGGCTTCGTAGAGGTCGCGCGTCGCAAGCCGGCGCGGCCGGTCGTGCGCAAGAAGCTCCGCGCCTCGACGGAATCGCCGCGTGCTCGACGCCGGCCGGCCTGAAGGAGAGAATGGGCGTTACCAAGATGCGCAACGAACTCGAAGAGAGCCAACGTGGCGGATGACGCTTCCCGCGACCGGGACGAGCACGGTCACGAGCATGGCCACGCGCACGGTGGCTCCGAGCTCTCCGAAATGGACTTGCGGGTGCGCACGCTCGAATCGCTGCTGGTCGAAAAAGGCTACGTCGACCCCAAGACGCTCGACGCGCTGATCGAGACCTACGAAACCAAGGTCGGGCCGCACAACGGAGCACACGTCGTGGCCAAGGCGTGGGCCGATCCGCAGTATCGCAAGTGGCTGCTCGAAGACGCCACTGCGGCAATTGCCTCGCTCGGCTACAGCGGCCGTCAGGGTGAGCACATGGTAGCGCTCGAGAACACCGAGCGCGTGCATAACATGGTCGTGTGCACGCTATGCTCGTGCTATCCGTGGCCGGTGCTGGGGCTGCCGCCCGTCTGGTACAAGTCGACGCCGTACCGCTCGCGCACTGTGATCGATCCGCGCGGCGTGCTCGCGGAATTCGGCGTGAAGCTTTCCGCCGACGTCGAGTTGCGGGTGTGGGATTCAACCGCTGAGATCCGCTACCTGGTGCTTCCGTTGAGGCCGGCCGGAACTGACGGCTGGGCCGAGCATCGACTGGCGGCACTGGTCACGCGCGATTCGATGATCGGCACCGGCGTCGCCAAGGCGCCGCAACCTGCGCACGAACGATCATGAACGGGGTTCACGACATGGGCGGGATGCAGGGCTTCGGGCCGGTGGTTGCCGAGGCGAACGAGCCGCGATTCCACCATGAGTGGGAGCGTCGGGCGTTCGCTCTGACGCTGGGCATGGGAGCGCTCGGGCAGTGGAACCTGGATCAATCGCGTTCCGCGCGCGAAAGCCTGCCGCCTGTGCAATACCTCGCCAGCAGCTACTACGAGATATGGTTCGAGGCTCTCATCCGCCTGATGCTGGAGCGGGGACTCGTGAGGGAAGGGGAACTCGCCGACGGCAAGATGCGCACCCCTGCATTGCCAGCGCCGGCGCCGCTCAAGGCCGACGCTGTGCCGGCCGTGCTCGCTCGCGGCAGCTCCACCCAGCGACCGCTCACGGGCAGGTCGCGGTTCGCAGTGGGTGATCGTGTGCGCACGCTCAACATCAATCCGCCGACCCACACGCGGCTGCCGCGCTATTGCCGCGGCAAGCCGGGAACGATCGTGAAGGTGCATGGAGCGCACGTGTTTCCCGACAGCAATGCGCTCGGCGCCGGGGAACAACCGCGATGGCTGTACGCGGTGCGATTCGAAGCCGCCGATTTGTGGGGACACGACACGACCGCAACGGCGGTGAATGTCGACTGCTGGGAACCCTACCTCGAGCCGCGCTGACGTGCCTGCAATCGCATACCCTCCGCTTGATGCCGCCAGGCTTTCTCGCGCACTCCCGGCGCTGGAGTGCGAGCTGTCAGGCCTGCCTCGCGACGTCGAGGGACCGGTGTTCAGGGCCCCGTGGGAAGCGCAAGCATTCGCCATGGCGCTTGCCCTTCACGAGCGCGGCGCATTCACCTGGAAGGAATGGGCGCAGGTCCTCGGCGAAGTCATCGCCGAAGTGCGGCAGCGCGGAGAGCCTGACACCGGCGAGGACTATTACCGCCACTGGCTCACCGCGCTCGAGCGCGTCACGACACGCAAGGGCATCGTGACCGACGCGATGCTGAAGCAGCGTCGTACGCAGTGGGAAGCCGCCGCGCGCCGCACACCCCACGGCAAGCCCATCGAGCTGTAGCCCGCGTCTTCGCACACCGTAACCCGGAGCTTCCGATGCCGTTTGTTAAGGTGGTCAGCAGAATCTGCGTCGCCGCCCTTGTGCTCGCCGCCGCACATGTCGCGCAGTCGCTCGCGGCGGACCAAGTCAAGTCGCCTCGCCTTTATGCGCTCGACTGCGGGCGCGTCGACTTCAAGAACATGGGCCTGTTCTCGGATACCGGCGAATACGACGGCAAGCCGGGTTCGCTCGTTGTCACCTGCTTTGTGATCCGCCATCCCAAAGGCACGTTGGTGTGGGACACGGGCCTGGGCGACAAGCTCGCGGAAAACAAGAACGGCGTCGACCTGCCCGGTGGCTTCCACATGAGCATGCCGATCACTCTCGCCGAGCAATTGAAGCAGATGGGACTGGCGGCGACCGAAGTGACGGCGGTGGCCTTTTCGCACTTCCACTTCGACCACACCGGCAACGCCAACATCTTCCCGGACTCGACGTGGATCATCAACAAGGCGGAGCTTTCCTGGGCGCTGGCGGACCCCGCGCCGTTCGGAGTCGATCCGAGCACGTTCGGCGGCTACAAGACCGCCAAGACCCAGATGATCGACAACGACTACGACGTCTTCGGCGACGGCAGCGTCATGATCCTCAAGGCGCCCGGTCACACCCCCGGGCATCAGGTGCTGCTGCTCAAGCTGAACAGAGCCGGAACGGTCATCCTGTCAGGCGACCTCTACCACACCCGCGACAACCGCAAGTATCGGCGCGTTCCGGCATTCAACTACGAGCGCGCGGACACGCTGGCGTCGATCGATCGCATCGAGAAGATACTCGCCAACACCAAAGGGCGGCTGGTCGTGCAGCACGATCCGATCGACTTCAAGGCGCTTCCAAAGTTTCCCGCGTATCTGGACTGAATCGCCTGCTCTGTCACACCGAGGAATCGAGGGGTCTGCTGTTATATCCAACTGCCGACTCGGAAGCAGCAGATTCCTCGGAGCTTGCGCTCCTCGGAATGACATCCCAAGTCAGGGAATCTCGTAGACAGAAAGTTCTTCGGCGACGCCGCGCACCGGCAGCCGTCGCGGCATCGGCTTGATGCCGTCACTCTCGAGCAGCGCAGAGGCCGTTGGATGCTCGACGACCGCTCCCGTCGCGAGGATCGATCGCGAGACGGCGAGACCCTGCACTCGCGAGGCGATGTTCACCGTCTGGCCGAAATAATCCTGACGGTCGTTGAGCGTCACCGCAAGGCACGGTCCTTCGTGGATGCCGATCTTGAGCAGCAGGTCCTCGCTCTTGTGCTCCGCGTTGAGCTTGCGCATCGCCTCGCGGATGCGCAGCGCCGCCGCGAGCGCCCGGTCGGGCGTCGGAAAGGTCGCCATCACGGCGTCGCCGATGGTCTTGACCACGGCTCCCGTTTCCGCGGCGATGACCTCGTGCAGGACCTTGAAGTGCTCCTTCACCAGGTCGAACGCAACCAGGTCGCCGACGCGCTCGTAGAGATCGGTCGAGCCCTTCAAGTCGGTGAACAGGAAGGTAAGGCTGGTGATTTTCAGCCGCTGGTCGACATCGAGCGTGCTGGTTCTATAGATCTCGCGGAAGGTCTGGTTGGTGAGCAGCCGCTTCGCGGTGAGAAAGGGCTTTCGCTTGCCCAGCATCTGGTGCATCTTCTCGCCGGCGATGTAGACGCCGGGCACGGCGCGCACGTCGGTGCGGTTGTCCAGAGTCAGGCGAAGCGGGCCCGGCTGCAGCGTCAACGTCGTGGTGTGAGCGCTCGTCTTGTTGAACACGATGGAAAGCGCCTGGCGCTCGCGAGTGGGCTCGCCCTTCACGTCGATGAACTGCGCGGTGTGGGTCACCGGGTCGAAGACGATCACGAATTCGGAGGGGAGCGTGAGCGACAGCATCGCCTTCTCGCCAGGAGGCAGCTCGATCAAGTCGAGAGTGATATCTGCGATCAGCCGGTCGAAGTCCTCGTCAGGCAAATCGAGGCCCGAGCTCCAGAAGATCTGCCTGTAGTACTCGGTCGCCGGCAGGCTGTTGGGCTCGTGCGCCGCGATCCGGCGCACCCGCGGGCTCACCGTGAAGGTGACCTCGACCATCTCGTCGAGCGTGGGCTCGTAGCCGGCAGCGCACAGCGCGCAGGCGTACTCCGCCTGCTGCACCGTCTTGAGCGAAGCGCCTGCGTCGAGCACGCCGCCGCAGCCCGGACACAGCACATTCCACGAAAGCTCGAACAGCCCGAGGCGTGCCGCGTGCAGGAGGGCGGCGATGACGCGCTCCTCGTCGAGGCCGGTCTTGGCCGCGAAATCCAGCGCGTTGATCCGGCAAAGGCTGCGATCGGGCGCTTCCCGGACCAGTCGCTCGATCGCGTCGGCCGCGGCGGTGTCGGCCGACTGACGCAGCGCCGTGAACAACGTCTGTGCTTCGTTCATCGCAACAAAGCTTACGCTAAAACGCGATACGCCGGTATCGGCGAGGCTTCGTTCGCGGGAATTGCCGAGCCGTGTCGTTGCGCGCATAGTGCCCTCTTTCGCGCAATGGTCTATGCGACGATGCCTGGAAATTCTTCCAAACTGAATCCCGAAACGCTCGTCGCCCAGGGCATGGGGCGAGTCGCACTGCCGTATCGCGACATCGTGCCGCCGATTTACGTGTCGACGACCTACGAGCGAGCAGCCGATGGCACCTACCCCGGTGGCCGCAGCTATTCGCGCGACGACAATCCGAGCTACGACCAGGCGGAGGCGCTCGTCGCATCGCTCGAAAGCGCCGCCGCGGCGATGTTGTTCGCGTCGGGCCAGGCGGCCGCAGCGGCGGTGTTCCAATCGCTCGCTCCCGGCGACGCAGTTCTGGCTCCGCGCAACATGTATTGGGGGCTTCGCAAATGGTTGCTGGAATACGCCGCCCCCTGGGGGCTCGCAATTGAGTTCTACGACAACGCCTCGATCGACGATCTCGCCGCCAAGGCACGATCGCGACGCCCGCGATTGATCTGGATCGAGACGCCTGCGAATCCGACCTGGGAGATCACCGACATCGCGGCGGCGAGCACGATTGCGCGCGAAGTTGGCGCCATCGCCGCCGTCGATTCGACCGTAGCCACGCCGCTGCTGACGCGGCCGCTAGAGCTCGGCGCCGGCATCGCCATGCACTCCGCGACCAAGTATCTGAACGGACACTCCGACGTCGTTGCCGGCGTGCTGGCGACCGCGCGTGACGACGAGCGCTGGAAGCGCATCCGCTACGTGCGCGGCAGCGGCGGCTCGATTCTGGGCCCGCTGGAGGCGTGGCTGCTGCTGCGCGGCATGCGGACACTGCACTTGCGCGTCGGTGCCGCGTGCGCCAACGCAAGTGCGATTGCCCAGCGCTTCGATGGTCATTCGGCGCTGTCACATGTGCTGTATCCGGGGCTGAAGACCCATGCAGGACATGAGGTGGCGGCCAGGCAGATGCGGGGCGGCTTCGGCGGCATGCTGTCGCTGCGCGTCAAACGCGGCGAGGAGGCGGCGAAATCCTTTACCGCGAAGCTCCGCGTGTTCAAGCAGGCGACTTCGCTGGGATCGGTCGAGAGCCTTGCCGAGCATCGCGCCAGTGCGGAAGGCCCGGGGACGATGTGCCCGCCAGACTTGGTGAGGCTTTCGATCGGCGTCGAGCATGTTGACGACCTGATCGCCGACATCGAGCAGGCGTTGGAGTAGACTTCCCGGTTCGGGCGCGGGCGGTGCCTGCGACCATCCGACCTGCGTTTTCTGGAGCCAAAACATGAACATGCTCTCAGCAGCAGCCCTGGCAACGGCGCTGGCGGCGGCACTGGAGGCCAACGCGCAAGCACCCGCGTCCAAGCCGATCCAGCCGGCGGCCCAGCCGGCTGCGGCAGCGCCGGCTCAAGCCGCTTCGGCGCAGCAGGAGACCAAGACGGCGAAGCGCGCCCGCCGCAAGGTGCCGTCGACGGCGGACGCGCGCGTCTGCCTCGAATTTCCGAACGACATGCAGATCGTCAAGTGCTCGGAGAAGTACCGCTGGGATTGAGCGTCGAGCGGACGCCTACCTAAGCCGCCGCGGCCTCCTTGAACCGTAGCTGCTGAACGTGAGCCTCTAGTGTCGGCCGCAAGCTCCGACTCGCAATTCCCCGTCGATCCCCACGCTTCGCGCGGGGCCCCGCGCCGGGCTCTCGCGGCGCTACCACCGGCAACCGGTATCCGCGATCGCGCTCATGAGCAACGCCGGGACCGCGAAGAGGCCGAGGGCGGCATATTCGCTTCGGCAGTCGGGCTTGGCCGCCTTTTCGATGGCGCGCGCCTCCTTCGACTTGTATTCCGGCGGTAGAGGCACCGGCAGGGCCAGGATCGCTCGTGATCCTGCGCCTTCGCGCACGACCTGGCGCGCCGCTTCGCGCCGTGCGCCCTCGAGGTCGATGTAAGGAGGCAGGCCGGGCTCGCTCAGCGGGGGCGTGACGTTTCCGCGAGGCTTGAATATTTCCTCTTCGGGGGTCGGAGAGCCGAAGTGGAAGCGCTCTGGCGGCGCCCCAGCGGGTGCCCCTTCGGGCGCTGCCGGCGCGCGCTCGACCACTGGGGGCGCGCCGCCGCGAGTCGCCGGCGCCGGTGGCGTCGAGGGGGCACGCTCCTCCGGTGTAACCTCCCCAGGCTGCCGCGCAGGCGGGCGCAACTCCGCCGGCGGGGAGATCCGCTCGGCGGGTGCGGTCCGCGGCGTGAGGCGCTCGATCGGCGGTCCAGGAGCAGCGGGCAGTTCGGGGTTCAACTCGGCAGGAGGTGCCAGTTGGCGCTCACTCTTCAGCGGTGCCATGCGCTCGACGGGGGCCGCCGGGGTAATGGGCTCGAGGGGTGCGAGTTCCGTCGGCGCGACGAGTTGCCGCTCAGCCTGCTGTGGCGCGATCCGCTCGATCGGCGCCGCTGGTGCGGGCAGCTCTCTTGACATCAACTCAGCGGGCGCCACGAGTTCGGGCTCGAACCTGGGCGCGACCAGACGCTCGATCGGTGCGGCTGGCGTTGCCGGGATTTCACGCGGTGCGAGTTCCTGACGCTGTGCGAGGGGGCGCTCGGATTGGCGAGGAGCGATTCGCTGAAGGGGCGCGGCGGGTGTAATGGGCACCTCGAGCGGGGCAAGCTCGGCGGGCGGTGCGAGCTGCCCTTCGAGGGTGGGCGGAGCCAAGCGGTCGAGGGGCCTCGGTGCAAAGGTCCGATCCATTTCCTGAGGAGCCTGGAGGTTGAGACCGGGCGGCGCTTCGCGCGGAGCGGAAGGGGCCTGCGGCGCGACCTTCCTTGGGGGCGCGGCGGGTTGCGGCGCTTCGGTGGGGCGCGCGCTCCGATCTTCCTTGGGCGCAGGAGCCGGCGGTGCGGGCGCGCGCTCTTCGACGCCGGGGCGAACGGATGGGGGTTGCGGTGCCGGTTCAGCTCGCGGCAGCAGTGCCGACCCGGGTGCTGCGGTCTCGGCGCCGGGAGCCAGTCGAAGGCCAGCTCCCGGTTCAGTCGTGGATCGCCGCAAGACGACGTCCAAGGGGCTCCACGATTCCTCGCCGCGGGTGAGGCTGCTCCCACTCGGATTGCCGAAAAGCACGATCACCAGAAGATGCAGCAGCATCGACAGGATCAGGAATTCGAACAGCGAGGGTTGTCCTACCCAGGCCGGCGCGCTGATCCGGCGGGAAGGACGGCGAGACTTGCTCACTAGCTGCGGGTGGGTACGAACCGAAGGCGGAACTCGAATCTAACAGGATAACGCCCTGCGATTCCATGCGCTGGGGCCAGATCGAGAAGGCGTCCGCCGGGAACCTAGCGGATGCTTCTTGCAGCAGTGAAGGCGGTGGCCGGCGTTGGCCGCTGATACATCAGCGGGACCACGATGAGCCGAAAAGAGCGCATGCGCCTTCTTTGGCAGTCAGTGCGTCGGCCACCCCTGAGACAGCAATGCCAAGAGTCCGTCCGCCTGCGCATTGTGTGCGCTTGCGCGCATGAGGATATCTTGGAAGGGGTCCAATTGCGGTCGCGTAAGATGGATACTGTTGTCGGCTGCGGCTCGCCTCTCCACGCGCCCTGATTAGATGGCAGACCCGAAGGATTGGGCTTTCCCCGAGCAACTCCAGCCACGCCCGGAGGAGTTGAGTTTCGATCTTCGCTCGGCGCTCGACTCGGTCGTCCTGCTGCGGGCGGAGATTCCGGAGGATGCCTTCACTGCCCCGATCCTCGGCACCGACCGGGCGGGCTACGGCGTGGTGATCCGCGACGACGGCCTGGTGGTAACCATCGGCTACCTCATCACCGAAGCCGAGTCGATGTGGCTCACCGCCAACGACGGAACGTTGGTTCGCGGCCATCCGGTCGCCTACGATTTCGCTACGGGGCTCGGGTTGGCGCAGCCACTAGGTCGTCTCGGCACGCCGTGGCTCGCGCGCGGCTCGGCGACCGCGCTCGCGGTAGGCGACGCTGTGACGGTCGTGGGCCACGGCGGGCGAGCGCACGCGCTCAAAGCACGCTTGATAGCCAAGCGGGAGTTCGCCGGTTACTGGGAATACCTGCTCGACGAAGCCCTGTTTGCCGCCCCGCCGCACCCGCAGTGGGGCGGCGCGGCGTTGCTCGACTCAGCCGGCCGCCTGGTCGGTATCGGTTCGCTGTTTGTCGAGCAATCGGTCGGCGAGGAGCGCGTCCAGGCCAACTTGTTCGTACCCGTCGACTTGCTCGAGCCGATCCTCGACGATCTGCTCCGGTTCGGGCGGAGCCCCCGGCCTGCGCGACCGTGGCTGGGTATGTACGCGGCGGAAGCCGACGAGCACCTGGTCGTGGGCGCTCTCGCCAAGGGTGGCCCAGCGGAAAGCGCGGGCGTCAAGGCCGGCGACGTCGTGCTCGAGGTTGCCGGAGAACGGGCATCCGGGCTGGCCGATCTGTTTCGCAAGACCTGGCGGCTCGGTGCCGCAGGCGTGGAAGTGCCGCTTACGCTTGCACGCAACGCCGAGATCGTGCGCGTGAGAGTGCGTTCCGCCGATCGCCGCGATTTCCTGCGCAAGCCGGCGCTGCAGTAGCCGCGCGGCGCAAGGGTTTCCCGGGCTTTTACAGCGGCGTCGCCATGCGCTATCGTCGCCGTGATCGCAGCGAGCAGGTGCGTTGACGTTTCACGAACAGCTGAGGGAATCGCGTGAAGGCAAAGAAGAAAACCCACGAACCCCGCATCATCCGGCCCGACGACATCGACCCACAGCACCGCTGGGACCGGCCGCTGCAGGCGCCCGGGCACACGCAGGTCGACTTCGAAGAACGCGTCGACTTCAGGCGCCTGCACGACTACCGCCTAGCACGGACTCGCGCGGCGCTCGCCAACTCAGGCCTTGGTGCGCTTCTCTGCTTCGATCAGCACAACATCCGTTACATCACCAGCACGGTGATCGGGGAATGGGCGCGCGACAAGCTGACGCGCTATGCGCTGCTTACCGGCAACGGCGATCCGTACATCTGGGATTTCGGCTCCGCCGCCAAGCACCACCGGCTGCACGCGCCGTGGCTCGCCCACGATCACTGTCGAGCGGGACTGCTCGGTTTGCGCGGCGCGGTTGGCGGCGACATCACGCTGTTCCGCGACGCAGCCCGGGAGATCAAGTCCATCCTCGATGCGGAAGGTGTGGGCAGCATGCCGCTCGGCCTCGACGTGGTGGAGCCGCCGATGCTCTTCGAGTTGCAGAAGCTGGGGATCGAGGTGCGCGACGGACAGCAGACGCTGCTCTCGGCGCGGGAAGTGAAGAACATCGACGAGCTCACGCTGCTCAACATGGCCTCGGCGATGGTCGACGGCGTCTACCAGGACATCGCGGAGGCGCTGAAGCCGGGGGTGAAGGAGAGCGAGATCGTCGCGCTGGCGACGGGACGGCTGTATGAGATGGGCTCGGACTGCGTGGAAGCGATCAATTCCATCTCGGGCGAGCGCTGCAGCCCGCATCCGCACAACTTTACCGATCGCCTGATCCGCCCGGGCGACCAGGCGTTCTTCGACATCATCCAGTCGTTCATGGGTTATCGCACCTGTTACTACCGCACCTTCAACGTGGGGCGCGCAACGCCTCCGCAGGTGACTGCGTATCGCTACGCGCGCGAGTGGATGGACCGGGCGATCAGCCTGCTCAAGCCGGGAGTGACGACCGACAAGATCGCACGTGCGTTTCCCAAGGCGTCCGAGATCGGCTTCGCCAGCGAGATGGACGCGTTCGGGCTGAACTTCTGCCACGGCCTGGGTCTCGGCCTGCACGAGCGGCCGCTTATCTCGCGACTCAACTCGCTCAACGAGCCGATCGAGCTCAAGGCCGGGATGGTGTTCGCGGTAGAGACCTACTGCCCGGCGAGCGACGGCATTTCCGCGGCGCGGATCGAGGAGGAGGTCATTCTTACGCCGACCGGGCCCACGATCATTTCGCTCTATCCGGCGGAAGAACTCCCCATCGCCAATCCGTACTAGCCATGCACGTGACAAAGCGATTGTCATTCCGAGGCGCGTACGCGCCGAGGAATCTGCTTTGGACCACGTGGCTATCCGACGAAACAGCAGATTCCTCGCCTCGGCTTCCACCGGGCTCGGAATGACATTGCCGCATGAGAGGAGAAAGAAATGCCTGCACGTACACCCGGTGACGTCGACCGCCTCTTTGCCGAGGCGCTCAATGCCGGAAATCTCGAAGCCCTGGTTGCGCTCTACGAGCCGGAAGCAGTGCTGATGCCCCAGCCGGGCATGCTGGTGCACGGGATTGATGCGATCCGTGAATCGCTGGCCCAATTCATTTCCGGCAAGCCGAAGATCTCCCTCAAGCCGCGGCTAAATACTTATACGAGCGATCTTGCGATCGTCAGCGCCACATGGGAGCTGTCGATGACCGGGCCCGATGGCAAGCCGGTGAACATGGCAGGCCAGAGTGTGGAGGTGATGCGCCGGCGGTCGGACGGTACCTGGCGGTTCGCAATCGACCTACCCTTCGGCGTGGTGGCGTAGTGTCGTCCGCCGCAACATTGCACGCGGGTCGCGCGCGCCTCGGCTGGATCGGCATCGGCCGCATGGGTTATGCGATGGCCGAGCGCCTGGCGAAAGCCGGCGCCGACCTCACCGTCTGGAACCGCACTCGGGCCAAGGCCGAGCCGCTGGCGGCGCGCGGCGCGAAGATCGCCGACAGGCTCGCCGATCTTGCCGCCTGCGACATCGTGTTCGTCATGGTGTCGACATGGGACGACGTGAAGGAGGTCGTCGCCGGCCCTGATGGTCTGCTCTCCGGCAAGGCGAAGCCGCACATGGTCGTCGAGTGCTCGTCGATTTCGCTCGAGGGCTCCGCCGAGCTGCGCGAAATGCTGGAGGCCCGGGGCATCGAGCTCCTTGCTGCGCCGGTCTCGGGCAACGCGAAAGTCATCAAGGCGGGGCGGCTGTCGTTCGTGTGCTCGGGGCCCAAGGCGGCGTTCGACGCGGCGCTGCCGTACCTGAAAATGATCGCGCCGGCGGCGAGCTACGTCGGCGAAGGCGAGCTCTCGCGCATCGTCAAGATCTGCCACAACGTTTTCTTGGGCGTGGTGACGCAGTCGCTCGCCGAGATCACGGTGCTGGCTCAGAAGGCTGGCGTGCCCCGTCATGCATTCCTGGACTTCATCAACCAGAGCGTGATGGGCTCGACCTTCTCGCGGTACAAGACGCCGGCGCTGGTGAATCTCGACTTCAGCGTCACCTTCACTCCGGCGCTGCTGCGCAAGGACCTCGACTTGGGGCTCGATGCAGGCCGGCGCTTCGGCGTGCCGATGCCGCTCGCCTCGATCACGCGCGACATCCTGCAGACGCTGATCGGCCGCGGCATGACCGAGGAGGACTTCTCCAAGCTCATCGTTCTGCAGGCCGAGGCATCGGGGCTGAAGCTAGAGGCCGAGAACGTGCCGGTGAGCGACGGCTTGCAATGAAATCCAAGGAGACCTCGATGAAATCGCTACGCCTGCTCGCCGGGTTCGCTGTTGCGCTGCTCTGCGCGCCGCTCGCCTTCGGCCAGGGCTATCCGAGCAAGCCGGTGCGCATCATCGTCGCATTCACGGCAGGTAGCGCGACCGACATCCTGGCGCGAACCTTCGGCCAGAAGCTGTCGGAACTGTGGGGCCAGCCGGTGGTGGTCGAGAACCGACCTGGCGCCGGCGGCACCATCGGCGCGGCGTTCGTCGCGAGGGCTCCGGCTGACGGCTATACGCTGCTCGTGAATTCTGCGGCGCAGGCGTACAACCCGTCGATCTATCAGAACCTGCCGTTCGACACGGTGAAGGATTTCGCCGCCATCGCCGTGCTCGGCGGGCAGCCCAACGTGCTGGTGGTCGCGCCTTCGCTCGGCGTCAAGACGCTCGCCGAGCTGCTCGCGCTGGCGAAGCAGAAGCCGGGCGAGCTCAACTACGCCTCGGCGGGGAGCGGCAGCGGGACGCACATCAACGGCGAGAAGTTCAAGCTCGCCGCGGGGATCGACGTCGTTCACGTCCCGTACAAGGGCTCACCCGAAGCGCTGACCGACACCATGGCAGGACGCGTGACCTATTACTTTGCGCCCATCTCGGCTGCGCTGCCTTTCATCAAGGAGGGCAAGCTGGTGCCGCTCGCCGTCTCCACCGCCAAGCGCTCGAGCGCGCTCCCCAACGTGCCCACGGTCGCCGAGTCGGGCGTGCCTGGATTCGACTACTCGCTCTGGGTGGGACTGTTCGCGCCGGCGGGAACGCCGCAGCCAGTCATCGAAAAGATCGCGCAGGACGTGGGTACGGCGGCGCAATCAGCCGATGTGAGGGAGCGCTTGGCCTCGCTTGGCGCCGAGGCCGTGCCGATGACGCCGCAGGAATTCACGAAGTTCCTGCACACCGAGATCGAAGACTCGGCGAAGGTGATCAAGGCGGCGGGCATCAAGCCGCAGTAGACCGATTCTGCCCCGAAGGTGCTCGTTGCCTTCCTCGAAAGCCTGAGCGGGCCCGAACAGGCGGTTGGCCGAAACGCCTCGTTGCCTCGCTGATCAGCGGGAATTTGCCTCAGGAAGCCGGAGCGTCGGGCTCGTTCGGGCGCGCGGTGAGGTATACGGTGCCGGTGAAGCTCGCGACTGGGGTGCCGTCAGCGCGCGCCACGTCGACGCGATACGCGGCGAGCTTGCGCGTGCGCGAGACCTCGACTGCTGTCGCGGTCAACGTGTCTCCCGGCATTCCCTGGACATGGT
>DASPTZ010000098.1:0-7412 GCA_035623155.1 Casimicrobiaceae bacterium | reverse complement strand
CCCCTGCGCCGCAGGCCTGGTGTCCGTCTGCGTTAACCCGCGGAAGATGTACTGGCTGTAGATCCCGAAATTGCCGGTCAAGGTGTAGTCAGGCTCGGGAGCTTTCGCCTCTGCCTTGGGCGGCTCCGCGGCTGGCGTGGTCTGAGCGAGCGTAGAGCCGTCAGCCCACGCAGTCATTGCGGTGGCGACCAAGCGCAAGCAAATGCGAGAAGCGCTGTTCATGATCGACTCGGTGAAGGGTGTGCCAGAACTGGTCCCAGCAGGGTCAGACGCTGCTCCGATTCCAGGTTGGCATCGGCTGGCTCCCGTCCCATCTCGCGCGGAGGGCGGAAGCAGCTCAGCGCCAACCGTCCCCAAGGTTGATTTGCCGATTCAGATTCGGTCTGGGCGCACCACTATCCCACTCGTGCGGCGCCATTCTCTCGCCCTCTCTGTAGGCACGGTCCTCGGCCGCCTCGCCCTGATTCGGACGGGCCTTTGCGTCCTGAATCGCTTTAACCATTGGGCCTCGTTCGGACTGCCGCGCGCGGCTTGTCCCTCCTTCGAGGCGGCGCCGCGCGGACCATCCAATGAGGCCCCCAAGACCGAGGATGAAGCAAACGGACAAGAAAGCGATCAGTGGCTGCAACCACAGACTCCCGAGGTCCCAATTCACTGACGACCATCCGAGCGAGCTTTGCGGACGGAGACGTGCTCCGCCGGGTTCGCCGAGTTTTCAGTCACGGCCTCGCGCCAGAGCTCAACCATCTCGGTGCTTTCAAACCGGCCTGCTTGCCGTTCGCGCCGTCGTTCGTACCACCCGTGCTCCACCGCGAGCAGCACGATCGCACCGGCTGAGAGGAACACGATGAGCGGTCGCGCCAGCAACAGGAAAGGCCATGCAGCTAGGTTCATGAGTCATTCACTTCCCACGAGGCGACCCAGGGCAGCCGCGACCAAGAACGACGCGCACGTTCCGGCCAAGATCAACACAGCGCGTAAGATCAGCAAGTCATGGTAGGACATCCGCTTCGTCCTTCAAGTAAGCCATGCAACGAAGATAAGGGATGGTAAGTAAAGATACTGCTGATTTTTCCGCTTGCCGTGTAAAGGAAGTATCAATTCGAAACGGCGGTGCTGCGTCTCAAGAACCAGCCGTCAATTCAGTCCCGCGCCAGCTACCGTGTCGTGGATGCAGATCTTTACAGCAGTTTTGCGGCTTGCACGCCAAACTTAATACGATTCTTTCATCGGCGAGCGTACGATCGCGCTTGTCGCCTTCAAGGCAAACCCATTACACGTGACCGATTTCTGTTGCGCGACGCCGCTCTGGATCGCCCTCGGCGTGGCCTTCGTTGTCGCGGAGATCGCTATTACGGTGCTACTGGTCTTTCTATCGACGAGATTAGAGGGAGATCATCGTTAGCAACGGTGAAATGAGGGTTTGATGCAGCATCATTATTTCGGCACGGCAATGAAAGGTATCCGATTATGAACATCATCAGCCGCTTTCTCTCCAGCGACGACGTCGTGCTTGACCTCGATGTTCGTGACAAGGCGGATGCGCTTGAGGAGGCGGCGTTGCGCGTCGAGGCTCGCCATCATGTGAACCATGCGCCGGTATTCCGGGCATTGTGGCGGCGCGAGCAAAGCGGCTCCACGGGCCTGGGCCACGGCGTGGCGATCCCCCACGCGCGTATTCCCGGCATCAGCGAGCCCATCACCCTGCTTGTGCGAACCAAGCTCCCCATCAGGTTTGGCTCGCCCGACCGGACAGGCGTCTCCGTGCTCTTTGTCATCCTTGTTCCAGAGCATGCGCGGCAGGAGCACCTCGATATCCTGGCTGCCGTTTCGGCGATGTTCTCCGATCGAGGGTTTCGGGAACAGGTGGTGGCGGCCAAGGAACCGGTGGCCGTTCATCAATTGATCGACGAATGGCCAGCCAGGGGGGCGCCGCGACCTTCCCCGTAAAACGGAAGCGCTGATACCGTCCCGGGCGGGTCGCCCGATTTTGCTGGCCGCCTCGAGCGGTCTCGTGTAGGCTTCGCGCCCATGCGTGACTGCATGCGACCCAACCGGAACCTCGTTTGATGGCGGTCACGCCCAGCGACCCCCTGGCATGACCGCGCGCTCCTACCCGCAAACCACAGGCCAGCAGGTCGAGCGCGGGAGGAGCATCAGTTGGATCGACGGGGCTGTCATCCTCGTCGTCTTCTCTCTGCTGTGGCTCGTTGTTGTGCTGAGCGGCGACATGAGAGTGCAGTTCGACGAGCTGCACCCACCGCCGCTTTCCCTCGATGTCGCGCTCATCCCTTACTACACCGCGCGCACCGTCCTGCGAATGTTCATTGCTTTTGCCGCAGCGCTCCTGTTCACCTTTTCCTACGGGTATGTCGCAGCGAAGAACGTCCACGCCCGGAAGGTGATGCTGCCTCTGCTGGACATCTTGCAATCGGTGCCGGTGCTTGGATTTCTGTCAGTATCGGTGACGGGCTTTCTCGCGCTGTTTCCGGGGAGTCTGCTCGGCGTCGAGTGCGCGAGCATCTTCGCCATCTTTACGGCGCAGGCGTGGAACATGACTTTCGGTTTCTATCACTCGCTGATAACGATCCCCCCCGAGCTGGAGGAGGCGGCATCGGTCTATGACCTCAATCGGTGGCAACGCTTCACCAAGGTCGAAGTGCCGTCGTCGGCGATCGGCCTCATGTGGAACTCGATGATGAGCTTCGGCGGCGGATGGTTTTTCGTCGCTCAGAGCGAGGCCATTTCAGTGCTGAACAAGGACGTCAAGCTGCCGGGATTGGGCTCGTACATGGCCACCGCGGCGGAAGCAGGTGACACTCGGGCCGCACTCTACGCCATTGCTGCCATGGCCGTCACCATCGTGGTGATCGATCAGCTCGTTTGGCGGCCGCTCGTCGCATGGGCAGAGAAGTTCAAGCTCGAGCAGACGGAAAGCAAGGACAACCCGACCTCATGGATGTTGAACCTGCTTCGAGGCTCCTACCTGCTGGACTGGATCTCAAGTCATGTCACTCGAGTGCTCGGACAGCTTTCCGAGCGCGTCTCCATGGTCGGCACCGACTTTGCACAAACGCTTTCCGGGAGCACGCCGGACCTGATCAAAGTCTTGCTGCGCATCGCCCTGTGGGCGATCGCCGGGGCGGTCGCCATATGGCTTGCATTCCAAGCTTTCGATATCGCCCGGGAAATCAGGACGGACATGAGCGGAACGGAAATGCTCCGCGTCGTGTGGCTCGGCGCGCTGACTTTTATTCGTGTCTCCGCCATGAGCTTGATCGCGACGCTGATCTGGACGCCGATCGGCGTCTGGATCGGGCTTCGGCCGCGCATCGCGCGCATCGCTCAGCCGCTTGCCCAGATCGCTGCGTCGTTTCCGATCAACATGGTGTTTCCCTTCGTCGTCGCGTTTTTCATCGCGACTCATATCCCGATCAACGTGGGCAGCGTCCTGCTGATGGCGCTCGGCACCCAGTGGTATATCCTCTTCAATGTCATCGCAGGTGCCATGTCGATTCCCACCGATCTGCGCGAGGCGGCCGCCCTTTTCGGGCTTCAGCGCTGGCAGCTCTGGAGAACCCTCATCATCCCTGCGATCTTCCCCTTCTGGGTGACGGGTGCTCTTACTGCAACCGGCGGCGCGTGGAATGCGAGCATCGTGGCCGAAGTGGCATCCTGGGGACATGACAAGCTTGTGGCCGATGGGCTCGGTGCGTACATTGCCCAGGCGACGACAAAGGGCGACCAGCCGGCGATCTATTTCAGCATCGTGGTCATGGCGCTGTTCGTAGTCGTCATAAACCGCGTGCTGTGGAGTCGTCTGTACGAGCTCGCAGAGAGGAAATTCAAGCTCGGGTGATCCGGGCTGTTCGCAATCACTGGAGTAACGATGGCTGCCGACGCGTCGCTTGCCGAGAGAGCAGTGCCAGGGAAGCCGAGTGGCGAGGCGGCGCCGTCCATCGAGCTGCGGCACATTTCGAAGTCGTACGCGGGTACCGACGGAGGTCCGCCCGTCACCGTGCTCGACGATATCAACCTCGAGGTCCGGGAGGGCGAAATGCTCGCGCTCCTCGGCCAGTCGGGCTCCGGGAAATCGACGATCTTGCGGCTCATGGCGGGCCTCACCTTACCGACGCAGGGCGTGGTCCTGAGCCATGGCGCGCCGCTCGCCGGCATCAATCGCCGTCTTTCGGTGGTGTTCCAGACTTTCGCGCTCTATCCCTGGCTCACTGTTCAGGAAAACGTCCAGGTCGGGCTTATCCGGCGTCGCCTGGGCATTCGGGACGAACAGGAAGAAATCGACCGCGTGCTCGAAGTGATCGGCTTGTCCGGCTATGAGAACGCGTATCCCAAACAGCTTTCCGGCGGTATGAGGCAGCGCGTCGGCTTCGCGCGCGCGCTGGTCGCGCGCCCCGAGGTCCTGTGCATGGATGAGCCGTTCAGCGCACTTGATGTTCTCACCGCGGAGAACCTTCGCACGCAGGTCGTCGAGCTCTGGCGCAGCGAGGGACGCACCGATCTCAAGAGCATCTTCCTGGTGACGCATAACATCGCCGAGGCAGTCTTCATGGCGAGTCGGATTGTCATCATTTCGTCGCATCCCGGCCGTATACGCAGCGTCATCGACAATCCCTTGCCCTACCCGCGCAACGTGAATTCCAAGGCATTTGCTTCCATGGTCGATCAGGTTCACGCAGCGATCACGGCGCTGGTTCTGCCCGACGAACCGGTCGAGCAGATCGAGGCGCGAAGGGCCGCTGCCGGTCCGGAACGGACCGTCGAAGTCGAGGGCGCTGCGGGACCAGCCCCGGCGCCGCGAGCCCGCGTCGAGCCGATCCCGAGCGCGCCGATTGAAACCATTCTCGGTCTGCTGGAAATCATCGAGGACGCCCAGGAGACGATCAATGTGTTCGACTTGAGCGCCCGCATCGGCAAGGAGTTCGGAGAGACCATCGCGACGGTGAAAGCCGCCGAGATGCTGGGGCTCGTGGACACGCCCAAGGACGACGTGCTGATGACGCAGACGGGGTGGTATTTCCTTGCGGCTCCGCCGCCTGCCCGCAAAGCGCTGTTCAGGCAGGCCATCATGAAGCTGCGACTCTTCCAGATGCTGGTATCGCGTCTGGAGGGAGCGCCCGAGGGACGCATCGACGCCCAAGACATCCTCGAGGACCTGGGAAAACTTCTGCCGTACGATCAGCCGGCCAAGCTGCTCGAGACGCTCGTCGCCTGGGGGCGTTACGCCGAGGTCATCGACTTCGACCAGAACGCCAACGTGGTCCATCTCTACGAGGCGACCATCACAGAAGAAGAGGATGACGCCGCGTCCGATTAGATCGAGCGTGCCATCACGATGAACGCGTTGTCATGAATCCGGTCGGCGAACTCCTGAGCATCCACGACATCGCGCTCGGAGTGGACGTGTCGAGCAAAGCGGGTTTGCTCCAGCGAGTTGCTTTGATGCTCGCGCAGCGCGCCGGGGTGACGAGCGCGGACGTCTTGGCCGGCCTAACCGCACGCGAGGAGCTCGGGTCAACCGCGCTGGGCCATGGCGTCGCAATCCCCCATGCGCGCATGCCGCAGTGCGGCGCGTCGGCTGGCGTGTTCGTGCGAACCAAGTTCGGGATTGACTTCGATGCTCCCGACCGCAGGCCCGTATCGATGTTCCTGGGATTGATCGTTCCGAAGCAGGCCAACGAAAGGCACTTGAAGCTGCTCGCAGCCGCCGCGACGATGTTCAGCGACCGCGCTTTTCGCGAGAGGCTCATGTTGTGCAGCGATTCGGCTGGGGCGAGCCGACTGCTCGCCGCATGGCCGGATTTTTCCCTGGAGCCGCAGCTCGACAAGCCAGCCGTACCTTGATCGGGAGGAACGGGCGTAACCGGGGCTCTCGAGGTCGCGGCGCCTGGATCAGCGCGGCTCGCGCGCCTTCACCGCGGAGAGCGGCAGCAGCTCGGGTAATTCGATGCGTTTGCGGCCGGGTTCGGGCGCCGGCAGCGCGTCGCTTTCGACCATCGTCGCCAGGCTTCGCCGCGTGAGCTCCTGGTAGCTCTGCGTTCCCTCCACCTTCCACTCCATTTCCTGCTCGGTCAGCGGGCGCACGATCCTGGCCGGGACACCTGCGGCGAGCGTGCGGGGAGGCACGACCATGCCCGCCTTGACGAACGCCATCGCCGCGACGATCGCCGACTCGCCGATCACCGCGCTGTCGTTGACGACCGCATTCATCCCGACCAGTGCGTTCCTCTTGACGATGCAGCCGTGCAGGATCGCGCCGTGCCCGATGTGTCCGTCCTCTTCGACCACGGTGTCGGTTCCGGGAAAGCCGTGCATGATGCAGCCGTCCTGAACGTTCGACCCTGTTCGCAGCTCCAGTCTGCCGAAATCACCACGAAGCGAAGCCACCGGGCCTACATAGCAACCCGCGCCGACGATGACGTCGCCGACGAGCACCGCGGAAGGATGCACGAACGCGCTCGGATCGATGACCGGCACGACTCCGTTGATCGCCCAGACTTTCGGTCGCATGTTCTGTTCCTCTCGTGTAGCCCGGGTAGAGCCCGAGGGCGAAACCCGGGGCGACGCTACGCAAACTGCTGATCCTGGGTTTCGCTGCGCTCAACCCAGGCTACACATGGCTAGCCCAGCCACGCGCGCGCGTTGCGAAACATCCGCATCCACGGTGAGTCCTCGCCCCAAGCCGCGGGATGCCACGACATCTGCACCGTGCGGAAGCCGCGCTCTGGATGTGGCATCAGGATCGAAAAGCGGCCGTCGGCGGTCGTGAGCCCCGTGATGCCGTGCGGCGAGCCGTTGGGATTGTACGGATAGCGCTCGGTCGCCTCGCCGCGATTGTCGACGAAACGCAGGGTGACGAAGGGCTCGGCGGCCGCGAGCTGCGCTTCGTCGCGAAACTCGGCGTAGCCTTCGCCGTGCGCGAGCGCCACCGGAATCCGGCTGCCCGCCATGCCGGCGAAGAACAGCGAAGGCGAAGGGAGGACTTCCAGCAACACAAGCCGCGCCTCGAACTGTTCGCTCCTGTTGCGCACGAAGTGCGGCCAGTGTGCGGTACCCGGGATGAGCTCGTGAAGGTTGCTCATCATCTGGCAGCCGTTGCACGCGCCCAGCGCGAAGGTGTCGTGCCGAGCGAAGAACGCGCCGAACTCCTCGCGCGCGCGGGTGTTGAACAGGATCGACTTGGCCCATCCCTCTCCCGCGCCCAGCACGTCTCCGTAGGAAAAGCCCCCGCCGGCGACGATGCCCGCGAAGCTCGAAAGCGACCTTCGCCCCGCGATGATGTCGGTCATGTGCACGTCGTAGGCGGCGAAGCCCGCGCGAGCGAACGCGGCGGCGATCTCGACGTGGCCGTTGACTCCCTGCTCGCGCAGGATCGCCACCGCCGGACGCGCGCC
>DASPTZ010000097.1:0-4104 GCA_035623155.1 Casimicrobiaceae bacterium | reverse complement strand
TTCCACTCCCGCCGACCGCAGGATAGCGAAGCTGGCGCAGACGGTGATCGTAGGTCAGGGCAGCACCCTGGACTCCCTCGGAGTCATCAACTTTCTCACTGCCCTGGAGGAAAAGGTGGTCGCGTCGACGGGCCGTTCCGTGAGTCTGTTGAACGAGAAGACGCTGACCGACGGCGACGGTTCGTTGCGCACCATCGCGATGATCGAGCGGTTTATTTCCGAGCAAATCGCCTCTTGAACGGCATTGCCATGCAACGCTTGCGGCTGATCTCGGATTTCAACATCGAAGTTCTCGCGGGTTATCTCGCCAATGCCGCCGGACTCGAGCAAGCTCGAATCGACGTCGCGCCGTTCGGGCAGGTGTTCCAGAGTCTGGCCGCGGCGCGGGCTGATTCGACAACCGACGAAACGGTCGTGCTCTGGACCCGCCCGGAAGCGATATTCGATTCTTACCGGAAAGCGCTGTACTTCCAGCCGGTCGACCATAACGACGTGTTCGTGGAGCTGGACCGCTACGCGGATATGGTTCGCACGCAGGCCGAGCGCGCAAAGTATTTGCTCCATCCGACGTGGACGTTGCCAAGCGGGTACCGCGGGTACGGAATGCTCGATTACTCCCGCGGTCTCGGCGTTGCGCATCTCCTTGCCAGGATGAACCTGCGCTTGAGCGAGCGGCTGGGCGACCTGCCGAACGTGTTTCTGCTCAACGCCGAATCGTGGATGCGCCAAGGCGGCCCGCGCGCGTCGATCCCGAAAATGTGGTTTGCCAGCAAAGTGCCCTTCAAGAACGCCGTCTTCCAGAGCGCGGCCAACGACATCGCGGCTGCGCTGGAAGGCTTGCAGGGGCGAAGCCGCAAGCTGTTGATCGTCGACCTCGACGATACGTTGTGGGGCGGCATCGTCGGCGAGACCGGCTGGCAGGGCATTCAGCTCGGCGGTCACGATCACGTCGGCGAAGCCTTCGTCGAATTTCAGCGCACGCTGAAGGCGCTGACCGCAAGGGGAGTGCAGCTTGCGATCGTCAGCAAGAACGACCAGAGCGTGGCCCTCGAAGCGATCGACCGCCACCCCGAGATGTTGCTGCGGCGTGCCGACTTCGCCGGTTGGCGCATCAACTGGTCGGACAAGGCCGAAAACATTCAAGCCCTGGTCGAAGAGCTGCGTCTCGGTCTGGAGTCGGTTGTCTTCATCGACGACAACCCGGCCGAACGGGGTCGCGTGCGCGAAGCCTTTGGGGGTCGCGTACTCGTGCCGGAGTGGCCGCAGGACGCGGCGGAATTCAGCACGGCGCTGCTCGAGTTGCGTTGTTTCGACACACCAGCGTTGAGCGCCGAAGACCGCGCCCGCGCAACCATGTACGCCGCCGAGCGCGAGCGGCGAACGGCGTCCGAAAGCGCAGCGTCCCCCGAGGCCTGGCTGGCGACGCTGCAAATCGAGGTGACCGCCGAGAACTTGTCTGCGGTCAATCTTGCGCGTGCCGCGCAGCTCTTCAACAAGACCAACCAGATGAATCTCGCCACCCGGCGGCTGTCGGAAAACGAATTGAAGGGCTGGGCGAGCGCTCCGAACCGGAGGATGTGGACGTTCCGCGTGACCGACCGCTTCGGAGACTCGGGTTTGACCGGAATCCTGAGTGTCGAGACCAAAGGTGACACCGCGCGGATCGCCGACTTCGTGATGAGCTGCCGTGTCATGGGACGCAGGGTCGAAGAAGCGATGCTGCACACTGCGGTGGAGCATGCACGTACCCAGCCGGGCGTGAAGCGGGTCGTCGCGCAGTTCCTGCCGACGGAGCGCAATCGCCCCTGCCTCGAATTCTGGGAGCGATCAGGCTTCGAGCCGAGCGCCGACCACCTGTTCCGCTGGGAGCCGCTGCGTCCTTACCCCAAGCCGGACTTCATCAAGCTGACCCGGCCTGCATCGGACCCGTCGCACGCCGAGGAAGGCAAAGCTCAGGTGCTGGCCGGTGCGCAAGTGGATCCGGGAGGTTCCCCGGTACACGCCAAACGGTGATCGAGTACCGGTTCATCACCAAGCGCGAGCTGGTTGATTGGCAGGAGAAGCGCGCGTCCGTCGGCCGGGAGCGCGCGGATAGTACCAACGAGCGCATTCCGCGCTCCGGGCTTCAGCGCGGCGCGGATTCCCTCTCGAGGATCGATTGCAATCAAGACCTGGAACCGGATGCCATTCGTGCAATCATTGCTTTCGACGATCAGCGGATCGCTGGCCGGCTGCTGATCGTTTATTCGGACCTGCTAGTTAACGGAGCCCTGCAGCGCTTTGCCGTGGGCGAGGATTTCTTCGTGCTCGAAGAGTACCGGAATCGGGCGGTGGGACTGTCGCTCCTGCTCAAGGCATTCAAGCTTGGCTTTCCCTTTATCGAATCGGGTGTTTCCGGACAGATGAAGGCGATCCTCGACTCCTGGAAACAGTTCGTGCCGGTGGATTCGAGTCCGATGTTCCAAGTCGGACTGGACCGAACAGGCCTGGTGCAACTGGCGAAGTGGGATCTGTACGAGGCGCACGCGTCGGGCGCGTCTCGCGGCGAAGCATGGACCAAGGCTGCGCTGCTCTCGCGGCACTGGCGGCAACAGCGAAGGCTCGCTCGTGGCGGGCGCGAGCGGCTGCAGGTGTTCGCCGTCGCCGATGCAGCGCGGGGCTTCGAGCGCTGCCTCGGCAGTGCCCGGGCGGCCGTGCAGTTGCCATGGAACACGGCGGTCTTGAACAAGGCACTGGCGGGCGCCGACCCGAATTGCGGCGCCTGGTTCGTCGAATCTCCTACCGGTAGCGCCGGGCCGTGGCTTCTCACCCTGTATAGGCAGGAACGCGTGCTCGGGCAGGCGGCCGACGGCACCGCAAGGAGCATCAAGGAAGCGCATCTGAACGAAATCTACCCACCGCTGGACGGGGCCGCCCCGGTCGAAACCCTGTTGGCGTTCGCATTCGATCGCGCTCGCGCAATGGGCGCCAGCGTTATGCAGATACACGCGATGACGCCGGCGTTAGCGGGGGCTTGCCGGCGGCTGGGACTCGGCTCCCGGATGACGAAAAGCATTTACGTGGCGGCGAACGGGGTCTACGGCACGGCCGCGAAGCAGATCGCGGATCCGGCGAGCTGGTGGTGCCGCGCGTTCAACGAGAACCAGTTCGAGGAGGCCTTCGTAGGCAGAGCGGCGGAAGGTCACGGCAGCGGCCTGTTGTGCTGACGGCGCCCCGCTCCGCGAAGCCGATGATCTCCGTCTGTTTTCGGTTTGACGACCCCTCCGCCCTTAGCGACCATGCGCTCGAGCGCAGAATCTTCGAAGTCTTTTCGCGCTTCGAAGTCCCTTTGTGCGTCGCGGCCATCCCATTCGCTTGCACGCGCAGCGGCGAACCGGTTCCGTTGACGTCGCACAACGCCCCTCATCTGATCGAAGCGTCGCAGCGTGGCGTGATCGAGGTAGCGCAGCATGGCCATTCCCACCTCCCTCGCAGCCAGGACAACAAAGGCGGCCGGAGCGAGTTTGCGGGACTCGAGGCTGCCGAACAGGCCCGCCTCATCCAGGAAGGAAGGCAGCATCCGAGCGCGCTCTTCGGTCACGCGATCCGGGGCTTCGTGCCGCCGTGGAACACCTATGACAGCACCACGGCCCGAGTCCTCGAAGAAGCGGGATTCGAATTCCTTTCCGCCGGATGGGACTTCCATCGCGCCGGCGCGTTGCCGATCGTGCCGAGGACCTGCTCGCTGCGCGACGCGCGGTGCGCGATCGAGGGTGCGCTCGCATTCCGATCGCTTGCGCCCGTGCTTGTCGTCGTGATGCACCCCGACGACTTCAAGGAGTTCAGGCTTCCACCGCTTCCCGACGAGCCCCCGCCGTTCACCAGCCTCCCCGAACTCGAATCGCTCCTCGGCTGGCTACAGAGCCAGCGCCATGTCGACACTCCGGCGCTGGGCACGATCGCCGAATCAGTTCGTGACGGCACCGCCTTGTCCAACCCACGCGAGCTGAAGCTGCCTTTCCGCATCAGGACCCTTCTGCCGCCGATGCTCGCGCGGTCGAACGGCTGGAGAATGCTGCCCGTAATCCTCTGGGGTGCGCTGCAGACTCGCTACGGTTCCGGCGG
>DASPTZ010000096.1:0-42702 GCA_035623155.1 Casimicrobiaceae bacterium | reverse complement strand
GTGGACGAGCCTGAAAGCAACCAGCCGCCGACTGAAGTGTTGGACGCGCACCCTGCCGGAACAGTCGTCGAGCAGGCCACGGTGATGTTGAGCAGCTGCTGGCCGTACGACACTTCGTTGTAGTACGCGGCGACGCTGTCGCTATTGGTGCGCATCACCTGGTCGATTTGGGCTGGCGTGAACGGGTCGGCCACCGGCGAGTCGCTAAATTTGATCGGCATGACCAACACATTGTTCGTGATCGGAGCTGAAGCAGTCGCGTTGAAATTCGCGGGCGCATTCGCCAGGACGGTGATCGTGCTTACGTCGAGCGCAAAGCCGTCGGCGGCGACGGTTCCCCCAGCGATCACCGACATGCCGGCGCGAAGCGTGTCCGGTACCACGGCCATGTTCAATGGCGTCGCAACTCCGTTATTGCCTTGAACGACAAGGCCATACTTGCCATGTTCCTGAGCGAAGAAGTCGCTGTGGAATACCGTCAGCGTCCCCTGCGCCGATGAGGTACGGCTACCGGCGACCGATGCCTTGGCCACCGGCGGCGCTGCCACAACGCGTACTTCTGTAACGTAAAGCGTATTGGCTGCAGTGCGCCCGATCGCCTCCACCCGTGTACCCTTGGCCAGGGCGTCTAGTCCCGCGCCGACGAGCGCAACCGAACGTCCGTCATCAAGGCGCAAGCCCACGTAGCGCGTCGTCGTATTCGATACCCGGTTGTCGACGATCAGTTCTTCGACCGTCCCCGCCGCGGCGACCTGGGGGACGCCCGCAGCCGGCAGCTCGGGGGACATAAAAACTGCGTCGGCGCCGTTGTGCGCACCCGCCGGCAATGCCGCAAGGGCGAGGGGGAGGATCGCGGCAACTAGGCGTGAAAAGCGGCTGTAGGAAACAGGCATGGTCTTTTTCTTTCGAAAATCGCCAGTCGTGTGATATGAGCACCGCATGCCAGCGGCATATGCAATGCTATTGGCATATTACTGCTTTGCCAAGGGGTTTCGGCGGCTAGCGGGAAAAAAACAAGAAACAGGCCGCGAGCGGACGAACGATCATCCGCAAACCCCCGGGAGCGGCGGCGGGGTCGCTTCCGCCCCTCAGGGAAAACACAAGATTATTGGTTCCACATAGGTTGTGAGTGACAACCTAGACGGACGCAAAGTGTAGCGTACCGTCAATTCGACTTAAACCTTACCCTAAATACCTTTTTGTCATACTCGGCCTCGGTCTGCGCGGTGATTTCCGAGCCATTTGCGGCGTAGACCCGGCCGCCATCGCGACGGCAGGTGTCGCGCTCGTACCGGCAGGGCCCCATCTCCGGATTCTTGCGGCACAGCTCCCGAACCTTGGGCGAGGGAAATTCGATCACGGTCTGCAGGCGTTCGCCCTGCTTCTCGACGACGCACACGTACAGAGCCCCTTCTGGCAACACCGGCGCTGGCGTCAGGGTCGGCAAAGGCGCTGCCGGTACCGGCTGAGGCAGTGGGGCACGCACCACAGGTGCGCTGGCTCGCTCCTCGCTCGGCGTCACAGGATGTTGCTGCGCCGGCCCAACGGTCTCGGTGCACGCGGCCAGCGCGGAGGCGAGCAGCAGGGCTGTGCCCATTCGAATTGAATCCATTGGTTTCTCATGTCGGCGACTGCCATGTTCTCATGAGCGCGCCCGGAGGGAGCCTTGCTCAGGTTGGGCCGGT
This sequence comes from Casimicrobiaceae bacterium, assembly GCA_035623155.1. Lineage (GTDB taxonomy): Bacteria > Pseudomonadota > Gammaproteobacteria > Burkholderiales > Casimicrobiaceae > PALSA-1003. The sequence goes on along the minus strand of DASPTZ010000096.1, from coordinate 41,017 downwards.
GCCACCGGCGAGGGTTCCACCGACCGGCCCTGCCGGGCTGGGCCGGCGGCGGTCGGGCGCCGCCGGCGCACTTCAAGGAGGCCGGCATCCCTGCTATAATTGGGCCGCAGGAAGATAACAAATGGGCTGTCGAGCCCATTTTTTTTTCCGGGTTGCGGGCTGGAGAACATGAAGCTGGGTGAGATTCTGGAGCGCACGCTGCCGCCGATGGGTTACGAGCTGGTCGACTGGGACTCGTCCCCGCGGAGCGGACTCGTGCGCGTGTTCATCGACAAGCCTAAAGGCGTAGACGTCGAGGATTGCGCGCGCGTGTCGAATCACTTGACGCACCTGTTCGCGGTCGAGCAGATCGCGTACGACCGGCTCGAGGTCTCCTCACCCGGGCTCGACCGGCCGCTGAAGAAGGTTAAGGATTTCGACCGCTTTGCGGGCGAGCAGGTGAAGCTCACGCTGCGCGATGCCATCGACAACGCGCGGCGGGTGAAGGGCATATTGCGCGGCGTCGAGGGCGAGAGCGTCCTGCTCGACACCGAGGCGGGCCGGCGCACGATTGCGCTCGCCAACATAGACAAGGCGCGACTGGTGCCGAAGATTGAGTGGAGAAACACAAGATGAACCGCGAACTGTTGCTGCTCGTCGACGCGCTGGCGCGCGAAAAGAACGTGCCGAAGGAAATCGTCTTCACGGCACTGGAGTCGGCGCTCGCATCGGCGACCAAGAAGCGCTTCTCCCAGGACATCGACGCGCGGGTGGAGATCGACCGCGACACCGGCGATTACGAATCGTTCAGGCGCTGGACTGTCGTTCCCGACGAGGAGCACGAGGAGCCTGCGCACCAGATCGCGATCACCGATGCCGCGGAACGCGATCCGGAGCTCAAGGTGGGCGACGTGGTCGAGGAGCCACTCGAGCCCGTCGAGTTCGGCCGCATCGGCGCGCAGGCGGCGAAGCAGGTGATCCTGCAGAAGATCCGCGACGCCGAGCGCGAGCAGATCCTGAACGACTTTCTCGAGCGCAAGGACAACCTGCTCACGGGCACGGTCAAGCGCATCGAGCGCGGCAGCGTCATCATCGAGTCCGGCCGCATCGAGGGCGTTATTCCGCGCGATCAGCTGATCGCCAAGGAGAACCTTCGTGTCGGCGATCGCGTGCGCGCCTACGTCGTGAAGATCGAGCCTCAGGCGAGGGGGCCCCAGCTGGTGCTCTCGCGCATCGTGCCCGAGCTGCTGGTGCGTCTGTTCGAGCTGGAAGTGCCGGAGATCGAGGAAGGCTTAATCGAGATCAAGGCCGCCGCGCGCGACCCGGGCATCCGCGCCAAGATCGCGGTCAAGTCCAACGATCCGCGGCTCGATCCGCAGGGCACCTGCATCGGCATGCGCGGTTCGCGCGTGACCGCGGTGACCAACGAGCTCGCGGGCGAGCGCGTCGACATCGTGCTCTACTCAGACGATCCGGCGAAGTTCGTCGTCAACGCGCTGGCGCCAGCGGAGATATCGAGCATTCTGGTCGACGAGGAAAAGCACGCCATGGACGTGGTCGTCGACGAGGAAAATCTGGCGATGGCCATCGGCCGCAGCGGGCAGAACGTCCGGCTCGCCTCCGAGTTGACCGGCTGGGAGATCAACCTGATGGGCGTGGAAGAGTCGCAGCAGAAGCATCTGCAGGAGAGCGAGAAGATCCGCGCCCTGTTCATGGAAAGGCTCGACGTCGACCAGGAGGTCGCCGACATCCTGATCCAGGAAGGCTTCTCGACGCTCGAGGAAATCGCCTACGTGCCCTTGAACGAGATGCTGGAGATCGAGTCCTTCGACGAGGACACGGTGAACGAGCTCCGCAGCCGCGCACGCAACGCGCTGCTCACCGAAGCGATCGTGCGCGAGGAATCGGTGGAGAACGTAGCCGAGGATCTGCTCAACCTCGAGGGCATGGATACCGAGACCGCGGGCCTTCTCGCCGAGAAGGGAGTCACCACGCGCGACGCTCTCGCCGATCTCGCTGTCGACGAGTTGGTCGAGCTTACCGGCTTGTCGGCGGAGCGCGCGCAGGACTTGATCATGAAGGCCCGCGCGCACTGGTTTGAGAACGAAAACACGGAGAGCGCAGAGAGCGCGAACGAAGGGCACTGAGGCGAGGCGCCCGGAGAACGACCATGGCTCAGACGACAATCGAAAAATTCGCAACCGAACTGAAAATGCCGCAGGGTGTGCTGCTCGAGCAGCTCACCAAGGCGGGCGTTGTCGGCAAGAAGGAAGGCGACAAGCTCTCCGAGCAGGACAAGACGCGCCTTCTGGACTACCTGCGCAAGCAGCACGGCGCGGTGGAGCAGAAGAAGAAGATCACGCTCACCCGCAAGCAGACCACCGAGATCAAGGCTGCCGACAGCACGGGGCGCGCGCGCACCATCCAGGTCGAAGTGCGCAAGAAGCGCGTGTTCGTCAAGCGCGACGGCGCCGAGGCTGCGCCCGCCGCGGAAGAGGCGGCGCCACCGCAACCGGTGATCACCGCCGCCGAGATCGCGGCGCGCGAGGAGGAAGAACGCAAGGCCGCGGCGCTGATCGCCAAGCAGCAGGAAGAGGTGCAGCAGAAGCAGGAACAGGCGAAGAAGCGCAAGACCAAGAAGGAGAAGGAGGCCGAGGAGGCGGCTGAAAAGGCAGCCGCCGAAGCCGCGGCTGCCGCCGCCAAGCAACCGCAGGCCGCGGCGGCGCCGGTCGCCGAAGCGAAGCCCGAGGTCAAAGCCAAGACCGAAGGGACGCTGCACAAGCCGGCGGCCAAGCCGGGAGCGAAGAAGGAGAAGCCCTCGCGCAAGCCGTCGGCCACGGCGTTCCAGGAAGAGGCCGCGCGGCGCCGCGCGCTCAAGCTGCGCGGCGACGTCACTGGCGGCACCGCGGTCGCGGGATGGAAGCAGCCCAAGACCGGCCGGCACCGCCACGAGGAAGGCGAGGGCGACGGAGAGGCCGCGCAGGTAGCGCCGCCGGAGCCGATCATCCGCGAGGTCTCCGTCCCGGAGACGATCACCGTAGCCGATCTCGCGCGCAAGATGTCGGTGAAGGCGGCCGAGATCATCAAGACAATGATGAAGCTCGGTACGATGGTCACCATCAATCAGGTGCTCGACCAGGAAACGGCGATGATCGTGGTCCAGGAAATGGGCCACAAGTCGATCGCTGCCAAGCTCGACGATCCCGACGCTTTCCTTGCCGAGAGCGCGGAGCACACGTCGGCAGAGTTGCTGCCGCGGCCGCCGGTCGTGACCGTGATGGGCCACGTCGACCACGGCAAGACCTCGCTTCTGGACACCATACGCCGCACGCGCGTCGCGAGTGGCGAGGCTGGCGGCATCACCCAGCATATCGGCGCCTACCACGTCGAGACGCCGAGGGGTGTGATCACCTTTCTCGATACGCCCGGCCACGAGGCGTTCACCGCGATGCGCGCACGTGGCGCGAAGGTCACCGACATCGTCGTTCTGGTCGTCGCGGCCGACGACGGCGTCATGCCTCAGACCAAGGAGGCCATCGCGCACGCCAAGGCGGGCAACGTGCCGATCGTCGTCGCGATCAACAAGATCGACAAGCCGGAAGCCAACCCCGAGCGCGTCAAGCAGGGGCTCGTCACCGAAGGCGTGCTGCCCGAGGAATACGGCGGCGAGGCTCAGTTCGTCGAAGTCTCCGCCAAGACCGGCAAGGGCATCGACGCGCTGCTCGAAGCGATCCTGCTACAGGCCGAAGTGCTCGAGCTCAAGGCGCCGCGCGACGCCCCGGCCAAAGGCATCGTCATCGAGTCGCGCCTGGACAAGGGCAAGGGTCCCGTCGCCACGATCCTGGTGCAGTCGGGAACGCTCAAGCGTGGCGACGTCGTGCTGGCGGGCGCGGTATTCGGACGCGTTCGGGCGATGAGCGACGAGGCGGGCAAATCGGTCGCGGCCGTAGGGCCGGCGATTCCCGCGGAGATCCAGGGCCTTTCCGACGTTCCGCTCGCGGGCGAAGAGCTGCTCGCGCTCGGCGACGAGCGCAAGGCGCGCGAAATCGCGCTCTTCCGCCAGGGCAAGTTCCGCGACGTGAAGCTCGCCAAGCAGCAGGCGGCCAAGCTCGAGAACATGTTCGGCGAGATGGGCGAGAGCGAGATCAAGACCCTCGCCTTGATCATCAAGGCCGACGTGCAGGGCAGCTACGAGGCGCTGGCCAATGCGCTTGGCAAGCTGTCGACCGACGAGGTCAAGGTCAACATCGTGCACGCCGCGGTGGGTGGCATCACCGAGTCCGACGTGAACCTGGCGCTCGCGTCCAAAGCGGTGATCATCGGCTTCAACACCCGAGCCGATGCGGCCGCCCGGAAGCTCGCCGAGAGTTCCGGAGTCGACATCCGCTACTACAACATCATTTACGAAGCGGTGGACGAGGTGAAGGCCGCCCTGTCGGGCATGCTCGCGCCCGAGCGCAAGGAGAACCAGCTCGGATTGGTCGAGGTGCGCGAGGTCTACAAGATATCCAAGGTCGGCACCGTCGCCGGCTGTTACGTCACCGAAGGCCTGGTGCGGCGCGGAACCAAGGTACGGCTGCTGCGCGACAACGTCGTGATCTTCGACGGCGAGCTCGACTCGCTCAAGCGCTTCAAGGACGACGTCCGCGAGGTCAAGGCCGGTTTCGAATGCGGGCTGTCGCTCAAGAACTTCAACGACATCCAGAAGGGCGATCAGCTCGAGATCTACGAGATCGTCGAGGTGACACGGACGCTGTAGCGACCGAACAAACTCCCTCACCCGCCGCGCTGGCGCGCGGCGACCCCCGATCAGGTCGGGGGCAGGCTCTCTCCCGGAGGGAGAGGCGACAAAGACTCGAACCCCTCTCCCCGGGGGAGAGGGGCAGGCGTGAGGGACTGCGCCTACACCAATGAAAAAACACTCTCCGCGCGCCCAGCGCGTCGGCGACCAGATTCAGCGCGAGCTGGCAGACCTGCTGCGCCTGCACCTGAAGGATCCACGCGTGGGGATGGTCACCATCACTGCAGTCGACGTCTCACCCGACCTTACGCACGCGAAGGTCGCCTTCACCCATCTCGCCGGCGCCGAGCACGCGCAGACCACGGTGCAGGCGCTGCAACACGCTGCAGGCTATCTGCGCAGCGAGCTCGCGCACCGGCTCAAGCTCTACTCGGTGCCGCGGCTGGAGTTCGTCTACGACGATTCGATCGAAGCGGGGATCCGGCTTTCCAAGCTGATCGACGAAGCGGTCGATGAAGACAGCAAGCACACGCCATAGAGACCAAGCGGGGGCGGTAGCCATACGGCCCTCGGCTAGCATCCAGCGCCGTCGCGTCGACGGCGTGCTCCTGCTCGACAAGCCGGTTGGCCTGACGTCGAACGCCGCGTTGCAACGGGTGAAGCGTCTCTACCGCGCCGAAAAAGCGGGACACACGGGGACGCTCGATCCGCTGGCGAGCGGCCTCCTGCCCATATGCCTTGGCGAGGCGACCAAGTTCGCCCACATGCTGCTCGACGCGGACAAGAGCTACGTCGCCACGATTCGACTGGGCGTCACGACGAGCACCGCCGATGCGGAAGGCGAAGTCCTGCGCGCGCGACCGATCGAGGTCTCTCGCGACGATGTCGAAGCGGTGCTGCCGCGGTTCGTTGGCACCATCGCGCAGCGCCCGCCGCGTCACGCCGCGCTCAAGTACCGGGGCCGCAATTACTACGAGTACGCGCGCGCCGGCGTCGAGATCCCGCGCGCCGAGCGCAACGTCGTCGTGAGCGAGCTTGCGCTCGAGCACTGGTCTCCGCCGGATTTCGTGATCTGGGTGCGCTGCGGCAAGGGCACCTACGTTCGCGTGCTAGCGGAGGACATCGGCGAGGCGCTGGGCTGCGGCGCACACCTCGCCGCGCTGCGCCGGGCCGCCACAGGCGGCTTCGATCTGCGCGCCGCGGCGACGCTCGAGACGCTGGCGACGCTCTCCGAGGCGGAACGCGACCTTCGCCTCCTCGCGACCGACGCGCTGGTGGCTGCGCTCCCGAGGATCGATCTGACAGCAGACGAAGCGGCACGCCTGCGCCAGGGGCAAGCGGTCGCTCGCGCCGGGGTACCAGAGGGCATATACCGCGTATATGCCACGGATGTTTTCGCCGGCGTGGCGCATTCCCACCACGGCAAGTTGCAGCCTCGCCGCCTTGTCGCCGCGCCAGCGCGGCCATCGATCGAATCGCTTGAATCCTAAGCACTTTCCGAGGTAAAATCGCGCTCTTTCGCGAAGCCAGTAGAGAAGAGAGACAGCATGGCAGTCACGGTGCAGGAAAAAGCCAAAGTCATCGCCGCGCACCAGCGCGCGAAGGGCGACACAGGCTCGCCCGAAGTGCAGATCGCGCTGTTGACTGCGCGCATCAACGGTCTGAATGACCACTTCAAGATCAACGTCAAGGATCATCATTCGCGCCGGGGCCTGCTGCGCATGGTGTCGCGCCGGCGCAAGCTTCTCGACTACCTCAAGACGCGAAACGCGGAAACCTACCGCGATCTCATCGACAAGCTGGGGCTGCGCAAGTAAGGCGCGAAAGGCGCCCGCGCACGCCACCCGCATGCACAACCTGACAATGGCTGCCGCTTGAGTCACCGACCGCGGCGGCCATTGTCGCTTCTGGACCCCGAGGACTAACGTGCCCAATGCCATCAAGAAGTCGATACCTTACGGACGCCACACGCTGACGCTGGAGACAGGCGAGATCGCCCGCCAGGCTGGCGGCGCCGTGCTGGCGAGCCTCGACGACAGCGTCGTGCTGGTCACCGTGGTCGGCACCAAGCAGGCAAGACCGGGCCAGGATTTCTTTCCCCTGACCGTCGACTACCAGGAAAAGACTTATGCGGCCGGCCGCATCCCCGGCGGCTTTTTCAAGCGCGAAGGCCGGCCCTCCGAAAAGGAGACGCTCACCTCGCGGCTGATCGACCGGCCGATCCGACCTCTGTTCCCCGACGGCTTCTACAACGAAGTGCAAGTGATCGCGACGGTGATGTCGGTCGATCCCGAGATCGATCCCGACGTTCCGGCGATGGTCGGCGCTTCGGCGGCGATCGCGCTCTCTGGCATTCCTTTCAACGGCCCGATCGGCGCGGCGCGCGTCGGCTTTGTCGACGGCCAGTACGTGCTCAATCCGACCAAGACCGAGCTCGGGGTCTCCAAGCTCGATCTGGTCGTCGCCGGCACCGAGGCCGCGGTGTTGATGGTCGAATCCGAGGCGAAGGAGTTGCCCGAGGAAGTGATGCTGGGCGCGGTGGTCTTCGGCCACCAGCAGCAGCAGGCGGTCATCGAGCTGATCCATCAGCTGGTCGAGGAAGCCGGGAAGCCGCTGTGGGAGTGGCAGCCGCCCGCCAAGGACGAAGCGATGATCGCGAGCGTCGCCGCTGCCGGCGAAGCCGACTTGCGTGCGGCATACGGGTTACGGCAGAAGCAGACGCGACAGCAGCGCCTGAAAGAGATCGCCGAGAAGGTCGAGGCGAGCTGCGTACCGACCGACGCGACCCCGGATCAGAAGAATCACGTGTCGAATCTATTGTTCGAGCTCGAAGCGAAGATCGTGCGTAGCCAGATCCTGGCCGGCGAGCCGCGCATCGACGGACGCGACACGCGCACCGTGCGCCCGATCGCCATTCGCGCCGGAGTGCTACCCCGAACCCACGGTTCCGCGCTGTTCACCCGCGGCGAGACTCAGGCGATGGTCGTAGCCACGCTCGGCACCGCGCGCGACGAGCAGATCATCGATGCGCTGCAGGGCGAGTATCGCGAGCGCTTCATGCTCCATTACAACATGCCGCCGTACGCCACCGGCGAGACCGGACGCGTCGGCGCGCCGAAGCGTCGCGAGGTCGGCCACGGCCGGCTCGCCAAGCGCGCGCTGGCTGCGGTGCTGCCCACTGCCGAGGAGTTCGCTTATTCCATCCGAGTGGTCTCGGAGATCACCGAATCCAACGGCAGCTCTTCGATGGCTTCGGTGTGCGGGGCGAGCCTCGCGCTGATGGACGCCGGAGTCCCGATGAAGGCGCACGTGGCCGGCATCGCCATGGGTTTGATCAAGGAGGGCAACCGCTTCGCGGTGCTATCCGACATCCTGGGCGACGAGGATCACCTGGGCGACATGGACTTCAAGGTCGCCGGCACCGATCGGGGGGTGACGGCGCTGCAGATGGACATCAAGATCCAGGGCATCACCAAGGAGATCATGGCGGTCGCCTTGTCGCAGGCGCGCGAAGGACGCATGCACGTCCTGCACTTGATGCAGCAGGCGATTCCGCACGCCCGTCCCGAGATCTCGCAGCACGCGCCGCGGATGATGAGCTTCAAGATCAACCCCGAGAAGATCCGCGACGTGATCGGCAAGGGCGGAGCGGTGATCCGTGCGCTCACCGAGGAGACCGGCACCACCATCGACATCAAGGATGACGGCACCGTGACGATCGCTTCGGTTAATGCCGACGCATGCAACGCCGCGCGCAAGCGCATCGAGGACATCACCGCCGACGTCGAGGTCGGCAGGATCTACGAAGGCACCGTGCTGCGCCTGCTCGATTTCGGCGCCATCGTGCAGATCCTCCCCGGGCGCGACGGCCTGCTGCACATCTCGCAGATCGCCAAGGAGCGGGTGAACAACGTTTCCGATTACCTCAAGGAGGGACAGGCGGTGCGCGTGAAGGTTCTCGAAGCCGACGAGAAGGGGCGCGTTCGCCTGTCGATGAAAGCGATCGCCGAAGAAGCCGCGCAAGCCGCACCCGCAGCGGCGCCGCCGGAGCCCACCGCGGCGGCTTAAGGCTTGTTTTTCGCGCCGGCGTCGCCGCCAGTCGACGCCGACGGCTTCGCCGGAGCCTCGTACCAGCGCTCCTTCGGCACCACCTGTGGTTCGGCCGTCTCGGTCATGTAGTGCGGCGACATGATCTGCACGCCGTGCTCGTTGAACACGTCCTGGATGTTGGCGTGAAGCTCGCTCAACATGTCGATGCGTTTGACCGGGTGATCGATCGGCGAATAGGCGATAAGGTGATAGACGACGTAGAAATCCGATAGCGCAGTCTGCCGCACATAGGGTGCGGGGTCGCGCGCGATGTCGTTCGTGCGCCGCGCCGCCTCCTCGAGCATCGCGTGGACCTGCCGCCACGGCGTCGAGTATCCGATGGTGACGCTCGTGTTGACCACGAACCCGGTGCCTGAAAATGCGCGAGAGAAATTCTTGGTCGTGTTCTGAAGTGCGAGACTATTCGGCACCATCACTTCTTCGCCCAGCCCGGTTCGCACCCGCGTCGAGAATGCGCCGATTCCCACGACGGTGCCTTCGGTGTCGCCGATGCGAACGTACTCGCCCGGTCGAAATGCGCGCGTGTAGGTAAGGATGAGTCCGCTTACCGCTTGCCCGACGAGGCTCGACGCGCCGATTGAAACCATCAGTCCCACCAGGACCGATACGCCCTTGAATGCCTCGGTGTCCGAGCCCGGCAGGTACGGATAACTCAGCGCCAGCGCAAAAGCCAAGACGACGATCTGAAAAATCCGCCGAGTGGGAACCACAGTATCAGGGTCGAGCCCCCACATCGTGATCGAGCCGCGCTGGACACGATCGAAGAAGATATTCGCGAAGCGGATGATCAGGCGTGCAATCAGCACAATCACCACAACGACCAGAAGCCCGGGGATCGCGTTGACGATAGCCAGCGCGACGTCGCCTACGATCTCTAACAGATTCCCCTCCATGTGCTCGCCCCAGGGGCGGGTGTAGGGAAACAGCTTCAGGGTGAACGTGAGCCAGCCATAGGTCGCAAGCAGACCGACGGCCCAGATGAGCGCGGCGAAGAGACGCCGCGCGACCCAACGCATCTGATAGGGATCGAGAAGGCTCACGCCATGCACGTGGACCCTTTCCGCTCGTGCCGCAGCCGCGGCGGCGACGCGACGTCCGGCCCAGCGATCGACGATAAACAACAGCCACAGAACCGCGGCGAAGATCGCCGTGGCAAGGGCGGCCCATCCGGTCTGGATCAGCAGGTAGCGTGGCGTGTGCTGCTCGCGATACTGGGTGACGGCACGCTCGAGGCGCTTCCCCGCTTCGCGTGCGACGTTCTGCGTGGTCTCGCCGATGAGGGGGTCGATGTCGATGCGCGTCACCAGGAATGCGAGCTTGCTGCCAAGCAGGACTTGCGTGCCGTCTTCGGTATCCTCGGTCGATACGGCTGGAGACTCTTCGCTTTCGAGCGCGCCGTCGATGTGCCTCATTGCGCTATTCGCGCGCTCGCGGGCGGAGTAGCCTGCGATGGGGCCGCGCAAGACGATAATGGTGCGGTTCGCGAGAACGACAGGCGCGGTTTGCCGCGCTGGTGCCGAGGTGTCGATCGGCTGCGCGGGAGCGGCAGTGTCGGCCGCCTGCGCCGGACTCGCGAAAGCGAGCGCGACCAGGCTCGACGCCAGCAGGCGTTGCAAAATTTTCACAATTGTGTCCCCGAGGAGAGACAGCGCTAAATAGGCTTCTTTGACCGCCGGGCACGCGTCAACCATATTCTATCCGAGGGCCGATGAACCTCGTCGCCCGCCTCATCGCTCCCCAGTGACGCTTTCCGCTTCGATGCATCCCGCGCGTATCGCCACGACGAGCCTCGCCTGGAACCGCACGCGGTTGCGCGGGGGCACGATGCCCAATATAACGACTTCGTGCATAATGGGCGCCGTACGCGTGCAGCGACCCTCGCCGATCCACCCGGCGATGCGCGATCCCTTCGAAGAGGCTTTTCACATGAACTACCCAAGCTCGTCCTCATCGGCGTCGATCTTCGTTCGCACAGCCTGCTACGTCGTGATGCTGGCTCTCGCGCTGCCGACGTCGGTTGGCGCGCAGACCCCGCCGCCGCAGCAGCCTGCGGCGGCCGGAGCAGCACCAGCAGGAGGCGGCCAGGCCTTCAGGCAGGAAGAGCTCGACGCGATGCTCGCCCCGATTGCTCTCTATCCCGACGCGCTGGTTGCGCAAGTATTGATGGCGTCGACTTATCCGCTGCAGATCGTCGAGGCGGCGCGCTGGGCTGAACAGAACAAGGGCCTCAAGGGCAACGCGCTGCAGGACGCGCTGCAAGGCCAGAACTGGGACGAAAGCGTCAAGTCGCTCACCGCGTTTCCGGAGGTTCTCGACCGCATGAACAAGGACCTCGCCTGGACGCAAAAGCTCGGCGACGCATTCCTCGGCCAGCAAAAAGAGGTGATGGACACGATCCAGAGCCTGCGGCAGAGGGCGCAGACCGCAGGCAATCTCAAGAGCGACGAGCACCAGACGGTGGAGACGCAGACACAGGAGGGCAAGCAGGTCATCGTGATCCAGCCTGCGAATCCCGAGGTCATCTATGTGCCGACGTACCAGCCCACCGTGGTCTACGGGGCGTGGCCGTACCCGGCGTACCCGCCGTACTATCCGCCGTATTGGGCGCCCCTCGGGGGTGCATTCGTCAGCGGCTTTTTCTGGGGCGTTGGCATCGCCGCGGGCGCGGCGCTGTGGGGCGGCTGCAACTGGGGGCGCGGCGACGTCAACGTCAACGTCAACCGCTACAACAACTTCAACCGCAGCAATATCTCGAACGGCAATTGGCAGCACAACCCAAAGAACCGCCAGGGCGTGGCCTACCGTGACAACGCCTCGCGCCAGAAGTACGGCAACTACGATCGCCAGGCGGCGCAGGCACGCGACCAGTTTCGCGGGCGCGAGGGCGGGCTCGGAGGCCAGGGCCTGAACGACCGCTCCGGGTTGCAGAGTGCGGCCAACCGCGGCGTCGGACAGGGTGCGGGAGGTCGCGACTTCGGCGGGCAGGCTGGTGGCAATCGAGGGGCCAGCGCCGGGGCGCGCGATCTTGGCGGCGGTGCCGGCGCGAGCCGCGGTGGTGGCGGATTCAACACGGGCGGTGGCGGCGCTCAGGCGCGCGCTTCCTCCAGCCGAGGCAACGCAAGCATGGGTAATCGCAGCTATGGTGGTGGTGGGGGAGGCGCGCGCGCCGGCGGCGGAGGGGGGCGTGGCGGTGGTGGTGGCCGGGGCGGTGGCGGCAGGCGCTAAAGCGAGAGGATGACATCATGAACGGCAAACCGACTCGAACCGTGAATAAGCGTCACTCATTCCGCGCTCCTCTCATCATCGCCGTCGTTGCTGCACTTGCGATCGGCGCAGGAACAGCGGACGCCGCAAACGCTCCGGCGAAGCCAAAGGCCCCGGCTCAGAAGGCTTTCGCGACACCCGACGAGGCGTTTCAGGCGCTCGCAGACGCCGCCAAGGCGAACGACAGCAAGACCTTGGCTGCGCTGCTCGGGCCCGCTGGCAGCTCCCTGATCCACTCGGGCGATGCGGTCCAGGACAAGCGGAGCGCAGCGCAGTTCGCTGCGGATTACGCGGAGAAGCACAGCATCGAGAAGCAGAGCGATGCCAAGGCGATGCTCGTTGTTGGCAAGGACGACTGGCCCTTGCCGATTCCCGCGGTCAAAGGCGCCAAGGGCTGGACGCTCGACACCGGCGCCGGAGCGAGGGAATTATTGGCTCGACGCATCGGTCAAAACGAGCTCGACGCGATCCAGATCATGCGGGCGATCGTTGATGCCGAGCTGGACTACGCCGGCGAAGATCGCAACGGCGACGGATTGCTCGACTACGCCGGCAAGTTCATCAGCACCAAAGGCAAGAAGGACGGACTCTATTGGCCGACCAAGGAAGGCGAGCCGCAGAGCCCGCTCGGACCATTGGTAGGCGAGGCGGCGGCCGAAGGTTATCAGGGAAAGGGAGCCAAGGGCGCGCCCTATCACGGCTACCACTTCCGCCTGCTGACCGCCCAGGGCAAGGGCGCACCCGGCGGCGCGCGCAGCTACGTGGTTCGCGGCAGACTTCTGGGCGGCTTCGCGGTCGTCGCGTACCCGGCGATCTATGGCAATTCGGGAATCATGACGTTCATCGTCAATCAGGACGGCACCGTGTACGAGAAGGATCTCGGGGAAAAGACTACCGCCATGGCCAAGGCCATGAGGGCGTACAACCCCGACCAGAGCTGGGCGATCGTCAAGTAAGCCGTGTAACGCGGCCGCGGCTTGGCGCCTCGGGCCGATCCGCCTTCTCTCGTCCGCGTCTCGCCGACCGGGACCAGCGCTCCATCTAGCATGGCAATCGACTCGGTTCGTTGGGCTTCCCACATGGGTGGTCGCTTTTCAGGGGATGCCTGGCGCTCTGTCGAGGCGTTTGCCTTGTGGCTTCGCGAGCATCTGCGCCGCATCTTGTTCTGGACCGGCGGAATCCTGATCGGGTTCGCTGTCTTGGGCTTCCTGGTGGCGCCCGTGCTGGTCCGGCCCGCGCTGGAGCGCCAGTTGTCCGCTGCGCTCGATCGCAACGTCACGATCGCCCGGCTCGACATCAATCCATTCGCAGGCTCCGCGACGCTGCACGACGTGTCCATCAGCGAGCGCGGCCAGGGCCCGCCAATGCTCACGCTGGTGGAGTTCTACGTCAACGCCGAGGTTGCCTCGCTCTTTCGCTGGGCGCCCGTCATAAGCGAGCTCAAGCTGACCCAGCCCGCGCTGAACGTCGTGCGCAATGCCGACAAGACGTACAACTTCTCCGACCTTCTCGACCGGGCGCCGGCGGATTCCTCGGCTCCACCGCCGCGCTTTTCGGTGAGCAACATCGAGGTGATCGACGGCCGCATCGCCTTCGACGACCGCCCGGAGCATCGGAAGCACGAGATCACTGAGCTCAAGATCGGCATTCCTTTTCTTTCGAGTCTGCCAACCCAGACGGAGATCAAGGTCGAGCCCAGGTTCTCCGCGCTGGTCAACGGGCGCCCAGTCGCGATCGACGGTGAGACGCGCCCCTTCAAGGATACCCACGAGACGGTGCTGCATTGGGAGCTCGGGAGCTTGGCGCTGCCGACCTATATCGAGTATGTCCCCGCATCCTTGCCCTTCAAGGTGGACTCGGGCCTGCTCGACGCCAACGCGGACCTGAGCTTCGTGGGCCGTGGCAGCGAGCCGCCGCAGCTGACGCTTGCAGGATCTTTCCGGGTCACCGACCTAGCATTGAGCGAGCGCAGTGGAGCGAAGCTCCTGCGCGCACCATCGCTCGCCCTCGCAATCGATCGCCTCGACCTTACCGGTCGTCGCGCCGATCTAGGTTCGGTCGCCGCAGACGGGGTCGAGCTCGAAATCAGCCGCGATGCGAGTGGCGAGCTGAACCTTGCGAAGCTCGTCCCATCCGGTTCGGGCACCGCTTCCTCGCAACCTTTCCGCTTCCGTGTCGCGAACATCGCGATCAACCATGGCACCGTGCGTCTCGCAGACGCGAGCGTCAATCCAGCCTTCGCCTCAACGCTGAACGAGGTAGCAATTCAGATCTCAAACCTCGCCTCCGCGCCGGATCAAAAGGCGAGCGTGACGTTCTCGTTCGTGAGCAATACGGGCGCGCGCTTATCGCAGCAAGGGACGCTCGCCCTTACGCCGGCACGTGCCGACAGTAGGCTGGAGTTGACTGGCTTTCACCTCGCCCTTCTTTTCCCGTACTACACAAGCGCGCTCAACCTCGCAGTCGACGACGGTACGCTCGACGCTTCAACCGACATTCACTACGATGGCAGCGGAGCCGGCGCGCTGACGCTGACGAACCTCGAGGCCACGGCGAACAACCTGAAGATGCGCCTGCCGGACGAAAAGGAACCGCTATGGCGGATACCGGTGCTTGCCGCACACGGCGGCTCCGTCGACGTCTCGAAGCATGCGATCAGCTTCGAATCGATAGAGAGCCGAGGTGCCGTGGCGACGATGCGTCGCTACGCCGACGGCAGCATCAACTTCGACCGGCTGATCCGCACTCGGGAACGCGGCGCCGCTGCCACGGCTGGCGGCGAAGCATGGCACGTCGATGCGGACAAGGTGGCGCTCGATGATTTGTCCGCTACCATCACTGATGAAACCGTGGCCCCGCCGGCGCGCATCGCGCTGAGCCGCGTTTTGCTGAATGGAGAAAACCTGTCCCGCACCGCCACCACCAAGGGGCACGCGACGCTCAAGGCGACGGTCAACAAGCGCGGCACGGTGTCGCTGGCCGGCCCGGTCGCGACCACGCCGTTCGCGGCGTCGCTCAACGTCGTCGCGAAGGACATCGATCTCGTACTGTTCCAGCCGTACATTGCTCGGGAAGCGCGCGTCGTACTCACCGGCGGCACGGCGTCGGCCAGAGGCAACGTCGACCTCGCGACCGGCACGGCTTTGCGTGCCGGGTTCAAGGGAGATCTCGTCCTCGGCGACGTGGCGGCGCTGGACGAGGCCAATGAAGCCGATCTGCTCAAATGGAAGAAGCTCACGCTCGCGAACGTCGATGCACAGCTCGAGCCGCTGGCGGTCAGCGTGGGGGAGGTTACGCTCAACGATTTCTTCGCGCGCCTGCTGCTCAACGAGAACGGCGAGTTCAACCTGCAACAACTCGAGCGGGGACGCGCCCCTGCTGCACCGCCGACGCCATCGGCGGAGCCGAACACCGTCCAGGTGGCCTCGCCGCCAGGAACGGCCACCACGTGGCTCAGGCTGGGCAAGGCAACGCTGACCGGCGGTAACGTCGACTTCACCGACCACTTCATCCGGCCGAACTACTCCGCCAACCTGACCGGTGTCACCGGGAGCTTGTCGTCGCTCGCCTTCGATAAGCCGGCCGACATGGAGTTGCGAGGCAGCGTTCAGGGCAGTGCACCGGTCGAGATCAGCGGCCGCATCAATCCTCTGGCGCAAAACCTGTTTCTCGACGTCAAGGCGAGCGCGACCGACATCGATCTCCCGCCGCTGACGCCTTATTCGGGAAAGTACGTTGGTTACGGCATCGAGAAGGGAAAGCTGTCGATGAAGGTGAGCTACTTGGTCGACAACCGCACGCTCAAGGCCGAGAACACCATCATTCTCGATCAGCTTACCTTCGGCGAGAAGGTCGAGAGCCCCGACGCGATCAAGGCTCCCGTCCTGCTGGCGGTGGCATTGCTCAAGGATCGCAACGGGGTCATCAAGTTCGATCTGCCAGTCAGCGGCTCGATCGACGACCCGAAGTTCTCGGTCGGCGCACTGGTTTTCCGCGCGCTGGTGAACCTCATCCTTAAGGTCGTGACCGCACCCTTCGCGCTGTTGGGCGCGCTTTCCGGCCACGGAGAGGAGCTCGCATACATCGAGTTCGCACCCGGTTCCGCGGTGATCGATCAACCGAGCGAAGGAAAGATCAAGGCGGTCGCGAAGGCACTCATCGACCGTCCCGCGGTGAAGCTCGACGTCGCGGGACGTGTCGACCCTGCCCAGGACCGCGAGGGGCTCAAGCGCGCCAGCGTGGAGCGACTGGTCCGCATGCAGAAATTCAACGACCTGGCGCGAAGCGGCGAGCCTCCGACCTCGGTGGACTCCGTCGAAGTGACTCCCAGCGAGTACGAGGCCCTGCTGACGCGCGCCTACAAGGCGGCGGACTTTCCCAAGCCGCGCAACGCGATAGGCTTCCCCAAGGACCTGCCGCGCGCAGAGATGGAGGCGCTGCTCACGGCCAACGCCAAGGTGAGCGACGAAGATCTGCGCGTGCTCGCGGAGCATCGCGCCCAGGTTGTCCGCACCAGGCTGGTGGACGGCGAGCATGCCCCCAGCGAGCGGGTGTTTCTGGTGGCGCCGCGGCTCGACGCTGAGGGCTTGAAAGACAACGGCAAGCCGACACGGGTCGACTTCGTCTTGCGCTGACCATTTCGGCAGCCCAAGGCAGCCTGACCGGTGCACGGCAGGTGGCCCAATGCGCGTTTGCGATCCCGAGAGACCGCTCCTATAATGGTCCGGCGAGGTAGCCCATCCCGAGTTCGCGCATGGTCGGTCGTAAGGTCGTCCGTTTGGAGCGTGCGCTTTCACCACCGCCGATTTTCTGAGCAGGAGTAGATCGTGCAGAAATCCCTTCACATCGATCCCGCCAAGTGCACCGGCTGTCTGCAGTGCGAAATGGCTTGTTCCTACGAAAACTATGGCGTGTTCGCTCCGGCGAAGTCGCGGATCAAGGTCTTCGATTTTCACCAGACCGGGCGCAAGGTTCCGTACACCTGCACTCAATGCGACGAGGCGTGGTGCCTTCACGCCTGCCCGGTCGACGCGATCCGCGTCGACAAGTCGACCGGCGCCAAGGTGGTCCTGACGGATGTCTGCGTCGGTTGCAAGGTGTGCACGATCGCTTGTCCTTTCGGCACCGTCAACTATGTCGCGGAGCTGGGAAAGGTCCAGAAATGCGACCTGTGCGACGGGCAGCCAGCTTGCGCCGAGGCGTGCCCCACAGGCGCCATTACCTACATCGACGCGGACTGGACCGGCCTCGATCGCATGCGCCAATGGGCGCAGAAGCTCGATTCGCAGCCCGCCGCCGGCCACGCGGACTAAAGCTTGCACCGGCGCGCACGCGTACCGATCGAATTGAAGGAGACGAAACATGTCATGGGCCAGAAGGATTCTCCGAGTGGATCTCTCCCGCGGCACCTGCACACCCGAACCGCTCAACATGGATTGGGCGATGCAGTACCTCGGCCAGCGCGGGCTTGCAACGCGATACTTCACCGCGGAAGTCGACGCCAAGGTCGATCCCCTGTCGCCGCAGAACAAGCTTATCTTCGCCACCGGTCCGCTGACCGGAACGATGGCGTCCACCGGGGGGCGCTATTCGGTGATCACCAAGGGGCCGCTCACCGGGGCCATCGCCTGCTCGAATTCGGGCGGCTATTTCGGTGCCGAGCTGAAGATGGCGGGCTGGGACATGATCATCTTCGAAGGCAAGTCCGCCAAGCCCGTCTACCTGCACATCGAGGACGACAAGGCCGAGCTCGTCGACGCGAGCGAGATCTGGGGTAAGACGACCTGGGATACGGAGGGCGCGCTCAAGAAGAAGTACCAGGACCCGCAGCTCCGCGTGTCTTCCATCGGGCGCGCAGGCGAAACGCAATGCCTGTTCGCTTGCGTGATCAACGATCTGCACCGTGCGGCCGGACGATCCGGAGTCGGCGCCGTCATGGGCTCGAAGAACCTGAAGGCGATCGCCGTTCGCGGAACCAAGGGCGTGGGCAACGTCCGCGACCCGAAGGGGTTCATGAAGGCCACGACGGCGGCGAAGAAGGTGCTTGCCGACAACGCCGTCACCGGACAGGGGCTGCCCAAGTTCGGAACGCAAGTTCTGATGAATGTCATCAACGAGATCGGCGCGCTGCCCACGCGCAACCACCGGGACGTGCAGTTCGAGGGCGCGAAGGATATCTCGGCGGAAGCGATGCACGCCCCGCGCAAGACCGACGGCAAGCCGAATCTCGTGACCAACCAGGCGTGCTTCGGCTGCACGATCGCCTGCGGCCGCATCTCCAAGATGGACGAGACGCACTACACCGTGGTCAACAAGCCGCAGTACTGGGGCGCCTCCGGCGGCCTCGAATACGAAGCCGCGTGGGCGCTCGGTGCGGCGAACGGCGTCAACGACCTCGAAGCGCTCACTTACGCCAACTTCGTCTGCAACGAGGACGGTTTCGATCCGATCTCCTTCGGCGCGACGGTCGGCGCGGTGATGGAGCTCTACACCATGGGCGTGCTCACCAAGGATCAGATCGGCATCGAGGCCCCGTTCGGCTCGGCCAAGGCGCTCACCTATCTTGCCGAGCAAACGGCTCGCGGTGAGGGATTCGGCAAGGAGGTCGGCAAGGGATCGAAGCGTCTGTGCGCCAAGTACGGCCATCCCGAGCTGTCGATGACGGTCAAGGGACAGGAATTTCCCGCGTACGATTCGCGGGGCATCCAGGGAATGGGGCTGACCTATGCGACCTCGAATCGCGGTGCGTGCCACCTGCGCTCGTACACGGTTGCATCCGAGGTACTCGGCATTCCGGTGAAAACCGATCCGCTGAAGACCGAGGGTAAGCCGGCGCTGGTCAAGGCGTTCCAGGATGCGACGGCGGTCTTCGACTCCTCGGGGCTTTGTCTGTTCACTTCGTTCGCCTGGACGCTTCAGGATGTGGCGCCGCAGCTCCAGGCCGCATGCGACGGCAACTGGTCGCTCGAGAACCTCGCTGTCGTCGGCGAGCGCATCTGGAACCTCGAGCGCGAGTTCAACATCGCAGCGGGATTCACCAAGAAGGACGACTCACTCCCGCCGCGCCTCACGACCGAGCCGGCAAAGACCGGACCGGCGAAGGGGCTCGTCAACGGGCTCGACAAGATGCTGCCCGAGTATTACCAGGTGCGTGGCTGGGACGCGAACGGCGTGCCGACCAAGGCCACGCGCGAGCGGCTGGGGACGGCAACGCTGAGGTGACCGCGGCAATCGAATTGGAGTCGGGCGGCTCATCGGCCGCCCGTTTTTCTAGGCTGGTCGATTCGAGGATTGACGTGAAGCATCTGATCATAGGCAACGGTCCGGCGGGCGTCGTCGCCGCCGAGATCCTTCGGAAGCGTGCCCCCAAGGACGAGATCACGCTGCTCGGCGATGAGCCCGAGCCTCCGTATTCGCGGATGGCGATCCCGTACCTGCTGATGGGTGACATCGCGGAGGCGGGGACCTACCTGCGCAAGGAACCAAAACACTTCGAGAAGCTCGGCATCGCGCTTGCAACCGGCCGCGCGCACAGCGTGGATAGCAGCAAGCGACAAGTGCGACTCGACTCGGGCCAGGTCATGAGCTACGACCGCCTGCTGATCTCGACCGGGGTGACGCCGAATCGCCCGCCGATTCCCGGCGTCGATCTTCCGAACGTTCTCACCTGCTGGACGCTTGCGGACGCGCGCAAGCTCCTCGCTGTCGCTAAACCGGGTGCCAAGGTGGTGCAGATGGGAGCGGGTTTCATCGGTTGCATCATCATGGAGGCGCTCGCCGCACGAGGGGTCGACCTCACGATCGTCGAAATGGGCAACCGGATGGTGCCGCGCATGATGACCGAAGGCGCCGGCGCGATGATCAAGACCTGGTGCGAGCGCAAGGGTATCCGGGTCCTCACCGACACCAAGGTGCAGAAGATCGAGCCGGGACGCGGCCGCCTGGCGGCGAGCTTGAGCGACGGAACGCTGCAAGAGTGCGACGTGATCATTTCCGCAACGGGGGTCTCGCCGAACATCGCTTGGCTCAAAGGAAGCGGAATCGCATGCGAGCAGGGAATATTGGTCGACGGCCGGATGGAAACCAACGTCGCGGGCGTGTACGCCGCGGGCGACGTCTCACAATCCCCGGAGTATCCGTCGGGACAGCGCGTGATCAACGCGATTCAACCCGTCGCCGTCGACGAAGCTCGAGTCGCGGCGCTCAACATGGCAGGGGCGTCGGTCGTCTCGCCAGGCAACATGGCGATGAACGTGCTCGACACGGTGGGGTTGATCGCGTCTTCGTTCGGGCAATGGGCCGGCGTTCCGCGCGAGAAGGGGGGCTCGTCGGTCGAGTTGCGCGACGACAAGGCCTTCAGGTACATCCGACTCGAATTTCAGGAGGATGCACTGATCGGTGCGACGACGCTGGGATTGACGGACCATGTCGGCGTCATCCGCGGCCTTATCCAGGGCCACGTCAAACTTGGCGGCTGGAAGGACAAACTGATCGACGACCCGACGCGACTGATGGATTCGTACATCGCCTGCGCCCAGAAAGCAGCTTAAGGCCTGTTAGCAGGCCCTCAATCCGGTGCTGCGACGTCGATGCAGGTCACGCTCAAGCTATACGCAACGCTGACCGACTATCTTCCGGCAGCGGCGCGGTCCACCAACCAGGTACGGCTCGACGTTCCTCCCAACGCGACGGTGGAAACGCTGATCGCCCCCTTCAATCTACCGGCGAAATTGGCTCACTTGCTGCTGATCAACGGCGTCTTCGTCCCGCGCAGCGAGCGTAACCTTCGCAAGCTGCGCGAAGGCGACGTCGTTGCGATCTGGCCGCCGATCGCAGGCGGCTGATGAACGATCAAACCGGCGCAGAGTACCGCTTCGAGATGGGGATCACCCGGGTGGAGTTCCTGCGGTTGCTCCCTTTCGCGACGGGACGACGGGAGCTCCACTCCGAGCGCGAGCTCATCGAGGGAAATACGGATGGAGTCGAGTGGTCGCTGCGCGTCGCCGAGAGACAGCAACGGCGGATCGCTGCTCTGACCCTGCCGATCCTCGATGTAAGGCTTAAGTGCATGGCCGCGGACGATGCGCGTATCAGCGGATTCGTCGAGCGTTTCCTGCTCGCTTACCAGCGTGCCGGAGGATGATCCGGCAGGGTTCCGCACTAGCGCGTCGATGAGCTCCGCAACGCGCTAGAATCGGCGACACGACCCCGCGCGACCGCATCGATGCCGCCCGCGACTCAAGTTCCCACGCGCACCGAGCGCGATACCTTCGGCCCGATCGAGGTCCCAGCCGACCGGCTGTGGGGCGCGCAGACGCAGCGCTCGCTCGAGCACTTCCGCATCTCCAGCGAGAAGATGCCGCCCGAGCTGATCCGCGCCGTGCTGCTGATCAAGCGCGCGGCGGCGCGGGTGAACGCCGAGCTGGGCTTGCTTCCCCTGCAGGGGGCACAGGCCATCATCGCCGCGGCCGACGAGGCTCTGGAAGGCAAACATGCGGGCGACTTCCCGCTCGCAGTGTGGCAGACCGGCTCCGGCACGCAGACCAACATGAACGTCAACGAGGTACTGGCCAACCGCGCGTCAGAGATTCTCGGCGGGCCACGTGGCGAGGGTCGCCTCGTGCATCCCAACGACGACGTCAATCGCGGCCAATCGTCGAACGACGTGTTTCCGACGGCAATGAACGTCGCTGCCGCCGAGGCGACCACGAGAAACCTTCTGCCGGCGCTGCGTGCGCTAGGCGCGACGCTCTCGCAAAAGGCGGAGGCGTTTGCTGCCATCGTCAAGATCGGACGCACGCACCTGCAGGACGCGACGCCCCTGACGCTTGGCCAGGAGTTCTCCGGTTATGTCGCCCAACTCGCTCACGCCCAGTTGCACATCGAGGCGGCGCTGCCGCACGTGCTCGAGCTGGCGCAGGGCGGCACCGCGGTCGGCACCGGTCTCAACACGCATCCGGAGTTCGGCGAGCGCATGGCGGCGGCGATCGCCGAGTACACGGGACTGCCATTCGTTTCGTCGCCCAACAAGTTCGAGGCCATGGGTGCGGCCGACGCCTTGGTGAGCCTGCACGGGGCGCTTAAGACGCTCGCCGCGGCGCTTTTCAAGATCGCCAACGATGTGCGCTGGCTCGCGAGCGGTCCGCGCTCCGGTCTGGGCGAGATCACCATCCCGGAGAACGAGCCGGGAAGCTCGATCATGCCCGGAAAGGTCAACCCGACTCAGTGCGAGGCGCTGACCATGATCGCCGCCCAGGTCATGGGCAACGACGTGGCGGTGAACATCGGCGGTGCTTCGGGCAACTTCGAACTCAACGTCTACCGGCCGCTCATCATCCACAACGTGCTGCAGAGCATCCGGCTGCTCGCCGACGGCATGAAGAGCTTCGACGAGCACTGCGCGCGCGGCATCGAGCCCAATCTGGCGCGCATCGACGAATTGCTCGAGCGCTCGCTGATGCTGGTCACCGCGCTCAACCCGCACATCGGCTACGACAAGGCCGCGGCGATCGCCAAGAAGGCGCATCGGGAAGGAACGACGCTCAAGGCTGCGGCGCTCGCGCTCGGCTACGTGACGGAAGAGCAGTTCGACGCCTGGGTCAAGCCCGACAGGATGATCGGGCCGCGGATGTAGGCCCGGGATCGTCGTCTCATATCGCGGTGCCCCGGGTCTAGAAAGCTCGACTCAGGCTACAACCTGCGCGACCCTAACGCGTGGGTACAGGCCCCGCCTCGAGCACCGCGTCGCCGCTGACCGTCACCGTGACGTCGGTGGTGCCCGCTTCCAGAGCGACGGGAGGCGCCGGGGCCATGCTCGCCATCGCCTGCGCGCGCATCACGGGAACGGGACCGCCGCCGCTCGCCTGAACGCTGACGCGGCCCACGCGCCAGGCCGCGAAGCCGAGCCCGTTCGCCGCCTGCTGCGCACGCGCCTGCCAGCTCTTGATCGCCTGCAGCGTGACGCTGTCCTCGGCTTCGCGGCGCGTCCTTTCGGCGAGGGAGAAAGCCATCCCCGACAGCAGCAGCCCGTTCTCGTCCTGCAGCTTGGACATCAGCGTCGCCGCGGCGGTGAAGTCGCTGGCATCGAGGGTGATCGACTGCGCGACGCGCCAGCGTGTCGGCTTGCCTTTCTCGGCGATCTGCTGCGTGGAATAGCCCGCCGTCGCAACCTTGATTCCGGGATACGCCTTGGCGTCGGCGAGCGCCTTGGCGACCGTCGCGTTCACCTGGCTCGCCGCAGCGGCGGGGCTCGTATTTTCCGCCTCGGCACGCAGCCACGCTTGCAGGCGGTCGTTGGGAACGATCGCGGTCGCTGACGCACTCACCGTCACGCTCGGCGGCTGTGGCGCGCCCGGCGCCTGAGCCATGGCGCAGGGCATTGCCAGAGCGCCTGTGAGCGCTGTCGACACGGCCGCTAGACGCACAACTTTGCAACAATTCCACATCACCGACTCCTTGCCAGGGACGCGACCCGCCGCGGAAGCTCTTCGATGGCGGCGCGGTTCGACCAGGAAAAAACTTTCGCTGCCGCTTCTCTCCAGGGCAGCCACAGGTACTGCAGGTGCTCCCGCGGATTGAGGTTCACCGCGACCGGAGCCGGCACCTCCAGCGCGAACACGTGCTCGGTGTTGTGCGTCGTCCCTGGCGGATAGCGGTGGCGCCAGCGCGGATAGATCTCGTAGACATTCGACGCCTGCCAGTCGCCAACGTCCCCATAGACGCGCGAGTCGATGCCTGTTTCTTCGAGCAGCTCGCGCCTTGCCGTCTCGCGCAACGCTTCTCCGGGCTCCTGGCTTCCGGTCACCGACTGCCAGTAGCCGGGATAGTCGGCCCGCTCGAGCAGCAGCACGCGCAAATCAGGCGTGTGGACGAGAACCAACGTCGAGACGGGAATCTTGTGCGCCAAGTCGCGCGCTCCGGGTGCGCGTTGCGACCTCGCTCATCCGACGAAGACCCAGAACGGCTTGTGCCGCTCCTGCCAGTACTCGGAGGCTTCGCCGAGGATTTCGGAAAGCGTCTCCCAATCGGTGCGGTATGTCTTCGAGTACACCTTGACGTGGCGCACCAGGATCGCAATGCCGTGCGTGCCCAGCCAGTCGCTGTCTTCGAGGCAATCGGCCAGGGCGTCCCAGTTGTTGCCGAAATGCTCAGGCAGCTTGAGCGACTTGCCCAGCGCAACCAACAAGGCGCTCTTGCCTCCGACGCCGTGCAAATCGAGCGCGCAGAATCTGAGTTTGGCTGCGCTCGCCGCTGCCTTCACGGCGTCGGCCGTTCCGGACCACTCGCGCACGCCGGCGTCGGTGGCCACCGACAGGTCGGGAACCTTCATGGACGGATTCTGCGGAATGACTGATAGTGATCGTCCGTATAGTAGCACTCGGCGATCGACCGCAAGCCGCCTCCGCAGATGATTCGACGCGCTCCCCGAGTGTTCGCACCGGGAGTCTTCACGGTGTACTCGTGATAGTACCCGCGAGGATGCGGCGGGAGGCGCTGCTCGCGATTGGCGAAGACGACACCGTCACGCTGGTAGGGATAAGGTCCCCCGGAGCCGATCAGTTCGAGCGTGCGACGTGCTTCCGGCGGCAGGGCGGAGGCGGCCACCTCGGGCAGCGAATCGGCGGCCGATCGCGCTCCCGCGATGTCCGCGGCAAGCACCGCTGCCAGCATGACGCAGGCGAGCGCACCTCGGATTCGCGTCACGGGGTTAATGCGTATCGCAAATGTGAATGGTACCGCCGCACCCTCACCCCCGACCCCTCTCCATCAGAAACGCCCTTACCCCTAGCCCCTCTCCCGCTTGCGCGGGCGAGGGGAACTTCGTGCGCGCCTGCGGCGCGGGATTCGGATCGAGGGGAAATTCGTGGTGCAAACGGGCCGCCGCCTACTTACACGAAGCTTACGAACCGCCCTTTGTCTGATCCGACTGCCGGATGCGGATGTGCAGATCGCGCAGCTGCTGCTCGGTCACCGGCGAGGGCGTGCCGACGAGCAAGTCTTGTCCGCGCTGTGTCTTGGGAAAGGCGATCACGTCGCGTATCTGTTCTACGCCTGCCATCAGCGCAACCATACGGTCGAGGCCGAAGGCGATGCCGCCGTGCGGCGGCGCCCCGTACTTGAGCGCATCGAGCAGGAAGCCGAACTTGCGCCTTTGCTCCTCGGGGGTAATGCCGAGCGCACGGAAGACCTTGGTCTGCACTTCCTCGCGATGGATGCGTACCGAGCCTCCGCCGAGCTCCCAGCCGTTGAGCACCATATCGTACGCCTTGGCCAGCGCCCCGCCCGGATCGGTCTCGAACAAGTCCTCGTGACCATGTTTCGGGGCCGTGAAAGGATGGTGGCGCGCGCCCCAGGTCTTCTTCTCTTCGGCGTACTCGAACATCGGGAAGTCGATGACCCACAGCGGCTTCCACGCGGCTTGAGCAAGCCCGCGGTCGTGGCCGACCTTGGTGCGCAGCGCGCCGAGAGAATCGTCGACCACTTTGCGGCGGTCGGCGCAGAAGAAGATCAGGTCGCCACTGCCGGCGCTACTCCGCGCGACGATCTGCGCCAGCACATCGGCCGAGAGGAACTTGACGACAGGCGACTGCAGCCCTCGCTCGTTGGGCTGTGTCGCATCGTTGACCTTGATGTAGGCCAGGCCCTTGGCGCCGAATACGGCGGTAGACGCCGCGTAACCGTCGATCTCCTTGCGCGAGAGAGCCCCGCCGCCAGGAACGCAAAGCGCAGCGACGCGCCCGTCGGGAAGGTCCGCCGCCGAGCGGAAGACCTTGAACTCGACGCCTTTCATCAAGTCGGTAAGCTCGGTCAGCTTGAGCGCAACCCGCAGGTCGGGCTTGTCGGAACCGTAGTCGCGCATCGCCTTCGCGTAGGTCATCACCGGGAAAGGCGCGGGAAGCTCGACGCCCAGCACCTCGTGGAACATCGCCCGCACGAGGCCTTCCATCAGCTCGCGGATCTCGGTTTCGTCGAGAAACGAAGTCTCGACGTCGATCTGGGTGAACTCGGGCTGGCGGTCTGCCCGCAGGTCCTCGTCGCGGAAGCACTTGACGATCTGATAGTAGCGGTCGAAGCCGGCCATCATCAGCATCTGCTTGAACAGCTGAGGCGACTGCGGCAACGCATAGAAGAGTCCGTGGTGAATGCGTGACGGGACCAGGAATTCGCGCGCCCCTTCGGGCGTCGACTTGTACAGGACCGGCGTCTCGACGTCGACGAAGCCGTGGCCGTCCAGATAGCGCCGCGCGCTCATCGCCGCCTTGTGGCGCAGCAGCAGATTCTTCTGCATCGCCGGCCGGCGCAGATCGAGCACGCGGTTCTCCAGCCGGACAACTTCCGAGATGTTCTCGTCGTCCATCTGGAACGGCGGCGTGAGCGACGGGTTGAGGATCTCGATCTCGTGCGCGAGCACCTCGACTTCACCGCTGGTGAGGCTCGGGTTGACGGTTCCTTCGGGACGGGGGCGGACCCGACCCGTCACCGCGACGACGAACTCGCTGCGCAGCTTTTCCGCAATCGCAAAGGTCGCTGCGCGATCCGGGTCGCAAACGACCTGCACCAGACCCTCGCGATCGCGCAAGTCGATGAAGATCACGCCTCCGTGGTCGCGACGGCGATGAACCCATCCGCAAACGGTGATGGTATGTCCCAGGCGCTTGCGGTCTATGCGGCCGCAGTAATCGGTGCGTTTCAAACTTGTCTCCGAGAGGCGTTGCTCGCGTTTCTCCGTGAATCAGCGTGCAGCCGGACATGGCGCCTCGAACCGCCCTAGCGGCGGGACGAGACCCTGTCCTGCTCGGTCAATTTCGGTGGTCGAGCGCGGGTGCCGCCGCCCGCGCGGTGCGCGAGGGAGGGGCGGTGCGCGACCTGGGGGCGACGACGCCCATCGAGATGATGTGTTTGAGCGCTTCGTCGACGGTCATATCCAGCTCGTGCACGCGCGAGCGGGGCAGCATCAGGAAGTAGCCCGAAGTCGGATTCGGCGTGGTCGGCACGTACACGCTGACGTGATCGCCGGCGAGCTGCGAGGCGACGCTTGCCGCCGGGGAACCCGTCAGGAAAGCGATCGTCCAGCTCCCGGGATAGGGAAATTCGACCAGCAAGGCCTTGCGGAAGGCGTTTCCCTGGTCCGAGAGCAACGTGTCGCTGACCTGCTTGACGCTTGAGTAAATCGACTTGACGACCGGGATGCGGCCGAGCAGCGCCTCCCACATCCTGATCAAGCGCGCACCAAAGAAATTCGCCGCGATCGCGCCGGTGAGCACGAGGATGGCGAAGCTCAGCACCACGCCGAGGCCGGGAACGTGGAAGCCGAAGAGCGCCTCGGGCCGGAGCTTCTCCGGCAGCAGCAGCAGCGTCTGGTCGAGCGCGCCGACGAGGGAGGCCAGCACCCACAGCGTTATGCCGAGAGGAACCCAGACCAGGAGGCCGGCGATGATGTAGCGCCTCATCGTTTGCCGGTCAGCCCGAAACGTTTCGCGTCCAGGCAGCGCCTAATGGCACTTCGCGCCGCAGCCTGTGGCGGGTGCGGGCGTTGCCGCTTCGGACTTCGTCTCAGCCTTGGACTCCGATGGCGCGGCGTCACCGCTGTTGCTTGCCGTCTTCGCTTCCGGCTTGCAGCCCGAGTTCTTGAAATCGGTCGCGTACCATCCGCTTCCCTTGAGCTGGAAGCCCGCTGCTGAAACAAGCTTGGTCAGCGCGCCCTTGCCGCAAGCCGGGCAGTCGACCAGGGGCGCCTCCGACAGCTTCTGAAGCATCTCAAGCTCGTGCCCGCAGGCCGCGCAGCGGTACTCGTAAATCGGCATCGATGCCTCCGGTAACGCGAAGGGTTTGATCCAAAAGCATTAATTATACCTCAATATGAGGCCGCGCCGACGGTCCGCAAGCCCCCAGCGCGGCAGCCTGAGTCCCTTCGCGGGGCTGTTCCTTGATATCCTTGCCCGCGCCAGGGAAGCGCGCGATGAACTCACTGGTCGGTATTGTTCTGGTCGCCGCTGTCGCAGCCATGGTGCTGTGGGTCGTGTTCGCCAGCGCGGGCGCACTCGCCCGCCGCTCGCAGACCATGCGGCAGTTGGTTCTCGCCGGCAACTTCGTCGCTACGGTGCTCGGCTTGGTCGTCGGTTTATGGCTGCCGTCACGGATTCCCGAGACATCAGGGTCCCCGGCAAGCCTCGTAGCCGTGGTTCTGCTGTGGCTTGTCGGCGGCGGCCTGGCGCTTCTCGGAGCCACCGCGTTCCTCGGCGCGTTCCTGGCAAGTCCCGGGGCTGCTGCGGGCGACGACGTCGATCCGGGTCCGCCCCCCGCGAGGTGAAGGCAGCGGCTTGAAGCCGCGAGCGCCTGCAGCGGAGAATCACATCCACGCGAGCCATGGGCGGTGCATCGATCGAAGGGAGAGAACGAATATGCAGATAAGCGGCAGTATTTTCATCGTGACCGGGGGCGCTTCGGGTCTTGGCGCCGCTACGGGGCGGATGCTGGTCAGCGCAGGAGGCAAGGTGGTCCTCGCCGATGTGAACGACGCGCAGGGCCAGGCGCTCGCAAGCGAGTTGGGCGCATCGGCGCGATTTGTGCGCACCGACGTCACCGACGAAGCCAGCGCGAAAGCAGCCGTCGCCGCGGCTCAGAGCGCGTTCGGCGGATTGCATGGACTCGTCAACTGCGCCGGCATCGCCCCCGCAGAGAGGGTCGTGGGGAAGGATGGGCCGCACGCGCTGGCGAGTTTCGTGCGAACGATCAACATCAACCTGATCGGCTCGTTCAATCTGACGCGGCTGGCGGCGGACGTGATGTCGCGCAATACGCCCAATGCCGCCGGAGAGCGCGGCATCATCGTCTACACGGCATCCGTCGCTGCGTTCGACGGGCAGATCGGCCAGGCGGCCTACAGCGCATCCAAGGCAGGATTGGTCGGCATGACGCTGCCGATCGCCCGAGAGCTCGCGCGCCACGGCATTCGCGTCATGACCATCGCGCCCGGATTGTTCGAGACGCCTATGATGGCGGGCATGCCCGAGGAAGTGCAGGTCTCGCTCGGAAAGATGGTTCCGTTTCCCCCGCGCCTCGGCCGGCCCGAGGAGTACGCTTCACTCGTCTCCGAGATCATCCGCAACGAAATGCTCAACGGCGAGACGATTCGGCTCGACGGCGCGATACGGATGGCGCCGAAGTGACGCAGCCGTCCGAGAGCAAGAGGCACAGCCTCGCGGCGATCGGAAACGGCTGCGTCATCCTGAGCGAGCGCAGCGAGTCGAAGGATCTCCGGTGAAAAGCAGATTCCTCGCTACACTCGGAATGACACGCTGTAACTGGGGACGGCTCTTGTCCCTTGGTTGAGGGGCCGGGCGACAGGCTCTAAAGGCACCGACTTACTCCTTGATCTTCGGCGCCTTGGTGGCGAACTCCTCTTCCTGAGGTCGCGCCGGCACGCTGCCGTGCTCCGCGGCGTAGTGGACGACTTCGCCGAGCAGCCGAAGGCCCATCGGCGAGAGCGCACGTTCCCAGAGCTCGCGCGCGGTCTCGCCCTTTTTTACGAAGCACCAGTCCTGCGCGGCGACCGCTCCGGCATCCATGCGTTCGGCAAGGTGGTAGACCGAGCCCCCGGCGATCGGGTCACCGCAGCGGATCGTCCATTCGACCGCGGCCATGCCGCGATGGCGCGGCAGTAGGGAAGGGTGGTAGCCGATGCCGCCCAGGCGCGAGCGCGCTAGCGCTTCACTGCTCACTCGCGCATGGGCGTGAGCGGTGACGATCAGATCGGTCCCGTCGGCGATCGCCTTGCCCGGAACGAGCATCGGGTCCTCGAGCACCAAAACCTCGATGCCGGCCGCCGCCGCAGCAGCGGCGAGCCGATCGTCGGCCTGTGGCACGACCACGCGGGCGATGTCGACGCCCTCCTTGCGCAACACTTCCAGAGCGGCCGCGCCGAAATAGCGTGAGCCGATGAGTGTGACTTTCAAAGCTCCTCCCATGCGCGCTTGGCCGTAACGGATAACGCCTCGAAGAAGGCGGACCTAGTCTCTACGGATCACGGCAAACGCAGCGACGATCATGGCGATGAAAAATACCAGCGTCCAGCCGGCGATCGAAAGGTGCAGGAATTCCCATCCCTTCTCCGCGCACTCGCCGCTGCCTTGGAAGACTTTCTTTACCACATCGGTGAGCGGCAGCGTTTCCATCATGTAGGAGAGGCCCATGCCGCATGCCGGCACCTGGTCTTTGGGCAGCGACTGGAGCCACACCTGCCGGGCAGCCAGCGCGATTCCCGCGCCGCCGATGACGAGTTGCAGCACCGCATACACGGCGGCCCCGGTGCGTCCGGGATTGTGAAAGACACCCACGAGAAAGATAAGGCCCATGCCGATCACGCACACACGCTGAAAGATGCACAGCGGGCAAGGGTTCAGCCCATCGATGTACTGCAAGTAGAGCGAGTAAGCGATGAGTCCGCCGCACACAAAGAACGCCAGGACGTAGGCGATGCGCCGCGGCGGCAGCAGAACCAGTGCTAACGACGTCAGACCGACGGCCATCACCACCAGCCGGTAGACCGTCAGCGGCGGGTTGGGACCGAGCGCGAGCAGCAGGTATTCCTGGCCGAGCAGGGCGAGACAAAGCAGCAATCCCACCCAGGGCCACGCCAGCGAAGCGTAACGCGTGACGCTCATGCCGCGCTCTTCTCCAGTGCCTGATCGATGTCCCAGAGAATATCATCGAGCGTTTCCAGCCCGATCGACAGGCGGATCATCTCGGGAAGCACGCCAGCCGCGCGCTGCTCGTCCTCGTCGAGCTGGCGGTGCGTGGTCGATGCCGGATGGATCACTAGCGTCTTGGCGTCGCCCACGTTGGCGAGGTGCGACAGGAATTGCACCGCTTCGATGAAGCGCACGCCCGCGGCGGCACCGCCTTTGACGCCAAAGGTCAGGATGCCGCCGGCGCCGCGCGGCAGATAGCGGCGAGCGAGAGCTTCATCGGGACTTCCGGGCAGCAGCGGGTAGCTGACCCACTCTACGCGAGGATGTTGCGCAAGATGCCTGGCCACCGCGAGCGCGGACTCGCAGTGTCGCGGCATCCGGAGGTGAAGCGTCTCGATGCCTTGCAGCAGCAGGAACGCCGAGAAGGGCGAGAGCGTTGCTCCGAGCGTGCGCATCGTCTCCATGCGCGCCTTCATGGTGAAGCCGAAATCGCCGAAGGTCTCGTGGAAGATCACGCCGTGATAGCCGCGTGACGGCGTGGTCATCTGCGGGAACTTGCCATTGCCCCAGTCGAACTTTCCCGATTCGACGAGAACACCGCCCATGGTCGTGCCATGACCTCCCAGATACTTGGTCGCGGAATGAATCACGACGTCGGCACCGTGCTCGATGGGGCGGCAAAGGTATGGCGAGGCAAGGGTGTTGTCGATGACCAGCGGCACGCCCGCCTCCCGCGCGATCGCCGCGACGGCTTCGATGTCGAGCACGTTGAGTTGCGGGTTGCCGATGGTCTCGGCGTAGAGCGCCTTGGTGTTGGGCTTGAGCGCGCGGCGGAAATTCTCCGGATCGCCGGAATCGACGAAGCTCGCGTCGATGCCGAACTGCGCGAAGGTCACCGCGAACTGAGAGAACGTGCCGCCGTAGAGCGTGCGCGCGGCGACGATGTGATCGCCGTTCTGTGCAAGTGTGAGCAGCGCGGTCATCTGCGCCGCCATGCCGGTCGCCGCCGCGAGCGCTGCGCGCCCTCCCTCGATCGCCGCAACCCGCTCCTCCAGCGCCGCGACAGTCGGGTTGGAGATGCGCGAGTAAACGTTTCCGAAAGTCTGAAGGTTGAAAAGGCTCGCCGCGTGGTCGGCGCTGTCGAAGACGAACGATGTCGTCTGGTAGATCGGCAGCGCGCGGGCGCCAGTCGCCGCGTCGGGTATCTGCCCTGCGTGCAGGCATAGCGTGTCGAAGCCGTATTTGCGATCAGCCATGCAAGGAACCCCTCTCCCGCCGGGAGAGCGGCAGGGGTGAGAGAGAAACACCGCAGCCGATCACTGATTGCTCATCAGGCGGGGCGCCGCGCGGAAACGATGCCGGTATTCACGCCGGCCCAGTTCAACCCGCCGAGGATGCGCGCGTGCTCGATCTTCACGCAATGGTCCATGACCACGTCGAGCCCGGCGTCGGTCGCGATCTTTGCCGCTTCAGCATTGCGGATGCCCAGTTGCATCCACAAGACCTTGGCCCGGATCTTCACCGCCTCGCGGGCGATGGGCACCATCTCCTCAGGCTTGCGAAAGCAGTCGACGATGTCGATCCGGTCCGGAACGTCGGTGAGGGAGGAGTAGCAGCGCTCGCCGAGAACCTCCTGGTAGCTCGGGTTCACGGGGACGATGCGGTAGCCGTGGTCCTGCATGTACTTCGCTGCGAAGAAGCTCGGTCGGTACCACTTCGCCGACAGGCCGACGACGGCGATGGTGCGCGAAGTGCGCAGAATGCGCCGTATGCCCGTGATGTCGTCGACGATCGGCATGGCTCTAGCGCGCGTCCCGGGACGGCGACGCGGCGTAGGGGTAGTGCTCGGAAATGCGCCGGCCGGACGAAATCGGGATCGTTTCGCCCGCGGTCGCGGCAGCGGTCAACAGGCCAGCCGCTGCCAAGATCAAAGGGGATACCGGGGTCAACATGCTTTCGCCTGGGCCGGGCGCATGGCTCGGGGCGTCAGTGTAGCCGAAATAAACCAAGCCGCCCGCCTGTAAGCATATGGCATCCGGTGGCGACCTAATGTAGAACCTACCCATGGTCACTCCGGCAGGCAGGGAGGCAGCGTGAAACGACGGCAGTTCTTGATCCGAGCGGCGACGGTTGCCGCAGGCGCGGCCGCTGGCCGAGTTCTGGCAGCCGCCGACGGCCCGAAGGGCAAGTCGATCGCTACCATTCAGCGCGATTGGCCGGCTCTGCTCGCCAAGGACGCCGACGTGGCCCGCTCGTCGGCCCCGCTGCAGAGGACTGAGGCCGAATGGAAGCAGACGCTTACCGAGGCTCAGTTCTTCGTCCTGCGCAAGGAGGCAACAGAGCGTCCGTTTTCGAGCGCGCTCAACGACGAGAAGCGGGCGGGCGTCTTCGTCTGTGCAGGGTGCACGCTCCCTCTGTTCAGCTCGGAAATGAAGTACGACAGCGGCACCGGGTGGCCGAGTTTCTTCACCAGCATTCCCGGCCATCTCGCCACCAAGACGGACACGCTGCTGATCTATCCCCGCACCGAGTACCACTGCGTGCGCTGCGGCGGTCACCAGGGCCACGTGTTCGACGACGGGCCGCCGCCTACCCACGAGCGCTGGTGCAACAACGGCGTGGCGCTGCGATTCATCCCGGCGTCGGGCAAGGGGTAGGAGCCCGTCCGACAGGCTCCAGGGGAACCAACCCCGGGTGACCGGGTTCTACTAGGCGTGGGAGGGCGTGTGCCGTGCGCGGGGGAACGCGCGCCGAGGAGACCCAATCATGCCCATGCCGTCTCGCTTCAAGCTTATTGCGGTGCTGCCCGTCTTGGCCGCAGGCACCGCACTCGCCGCCGATATGCCGTCCGAGCAGGTCCAGGGCAACGTTAGATACGTGACGGGAGGCGTAGGCTTCGACGAGGCGGAAGCCATGCGTCAGGCTGCGTCGCACTACGCGCTCGCCATCGAGCTCGCCGCCAAACCCATTCCGCGCGACAGCTATCCGCGCGACGTCTATCTGGCGAACGTCCGGGTCGACATCCGCGATCAGCAGGGTCAGACCCTGATCAGCACCACCACAGACGGTCCGCTGCTGCTCGCGACGCTGCCGCCGGGACGTTACATCATCAACGCGGAGGTCGGAGGCGTGTCGCAGCAGAAGAGCGTTGCCGTGGGGACAGGCTCATCACAGCGGGTGCTGTTCGAATTCGCGGCCGATTGACAGCGCCGAGGCTCTTTGCCGTTTCACCCGGGGCGCCCGTCGGCGATGCGCTTCTTCTGATCCGCGAGCTCCTGGCGCATTTCGCGCAGGCGGCTTTCGGCGACCGATAGCTGGTAGAAGTCGCCGTCGGTAGACTTCACCGCCAGCTCGAGCTGGACCACTGCGGCAGGAAGATTTCCCTGCCACGCGTAGTACTCGGCCTGGTGGCGGTGTGCCAGCAGCTGTTTATTGAGCGCCCCGTAGGCGCGCGCGGCCAGCAGGTGCAGCGGCCCGTCGTTGGGGTAACGCTGCAATTCTTCCGTCACGAAAGCGGCCGCCTTCGCAGGCTGCTTGTCCTTGAGCAGCGCTTCCGGATAGTCGTACACGAGCTGCATCTTGTTCGGATAGCGTGCGAGCGCGCTCTCGTAGCGCGCGATCGCAGCTTTGAGCTCACCTGACTGTAAGAGCACTTGGCCAGCCATCGCTTCGACCATCGGGTGCGGCGGCGCGACCTTCTCGAGGGCGGTCAACTCGGTTTGCGCGCGCTTGAAATCCTCCGCGCGTAGCAGCGACGCGACCAGCCCGTAGCGCGCGGCGACGGGATCGTTGTATCTCTTCTCGGCGATCGCGTCCTCGAAGAACGCGATCGCCTCCTTGGCGGTGCCCTGGTAGCTCCGAACCAGAGCCCGGACCATGTTGAAATCGAGAGAATCCTTGACCTGCCTGAATGGCTTGCCTTCGGCACGCGCCTGGGCCTCGGCGACGCGTTCGTAGGTGACGGGGTGATCCCGTAGATAAGATGGCGCATTGCCCTCGGCGAAGCGCGTCGACTTCTGCAGCCGCTCCATGAAAGTCGCCATTGCGGTGACGTCGAAACCCGCAGCCTCGAGCCGCTGAAATCCGATGCGATCGGCCTCCTGCTCGTTCTGCCGGGTGAAATTGATCTGCATCTGGATCGCGAGCCCTTGTGCCGAGGCGATCGCCGCCTGCGTGACCTGTCCGCTGCTCGCGCTGCTGGAGCGTGCT
This sequence comes from Casimicrobiaceae bacterium, assembly GCA_035623155.1. Classification (GTDB taxonomy): domain Bacteria; phylum Pseudomonadota; class Gammaproteobacteria; order Burkholderiales; family Casimicrobiaceae; genus PALSA-1003. The sequence goes on along the minus strand of DASPTZ010000096.1, from coordinate 6,025 downwards.
GCGAGGATCGCCGCAGCGAGTGCGGCAAGCGAGACCAGCGTTGCGTCCTTCTGGGCGCCGATGCTTCGCGCGATATGGTGCTGGGTAACGTGTGAAATTTCGTGGGCCAGCACCGCAGCCAGCTCGGATTCGGTCTGCGTCAACAGAATCAGGCCGGTGTTGACTCCGACATATCCGCCGGGCAGCGCGAACGCATTGATCGATGAATCGTTGACCGCGAAGAACTCGAAATCGAAGGGCGCGCCGGGAATGGCCGTGACGAGGCGGTTGCCGATGTCGTTGAGATAGGCATTGACCTCCGGGTCCTCGAGATACGCGCCGGACAAGCGGATGTCGCGGACGATCGATTCCCCGAGTCGGCGCTCCTGGGCGAGCGAGAGCACCGATCCGGACGGATCGCCGAGCTCGGGCAGATTCTGCGCCCTGGCGACCGGCGCGAACGCAAGCGTCGCTGCGAAAAGCAGCGCGAGAGGCCGTCGCAGCGAGAAAGGCCTTGGTTGCATGGTGTTATGATTGCCGCCGCGGAGGCGAAGTTTCCGGAGCGAGACGATGGCGGCGCAAGACTCGCATTTTACCCATTTTGACGCGACCGGTCAGGCGCGCATGGTCGATGTCTCGGGCAAGGATGTAACCAAGCGTGTCGCCCGCGCGGGCGGCAGGATAACGATGCGTGGGCGGACCCTCGCCGCGATCCGCGAGAGATCATCCAAGAAAGGTGATGTGCTTGGGGTCGCCCGGATCGCCGCGATCCAGGCGGCGAAGCGGACGTCCGAATTGATTCCTCTCGCGCATCCGCTGGCGCTGACGCACATCGCGGTCGAGTACGCGTTCGAGGATGATGCGGTGTCCGTCGAGGTGACCGTCGAGACGCTCGACCGCACCGGCGTCGAGATGGAAGCGCTGACCGCTGCGGCGGTCGGGCTGCTCACCATCTACGACATGTGCAAGGCGAGCGATCGCGCAATGAGAATCGAGTCGATTCGGCTTATCGAGAAATCAGGCGGCAAGTCGGGGCACTTCAGAGCGGAGTAGCCCGGGTTGAGCGCGCAGCGCGGGAAACCCCGGACGAGAACTACCAGTTCCACATCGAGCCGTCTTCGAGCCGGTTCACCGGCAGCGCGCTCGGCTTGTAGGGATACTTCGCCGCGAGCTTCTCGTCGATGTCCACGCCGTGTCCGGCGGCTTCTCCCGGATGCAGGTACCCGTCCTTGAACGAGTACGCATGCGGAAACACCGCATCGGTCTCCGGCGTGTGCCGCATGTACTCCTGCGCGCCGAAGTTGTGCACCCAAAGGTCGAAATGCAACGCCGCGCCCATGCACACGGGCGACATATCCGTTGCTCCGTGACAACCGGTCCGCACCTGGTAGAGCTCGGCGAGATGCGCGATGCGGCGCAGGTGGGTGATGCCGCCGGCATGGACGACCGCCGTGCGGATGAAATCGATCAGCTGCTCGGTGATCAGCGTCTGGCAGTCGTAGATGGTGTTGAAAACCTCGCCGACGGCGATCGGCGTGACGGTGTGCTGGCGAATGATGCGGAAGCCTTCCTGGTTCTCCGCCGGCGTCGGGTCTTCCAGCCAGAACAAACGGTACGGCTCGAGCGCTTTGCCCAGTCTCGCCGCCTCGATCGGCGTCAGACGGTGATGAACGTCGTGGAGGATGTGGTGCTCGAAGCCGAAGCGCGCACGAATCGCGTCGAACAACTTGGGCGCGTGGTCGAGGTACTTCGCGGTTGACCAGACGTTTTCGGTGGCAATCGCCGCGTCCGCCGGTTCGTAATGCATCCTGTCCTTGGACACGCCGTAAGTGGAGCTAAGGCCGGGAATGCCGCATTGGGCGCGTATTGCCTTGTAGCCGAGCTCCGCAAAGCGCGCCACCTCGTCGAGCGTCTCGGCGATGTCGTTGCCGTTGGCGTGGCCGTAGACCATGACGCCGTCGCGACTAGCCCCGCCCAAGAGTTGATAGACCGGCAGCCGAGCGACCTTGCCTTTGATGTCCCACAGGGCAGTATCAACCGCTGAGATCGCGCACATCGTGACCGGACCACGCCGCCAGTACGCGCCGCGATACAGGTATTGCCAGATATCCTCGATGCGTCCGGGATCGCGGCCGATCAGGGCGGGGGCGACGTGCTCCTTCAGGTACGCGACGACCGCGAGCTCGCGACCGTTGAGGGTGGCGTCGCCGATCCCGTGGACTCCTTCATCGGTTTCGATCTTGAGCGTGACGAAATTGCGTCCGGGACTGCAGACGATGACGCGACAGGCAGTGATCTTCATCGCTTGAACAGGAAGAGAAGTAGGCAGCGCCACAGCCGGCGCCGAGCTGGTCCGGTGGTCGGACCACTTGACCACAGTATAGCCTGCCGTTAAGATGCCGTCGAGTCGCGGCCAGCGAAACACCCACGGCCCGCGAGCCGCAACACCACATTCATCCGTCGTGCCGGAACGTTCGGTCACGACGCACAGGGGGTTCAGCGCGTGCCGTTGCAACAGGTTCAGCCGCGGCGCCTTTATCGGCAGATCGCGGACCAGATCGCCGGTCTGATCGCCGCCGGAGAATTCTCCCCCGGGTCGCGGCTGCCGGCAGAGCGAGAACTGGCGAGCAAGCTCGGCGTGAGCCGGGCCTCGGTGCGCGAAGCCATCATCTCCCTGGAAATCGGTGGACTCGTCGACGTTCGTGTCGGCACCGGAGTCTTCGTCGCCACTCCAAAGGAGCCCGCGGTCGGAACCGCCCGCGACGCGGGGCCGGGCCCTTTCGAGTTGCTCAATGCGCGCAAACTCGTCGAGGGAGAAATTGCGGCGCTGGCCGCCACCGAAGCAACGGAGGGCGACATCGCGGCCCTGCGCGATACCGTCGAGCGCATGGCCGCCCACGTCGATGACTTCGCGATCCGCGAGGAGAGCGATCGGGATTTTCATTTGCGGCTCGCCGAGTGCACCGGCAACGGCTCGCTCGAGCTCGTCGTTGAAGGCCTCTGGGATCAGCGCGCTGAGCTGTGGGGGCGGATGCAGCATCACTTTCATACGAGGGAGCTGGCGCAACAGACGATACGCGACCACGCGGCCATCGTTCGCGCGGTCGCCGCGCGCGATGCCGACGGCGCCCGCGCGGCGATGCACCGCCACTTGGCGCGGGTTGCGCGCGAGTTTCAGCGCGGAGTCGACGATCGTCGGCGCGCGAGTGATGCGACGGCGGCGGACGCCGTGCCGGCGAAGCACGGCACGCAGCGGGCTGTTAGGCTCTCGTCCATCAAGTAACATCGAAGGGAATCAACACTGCGAGTCAGAAGCGTTCGATGTTCGGGTAGGGCATTACGCATTGCCAACCACGCAACGGAGGAATTCAATGAAAAAGCACCATGCTGGATTGTTGGGCGCCCTCGCCGCGGCTGTAGCCTTCGGGTTGCTGGTGCCCGCCGGCGCACTGGCGCAGGGAACGGCGGCGAAGGGGCCGGTGACGATCAACATCGTCGACGTCGCCGGCGACCTCGCGCTCACGCAGGACGCGATCGAGGCCTATGCCAAGAAGAATCCGGACAAGATCGCCAAGGTCAACTTCACCAAGGCGCCTGCGCCGGAGCTGCCGGGCAAGCTTAAAGCGATGCAGGGCGCCGGCCGGAGCGACATCGATCTCGTGCTTACCGGCACCGACTTTCTTGCTGCCGGCATCGACCAGGGCGTGCTGATGAAGATTCTTCCCGATAACGCCGGGAAGTTCCCGAATCTCATGAACAACTACCAGGCGGCGGCCGCCAAGATGCAGGAGCTGGCGGGGGATTACGGCATCGCCGTAGTGTTCATGCCCGCTGGGCCGCTGCTCGAATACAACCCGGCCAAGGTCAAGCAGGTGCCGACGACCCCGCAAGAGCTGCTTGCCTGGTGCAAGGCCAACCCGAACCGCCTCATTTACGCGCGTCCTGCGAACTCGGGCCCGGGGCGCACCTTCATCATGGGTCTACCGTATATCCTCGGCGACAGTAATCCGAAGGATCCGGTGAAGGGTTGGGACAAGACCTGGGCGTATCTCAAGGAACTCAACGGCTGCATCGAGTACTACCCGACTGGCACGGGCGCGGTGATGAAGGAGCTCGGCGAGGGCTCGCGCGACATGACCGTGACCATGACCGGGTGGGACCTGAACCCGCGCGTCCTCGGCATCGTGCCGAAAGACTACAAGGTGACTCCATTTAAGGGCATGACCTGGGTCAACGATGCGCACTACATGACCATCCCCAAGGGCGTCGCGCCCGAGAAGGTCGCGGCGGTTCTCGACCTGATGGCCTACCTGCTTACGCCGGAAGCGCAGGCGTACACCTACGACAAGGGATACTTCTATCCGGGTCCGGCAATCAAGAACGTGTCGCTGTCGATGGCGCCGAAGGAAAGCCAGGATGCGATCAAGGAGTACGGCCGGCCGGAGTACGAAAAGTGGCTTGCGGAGTTCCCGCACACGCAGTCGCTTCCGCCGGCTGCGCAGGTCGAGGCGTTCCGCATCTGGGACCAGCAGGTAGGGGCGCAGAAGACGAAATGACGCGGATGTCCGAGAGCGGGCCGGCGCAGCGCGGCCCGCGATTGGAAACAGCCGCGTCATCCCGGGCGAGCGCGTGAGCGCAAGACCCGGGATCCAAGTTGGGCTGTTGTAGGGAAAATGGATTCCCGCTTTCGCGGGAATGACAGCAGTTGTTCTTCGCACGTTCCGTCTCGTATGAAACACGACTTTAGCGAGCTCAAACTCGACCGAGTCACGCGCCGTTTCGCCGGAGCCGGCGGCAAGGCGTTCAACGCTGTCGACGAGCTGACGATCACCGTTCGCCGCGGCGAGTTCATCGCGCTGCTAGGCCCCTCCGGCTGCGGCAAGTCGACGGCGCTCAACTGCATCGCCGGACTGCTGCCGCTGTCGGGGGGCAGCATCTGGCTCGACGAGACGCGCATAGACACGCTGCCGCCGGAGAAGCGCGGCTTCGGCATGGTGTTCCAGAACTACGCCCTTTTTCCACACATGAGCGTGGAGCGCAACATCGGCTTCGGCCTGCGCATGCGTGGTGTCGCGAGCTCCGAGATCGGGCCTCGCGTGGCTCGCGCTCTCAAGCTTGTTCAGCTCGTCGGGCAGGAACACAAGCTGCCCGGTCAGCTCTCGGGTGGGCAGCAGCAGCGCGTGGCCATCGCCCGCGCCATCGTCATCGAGCCGCCGCTCATCCTGATGGACGAGCCTCTGTCCAACCTCGACGCCAAGCTGCGGCTGGAGACCCGTTCCGAGATCCGGCGCATCCATCGCGAACTCGATCGCTCGACCATCTACGTTACCCACGATCAGGACGAGGCGCTGTCGCTCGCCGATCGCATCGTGGTGATGATCGACGGCGTCGTGCGACAGATCGCCACGCCTCAGGAGGTGTATTCGCAGCCCGCAGACCTCGCCGTAGCTCGGTTCATGGGCTATCGCAACGTGCTCGACCTCGCCGTCGAGCGGGCAGAGGGAGCACGAATCAGCCTTTCCGGGAGCGGTGTTCGGCTGACTGGCGTGGCGAAGCAACCCCTGGTGGACGGCCGCGCCTGCGTTGCGATGCGTCCGGAGGAGATCGTCATGGGCGAGGGACCGGGAGGCGCGAACACGGTCGCCGGCCGTGTCGACAACGTCGAGTATTGCGGTCGCGACTCGCTACTCAGCGTGGTTACGGCTTCGGGAACCCTGCTTCACGCCAGGGCGCCTGCGCATATCGGGATGGGCGAAAACATACTGCTTCACATCCCGGTCGAGCGGGCGCTGGTGTATCCAAGCGACGCGGGAAGCACATGAAACCCGCGGATGTGCTCGCCCGGCCGCGGTTCGACCGCACGCTGCTGCTGGTTGCTCCTGCGGCGGTATTCATGCTCGCGCTCTTCGTCTATCCCTTCCTGTACGGGCTGGAGCTGTCGTTCGAGCCGAAGGAGGGGGGAGTGCTCGGCAACTACGAGCACTTCTTCACCACCGACAACCTGTGGCCGACGATCTGGACCACGTTGCGGCTCGCGCTGCCGGCA
>DASPTZ010000095.1:0-66087 GCA_035623155.1 Casimicrobiaceae bacterium | reverse complement strand
TGTCGGCGAGAAGCTCCAGGACCGTGCCTGCCAGCGCGTCGACGTCGCCCGCCCTGAACAGGACGCCGGTTTCGCGGTCCCTGATCAGCTCGCGATGGCCTCCTACATCGGACGCCGCGAGCAGCCGTCCCTGGGCCATCGCCTCGAGCGGCTTGAGAGGAGTCACGAGCTCGGTCAGGCGCATGGAAAGGCGCGGGTAGACCAGAACGTCGATGAGGTCGTAGTAGCGTTCGACTTCGGAGTGAGGAACCCGCCCGGCAAAGCGAACCTTGTCCTCCAGCGACATCGCAGCCGCCCTCTGCTTGAGATAGCCCTCCTGCGGGCCCCCGCCGACGAGTAGCAGCCTTGCGCGCGGCTCGACGGCGAGAATTTTCGGGAGTGCCTCAAGCAACACCGTCAGGCCTTCGTACGCATAGAACGATCCGATGAAGCCGAGCACGATTGCGTCTTCGAGTTGGAGCTGACGACGCAATGTGACATCGGGCTCGCGACCGATGACGAACTTCTCAACATCCACGGCGTTGGGGACGACCGTCACCTTTTGCGGATCGATGCCTCGCGCGATGATGTCCGAACGCAGCCCCTCGCAGATGGTCGTCACGGCGTCTGCGCGCTTCAGCGCGTAGGTTTCCAGAGCGCGGCTAAGCCGATAGCGAGGCGCGCCCTCCCGCGTCCTGCCGTGATCGACGGCGGCGTCCTCCCAGAAGGCACGGACCTCGTAGAGTACCGGCAGGCCGAGGCGTCGGCCGACGCGCAACGCCGGTATCGCGTTCAAGACCGGCGAGTGAGCGTGCAGCAGGTGCGGCCTGACCTGCCTTGCAACCGCTTCGAGCCGGTGCGCAAGCACGTTCATCATTGCAAGTTCCGCTGCTGCGGGCAATCCGCCCAGCAGCGCACTGCTCGGTGGCGTGCGGAAGAAGTGCCAGTCATCGACCGTCTCTTCCACACGGTCGCCGCTGCCCTGCTTCGGCCCCGTGAGATGGGACGTCTCCCACCCGACGCGTCGCTGCTCCCGCAATATCGACAGCGTGCGGAACGTGTAGCCGCTGTGCAGAGGTAGCGAATGATCGAGGATATGCAGGATGCGCACTGCGGAGCCTAGACCGCCACGCTGATCTTTTCGGGCTGACGTGCGCCCATCACGTTGCGCAGGAACGCTTCGAACATGAGCAGCGACCACAGCGAGACACTGTAATCGCGCGCACCCGACTGGTGCATGTCGACCATCTCGTGCAGGAAGCCGGGATTGAAATATCCGGAGTCCATCAGCACCGGACCGAGCACGGCCTCCCTTACGCGTTGCCTAAGGGGACCACGGAACCAGCCCGCAAGGGGCACCGAGAAGCCCATCTTCGGGCGGTACAGAATCTCGTTCGGCAGGTAGGGCTCGAGCGCCTTCTTGAACAGGTACTTGCCCTCGCGCCCGCGTAGCTTGAGGCTCGGCGGCAGCCCTGAGAGCCACTCCACCAGTGGGTGATCCAGCAGCGGCACGCGGACCTCGAGGGAATGAGCCAGGCTCGCGCGGTCGACCTTGGTCAGGATGTCTCCGACGAGATAGGTCTTCATGTCCAGGTACTGGACGAGCGACAGCGGGTCGTCCGTGGGCGCGTTCTTCGCATGGCGGTGCAGGACATCGATCGCACGGTACCCCTGCAGACGCCGCCGAAACGATTCGCTCAGCAGCCGATGGCGAATGGGATCGCCCATGACGGAAACGCTGTGGAAGTACCCCTCCACCGAGTTGCGCGCGAGTGCTTCAAGCGTCGACTTCGCACGCAGCACCTTGGGCGCCCAGTCTGCCTTCGGATAAAGGTTGCCGAGCAGTCCGAACACCGGTGCCCGCAACGAGAGCGGCAGGACAGCCCTCAGGCGCTCCTCGTACACATGCCAGCGGTAGCGACGGTAACCGGCGAAGTTTTCGTCTCCGCCGTCGCCCGACAGTGCGACGGTGACGCTCTTTCGCGCCAGCTCGCACAGACGGAACGTGGGTATGGCAGAGCTGTCCGCGAACGGCTCGTCATAGACGTCGGCGAGCCTGTCGAGCAGCCCGTAGTCATCGGTATCCACGCGCTCGACGTGGTGGCGCGTATGGTAGCGGTTGGCGACCTCCTGAGCATACGCGGCCTCGTTGTACGCCGGATCGCCGAAAGAGATCGAGCAGGTGTTCACGGGCTCGTCGCAGCAACTCGCCATCATCGCCACGACCGCGCTCGAGTCGACGCCCCCCGATAGGAACGCGCCTAGCGGCACCTCGGCGATGAGCCTGACCCTGACCGCGTCGCGAAGCCGCTGGATCAATTCTTCCTGGGCTGCTTGGAATGTGGGCGGCGCGCCTCGCTTGAAAGGAATGTCCCAGTATTCTCGCGGCTCCGCCACCCCACTTCCGCGCCGGATGCGCAGCGTGCACCCTGGCGGCAGCTTCAACGCCTGGCTGAATATCGTGCGCGGCTCCGGGACGTAGCCATAGGCGAGGTAGTCTTCGACGGCGCGTGGTTCGATATCTCGCTTGAATGCGGGGTGAGCCAGCAGCGACTTGAGCTCCGAGCCGAAGACCAGCGTGCCATCGTCCAGTGACGCGTAATACAGAGGCTTCACGCCGAGCCGGTCGCGCGCAAGAAACAACGTTTCGCGGTTCCGATCCCAGATGGCGAATGCGAACATGCCGCGGAAGTGCTTGACACAGTCCTCGCCCCATTGCTCCCAGGCGTGGACGATCACCTCGGTGTCGCTCTTGGTCCGGAACGCATGGCCGTGTCGAGTCAACTCCGGGATCAGCTCGCGGTAGTTGTAGATCTCGCCATTGAACACAACGACGACGGTGCCATCCTCGTTCCACAGCGGCTGCTGTCCTGTGGCGATGTCGATGATCGACAGGCGACGGAATCCCAGGCCGATTCCGGGCTCGAAATGCAATCCCTCCTCGTCCGGCCCGCGATGCACCTGGGTCTGATTCATGCGCGAAACCACTTCGCGCGCGATGGTCCGCTTTGCGTGGAGATCGTAGACGCCGACGATGCCGCACATGGCAGGTTCGCTAACGGTTGGACACGCTCTGCAGCGAGGCTGGACCTGACGACGAACTCCGCGGCGAGCCATGTGCGCTCTCCGAAGCAGGAAGCGACATGCCGGCGGCGGCAAGCGCGCGCTCGTAGACGTTTGCGTAGGCAGCGACCATGGTCGCGAGGCTGAACCGGGTCAGGGCTACGCTGTGTGCCGCCTCGGCGTGGCGGCTCGCGGTCGCGCGATCCTTGAAATAACCAAGGATGGCCTGTGCCAGCGCGTAAGGCTGAGCCGCCGGCACCAGCGTTCCCGTCATCCCCGATTCGATCAGCTCCGCATTGCCGCCGACCCGCGTCGCGACGACCGGAAGCCCCGTCGCCATCGCTTCGAGAATCGTGTTCGACACGCCTTCGGCGAGCGACGGCAGCACGAAGCAGTCGAGGCCACGCATAAGCTCTGGTACGTCGGCGCGCTCGCCGGCGAACCAGGCAAGTTCCGCGACACCGGCGTCGGCGAGGATCGCCTCTGCCTGCCTCCGCAATGCACCGTCGCCGACCATGATGAGACGAAGGTGCTTCGCGGCTGAGGAATCGATCTCCAGCATCCGCACAAAAGCACGAGCAAGGTTCAGCGGATCCTTGATTCCTTCGAGCCGACCGACGCTGCCGACGAGCCAGTGGTCCGGGCTGTGAAACGGGCACCCGGAAATCAAGTCACGCCCATTAGCGGATGGATGAAATCGGGCCGTATCGACACCATTGTAGATCTGCGAGATCGATGCCTCCGGGACGCCAACCTGGCGATGCAAATAGTCTGCGAGATGCTGCGAGAGCGCCACATAGTGACTCACGAATGGCCTGTAGAGCCTGCGGACCAGCCGATAGCGGCGCAGGCGACCCTGCGGATCCTGAAAGTCCCATCCATGCTCGCCATGAATCCGGATAGGTACGCCAGCGAGGCGCGCCGGCACGACGGCCTCGAGTGCCGCGAGATTCCGTGTGTGCACGATCGCGGGCCGAAGCGAGCGGAGCACGTGCAACAAGCGGGGGTAATCGCGCACCAGGTGCCCGGGGCGCTTCTGCAATGCCACGTAATCTACGTCGGGACACGTGATTCGCTGGGTGAATGCATCGTCGATGTCGGTAAGGGACACGATGGCGTGCCGCCAGCGGTCGTGTTGCAAGTTATTGATAAGATTAACGATTCCGTTCTCGAGCCCTCCCACCCCGAAGCGGAATACGACGTGAACGAGCAATGGTTGCCGCGAACTCATTGTGCTGCGCCATCTACCGCGTTCCCGGCCACCGTGTCCATCTTCACCCGCGCCAGAGCGCTGGTGATTGACGGCATCATGGCGCGCACGAATTCCCGCAGCGTCTCCTCGGGAGTTGCATTAGGGTCGTCGTACGGCGTCGCGAGAATGATCGCCGTGCCGTCGTCGCCGCGATTCGAGAGCTTCTGCCATGCGAGCGCCCATTTCGCCGCGTAGGGGTTGATCAGGTCGTGTTCTCCGATGCGAAACCAATCCCAGATCAGCAACCGCTGTGCTGGCGAGCGCAGCTTGGTCTCGCGAACCTCGAGCATTGCCGGTCCAACGGAAGCTCGCGAGCGAGACTCACCAACGTTGCTCCAGACCGGATGCTTCTGGACCACCATGATGTTCGTTGAACTGACGAGCTGCGTCCCACGACGCTGGTGCTGATAATAGGCCAGATAGACCGCAACCAGCCGATCGCCTTTGCTATAGACCTGAAAGACCGTTGCGGACGCTGGGTCGTAACGCGGACGCCACTCGGTCAGCGGAGCTGAATCGACGATCCACCCTCCCGCCGCGGCCGGAGCTGCAAGCTCCAGCGTCTTCGGAACGTCTCCGTCGTCGCGATCGAGGTACGCTCCGTAAGCAGGCCAGACGGCGACCAACGCCAATACGGCTACGGCGTAACCCGGGAGGCTTCGACGCTGGGGCGGTTGCGCGCCCGCAGGTAGCGGGCTAGCGGCTGTGCGGACGTCGGTGTCGGCTTCGGAATCTCTCCAGAACGAGCCGATCCAGAAGAGCAACAGCATTACCAGCCCGAAGAACACCCACCCGTAGATGAAATGGTCGATCCCATGCGCCAGCTTGTTGTCGCTCAAGTGCGCGATCATGACGATCAGATAGGCGCGGAAGCCATTGGCGATGATCGGCACGATGATCGACATCGCGGCGAACAGCAGGCGCTTCCATATCCGCCGGTAGCTCAAGTAAGCGAAGAGCACGCCAACGGTGAATGAGGCGATCAGATAGCGCACCCCGCTGCAGCCTTCGACGATAGACCAGTTGCCTGAGGGAATCGTGAAGAAAAGGCCTTCGCGGTAAACCGGAATGCCGGTGATTTGCAGCGCTCGAATGGTGAATTCGGCCGTCCACTCCATCAACGGCGGGATCAGCGCCTCGCCCATGGGGACACCGAGGACCAGGAATCCCAGAGGAAAGATGAGCGCGCGGGCGACTTCACGTCCGAGGAGCGCGATGACCGCACCCCAGAGCATCGCCACCAGCGCGAGCTGCCTGATGACCAGAACCTCGCCCGCATACGCAACGAGCCAGACCATCCCGGCACCCGCCAGTAGCGCGAGGCCCAGCCAGTCGGGCGACGGCCTCAGGCCTGCGAGCACGTGGCGCTGCCTCCAGATCAGCACCAGAACGATGGGGACGATCAGGAATCCGTGAGCAAACGTCTCCGAGCGCGCCCAGATCGCTACGATCGATTCGGCCGTTTGCCAGTGGATCGCCAGGATGATGACGATAGCCCCGACAACCAGGGGCAACGCCAGCCGCCACCGCGGGTCCACCGTAGCGGCGAGCGGGCTAGGTGCCGCCGGTGCCGACAAGGCCTGCCCTGTTCCCCCGTTCATCGCGCACTCGCAGCGGTAAGACGCAACGGAGCAGTGTGGTGCGATCGCGTCGCGCGTCCACGGTCCCCCGCGAGCAATTCGTCCAGAATAACGAATCTCGACGCCCACGCATAATCCGCGAGGATCCGAGCGCGGGCCAGCCGGCCCATGTCGTCGCCGCGGGATGGGCTCATGACCGCCAGCACCTTGGCTGTGAACGCGGATGCGTCGTCGGCAACCTCCAGCTCGATACCTTGCCGGGCGTTCAACCCTGCCGCAGAACCGGACGTGGCAACAACCGGTCGTTCCATCGCCATCGCTTCCAGCACCTTGTTCTGCACGCCGCGCGCCAGGCGTATCGGCGCGACCGCAACGCGGGCGTGCCGAAGGTAAGGACGCATGTCCGCCACCCGACCGGGAACGCTGACCGCCGTGTCGCTCTCCAGGGCTCGCACCATGCCGGTCGGATTCATGCCGACGATGTGGAATCGCGCGCGAGGGTCGCGTTCACGAATCCGTGGCAGAACCTTGCGCGCGAACCAGACCACACCGTCGACGTTAGGCCAGTAGTCCATGGTCCCCGTAAACACGATCGGATGCTCGTCTGCAGCAAATGGGGACGCGAACACGTGCTCGGGTGAAAAATATTCGCTATCCACGCCGTTCTCGATCGCGGCGACCCGGTTCGCGCATTCCGGCGCCGACGAGGCGAAGAGTTGCGCTTCCTTCGGAGTCACAAACAGGCTGGCCGCCACGCGACTGGCAACCAGTTTCTCGAAGCCAAGCAGCCGTCGCGCCTCGCGACGACAGATCGCCGACACCGGCCACGGCCGGCGCTGCGCGTATTGGCCCCATTTTTCCGAATCCATGTCGACAAAATCGACGACGGACCGCACCCGCTGCAAGTCCAGCAGGTATTGCGCCATGGGGGAAGAGTAAGCGAATGCACGCTCGACCTGGTCGCGTTCCACCACCTCTTTCACCCATCGATGTAGCGCGCCACTGTAGAAGTAAGGCAGCGTAAGCGCTTCGCCGGTGAGGAAGGAGCCTGCGCTGAGAATTCGCTTCCAGCTTGGCGCGATGGGCTCGACATGCACCTCGGCGCACAGCTCCTTCACTGCTTTCAGATACTGCCAGTCCACGGAGTCATCGATGAAAGTGCCGAGGAGGATGCGGTAGCGTTGAGCAAGGTGCCGCAGCCAATGGTAAGAGCGAATCTTGTCGCCCTTGTTTGGCGGATAGGGTAGCCTGTGGGCAAGGAACAGCAGCGTCTTCATGGATCCCGGCGGCGTTCAACTCAGGCTCTTGACCAGGTGCGGACCGACGACGTTCGCCACCGAGATCGGCAGCCGTCGCCAGATCGCCATGAGTACCTGGTACTTGGGGTTCAGCGGATTGTGCTGGGGGATGCCGTTTCCGCCATACAGACAGTACTCGTAGGCGAGCGGCGTCGGTTCCAATCCCCAGTTGTGCTTGAAGGCGAATGCCCCCGTTCCCCGTTTACTGCGACCGTAATCGAATATGCGCAAACCGCGCTCGCACGCGCGGCGCAACAGCTCCCAGTACTTGAAGTCGTTGGCGGCCACCAGTCGCGCAGCCGCGACGTCTCCGGCATAGTACGGCAGCACCTCGTCCCGGAAGTAGAAGGTCAAGACGCTCGAAAGGGCCTCGCCGTGGGAGTCGGTCACGGTGAGGACCTCGCAGTCGCGTCCGAAGATCCGGCGCAGGACCTCGAAGTAGCGCTTTGGCAGCGGCGGCGTCCCGTGCCGATGCACATTGTCCGCATAGAGCGCGAAAAAGCGCCCGACGCCCGTGTCGATCTGGCTCGTCAGGCCGATGCCCATCCCCTTGCGCACCATCGCCCGCTGCTTCCGCGGAATGGCACGCAGGTTGGCCTCGACTTCCGGCGAGATCTCCTTGCGGAACGTCACGTAGATATCCTGGCGTGGCCAATCCGTCTCGCGCGAAAACCTGTTTCTCAGCTCCAGATGTCCAACGCCGAGCTGCTCGCCAAGCTGCCGCGCGGCCGCGTGCAGCGCAGCCACCGCGTCGGTTTCGGCCGCGGCGACGCCGCCGTACGCGCAGAAGGGCAGCGAGACGAGGGAGTGTCCGAACAAGAAGCTCTTTACTTCGGCGAGTGGCAGCACGCCGACGACCAGCTTTCCTCGCTCGGCGACCAGATAGTGGGTCTCGTGTCCGAAGCACTCCTCGATGACGTCCTTCCAGCCTATCCGATGAAAGAATGTCGCATCGGGGCAACGGTAGACGAACTCGTCCCAACCCGAGCGGTCCTCGTCGACAAGCTTGCGCACATGCATGGGCGCCAGCGCAGTTGGGCGCACGGTGATCGCGGTGGCTATCGAATTCATGCAACACCGAATACCACGCGATCGATGCGATCCCATCTGAAGTCGCGCAGAAGCATGCGCATTCGGGCCGCAGTGCGCTCGAGGTTCACGTAGTGACGAAACCGTGTCCTCGCGTCCACGCCGTTGACGCGAGGCTGCTCAGGATCGATCTCCCAGGGATGAAAGTAGAAGATCGCAGACTCCTCGTCGACCGAATTGACGCGTTGGATCAGCCAACGGGAGATCGCATACGGCATCAACCGAAAATAGCCGCCGCCTCCTGCCGGCCAATTGATGGAGAACAGTCTTGCTGTAGCGACCGGGACTTCGAGGACATGTGTGTTGGCCACGTGCGCGAAGCGGCAGGCATCGGGCGCCCCATAATGGTCGTGACGGATCGGGTAGATGCTCGAGCTATAACGATAACCGGCCCTTGCCAAGCAATCGTACGCCCAGCGATTGTCGGCGCCGATCGAGAAGCTGGGCGCTCGGTAGCCGTACACCGCGATCCCGGCGATGTCCTCGAGAACCGCCTTCGCCAGCGCAACATCGGCAAAGAACGCTTCCGGCGCCATAGTGCTCGCCCGCTCATGCGCGTAGCCATGGCTCGCCAGCTCATGCCCACCCGACACGATGCGCTGGACCATCTGCGGGTGGCGCTCTGCAACCCATCCCAGCGTGAAAAATGTGGCGTGCGCCTCCGCCTCCGCTAGCAAGCCCAGGACTCGGTCGATATTCTGTTCGACTCGACACGGCAGCTCGTCCCACTTCGAACGGTCGATGTAGGGGGCAAACGCGGAGACCTGGAAGTAATCCTCCACGTCGATCGTCAAAGCGTTGACGGGCGCGGGTGCCTTGACTGTCGGTGCGTCCGTGGGTTCACGCATAAATCGACTCTCCGCGCCGAGCCAGCCATGGAACCAAGTGGGCCGCGATCCGCTCCGAGGCGCGGCCATCCCAAAGTTCCGGGACGCGGCCCCGCTTTCCGGCGCCCGCGAGAATCTCATCGACGTGCCGCAGAATCAGACCCCCGTCCCTCCCCACCAGAACGTTGGTGCCCTGCTCGACCGTGATCGGCCGCTCGGTGTTCTCCCGCATCGTAAGGCAGGGAACGCCGAGTGCGGTGGTCTCTTCCTGGATCCCGCCCGAGTCGGTGATGACGAGCGCCGCGTCCTTGATCAGGCCGAGCATCTCGAGATAGCCCTGCGGCGGCAGCGCGACCACGCGCCGTTGATCCAGCCTCTCCCACAGACTGAACCTCTCCATGCTCGCCCTCGTTCGCGGATGCAGCGGCCAGACGAGCGGCAGCTTCCGGCTGACCCCAGCGAGGATTGTCAAGACTTCTTCGAGGCTTCCTCTGTGGTCGACATTGGACGGGCGGTGCAACGTGATCAATCCGAATGTGGGTTGCTCTCTGAAGACACTCGCATCTATGCCGTAGTTGGCGAGGACTGCGGGGAGCGGAACGGCATGTTGCAGACTCGCCATGAGCGAATCGATCATCACATTGCCGACGAAGTGGACACGCTGCATCGAGATTCCCTCACGCCGCAGGTTTTCTGCCGCGGAGTGCTCCGTGGTATACAGCACGTCGCAAATCTGATCGGTCAACAGGCGATTGATTTCCTCGGGCATGGAGCGGTCGAAGCTCCTCAGGCCAGCTTCGACATGAATGACGGGAATTCCCTTCTTGACAGATACGAGACTGCACGCCAACGTCGAATTGACGTCTCCGACCACGACCACGCAACTCGGTTGCATCGCATCGACGACAGGCTCGAATCGCCGCATCACCTCCGACGTCTGTTGGGCATGGGTTCCCGAGCCGACGTCCAGGTTCACATCCGGCGACCGCAGCTTCAAGTCGGCGAACAGCCTGTCGTTCATTGCCACGTCGTAGTGCTGTCCGGTATGCACCAGCACCGTTTCCGGAGCATCGGGATGGCTGCGAAGCGAGCGGATGAGCGGCGCCATTTTCATATAGTTGGGGCGAGCACCGACCACACACATAATCGAGCCTAGCGCCTGCACAAATTCGCCCATCAACTCTTGACCTGATCGGACGGTCGAGGGGACGGCATGAGCGTATGACGCCGAATCTGCTGTAGCAAGTCTAGCGTTACGGTCATCGCGCGCTCGAGGCGAACGACGCGTTCCTCGAGACCCAGCCCCGCTTCGTGTTCGCTCGGCCGATGCGCATCGAGGTTTTCCTCTGCAAGCGAGGGACTTTCCGCAGCGGGCGCGCCGGCACTGAGCTCAGTTCTGATCTCTTCCGCGGTTGCCTCAACGCTCGCTGTCGTGATTTCGTGCTGCTCCGATAGGGCCGCAGCCAGCAGCAAGCGATTGCAAAGCGTATTGATTCGCCGTGGAATCCCCGCGGAGAATGAGTAGATGACATCGAAGGCTGTGGGCTCGAACTTGGGGTCGCTGCTCCAACCCACGTGTCGCAGCCTGTGCTCGATGTAGGCCTGGGTTTCTGCGCGATCCATCGGGCCCAGGTGATACGATGCCGTAACTCGCTGTCGCAGCTGCTGCAGCTCCGGCCCTTGCATCAGCAGGCGCAGCTCGGGCTGACCGATCAGGAAGCTTTGCAGGAGCCCCTGGCTTCCGAGCTGGAAGTTGGACAGCATGCGCAATTCCTCGATCGAGCGCCCAGTGAGATTCTGCGCCTCGTCGACGATCAGAAGAGCACGCTTGCCTTGCGGCACCAGCGAGAGCAGAAATGCCTCGAGCTCGGCGAGCAGATGCGCCTTGTCCAGCGCCTTGGTTGGCAGCCCGAATGCTATCGCCACCGAGCGCAGCAGGTCCTCTGCGTCGAGCTGGGTTGTTACCAGTTGCGCAGCGACGAGCTGATTCGGATCGATCTGCTCGAGAAGGCTCCTCACCAGGGTTGTCTTGCCAGCCCCCACCTCGCCGGTGATGATGATGAAGCCTTCGCTTTGGTGCACGCCGTACTGCAGGTACGCGAAGGCACGCTTGTGGCCGCGGCTGCCAAAGAAAAAAGCGGGATCCGGATTGAGCTGAAACGGCTTTCCGCTAAGCCCGAAGAAGGTCTCGTACACGTTGCGGCCTAGAAGGAATGACTGATCGAGGCATAGATACTGGTCGTGGCGCTGCTAGGCGCTCCAGATGTATCGAACTTGAAGTAACTCACGCTGACCGAGCCGCTGGTCTTGGGAGTGAACTGCGTGCTTAGGCTGACGCTCGCATTGAAATTGTCCGTGCTCGCGTTGGCGAGCGTGTTGTTCGTGCCGTGGGGGGTTGTCCTGTAGTAAGTCGCGGTCGCGCTCAGATTGGTGAAACCCGTCAGGCGATGGCTGTAATTGACACCGGCGCCCGTCTCCGTGTAGTTCTGATTGAATTGGAGGGCAGGCGGCAACGCCGACCCCTGGCCTGAGACCGCCTCGCTCTGGACCTGGAAGACCGTGAACCCGAGCGTGTTGAGCGCACCGACCCACACCGCGGAGAGGTTCGCCGTCTGCTGCAGGGTGATGCTCTGCCCGTAGACGTTCACCGGGCTGGCGAGCGTGGGTGGAAAACCAGTCTGGGCCAGGAATTGCGCAACCGCCTGCGCCCGCTCGGCAGGGTCAGGGATCCGTGTGGTGAACGCAAGATCCAGGAATTGTGCCACGGTCACGCCAGCCGGGATCACCAGCGCGAGCTGCGGATAGCTGGTCAGCCCTCGCGTAAAGCTGGCGCTCAACGCAACGTTGGGCAGGCGATGCGTTAGCACCCAGTCGTAATTCGAGCCGTAAAAATGGTGCTCCCAGTAACCATTGAGGTCGGTTCGCTCGGTCGGTCGCCAGTGGGCTCCGGCGCCGTAAAAGCTATCCTCAGTGGTAGCGAAGGTTGTCACCCCCGGAAAGCGATCGCTCTCGTAGCCGCCGCGTGCTGACACGTCGAGTTGGGGATCGATCTGGTACGACGCGATGCCGCGCACGACCTGTACCACGTAGGCGCCTGTGTTAACGGCATTGTTGTAATACTGGCCGCTGTACTGCAACGTGAGGCCCCACAAGCCACGTATCGTGTTCACATTCCCATTCAAGTTGTTCCAGTAGGTTGTCGGGACACTAAGCGAAGAACCTCCGTAGGTGCTGGAAGGTGTCCACACATTATCGTCTCGCACCGAATACGAGGTGTTCGAGTCTATCTGACCCTTGACGTATGGGCTGACACTATAGCTCTGCGCGGTATAGCGGTTGGCCGTCGGTACCGTCAAGTTCGCGGGCTGCGGGCCGAAAGGGGATGCGTACGACTGGGATACGTTCGCCGTTGCATCCACCCAGAAGAACTTCTCGATCGCTTCCAGCGTCGCCGATGCGCTGACATTGGGCGCGAAACTGTTGGTGTAGCCGTTCCCGCTATAAAGAACCTCGGTCAGGGAGAAAGTGCCGTTGAGCTTCAGGCGCGCGCCCTCGCCATGGATTCCCAGCGTCCCCGTGAGTGATGTCGACCAGTAGTCGCTCGATTGCCCCGCGCCTGGTGTCTCGGTGTGGTTGTAAGCCTCGGAGGCGCTGGCCGAAGCTGATGCCGTCCACCTTTCCGCGAACGCTACACCCGGCGCCGCCATGCAACCGATAGCAACCGCCAAGAAGGTCCTCAGTGCGCGGCAACGCGCTCGCGGCTTTGGCTCGTCATTCTCAAGCCCTGCCGCACCACATTCATAGACGAGCATGAACCTCGCTTCAGGATGCGGCGGCAGTGGCGGCGTAATGATGACCGTAGTAGCTCCCGACCTCTGGGCGCGGCGCTTTGTTCAAGACCATCATGACCACCGGGCAGGCCTCAACGGTCTCCAGCGCATGCTTGACAAGCGCTTGAGTCGTGCGATCGGCCTCCACGACAAGGATGATCTGCCCCATGTGAGACGCCAGCGCCCTTGCCTCGGTGGTTGCCAGCAGCGGTGGAGAATCGAAGACGAGGATACGGTCCGAGTAACGCGTTGCCATCTCGTCAACCAGGCTCGCCATATTCTCGCTGGCCAGCATTTCGGTCGCGCGTCCATGCGCAGTTCCCGACGGCAGCAGCGACAGCTTGTCGACGTTGGTCTTTAGCAAGACGTCCGGAAGCGTGACATCACGGCTCGTGAGTAGGTCGAGCAGCCCTTTGGACGCCTCCGGCACGTGCGTCAAGCGCACGAGACTTGGATTGGCGACGTCTGCGTCGACCAGAAGCACGGTGCTGTCCACTTCCAGGGCAATGCTCATCGCCAGGTTCAGCGCGACGAAACTCTTTCCCTCGCCCGGAACCGCGCTGGTGACCATAACCAGATTGGAACGGGCGGCGCGTGTACCGCTCTTTGCATGCGCGTTGCGAATGATCGGGCGTTTGATCACGCGAAATTCGTCGGCAATCTGCGAGCTTTGTGCCTGCGGTGTGACGAAGCCCGCAGCGGTAAGCGCCTCGAGGTCGATGTCAACGACTTTGCTGCGCTGAATAGCCCCTGCGCTGTCGCCAGGCAATTGCGCGGGCATCGTTGGAACCACCGTCCGGGTCGGTTCGGCCGCGATGCCCCGGCGGTCGGTCGACCCTGCCGCACGGGTCAATGCTTGCGCCAGGCGCTCCGGAGTAGGTATTGCTTCGACCGTCTTTTTCGCCAGTGCACCCTCGGCAGAAGTGCCCTCGGGCGTCGGCGTATCGATGCCGGCCTTCTTGAGTTGGGCAAGACGCTGCGCTGCCTTCTCGACGAGATCCATGGGCTTTCCCTCAGGAACCTTGCGCAGTCAGAAACACGAAAGCAAGAGCAACGCCGTAACAGGCCACAAGCCCGCTCACCCCGCCGGCAAACAGCAGCGCGCCTCGACGCCGCGCTTTGCGCAATGCCTCGTTGGGAAGGAGGCTCACCATCCCGAGCAACGGGCGCTGAGCGATTTCGCGCAAGGCGCGTCCTTCATGAAAGGTTGGGCGCACCTGGCTCACAAGCCAACTCGCGGCAAGTCCGGCGAGCAGCGCCACCAAACCCACCCCACCGAGCAGCAGGAATCGGTTCGGCGCGACCGGCTTGGGAGTCACACGTGGCGGGTCGATGATTCTGAATTCCGCCATACCCGCATCTTCGAGCTTTCCTGTCAGGCTGGCTGTCTCGCGCCGCGCAACCAGGCTCTGGTACTGGCTCATCTGGATGCCGTAGTCGCGGTTGAGCTGCGTAAGCTCCATGTCGATCTTGGGCATCGTCTCGGCATTCGAGCGCAACTGATTGTAGCGGGCCTCGTATTCACCGAGGCGTGCGCGAACCGAAGTTAGGTTCGCTTCGGCGTCGTTTAGCGCAACTTTCAGCTGCTGCGCAACCGGGTCCCCGCTGATGATGCTCCCAGGGTCGCCCTCAGCCGCTTTGCTGCGGGCTTCGATCTCTTGCCTGCGGTCATCCTCGAGCTGGGTCAGCAAGCGCCTGATGCCGATCACGTCCGGATGTTGATCGGTGTATTTGCGCAACAGTTCGTCAAGCTGGCGTCTAAGCTCGTTGATGCGACTATCGATCTCGGGCACCGCGACCCTTGCGATGCGACTGCGACTTGCCTCGGGTCCGTGTTTCGTCTGCTCCTCCAGTTGCTGCCGGATGCCGTCTCGAGTCTGCTCGGCTATGCGGAGTTCGATACGCGCGTCCTTGATCTGCTCGGCGACAGTGCCCATTTGTGCGACGTATCCCTGACCGCTGTTGCCGAGCAGGCCCATATACTTCAATTTGAATGCTTGCACGCGAGCTTCCGACTCCCGAAGCTTGCCCTCGTAATCCTTGATCTGCTCGTCGAGAAACTTGCGTGCGCTGTCGGTACCTACGCGGGTCTGACCGACACTCTGCTCGATGAAGGTCGACAGCGCCGCCTGAACGACGTCTCGCGCCTTGCGGCCGTCGACGTAGCGGAAGGCGATGGTGTATACGTTGTCGCCGCTGCCTGCGCGGGCGACGCTGAGCGCGGACAAGGTATCGTCGACCAGCTCCCCGGCATTCTTGCCGGCACTCGTGTCGAGGTCGGACTTTCGAATGATCTTTTCGACGTTGGGCCGGGTAAGCAGTATGCGGCTGAGGATCGCCACCTGTTGGCTGGCATCGGGGGTCACGGCCATACCCGCCATCAGAGGCTGCAGCAGCGACTGTGTGTCTACGTAAACGCGTGCGGACGCCTCGTATTTGTCGGGCAAGCGGAACACGACGATGGTGCCAACGATCGCCACCACCCAAGCGATGCCCAATCCAATCCACCGGCGCTGCCAGATGCCCCTCAGGATCGCAAGGAGTCGCTCGACAAGTTCCTGCATGATTTTCGCTGTCTCCCCGAACCGAAGCTACAAAAGAAACCCTTGGCTCACGGACGAGTGTTCATCAGAACCAGCTCTGCGGGATAAGCAGAATGTCTCCGGGCTTGACGTCGACGTTGGCTGAGATGTCGCCGCGTCTGACAAGGTCCCTGAGCCGCACGCTGTACTGCTTGCCACCCTCGGACGTTCGCATGATCCTTGCGTTGTTGCCGTCAGCGAAATCAGTAAGCCCGCCAACGGCGATCATCAGGTCAAGGAGGGTCATCCCCTGCCGGTAGGGTAGGGCCTGTGGCTTCTGCGCCTCGCCCACGACCCGAATCTGCTCCGAGTAAGGGCCGTTGAAACCACCGACAATCACCGTTACGACCGGGTCGCGGATGTATTTGGCTAACGCCTTTTCGATGTCGCGGGCAAGCGTCGTGGGATCCTTGCCGAGTGCGGGCAGGTCCTCGATCAAGGGCGCCGTGATCTTCCCGTCGGGCCGAACCGGGACACTGGCCGAGATCTCCGGGTTGCGCCATACATTTACGTTAACGTTGTCGAGCGGCCCGATCTTGTAGAGATAGTCAGGCGTCGCAGCGACCTGCGGCGCCGGCGGGTAGGCGGGCGTGGTCGTACACGCTGTGATCACCGCGGCAGCTACGACACCAAGCGTTCGGGCAACACCACGCGCAACACGACCTGGGAGGGACTTACGGTTCGCGGTCGAGACCATCATGAATTCCTTTCCGATCAGGAATCAGACAGCAACAAGAAACGAGACAACCCCTGCTATTCGACTCCCCAGTATAGTCTTGCGGCCCGGCTGTCCGGGCCGCTCTCGCTAAGGGTCGGAATGCTCAGCGATTCTAAGGCCAACTAGGAGGGAATACCACATTTTCGCGGACACCGGCGCTTCGGCCGGACAAATGGTTAAGTTTACGCCACTCGCCCGTAGACGACAGGTTGTGGCAGTAGCAGGTGACTTCGCGCCGGTATGGATCGCCGTGCACGAGCGCCCTCGTTAGATGACTGCGGCATGACGGCGAACGAAAGCCACTGCCGGTCTCCGCGATCTCGAAGTCTGTCTTCTTAACCTTATTCAGTGTCCGACGCTGGCAGTCAGTTTGCCTTCGTCAGGAGCGCTTGCAAGTGCTTCGCAGGAATCGCATAGGTGATCCCGCTGGGCTGCGTGAGCGCCGCTTCCTTGGTTCCCTTGACGAAGACCATGTTGATGATCCCCAGGACTTCTCCCGTATCAGGATCGTAGACAGGGCTGCCACTGTTTCCCGGATACGCCGTTGCGTCGAGCTGCAGAACCGGCAGCGAACCTGCTGCGAGCCGCCGGATCACGCGAGGATCCAGGTTTGCAGCCGCCGGCGGCGGGATGGCAATCGGCGTGATTGCCGCGACCATGCCGCGATGGGTCGCTGCATAGAGGCCGAGAACGCCTCCGATCGGAAACCCGGTGAACAGGACGGCCTGCCCCTCCCTGACATTGTCGAGGGAGCCGAGTTTCAGCGCCGGGAGCCGTTGTCCAGTAATTTTCAGCAACGCAAGATCGGTCCCCGGGTCGACGGCGATCTCCCGGGCTTCGCGCAGCTGCGACTGAGCGTCGGCCGCGGGAACCACGATCGCCAGTGTCTCGCGGCGCTCGCTGTCAAGCAGCCCCGGCAGCGCGTGTGCGTTGGTCGCGATAAGCGTTCCGTCGCCGACCGCAAACCCCGTCGCCCGGAATTGAAATGCGGGTGTGCGCGTGCGCTCGTATGTTCCCACCGCAACGACGGAGCTTTTCACGCGCTCGATCGTGGCGACCGCGCCGTCACCCAGCGCCCCAGGGCTCAGGAGAAGGATCGCCGCCGCGGCTACCGTCGCGGCCAGGTGCGGCACGCCGAAGGCTTTCCTGGCCGAGATCCGCCTAGAAGTCACCGCTATCGGCCCTCGACTCAGCGCGGCGCAACGAACGCTGGAGGAGTGGCGAGCTCAGGATCGTAAGGATGACGCTCGTTCCCGAACAGGGCGAGGACGCGCCGCACATAATCGCGGGTCTCGGGATAGGGCGGAATGCCGCGGTACTTGTCCACGACGCCCTCGCCTGCATTATACGCGGCAGCTGCGAGGGCGACTTCGCCACGGTAATACGACAACAGCCAGCGAAGATACGCCAACCCGCCACGCACGTTGTCGCGGAGATCGAAGGCGTTCTTGACCCTGAACCGGTTAGCCGTCTTCGGAATCAACTGCATCAGCCCACGCGCGTCCTTTGGCGATTGCGCCATGGGGTCGAAGTTTGACTCGACGGCAACGACCGCAAGCGCAAGCCGCGGCGCCACAGTATATGTTGGCGCAAGGGTCGACACTAGATTGGCAATCTTCTGCTTTTCCGCGGGAAGTTCCGCAAACGGGTCTCGGTCCTCTGGCGGGAGTGTGTCACTCGCGACCGGCTCGTCGGGGCGCATGCAATCGGGAACACCCGTGCGCTGATCGCCGACAAACTTCAGCGCATTGCGGGCAGCTTCGTGGCCAGCCTCCGCAGCTAGCGCGAACAGCGACGCGGCGGTGCCATCGTCGCGCGCAACCCCACGTCCGTTGACATACATCCACCCGAGGCTGAACTGCGCTTCCGCGTCCCCGCTGCGCGCCGCTTCGCAATACAGGGCTGCGGCCTTTATCGGGTCCTTGGCAACACCCTCGCCGTGTTCGTACGCCAAGGCCTGGGTGACGAGGCTTGATCGGACCTTCGTCGTCGTATCCGACTGATCCGCGGATGCCTGCCCGATTGTCGCCAGAGCAAGCGTACCCGCCACAACCCAGCCGACGCTCGAAGCTGCGGTAGGGCAAGAGAAGTGTATTCTAGGCAACGCCATCCGCATGTTGAGTCAAGGTCCCATGTTCCGAGGACGTTCCTCGAAGTCTGCCCTCGTACCATGGCAGGGCTTCTCGCAGCCCGGGGCCGACAGCATAACTCGGATCGTACCCCAGAAGGCGATGTGCCTTGCCGATATCGGCCTGCGAATGCCGGACGTCGCCGGGCCGAAAATTTTCGTACACGGGCGGCGGCACGGTAAGTCTCGGGTGGCGTTCCAGGACTAAACCGCGGAGCGTATCGAACAACGTGTTCAGCGACGTGCGGCCGCCTACCGCGATGTTGTACACCTCTCCCAAGGCTTCCGGATTCGTGGTGGTCGCCGCGAGGAGGTTCGCCTGCACCACATTGGCGATATAGCAGAAGTCCCGCGTCGTCTCGCCGTCGCCGTAGATCACAATGGGCCTGCCGCGGAGCATCGCTTCGGTCCAGCGAGGGATCACAGCAGCATACGCCCCTTCCGGGTCCTGTCGAGGTCCGAATACGTTGAAGTAGCGCAAACCGATCGACGCCATACCATAACAACGGCCAAAAACCTCCGCGTAGAGTTCGTCGAGATACTTCGTAACCGCGTAGGGAGACAGCGGGCGGCCGATCTGGTCCTCGGCCTTGGGCAGCCCGGGAGCGTCGCCGTAGGTCGAACTCGAAGCCGCGTACACGAACCGGTCGACGCCGGCGTCCCGCGCCGCGAGGAGCATGTTCAGGAACCCGGTCGCATTGACGGCATGGGTACGGCCCGGCTCGCTGATCGATCGTGGCACCGAGCCCAAGGCGGCCTGATGCAAGACAATATCCACACCCTTGCATGCGCGATGGCACGTGTCGGGATCGACAACATCGCCCTCCCGGAATTCATGCCGCCGCCATTGTTTTTCGCCGACCGCAAGGCGCAGCTCCTCAAGGTTCTCACGATAACCGGTCTCGAAGTTGTCCAGGCTCACGACATCCTGTCCCAGGCGCAGCAACGACTCGACCAGATGGGAGCCGATGAAGCCTGCGCTGCCGGTCACCAACCAGCGCATAGGCTTGGCCCGTAGCTGTGAAACGGCTGCGCGCAGAGCGATCGGCTCGCGCATCGTTGAACCCGTCAGAGTCTCCACACACGCACCCCACGCGCGCCGAGCGCAGCGAAGTCAGCCTGGCACTTGACGTCGACGTATACGCCGCCGGGCATGAGCTTGGTTACCAGGTCGTCGACAGAATATTGGCCGAACGCGCGGTGTGCGACTGCCGAAACGATCGCACTGGCGCGCGGCAGGTCATTCCACGCAGACAGCGTGAGGCCGTACTCGTGCAATGCCTCTTCCGGGTCGGCAACCGGATCATGGATGTACACGCGCGCCCCGAATGACTCGATCTCTCTAATAACGTCTATCACGCGTGAGTTACGCAAGTCGGGACAATTTTCCTTGAAGGTGAGGCCCAGGACGTTCACCGACGCCCCCTTCACTATGGTTCCCGCCTGGATCATCAGCTTTATGGTCTGATCGGCCACATACTTGCCCATCCCATCATTGATGCGGCGTCCGGCAAGTATGACCTGCGGATGGTAGCCGAGCATATCGGCCTTATGCGTGAGGTAGTATGGATCGACACCTATGCAGTGGCCGCCGACGAGACCGGGTCGAAAGCGCAGAAAATTCCATTTCGTTCCCGCCGTTTCGAGCACCTCTGTCGTGTCGATCCCGATCTTGTGGAAGATCAGCGCTAACTCGTTGACCAGTGCGATGTTCAGATCCCGCTGCGTGTTCTCGATCACCTTGGCGGCTTCCGCGACCTTGATGCTGCTTGCCCGATGCACTCCCGCCTTGATGACGCTTGAGTAGACTTGCGCCACCCGCTCGAGGGTTTCCGGCGAATCACCGGAGACGACCTTGGTGATGCGGGTCAAGGTGTGCTCTTTGTCCCCGGGGTTGATGCGCTCCGGGGAATAGCCGACAAAGAAGTCGCGCTTCCACTGCAGTCCGGAATGTCGCTCGAGGATGGGGACACATATTTCTTCGGTCGCGCCGGGATACACGGTCGACTCGTAGACGACGATTGCGCCGCGCTGGAGGTTGCGGCCAACTGCCTGACTGGCTGCAAGCAGAGGGCCGAAATCCGGCCGATGTGCGTCGTCCACGGGGGTTGGCACCGCGACGACGATGAAGTCGGCCTTGCCAAGATCGGCGGCATTCGTGGTGAGTTGGAGTTGCGATGCCGACTTGAGCTCTTCGTGGGTCACCTCCCCGGTGGGATCGTTGAAGTTGCGGTACGCCGCCACCTTTCGCTCCGAGAGGTCGAAGCCAACAGTCGAGTACTTTCTTCCAAACTCGACTGCGAGGGGCAAGCCGACGTACCCCAAGCCAACTACCGCGACAACCGTCACAGTGACTCCCTTCGTAGGCGTTGCGCATTGCTCGAGGCCAAACTTAACCCCGGTTGGCGAGGTCAACCCTACACGCAGCCGGTTACAGCGTCTTGAGCAGAGCCGCTGTTTCCGCGGCGCAATCGGGACCGCATACCAGGGTTGGCTTGGCTGCCGTGCCCGGCTGTGCCCCCTTTGGCTCGACGGCCGAGCCCTTGCCATCCGCAGCGGCCGATGCCGCCGGCTGGCTGCTCGCCTGCGAGAGGGCCTCCAGTTCCTTGCGTGCGGCGTCCTTGTTGCCCGCCTTGATGAGCGCCTTTGCCAGGTGCAGTCTGATGTCGCTCTGGTTCGGCGCGAGCTGTGCGGCTTTTTGCAGCTTTTCGAGCCCCTGGCTAACGTCATCGCGCTTGACCAACAGCGTGCCGACCGTGTCGAGGACGGCCGGGCTCTCCGGGGCAAGCGCCAACGCCTTCTCGGCATAGGACATTGCCTGCGGATCGCCCAATTCGTTCATGGCCCAGGCGAGGTTATTGAGAAATACGGGATTGTTGGGCTGCTGCGCAAGCACGGCCTGGTAGTGGGCCGCCGCAGACTTGAAGTCCCGCCTGCGCAGCGCGCGATCAGCGAGATAGGTGCGCATTACGATGTCCTTCGGATGCTCCCGAAGCCACTTGTCAGCCGTCGCGTCTGCTTCGGTCGCTTTGCCGGCGCTGGTTGTCGCAGCATGCAACCTCACCGCCAGAGTTGCATCGCCGGGAGCGCGCCTCAACGCTGCCTTGAAGGCCGCTTCTGCCTCTGGCCATTTCTTCTGGGCCGCCCAAAGATCGCCTTCGAGTAGGTAGCCTCGCGGATCGTCGGCTTGCCTCCTCTGAACGGCCTTGGCCTCCTTCACCGCCAGCTCCGGTCGATCGGACATGGCGTAGATAGCGGCGATCTCTCGATTTGCTTCGTAGAGCGACGGATTGATTTTGAGCACTTCGCGCAGCTCTTCGATCGCCTTGTCATAGTCCTTCGCCGCGGCTAACGCTCTGGCGAGCCGCAGCAGCGGCTCGACTGTATCCGGTCTCATCGTTGCCAACTTGTTGAAGGTCTCAAGGGCCTGCGTTGAGTTGCCCGCTGCCAGCTGCGCCTGGCCAAGCAGGTCAACCGTCCGGGGATCATTGGGTATGGCTGACGCCGCATCCTGAGCTACCAGCAACGCCTGTCTGGTGTCGCCCCTTCGCACGTAGAAGTTGGCCAGCGCCACCCGTGCTGCGACCGACTGAGGATTCGCTTCAACCGCCCTCTTGAGCAGCGCTTCGATCTCTTTCGGATCTCCACCACCCGATTGAATGAAATTGGCAAGCCCGAGCAGGGCTTGCTCGTTCTTGGGCTCCGTTTCGAGCACGGCCTCGAAACGCTTGCGCCCGACGTCCGGTTTCCCGTCAAGCCGGTCAAGCTGCGATAGGTTGCTGATCGCCGGAAGAAAGTTTGGCTGTAGCTGAATCGCCTTTTCAAAGTTGGCGCGCGCAGTCGGCAGATCGCGCTTGGTCGAATAGACTAGGCCCTTCAGGTTGTACACGAGCGCGCTATTGGGTTGCTTC
Organism: Casimicrobiaceae bacterium; assembly: GCA_035623155.1. Taxonomy (GTDB): domain Bacteria; phylum Pseudomonadota; class Gammaproteobacteria; order Burkholderiales; family Casimicrobiaceae; genus PALSA-1003. Next base: position 43,830 of record DASPTZ010000095.1, on the reverse strand, counting down.
TTTTCCAATCGGCCAACTGCGGCAAGGGCGTCGTCGTACTTCTTCTGCCGAAGAAGGCTGACGATGAGTACCAAGTCCGGAGACGCTGTGGTTTGATCCAATGCCGCGGCGGCCTCGAGGTCCCTGATCGCAGCTTCGGTGTCGCCCTCCGCGAACTTGACTTGACCGAGCCGAGTCCGAACGGCGACATTCTTGGGGTCGATCGCTGTCGTTTTCGCGAGATAATAATCGGCCTTATGGAGGTCGCCGAGAGCTATGTAGGCCTCGCCCGCCAGAGCCATAAGTTGCGGGTCCTTGTCATCCGCTTTCAGCGAACGCTCGATCAAGTCGATGGCGCGGGCGGGACTTCCCGAACGCAGGTACGTTGTGGCGAGCAAGCGCCGTGCCATCGGAAGGTCTGGCGATTGCTTGAGCGCTCGGCGCAAGTAGTCCTGAGCCTGGTTGTACTGTTTGGCGCGGAATTCGATTTCGCCGGCAAGAAGCAGGCTCGGCACGTGTTCGACTCCGCCCTTGAGCACCTGCTGGACCGCCTCGCGCGCCGCTGGCAGGTCGCCTCGTCGCAACGCGATGAGTGCCTCGAAATAGTACGCCCGTCGATCCTGTTTCGATGCTTGTCTGATCGCGGCGATTTGTGCGCTCGCCTGGTCGAGGTCGCCGGCTGCGAGCAGCAGCGAAGTGAGCACATAACGAGCCTCGGCATAATCCGGCATGGCGCCCACCACCTGTTCGAGATAGGCGCGGGCCTCCTGGCGGTGATCTTCAGCAATGAGAAATTGGGCCTTGAGGAGCGCCGCTCTTCGCGGCGGGTTGGGTTGCGCCAGCACGCGATCGACGACTTGCTTCGCAGCACCCATATCCCCGCTGCCGGCATGCAGCACGGCGATGCCCAAGAGCGCGTCGGCGTAATCGGGTTTGGCAGCCAGCGCCACCATGAACGCGGTTTCCGCCTCGCCGCGTCTCCCGAGTGCAAGTAAGGCGTTGCCTACTGTTGTCTTGAACGCGGCTTGAGCGTCCCTGTCTTCGAGCGAGACGCCGCCAAACTCGTCCACAAGTTCTTTCGCGTCGCCATCTTCGACGAGCGCACGAGCGAGTACTGGAAGCGTCTGCTCACGCGGATATCCAAGTTCGAGTGCCTTGCGCAGCTCCTTCACGGCCCCAGCGGAATCCCCACGGTCAACCAACACCGTCCCCAGCAGATAGCGCGCTTCGGCGTTGTCCGCCTGCTTCTGCAGAGCATTCCTGAGCTGGATGAGCGCGGCGTTGTAATCGCCCTTCTCCACGTAATCCTTCGCTGAGGCTACCAGCGCTTTGGGCGAATCGCCTCCGCACGACCCAAGCAGCGCGACAGCGACCGCCAAAACGATCCAGCCGGTTATCCGATTCCTAAACCTCAGATAATCCATTGTCGTGTCGCTTTCGTTGAAGAAGGAGTCCGCAAACTGCGAGCTGATTACTTGAGTCCAAGTCGTCGCATTAGCTCGTACAACGTCGGTCGACTGACGCCTAGCAGGTCGGCCGCCCGACTGAGATTTCCGTTGGCTCTTGCCAGCGCGTGGACGATGGCTTGCTTCTCCGCTTCATCGCGAACCTGCCGCAAGTTCAAGGGCGATAGGTCCTGTGTCTCCGCCGTGATCCCCAGGTCCGCAGCGCTTATTCCCTGCCCATCGGCCATAATCACTGCCCGCCTCATGACGTTCTCAAGTTCGCGGACGTTTCCCGGCCAACTGTAGGATTCGATCGCCGCGATCGCCTCTGGCAGCAGCGTCATCGAGCCACGCCGCTGGTCGCTTCCGAAGCGATGTACGAATCCGTGCGCCAGCAGCGCAGCGTCTCCCTTCCGCTCGCGCAGAGGAGGAATTTCCAGCACTATCTCTGCCAGCCGATAATACAAGTCCTCGCGAAATTTGCCTGTCGCAGTCAGGTTCTTGAGATTCTGGTTGGTCGCACAGACGACTCGCACGTCGATCGGAATCTCCTGCCGGCCACCAACCCGCTCGATGACACGCTCCTGCAGGAACCGCAACAATTTAACTTGCAAGGCCAGCGACAGATCGCCTATTTCATCGAGGAAGAGGGTTCCGCCATGGGCTGTCTCGAGCTTTCCGACCGTTTGTTTGGCTGCGCCTGTAAATGCACCCTTTTCATATCCGAACAGCTCGCTTTCGAGCAGCGTCTCGGGTATCGCCGCACAGTTGATTGCAACGAATCGATTCCCCCGCCGTGGCGAAAGCTCATGCACAGCACGCGCCAGCAGTTCCTTCCCCGTGCCTGACTCGCCGAGAATGAGGAGCGTCGCCGCAGTCGGCGCAATCTTCTCGACGGTCCGGCAGATCTTCTGCATCCCAGGATCCCGCGTGACAATTCCGGCCATGGCGGGCGTCTGCTGAAGTCCCTGGAGACGACGGTTCTCCTCTTGAAGATCGTGAACGCGGAAGGCCCGTTCGATCGTTAGCGTGAGTATCTCGGGCTCGAATGGTTTCTCGCAAAAATCATAGGCACCCAACGCGATTGCTTTGAGTGCGTTGTCACGGTCGTTCTGCCCCGTAAGCACAATGACCTTCATGTCAGGTGCAAGCGAGTGGATCTCCTCCAGAAGGTGCAGGCCTTCAGTCGGCTCATCGGGACGCGGCGGAAGCCCGAGGTCCATCGTAACCACTGCCGGTTCATGTCGGCGCACCTGTACCAATGCAGATTCACGATCACCTGCGACAATCGTTTCGTATCGATCGAACGCCCAGCACATCTGCTTCTGCAGAGCCAGGTCATCTTCGATGATGAGCAATGGCCTTCGGGGTCCGTTCATGCCGCTTCTTTGGGCTCTAGAGTCGAACCAACGTTATCCTTGGCGAGCGGAAGCAGCACGCGAACGCGAGTTCCTTCGCCTGGAGCGCTGTCCACGAGAATCCGCCCACCAAGCTCCGACACGTAGTGCGAGCTCTCGTACATCCCCACGCCCATACCCGTAGCCTTGGTTGTCTGGAACGGTTTGAAGAGTCGATCGCGCACAAACTCCTGAGTCATGCCCATACCGGTATCGGCGACTTCGATGACGGCCGTGTCGTCATCGCGCCCCAAACTTACCGATACACTGCCGTTGGATTGCGTCGCGTCCAGTGCATTTTGCACCAAATGGCCGATGACATGTTCGAGTTGTTCGGGGTGGCCCATCCCATAGATTCCAGCACTCAGGCTCGTGTCGATCGTGGCATTTGAACGTGCTTTGGCGGTGCAGACATTGCGGATGACTCCTTCGAGATCAACGGGCCGCGGCTTGTCGACCGGGGTTGCTCCGGTTCCGAGTTGCAGCATCAGTCTGTTCATGCGCTCGACAACGTTGCCAATAGTCAACAACATGTCACGTTGAAAGTCCGGGTTGCTTCGATGCCGTTCCGCGTTGCGTAGTAGCAGCGAAAGCTGGGCCACGAGATTTTTCAGGTCGTGCACTACAAACGCCGACATACGGTTGAAGGCATCGAACTTGCGCGTTTCCAGAAGTGCGTCGGTCATCTGAATCTGGCTTAGGTAGCTTGCAGCCTGGCGCCCGGCAGTTTTCAACAGGTCCAACACCTCCCAGTCGACCTTGACCGATGTGCGGGCAGTCGCTAGAACGACGAATCCCGCGAGGCCGATGTGGGAAGGGAGCGGCACCACAAGCCATGCGGCTGGTACTGATCGGAGCCAGTCGGGAACTCGAAGCTCCGGATATCGCTCTGGCGCTGAGGCATATTCGCGCAGATCGATCACCCAGCCGGTTTGCTCGAGAAAGTTTCCCAATGACCCATTCACGGGCTCCACTGCGCTGATGGCAGCCATGTTCCAGCGTGCCGCCGGCCGAAATGACTGGTCGTCCTGTTTCACCCAGAGGGCCCCGGCCGGACTTTCGACCAGGTCGGCGAGCGCCCTAATACTGCGCTGTTGCACGCCCTGAGGTGTGCCGTCCGCAGACAGCATTCGCGTGAACCGCAACCACTCTTCCCGGTAGTCGTATCTGTAAGAGAAAAAGTGTTTGCTGATGAGCACTTTCACCCTGGACCTGAAGCTGCCGGAGAAGACTGCCAGCGCAAAAAGAAGCAGGGCGACAAACAGGAACTCGATCTGCAACACTTGGCCCAACTCGCCGCCGACGTAGCGTACGACGTAGCCGGCCGCCGCAATCGCGAGAAGGAACAAACCCGATGCCAGCAGCGCCGTCGACCGCAGAACCGCTACGCGCGACAGGTGCAGTTCGATCGTCCACTCTGGATTTCTGACCGCGGAGATAGCGATAAAGGGAATCACCAAAGCTTGAGCGAAGCCACGGGCGATCCAAATGTTCAAGTCCATGCGACCAAACAGCATGGCGTCCGAGTAGAAGAACAGGTCGAACCCAAAGATCCCCGCCAATCCAAGGCAGAGCGGCTTGATTCCCCAACGCGCATGTTGCGCAGCCAAGCGCACTACACGCTCGACAAGGACCAATCCGGTGACGGCCAAGCCGACCCGCACCGCGTACGAAACCGTGACGGCTCGATCCCCGAGCAAGTCGCGCAGTGGTTCTGCATCCGGCAGTAAGACGCTGCCGAACAGCCCGAGACCGACTGCGCCTATCACCCACCATGAAGGCAGTGGCACTCGGACGTCCGCGAGGTAGGTGGCGGGACGCCGCGTATCGACAAGGCTATGCAGAAAGACGAACCAAAACGCGTAACGGGCGGTGTCCAGCACACTCGAGGTTATCCATAGCGCCGGTTGCGGCAACATCGCGAGCGCCAGCACCGAGGCTGCCCAAAGAGCACTGGCAACGATCGCCGAGAGAAGCAGCGTGGCACGCGGGGCGCTTCGCGAGCCCAAGGCCAGGCGCATCGCAAACACTACGAATGCCACTAGCGCGAAGCCGTAGCTCCAGGCCGCTGCTGTGAGGAAGTCGCCTTGTGTCAGGGGCAGGCCCGTTAGTGCGAGAAGCTGCGAACTTTACCGCGGATCCGCGAGCGCAGCCAAAAAGCTCGCTCTAAGCGAATCGGGATTAGCCGATTAGATCGTTCTTGGAGGTTTGCGGCGCCTGCGTGCATCGGCGCACTCTTAGTCAGCGAGCGCCCTCAGCAAGAAGCACCACCCTGATTGTCCTAAGAAGGATCAACACATCGAGGAGCAGCGTGTGATTCTTAACGTAATAGAGATCGTACTCGAGCTTCTTGATGGACTCCTCGACCGTTGCGCCATAGGTGTAGCGCACCTGCGCCCACCCGGTTAGGCCTGGCTTAACACTGTGCCGGACTCCGTAAAAAGGGATCTGTTCGGTAAGCATGGCGACAAACGGCGGACGTTCCGGCCTCGGACCCACTAAGCTCATCTCCCCCCTGAGAACGTTGATCAGTTGCGGCAACTCGTCGATGCGCGTGCGACGCAGAAAACGCCCTATAGCGGTTACCCGTGCGTCGTTCATTGTTGCCCACGACGGCTGGCCGTCTTTCTCCGCGTCCTTGCTCATGCTACGAAACTTGATCAGTGTGAATTTAACGCCGTAGCGACCAACTCTCTCCTGGCGATAAATGATAGGTGCGCCCCCTTCAAACGCGATGAGACATCCGGCGATTGCCATGACTGGCAGAGCAACCGTCAGCAGTACCGTGGCTACGATAAGGTCGAAAGCGCGCTTCGTGCAAGCGCGCCACAGCGTTTGACGAAAACCTTCACCATAGATGAGCCAGCTGGCCTTCAACGACTCGATCGGGACACGGCCATGAACGCGCTCGAAAAATCGCGGGAGATCAGTAACCTTGACCCCTGACAGGCGGCAGTCCAAGAGTGCCCGTAGCGGTAGGACACCACCTCGTTGCTCACGCACGGCAACTATGATCTCGTCGATGCCCAGGTACTTGACCGTGTCTGCTATGGAGAGATGATTTGAAACGATTCGGCTCGTAGCAATGCTTCTGGCAGGAGCCTTCTCGAGTGGATAAAACCCAGCCAAATCGAGCCCTGGTGGACTCGCCACCGCAAGCGACGTTTCAACGGCCTGTGCCTCGGGTCCGGTGCCCAACACCAAAACTCGGTACGGCATCACCAGCCGTGCAGCACGCGACATCATGAGCTGTCGAACCGCGAGCAAGCCGGCAAACCCTATCAGGACTGCGGGAAGGAACACGTCCTGGAAGACCAAGCCGCCCGGGAGCACGCGCAGCGCTATCCAGGCGATTGGCAGACCGACCGCCAGTGCACCGATCTGCCGGAGCACCGATTCACCGAATGGTAGGCGCCGATCCCGCCGGTATAGTCCAAAGGCAGCATTGAGGCACACCATGAGGATCGCAAAGACGAACCCTGGGGCGATCGCGTTCAGGGAAGGCAGCGAGCCGAGATACCTGGATGCCAGGACCACCGCCAAGATAAGCCAGGCCAACTCGACGCAGAGCTGAAGAAGGGTGGAACTTCCACCATGCTGGCGCAGCAGACTAACCGTCGGCATCGTGGCTTAAACCAGCGGGTTGCCCGCTCGCGCCGCAGCGTCCGGAGGCAACGCACCCGCACCGAGCCTTGCGACGGCCACGTTCTCTAGGGCGTTCTTCAATGAGTTCACCTACGAGCCCATACTTTTGGTTATCGACGCGCGGAGAGGCGGTGGGGCTCGATGCCTCGTCGCTACGTACCGACTGCGCACCACTTTGAGCTGTATGCTGCCCCCGCTCCGGCGCGACAAAATGTCCCCGATCGGCTGCTTGCCTACCTTCGTCGGGCCAGTTCTTGCTCGACTATGCCTTTGTGATTTCCGCGCACGCTTTACACGCCCATGGCCAATCACTTGGTGCGAGCAAGACATATGCCAAATTAGCCTGGGAAATCAATCGCTCTCATGACGCCCGTGGAGAGAGGGCAAATCGCCAGGTGCGGGTTACCTGGTCGCGGCAGGCTGCGCTATGACCAAATTTGTCCGGACATCCCGCACAGCGGCGGGTCGACCCGCCGTAGATGCTCGGCCGATCCAGGACTCGAACCTGCTGCTTAGACTTCATCCCATCCATGGTCGGACCAGAATGCAACGGGCATATTATCCCTCTAATATATCCAACTTGTGACATTTCTGGCGTAAGCGAAGATTTTGAGCGACTTTGGATACTACATCCGCCCGCATGGCGCAGCGGTTGCATGCTACATGCTCGGCGGGTGAGCCCGGGAGGGTAGCCGTCCGATCGGGTGGAGAGCGGACTGCCCGCTAAAACGGCTGCTGATCTACTGGGGCACCGCCACGCCGAACAGCTTCTGCTTGAGCTGATACAGCCGGTCGCGCAACTCGGCGGCCCTTTCGAACTCGAGGTTCCTGGCGGCGTCGAGCATGTCGCGCTCGATGCGCTTTAACTCCCGCTCGAGATCCTTTTCGGGCATCGCCTCGTAGCGTGCGTGCGCCTGGGCAGCCCTTAGCTCCTTGCGCTGCTCGTCGATGTCGTAGACGCCGTCGATGATGTCCTTGATGCGCTTCTGCACGCCCTTGGGCGTGATTCCCATGCGGGCGTTGTAGGCGATCTGCTTGGCCCGGCGCCGCTCGGTCTCGCCGATCGCGGCCTTCATCGAGTCGGTCATGGTGTCGGCGTAGAGCACCGCCGTGCCGTTGATGTGACGCGCGGCGCGGCCGATGGTCTGGATGAGCGAGCGCTCGGCTCGGAGGAACCCCTCCTTGTCGGCATCGAGCACCGCGACCAACGACACCTCGGGGATGTCCAGGCCCTCGCGCAGCAGGTTGATCCCGACCAGGACGTCGAACTCGCCCAGGCGCAGGTCGCGGATGATCTCCACCCGCTCGACGGTGTCGATATCCGAGTGCAGGTAGCGCACCTTCACGCCGTGCTCGTTCAAGTACTCGGTCAGGTCCTCCGCCATGCGCTTGGTGAGCGTGGTCACCAGAACGCGCTCTCCCCTGGCCACGCGCACGCTGATCTCGGAGAGCAGATCGTCGACTTGGGTCTGCGCCGGGCGCACTTCGAGCTGTGGGTCGACCAGCCCCGTCGGACGCACGACCTGCTCAACGACCTGGCCGGCGTGCTTCTGCTCGTACTCCGCCGGTGTCGCGGAGACAAAGATCGTCTGCGGCAGCAGCCGCTCGAACTCGTCGAAGCGCAGCGGCCTGTTGTCGAGCGCCGAAGGCAGGCGGAACCCGTAGTTGACCAGGTTCTCTTTGCGCGCACGGTCGCCGCGGTACATGCCGCCGACCTGCGGGATGGTGACGTGCGACTCGTCGATGAACGCGAGCGCCTTGTCCGGAAGGTAGTCGACCAGCGTCGGCGGCGGCTCGCCGGCCGCCCGACCGGAGAGATGCCGTGAGTAGTTCTCGATGCCCTTGCAGAAGCCGATTTCGAGCATCATCTCGATGTCGAAGCGCGTGCGTTGCTCAATGCGCTGCGCCTCGATGAGTTTCATCTGCGAGGCGAAGAACTCCTTCTGCTGCGCGAGCTCGACTTTGATCTTCTCCACCGCGTCGAGCACTTTGGATCGGCCAGTCACGTAGTGGCCCGACGGGAACACGGTGAAGCGAGATAGCTTCTGCCGGATATGCCCTGTGAGCGGGTCGAACACCTGCAGCGATTCGACCTCGTCGTCGAAGAGCGACAGGCGGATCGCGTTGTCGGCGTGCTCGGCGGGGAAGATGTCGAGCACGTCGCCGTGCACCCGGAAGGCTCCGCGGCGGAACTCGGTGTCGTTGCGCTGATACTGCATCTCGGTCAGCCGCTGGATCGCCTCGCGCTGGGTGAGCCGGTCGCCCTGGCGCAGGTGCAGGATCATGCTGTGGTATTCGGAGGGGTCGCCGATGCCGTAGATCGCCGACACGGTGGCGACCACCACGCAATCCGGCCGCTCCAGGATCGCCTTGGTCGCCGAGAGCCGCATCTGCTCGATGTGCTCGTTGATCGACGAATCCTTCTCGATGTAGAGATCGCGCGATGGAACGTAGGCCTCGGGCTGGTAGTAGTCGTAGTAGGAGACGAAGTACTCGACCGCGTTGTTGGGGAAGAACTCGCGGAACTCCGAGTAGAGCTGCGCCGCCAGCGTCTTGTTCGGCGCCAGCACCAGGCTCGGCCGCCCGGTGCGCGCGATGACGTTGGCCATGGTGTAGGTCTTGCCGGATCCGGTGACGCCGAGCAGCGTCTGGAAGGCGAGGCCGTCGTCGAGACCTGTCACGAGCTGCTCGATCGCCTCGGGCTGGTCGCCGGCGGGCGCGAACGGCTGGTGCAGCTCGTAGGGACTGTCGGGAAAGCGGACGATCATCGTGCGGGTGGAAAGACCAATCGACCATTGTAGCGGAATCGCAACGCTCGGCGCAGCTCTGCACCGCGCCGGGCTCGTGATAGTGCCGTGCATGATAAAATGCGGCTTCAAGAACAGTCGTTTCTGCTCCTGATGAACGCCCCCGTTCCCGCTTCCTTGCTCGCCGACGTCGAGCTTGCGCCCCGCGATCCCATTCTCGGCGTCACCGAGGCGTTCAACGCCGACACCAATCCGAACAAGGTCAACCTCGGTGTCGGGGTCTACTACGACGAAGCCGGCAAAGTGCCGCTGCTCGAATGCGTTCGCCGCGCGGAGCAGGCGATCGCGCACAAAGGAGCGCCCCACCCCTACCTGCCCATCGACGGCATCGCCGCCTACGATTCTGCGGTCCAGGGGCTGCTGTTCGGGGCCGACAGCGTCGTCGTCAGGCAAGGCCGCGTCATCACCGTGCAGGCGCTCGGGGGCACCGGCGCGCTCAAGGTCGGTGCCGATTTCCTGCGCAGGTACCTGCCCAGCGCCGAGGTGTGGATCAGCGATCCGTCCTGGGAGAATCACCGCGCGCTCTTCGAGAGCTCGGGCTTTTCCGTGCGTGCCTACCCGTATTTCGACGAGGCGACTCACGGAGTCGACTTCGCGGCAATGATCGCGGCGCTCGACGACGCCGAACCGGATTCGATCGTCGTGCTCCATGCGTGCTGCCACAACCCGACGGGCGCCGATCTGAGCGACGGGCAATGGTCGCGTGTCATCGAGCTCGTTCGTCACAGGGGGCTCGTTCCGGTTCTGGACATCGCCTATCAAGGGTTCAGCGAAGGCCTCGCCGCCGATGGCGCCATTGTCGGACGCTTCGCCGCGACGCCTGGGCCGCTGTTCGTCACCAGCTCATTCTCCAAATCGTTTTCGCTGTACGGCGAGCGCATCGGCGCGCTGTCCGTTGTGGCCGCCAGCCGCGACGAGGCGGCGCGCTACCTTTCGCAGCTCAAGCGCGTCATTCGCGCCAACTACTCCACCCCTCCGACTTTCGGCGGGCAGATCGTCGCCGCGGTCCTCAACTCGCTCGAGCTGCGCTCGCTCTGGGAGCGCGAGCTGGAAACCATGCGCACGAGGATTCTTTCGAATCGCAAAGCGCTGGTCGCAGCGTTGAAAAAGCGCGCTCCCGGCCACGACTTCGAATTCGTCATCAAGCAGCGCGGCATGTTCTCCTATTCGGGACTGACCGCGGAGCAGGTGTCGCGCCTGCGCCATGATTTTTCCGTCTACGCGATCGAGACGGGCCGCATCTGCGTTGCCGCGCTCAACTCGCGCAATCTCGATTACGTTGCGGATGCGATCGCGAAAGTGCTCTGACACCGCGCGAGATAACGCGTCGCGTCGTTTTTGACAGTCAGGGGGCTTGCGATATAATTCGCAGCCATTGCGCGCGGGAATAGCTCAGTTGGTAGAGCGCAACCTTGCCAAGGTTGAGGTCGCGAGTTCGAGACTCGTTTCCCGCTCCAACCTTTCGAGGGAGAGCCAGCGCTCTCCCTTTGTACTTATTGCATTCTCGGTCGCCGTCTCGGCGACCTGAGCCCAACCACCCCGGCGGGGTGGCAGAGTGGTCATGCAGCGGCCTGCAAAGCCGTCTACGCCGGTTCGATTCCGACCCCCGCCTCCAAACTGCCCATCTCGAGGCCCGGCGGCTGCACGGCGTACTTGCGCAACGAATACCCCTCGCTCGCAGCAACCGCCTCCACCATCGGTAGCGTCAACAATCTTTCGCACTTTTGGCCGGGTGGTGGTTTCGATCTGAATCTCTACGCGGCCTTTCGCGGCGCCGGCTTGGCAAGTAGCGACTCCATCGCGATGTAAGCTCGCGTCCCCCGCTTCGTTCCCGCAATGTGCCGCAGTCGAGCAGCGACGAGCATCAGCGCCGACTGCCCGTCGGGAAACACGCCGAGTATCCTGGTTCGCCGGCCAATCTCACGAATGATTCTTTCCAGCGGATTATTGGTACGAACCTGTCGCCAGTGAGTAGAGGGGAAGGCATAGTAGGCGAAGGTTTCGGCAACGCCTTTGCGTACGATGTCCGCGGCGTCGCGGGTGTCATTCGACGTGTCGCCCCTTTTTTGACTACTGTCTGGCGTGTTTCTGCATGTAGGCAACGATTGTCTTCATGTCCTGCTCGGTTGGCGTCTTGACGCCCGGCCAACCACCCTCCATGCGGATGTGCATCCGCTGCGTCAAACCTGTCCAGTCCTTCGCGGTAAGCAGGGTTGGCTGGGGCGCTGCGTGGCATTGAACACAATACATCGAGATCAGTTTAGCGCCCGCTGAATCGGCGTCCGGTAGTGCCTTCGCGCTGGGCATGGGAGCATGTCCCATCATGGGCCCGCTCTCCAACATCCAGCCCATGCCGCGCATCGTCTGCATCTGCTGATACATGGTTTGCCACTGTTCCTGCATCAGGTGCTGCCGTTCCTGCGGGTCGCTCGCCTGCGCGATCTTGTTCATCTGCTCTTGCATCAGCTTCATCTGCTCACCCATCTGCTGCACATACTGATCCGGGGTCAAATCGTTCGGAACGGGCCAGAACACTCTCCCTCCACTCATCATGCCGGGACCCATCCTCATCCAGGGATAGCCCGCCGACCAGGGATACCCCATTCCCCAGCGGTCGTGCATCTGGCCCATGTAGTTCTGCATACCTTGCCAGTTCAGTTGCATCAGCCGTTGTCGGGGAGCGGCGTCGCGCGTGGCATTGATTTGGTCGAGCTGCTGCTGAAGCGACTTGATCTGCTGCTCAAGCTCACGCAGCTCCGCATCGGTCGGGGCAGCAGCCTCGCTTCGAGCCGGCGGCTGAGCGAGCGCAGGCGTCAATGCAACGAAAAACTTACACAGCAATGCCGCACGAATCGCTCCAAGCAATATGGACATGACAAGGTCCTTGAAATCTCGCGCGTCTCTTTGACACAAGTACGCGCAGGCGCGTGCGCGCGACATGCGGTTCGCGGACAGGTGTGCTCTCGTCGATAGCATACGCGCGGGCGTGTGTGCGGGCGTCATGGGGTCTGAGCGGATCACGCTTCTAAAGTAGCGCGCAAGCGCGGCCTCCCAGGGGGTCCGTGCGGGCCGAATTTGACACGCGGGTCCGGTCAAGATTTGATAAACAAACACGAAATACCATAGCCGGAGCCGCTGTAACCGCTCAGATCACGTCTCAGACCCAACGCCGATTGGCGGAGGCGCCAACAGGAGGATTCGCCGAAACAGCTCGCCATGTTCAGCGCCCGCCTTGGCCCCAAGCAGCGGGTCGCTGTTGCCGGAGAAAGCGGTGTCGATTTCCTGCCAGTCCTCTTGCTTCAGATATTGCCTCGCGAGCGGCAGCAACTGAGTCTCCTCGGCGCTCATGTGCTTCCACTGGAAATCGGCGTATTCGGTTACTGCCCTCTCGAAGTCAGCAAACCGGGCCTCCCCGCCTTGCCGGTAGCCCGTCAGGGCCTGCGCGAGATCGCGGACTCTCTCCGCGCCTTTTCGGTGATCCGCCTCCAGTCGATCCAGCAGCGGTGCCGCGTCGGGATGGCGCTCGCGAAGCCGCTTGAAGAGCTAGGCATCCTCCTTGGGATGGTGGAAGCGTTCCGGGAAGGCTTCGATGTACTGGATCATGGCATCGAATACCTCGAAGTTGGGTTTGGCCCCAAGCCGAATCTGCCGGACGAGGTAGAGCATCCCGTCGATGACTGCGTCCAGCGAGCGGTGCTCGATGAGAATGATCGTGCTCGCCTGCGTAGAGTTCATTGGCCCTCCCGCCACTGTCCCGGAGACAGCATACACGCTCGCCCGCGTGCTCATGGGGTTGAGTAAGTACCTCACGAGCACTGGAGGGTTCGAAGGAGTTTGGCGCCTGCTGAGCGCACTCATTCGTGCCGTCGACTGTCATTCTTGCCCACCCAAGAGAACGGCAGGAATGGGCGGTAGTCGCACGAATGGGCTGAGAGGTGCCTGCGCGACGGCCCGTCACCTCAGTCGCCGCCGACCAACCAGCAACGGCATGACCGCGAAGACTACGAGCAGCGCGAGATATGCCGTGCCGGAGACGATGTCGCGGCTGGCAAGATATTCACCGACAGTAAGGCCGCGAACCAGCAACACCACGACCAGCTCGGCGACGAGCAACAAGCCAAGCCCAATAAGGCCCATTCCAAGGCGCTGGAGGGCGACGGGAGGCACTGCGCGTCGCCGGACAGCCCACCGCGCCGCAAGGATCGTTACTCCAAGCATGACCGGTGCCTCGATCAGCTCGGCTGTACGCTCCCCGAGACGCGGCACCACCCAGATCACCCGGATCGTGCCAAGCACGAAGCCTGCGCCAAACACGACTCCGAAGTAGAGTGCGCCAGCCTTCAGAATCCGCACCAAGACCTGCGACATGTTTAGTTCAAGTACTCCGATAGGTCCAACAACGCTATATCTGATTACCGGCTTGCATGGCTCTCGATTTCAAGACTTGAACCCCAGGCTTTGCAGCGAGAATGGCCACCAATAACGCGGATGCGACCGTGCGAGCGGGGATCGGACGTACCCCCCTGGGCACGATCCAGCCGAGCGGTTCCAGGAGCCGTGCCGCCCATGCTTCGCCGCTGCGTTGCGGCTGTCCCAGGGCAGCTCGGTCACCCAGCAGCAATGACGGGTGCGCAATCACAACCGATTCGTAGCCGAGCTGCACGATGGCAGCCTCCATCTCGCCCTTGACGCGGTTGTAGAAGACGCGCGACCCTGGATCGGCGCCCAGCGCAGACACAACGGCCAAACGGGAGGCACCCGCAGCTCTGGCAGCCTTCGCGGTGTTCACGACGAAGTCGAAGTCCACCTTGCGAAAGGCGGCTTCCGAGCCCGCCACCTTGATGGTCGTGCCGAGCGTGATGAACACGTCATCCACTCTCGGGAAGGCATCTGGGAGCAGCGCGAAGTCGACTTGGTGAACCTCGAGCTTCGCATTGGCCTTGATGTCGGGCAGCGCACGGCGCACCATGATATGCACGCTGCTATATTGCTTTGCGGCCAACAGCATGGACAACAGCGCGCGACCAACGAGGCCGGTGGCGCCGGCGAGCAGGGCGGTGCGCGCGGCTGCAACCTTGCTCTCCATGCCTCTACTCTACCCTTGCTGAGACGCCAGCATGACGGAACGACAGAACGATATGGTTACTCATAGAGGCGGTTGTCACTGCGGGCGAATCCGATTCGAGGTGCTCGCACCGGCAAGGTTACAGGTCTCCGAGTGCAACTGCTCGATGTGCGGCAAAGCAGGCTACTTGCACCTGATCGTCCCCGCAAATCGTTTCAAGCTACTGTCCGGCAGCGATGTACTAACCACCTACACGTTCAATACCCACACCGCGAAGCATCTGTTCTGTTCGGTTTGCGGGGTCAAGTCCTTCTACGTGCCGCGCTCCCATCCCGACGGTTTCAGCGTCAACGCTCGGTGCCTCGATCCGGGTACAGTGAAGGGAGTCAGCGTGCGCCAGTTCGACGGCCAGCACTGGGAACAGCAATATCCGGCTGGCCGAGGGCAATACCCGCAATGAGGGCAAGCCGGTTCAAGACTGCCGGCGGCCAGTGACAGCAGTACGCGCAGGCGATGCCGATCCTGAGGACGTTGCTTATTCTTCTGGGCACCGCAGCCTACCTCGGCTTGGCAGTGCTCGGCTGGGGTGGGTTTATGGCCTTCTTCTCCCAGCCGGCGCTTGTCGCCGTTGCTATTGTGTTGTTCGCTCTGGCTGGCGTCTCGTTCTTTGCCGGTGGCAATCTGAGTCCAGGCGTTCGCGAGGATCGCGCTAACCGCTGGGTCCTCGTACCCTTCACCGTAATCGGCCTCTTGGACGGCTTTCTGCCGGCATGGACTGACCGCAACGACCTGTGGACTCTTGATGGTGACACCGTCCGTTGGCTCGGGGTGATTCTGTTCGCAGTAGGCGGCATATTGCGGCTCTGGCCTGTCTTCGTGCTCGGCCATCGATTCAGCGGATTGGTGGCGATCCAGGAAGGCCATACCCTGGTTACCACCGGTATCTACAGCCTCATTCGCCACCCCAGCTATCTGGGATTGCTCGTCAACTCGCTCGGGTGGGGCCTCACGTTTCGATCCTCCGTCGGCGTGCTGCTTACTCTGCTCCTAATCCCACCGCTTCTTGCGAGAATCCAGGCCGAGGAGAAGCTCCTGCGTACGCAATTCGGCGCTGAGTACGAGGCTTATCGCGCCAGGACATCGCGGTTGATTCCCGGAATCTACTGAATCACCTCATCCGCGCGCAGAAGCAGTGATTGCGGAGTGGTGACGCCCTGTGCTCGCGCCGCCTTGAGGTTGATCACAAGCTGCACGGTGCGCGACTGCTCGACCGGAAGGTCGGCAAGCTTTGCGCCCTTCAGCACTCGGTCGGCGTATTCGGCGAGACGAACGAGTCCTTCGCGAATGTCGCTCGCGTAGGCGAGAATGCCGCCGGCTTCGGCAAACGGCAGTTCAGGGTAGACCGCGGGCAGCCGCGTGGCCGCGATCGCTTCGACAACGACGTGTCGGTGGGCGTTGTTGACCGGCCCGCTGGTGACGACAAATCCCTCGACGCGCGGCGAGGCCGCCGAAGCGATCACGCGCCGAATCTCGTCCAGGCCGTCAGCGACCAGGAAGGCGACCTCGAAGCGGGTCTTGCCGGCCAGGTCGAGAAGCATCGGCTCGTACTGTTTTTCGGACCCAGTCGAACCTCGAGTTCGACGACGCATCGCACAACCTGAGCCTCGCCGGGCTCGACATGGGCGCGGTATTCGCCGGCTATACGGACAACTTCGCCTGGGGCGTGTTCGAGCTCGATTCCGGAGCCAGCCTCGTGTCGCCGCCTGGTTTCGGCGAAGTGCAGGCGGCTGCGTAAAGGCGGGCGCCGCGCGAACAAGAACGACGAGTCGCTTCGGGCGTCTGCCCGCCAGGAATCCAAGCGATGCTTGCGTCGCGAGGTCCGCTATCGGGGCTGCAAGTTGCCGTCCGCTCAGCGTGCGACCCGAAAGCAGTCATCGGCAAATCAAGGTGGTCGGTCCTTTGATTTTGCGGCGGCGTCGGAAGCGGCCGTGCGCTGATTTCGGAGCGCGAGAATTTGCTCCCCCCACCTCCTGTCGCTAGAGTCCCCTTCGCGAGAAGGTTAGTGGTCACCGCATTGGACGTGAACGCACCTGGCGATTTCGCCCCAAACCGCCCTAGGTTACGTGCTGCCGATGGTAACAGTAACGGTAAGGGCCGAAACGAACTCGTCACCCCCCTAAATTCTCCCTATGAAAGCAGAGCCGGTTCGATTCCGACCCCCTGCCTCCAGCCGAACGCTCGATTCGAACCTCAGTCCGTCCTCGCTGTCCGTGCCCTATAGCGCCCAAACACCCTCCTCGCATTCCCCTCGAACAATTTCTTCCTGTCGCCGGCACTCAGCCACTCGATCTGGTCGATGTAGCGTCGCGTGTCGTCGTAATGGTGGCCGGTTTCCGGATCAATGCCGCGCACCGCGCCGATCATTTCGGAGGCGAAGAGGATGTTGTCGATGGGAACGACCTTGAGCAGCAGCTCGATGCCCGGGCGGTGATAGACGCAGGTGTCGAAGAACACGTTGTTGAGCAGCAGCTCCTTGAGCGGGGGCCGCTTCATGTCCTGGGCGATGCCGCGGTAGCGGCCCCAGTGGTAGGGGACCGCGCCCCCGCCATGCGGGATGATGAACTTGAGCGTCGGGAAATCCCGGAACAGGTCGGAGGTGAGGAATTGCATGAACGCCGTGGTGTCGGCGTTGATGTAGTGCGCTCCCGTCGCGTGGAAGCATGGATTGCACGACGTGCTCACGTGAACCATCGCCGGGACCTCGAGCTCGACCATCTTTTCGTAGAGCGGATACCACCAGCGGTCGGTGAGCGGCGGCTCCTTCCAGTGGCCTCCTGAGGGGTCGGGATTGAGGTTGCAGCCGATGAAGCCGTATTCGTCGACGCAACGCACCAACTCCTCGATGCAGTTGGTCGGCGGCACGCCTGGCGACTGCGGGAGCTGACACACTCCGACGAACTTCCGTGGATAGAGCGCACAGACGCGATGGATCAGCTCGTTGCACACCCGCGACCACTCGCCGCTCACGTGCGCATCGCCGATGTGGTGCGCCATGAAGCTCGCCCGAGGAGAGAAGAAAGTCACGTCGGTCCCGCGCTCGCGCTGCATCTTGAGCTGGGCGCCTTCCAGCGACTCGCGGATCTGGTCGTCGCTGATCTTGAGCGCCGAGCGCAGCGGCATCCTGGAGCGGTCTCCGAGCGCGGCGACCTGCTGCTTGCGCCATGACTCGAGCTCGTTCGGAGCCGTGGTGTAGTGCCCGTGGCAATCGATGATCATGGCATCCTCGCAGCCGCGTGCGCCGGTTCGACTGCCGCATCGTTCCAGCACAGGCGCGTTGGGTTGTCGACCAGAATCTTGCGCCTTACGCCCTCGTCGCCGGCAAAGCTCGGGAAGAGATCGACAAGCTCGCCATCGTTGGGCATCCAGTTGACGTTCGGATGCGGGAAATCGGTGCCCCACAGCACTCGATCGGGCGCCGCCTCGATCAGCGCTCGCGCAAAGGGAATGGCGTCGTGAAAGGGCTTTCCGGCGCTCGACACCCGCTCCGCTCCGCTCACCTTGATCCACGCAAGATCGTTGCGCATCAGCTCCAGCAACCGACGGAAAGGCTCCTGCCCCACTCCGCGCGCCGCATCGACCCGCCCCATGTGGTCGATGACGAACGGTATCGTCAGCCGCCGGAATAATTCCGCATGGGCCACGATGTCCTCGGCGTCCAAGTGAAAGACCAGGTGCCATCCCATCGGTTCGATGCGCTCCTGCGTTCGCGTGATCAGGGCAAGGTCGGGAGCGCCGCCCAAATGCCTCACGAAGTTGAAGCGCACGCCGCGCACACCGCCGCGGTGCAGTCGAGCGAGCTCAGCGTCGCTCACACCCTTGCCGACGATTGCGACCCCGCGCCACCGCCCTCCCGACGTCGCGATCGCGTCGAGCATGGCGCTGCTGTCGGTGCCATGGGCCGAGGCTTGCACGAGGATCGCCCGCGATAGCCCCAGATGGGCGTGAAGTGCTGCGAGCTTCTCCTTTGGCGCGTCGGGTGGCGTATAGCGCCGCCCCGGCGCGTATGGGAACTTATCGGCAGGCCCGAAGACATGGCAATGCGAGTCGCACGCCCCCGGCGGCGGCACATAGTCTGGCTTCTTGGGATGGGCGTCGGGCGGCGGAATCGTCTCCACGAACAAACTTTCTTGCTCAGAACGCGAGTAGATTGCCTGAGAAAACGCCCCTCACCCCTGCCCCTCTCCCAAAGGGAGAGGGGTTCCTGCGCGTCGCCTTCCCGGGACGCAAGCGCTTCGCGTCTGTCGCCTCTCCCTCGGGGAGAGGCCGCCGCGCGAGAGCGCGGCGGGTGAGGGATAACGTTTCAATCACTCCTAACGCTCAACAGGATCGTCCCAAAGAGTCACTGCGCCGGAGGCTCGTCGACGTACTTCAACCCGGCCTGGGCAAGCGCATCGCGCATGCCGTAGATGTCCAGCCCAAGCTCGCCCGCAGCGAGGCGCTTGCGCGTTGCGTCCTCCTTTTTCTCCCTGGCCTCTGCGGCCGACGCCACCTCCGCGACGCGCTCGCGAGGCACCACGACGATGCCGTCGTCATCGGCGACGATCGCGTCGCCAGGACGCACCAGCGTGCCTGCGCACACGATCGGCACGTTCACCGATCCCGGCGTCGCCTTCACCGTTCCCCGGGCATTGATGGCCCGCGACCACACGGGGAATGCCATCTCAGTGATGGACCGCACGTCGCGCACGCCGGCGTCGATCACCAGCGCCTTCGCGCCGCGTGCCCGGTACGACGTCGCCAGCAGCTCGCCGAACATGCCGTCCTCGTTGTCGGCCGTCACGGCGGCGACGACGATGTCTCCAGGCTTCACGATCTCCGCGGCGACATGCAGCATCCAGTTGTCCCCCGGCTGCGCGAGCACCGTGACCGCGCTGCCGCAGGCCGCGGCGCGCGGATAGATTGGTCTCATGTAGGGCTTGAGCAGCCCAGCCCGCCCCTGCGCCTCGTGCACCGTGGCCACGCCGAAGCGCCCGAGCCGCTCGAGCGCCGCGGGCTCGGCACGCGCGATGCTGCGAACGACCACGCTCATCTCACGCTCCTCCGTCGATGCGTTGTTCGCCAGTTTGCCCGCGGAGGCGCCAAGATGGAAGTCCGCCTTTCTTGCGCGTCAAGTCCGATAAGCGCCGATCGCCGAGCCAACGCCTGGCGCTGTGGCAACCTTGCCGAGCTTGCTGCATGATCTTGCACGTAGCCACCGCCAGGAGGTCCCATGCCCGACATCGACAAGGCAAAGGTCGTCGCCACGCTGAACAAGATCCTCGAACAGGAGCTCGCCGGCGTCGTGCGCTATACCCACTACTCGTTTCTGGTCTACGGCTACGGACGCATCCCCATCGTCTCCTGGCTTCGCGCTCAGGCGACCGAGGGCCTGGCGCACGCGCAGCAGGCCGGCGAGCTCATCACTCAGCTCGGTGCTTATCCCTCGCTCGGCATCGGGCCCTTGCTCGATGCCCCGCAGCACGACATCGGCGCGATCCTGCGCGAATCGCTGGAGCACGAGCGGCTCGCGCTGGAGCACTACCGAAAATTGCTGCGCCTGGCGGAAGGCCGATCGGTGATGCTCGAGGAATTCGCGCGGCAGATGATCTATGCGGAGGAGATCCACGCGGGCGAAGTCGACAAGATGCTGCGCAAGCCGGGCGACGTCGCGGCTTTCAAACCCTAGAGAGTCGCGGACCGGAATTGGACCGGCCCGCTAAGCTCTTGCCTTTCCCTGGTTGGCCACCGCCTGCGTCGCCTTGGCGATCTCGTCGGCGTCGCCCAGGTAGTAATTGCGCAAAGGTTTGAGGTCGTCGGTGAGCTCGTAGACCAGCGGTATCCCGGTCGGGATGTTGAGACCGACGATCTCGGCATCGCCGATGCCGTCGAGGTACTTCACCAGCGCGCGCAGCGAGTTCCCGTGGGCGGCAATGAGAACGCGCTCACCCGCACGTACTCGCGGCGCGATGACCTCGTGCCAATAGGGAAGGAAGCGCTCCACGGTGTCCTTGAGGCACTCCGTGAGGGGCAACTCTCTCGAGCTTAAGTCCCGGTAGCGAACGTCGCGACCGGGGAAGCGCTCGTCCGAAGGATCGAGCGCGGGCGGGCGGATGTCGTAGCTTCGCCGCCAGACCAGCACCTGCTTGTCGCCGAACTTCGCTGCCGTCTCGGCCTTGTTGAGCCCTTGTAGCGCGCCGTAGTGCCGTTCGTTCAGGCGCCAGCTGTTGTGCACCGGTATCCACATGAGATCGAGCTCGTCGAGCGCGATCCACAGCGTCCTGATGGCGCGCTTGAGCACAGAGGTGTACGCGACGTCGAAGGCGAAGCCGCCCTCGCGCAGCACGCGGCCCGCGCTTTTCGCCTCCTCGACGCCCTGCGCGGAAAGATCGACGTCGGTCCATCCGGTGAAGCGGTTCTCGCGATTCCACACGCTCTCGCCGTGCCGGAGGAGTACGAGCTTTTTCATCGTCCCGCCCTCACCCGCCGCGCCTTCGCGCGGCGGCCCCCGATCGGGTCGGGGGCAGGCTCTCTCCCGGAGGGAGAGGCGACAACAAACCGCCTACTCCTGTGCAGAGCATCTGTCACACGAACCTCTCCCGCTGGGAGACGGGAGCATCTATCACACGAACCCCTCTCCCGCTGGGAGAGGGGAAGGGGTGAGGGAATCGAAGCATTATCAAATCGCTCGTCCTAGACGCTTACTCGCCGCAACCTCAGCGCGTTGCCTATCACCGACACCGAGGAGAGCGACATGGCGGCGCTGGCGATCATGGGGTTGAGCAAGACCCCAAGCCATGGGTAGAGCACTCCCGCAGCGATCGGCACGCCGAGAGAATTGTAGACGAAGGCGAAGAACAGGTTCTGGCGGATGTTGCGCATGGTCTTTTCGCTCAGCACGCGCGCCCTGGCGATTCCGCGCAGGTCGCCCTTGACCAGTACGATCCGCGCGCTGCTCATCGCGATGTCGGTGCCCGTCCCCATGGCGATCCCGACATTCGCCTGCGCCAGCGCCGGCGCATCGTTCACGCCATCTCCCGCCATGGCGACGATGCGTCCCGCCTGCTGCAGCGCCTGCACTTCGCGGTACTTGTCCTGCGGCAGGACGCCAGCCTTGACCTCGTCGAGCTGCAGCTGCTTCGCGACCGCGGCGGCCGTGGCCGCGTTGTCGCCGGTGAGCATCACCACGCGAATGCCGGATTCGCTCAAGCTGCGAAGCGCTTCGGCCGCGCTCGGCTTGACCGGATCGGCGACGCCGACGTAGCCGGCGAGGCGCCCGCCGATCGCGAGATACATCACGGTCTGCCCCTGCTCCTGCAAAGCCTGCACCATCGAGGCCGCCTCGCTCAGATCGACGCCGGCTTCCTCCATGAGGCGCGCGTTGCCGAGCAGCACCGCCTCGCCCGCGATCGAGCCGCGCACCCCTTTGCCGGCGAGCGCCTGGAAATCGCTCACCTCCTGCAGCGTCACGCCTTCCGTCTGTGCGCGCTCGACGATCGCCTGCGCCAGCGGGTGCTCGGAGCGCTTCTCAAGGCTCGCCGCATAGGCGAGCACGCGGCCTTGCGCGACGCCCACCACGCCGATGACGACCTGCAGGCGCGGCCTGCCTTCGGTGAGCGTCCCGGTCTTGTCGACGACCAGGGTGTCGACTTTCTCCATCAGCTCCAGCGCCTCGGCATCCTTGATCAGCACGCCTTCGCGCGCGCCACGCCCGACGCCGACGGTGATCGACACGGGCGTGGCCAGGCCCAGCGCGCAGGGGCAGGCGATGATGAGTACCGAAATGGCGACGACCAGCGCGTTGCCCAATGCCGGCGGCGGGCCGAGAACCGCCCAGGCGAAGAAGGCGACGACCGCGATGGCGATGACCGCGAGCACGAACCAGCCCGACACCAGGTCGGCGAGCTTCTGCACTGGCGCCCGGGTGCGCCCCGCCTCGCTCACCATCTGCACGATGCGCGCGAGCAGCGTCTCCGAGCCGACTTTCTCGGCGCGCATGTCGAACGAGCCGCTCTGGTTGAGGGTGCCGCCGGTGACTCTCGTTCCGACCGCCTTCTCCACCGGCATTGCCTCGCCGGTGATCATCGATTCGTCGACATTTGATCTGCCGGCGATCACGACGCCGTCCACCGGAATCTTCGCTCCGGGCTTCACTCGCAGGATGTCGCCCACCACAACGTGCTCGAGTCCGACTTCTTCGGTCGTCCCGTCGCGCTTGACCCGGGTCGCCGCATTAGGGGCCAGCGCCATCAACTCTCGGATCGCTCCCGAGGTCTTGGCCCGGGCCTTGAGCTCGAGCACCTGCCCCAGCAGCACAAGTGTCACGATCACCGCAGCCGCCTCGAAATAAAGCGGCACGCCATGCGCGTCGCGGAATGCCCGGGGAAGAGTCGCCGGAAACAGCATCGCGTACAGGCTGAAGACATACGCCGCGGCGACCCCCAGGCCGATCAGGCTGAACATGTTGAGCTGCCACGTAACGAACGACCGCCATGCGCGCTCCAGAAACGGCCAGCCTGCCCAAAGCACCACGGGCGTGGCCAGCGCGGCTTCGACAAGCCATACCCGCGCCACAGACTCCGGATGGGGCAATCTCGCGCTTGCGGCGATCCGCTCGATCAAAGCGCCGAGATCCGGCAAGCCGAGGCCTTTCCCCATCGCCAGCCACAGGAGCGGAATCGACAGCGCGACCGCGACCCAGAAGCGCCGGGTCATGTCGGCCAGCTCGGGATTCTCCTCGCCGGCGGCAGCGGGAATCATCGGTTCCAGCGCCATGCCGCAGATCGGGCAGCTTCCGGCTTGAGGCTGGCGCACTTCCGGATGCATCGGGCAGGTGTAGATCGTGCCGGGCGCCACGGCAGCAGGTTCGGCGGGAACGCTGGCCGGCTTCAGGTACTTGCCGGGGTCCCTGCGGAACGCGTCCGCGCAGCCACCGCAGCAAAACCGATAGACCGTGCCCTGATGCGTCACGGTATCGGGAGCATCGGCACGCACGCGCATGCCGCACACCGGGTCGATCGACTCGCCAGGGCCGGGAGGAGCCGGCGGCCGCGGATGCGCGTGGCCGCGGCTTTGGCGAAGAACCTGCACGCTGATCTTGTGCTCCATTAGCGGTCCGCGCAAGGTGATGTCATTCCGAGGAGCCGTGGCGACGAGGAATCTGCTGCATGGCAACGCCTGGATTTGCAACGACAGCAGATTCCTCCCCCGGGTCGAGCCCGGGGGAGGAATGACGTGTGTTGGTTGGGCGCGTGCCCTTTCACTTTGTCACGGCTTCTCTTGCAGCGCTCGCCACACGCGCTCGGAGGTGAGCGGCATTTGCAGGCGAGCCGCCGCGCTGCCATGGCCGGCGCGAGCCAGCGCATCGATCACGGCGTTGACGACCGCCGGTGTGGCTCCGATCGTTCCCAGCTCGCCCACGCCTTTGACGCCCATCGCGTTGTTGAGGGAGGGCGTCGACTCGTCCATGGTCGTGTTGAACGATGCCACCATGCTCGCGCGCGGCAGCCCGTAGTCCATGAAGCTGCCGGTGAGCGCCTGTCCCGAATCGCCGTCATAGGCGAAGCGCTCGTACAGCGCCTGGCCGATGCCCTGGACCGCGCCGCCGTCGAGCTGGCCCTGGACGATCAGCGGATTGACGACACGCCCCACATCGTTGACCGACGCGTAGGACAGCATCTCGACCTCGCCGGTTTCGGGATCGATTTCGACTTCGCAGACGTGGCAGCCGTTGGGCCAGGTGGCGTCGGCCACCGAGCTTACCGAGTCGACCACGAAGCGCGACTGCGGCTGGCGCTTCGCGAGCTCGAACAAGCCGATGCGGCGGTCGGTGCCCGCAACGTGGAACACCCCGTCGACGTATTCGATGTCGGCGGCCGCGGTTTCCAGCGCGCTCGCGGCGAGCTCCTGGCCCTTCGCCACCGTGCGCTCCGAGGCGACGCGCACGGCGGAGCCGCCCACGAACAGCGAGCGCGACCCGGCGCTGCCGAAGCCCGTGCCTCGATCGGTGTCGCCCTGGACGATGCGAATGCGCTCGATGGGCACCCCAAAGACGTCGACGGCGAGCTGCGAGTAAGTCGTGGCGAGCCCCTGCCCCATTGCCTGCGTCGCAGAGAAGATCTCGATGCCGCCGTCGCCGGAAACCGTGACCGTCACCCGCTCCTCGAACACGTCGGCCCCCGTCCACTCGAGAAACGCCGCCATGCCTCGCCCGCGCAGCCTGCCGCGCCGCTTCGACTCAGCGAGGCGAGCTTCGAAACCTTTCCAGTCGGCGAGCGCCATTCCCTGGTCGAGGATCGACGGGAAGTTGCCGGTGTCGTAGGTCTTGCCCATGGGATTGGTGTAAGGCATCTGCCCGGGCCGGATCAGGTTGCGGCGGCGCAATTCCGCGGGATCGAGACCGAGCGTTCGTGCGGCTTCATCCATCAGCCGCTCGATGATGTAGATCGCCTCCGGCCGCCCCGCGCCGCGATAGGCCGCGGTCGGCGTCGTGTTGGTGAGCACGCCCTTGATGCCGATGTCGATCGTGCCGATGTCGTAGATGCTGGTCGACACCCATGGTCCGATCAGCAGTTGAATCACGACTCCCGCAGGCGTTGCGTAGGCGCCGAGGTTGGCGAGCGAAGCGATGCGCAGCGCCAGCACGCGTCCGCCCTCATCCAGCGCCAGCTCGGCGCGGCTGGTCAGATCGCGGCCGTGCGTGGCTGCGAGGAACTCCTCCAGACGCTCGGCGCGCCACTTGATCGGGCGCTTGAAGCGTCGCGCGCAAAAGGCGACGACGGCGTCCTCCGGGTAGATGCCCGTCTTCATGCCGAAACCGCCGCCGACGTCGCCGACCAGCACCCGCACCTTGTCGTGGCCGATGCCCAGCACCTCATCGCCCAACGAGTCGCGCAGTCCGCCTGGCATCTGGCTGCTGGCGCGCACGGTAAGCCGGTCGGTCGACTGATCGTAGTTGGCGAGCAGCGCGCGCGGTTCGATGGGAGATGGAGCGAGGCGCTGGTTCACGAGCTCAAGCGACACGACGTGCGCCGCCTTGCGAAACGTCGCGGCTGCCGCGGCGGCATCGCCGTAGTGCGTTTCCGCCGCGATGTTGCCCGTCGCCCTGGGCCAGACCAGCGGCGAGCCATCGCTCAGCGCATCGGTCGCTTCGCTGACGTGCGGCAGCGCTTCGTAGCGCACGTCGATCGCGTCGACCGCGTCGCGCGCCTGCTCGCGAGTCTCGGCGATGACGGCGGCGACGGCCTCGCCGACATAGCGCACCGTTCCGATGGCGAGGCTATGGCGCGGCGGCGAGGCGATCGGCGAACCGTCGGCGCGTTTGAAGTCGGCCGAGCCGGGCAGCGGCTTCACCCCAGCGCGCTGCATATCCTCGCCGGTGACGATGGCGATGACGCCCGGCAGCGCGGACGCGGCCCGGGCCTCGATGCCGACGATGCGAGCGTGCGGATGCGGCGAACGCAGGAAGCATAGGTGCGCCTGTCCCGGCAGCGAAACGTCGTCGACGAAGCGGCCGGCGCCACCGAGAAGAGCGTCGTCCTCGACGCGACGCACGGCGTTTCCGCTGCCGAAGCGTCCGAATTGCGATGTCGCCGCCAAGCTACTCTCTTCCTCGAACGGGAACTTGCTCTCCTCCCTCACCCCCGCCCCTCTCCCGCGGGGAGAGGGGTTCGATTCTTCCGCCTCGCCCCGTGGAGAGACCGGTTCGATTTTGCTGCCGCTCCCTTGGGGAGAGAGCCTGCCCCCGACCCGATCGGGGGCCGCCGCGCTTGGCGCGGCGGGTGAGGGAAAGAGTTTCAATCATGTTGCAAGACATCGCTAGGGCGTTGCCGGCCGCCTCGATCAGCGCTGAGAAAGCGCGTCGTTGAGTGCCTTGATGAACGGGCCGAGCTTGGGCGGATGCGGCTCGATGTCGACGCGGACGTGGTGTTGCTTGAGTGCCGCCGTGCACACCGGCCCGATCGACGCGACCAGAGCGCGGCTGAGATCTTTCGCGAGCACGTCGGCTCGTCCCATCCGCTGGGCGACCGTGAACAGGTTGTGCACCTGCGAGGCGCTGGTGAATGCCACCGCGTCGATCTCGTTGCGCCCGAGCGCGCCGATCAGCTCGGCCATCGGCGCAGTATCCGCCGGCAAGCCCCAGCGATAGGTCGCGATCTCGATCACCTTCGCGCCGCGCCTTTCGAGCTCCTGATGCAACTCGCGGTTGGTCTCGCCGTAGCGCTGCACGACAACGCGCTTTGCCGCGAGCTCCGTGCCTTCGAGCTCGGAGAGCACTTCGGTCGTCGTGTACGGCTCCTGAGCGGACAAGTCGATGCGCACCTCGCGCGAGCGCAGCACCGCGGTCGGCTTCGGTCCGCGCACGACCACCCGTGCCCTGGCGAACACGCGCAGCAGCCGATCGGTGGATCCGAGCGCGTCGGTGGTCGCGAGCAGTGCCTTCACTCCGACTCCAGTCTGAAAAATGAACAGGTCCGGCGGATTCGCGTCCCATTCGTCGAGGAGCTCGCTGATGTGCGCCGGATCGATGTCGGGAAGCTCGGACAGCGCGGGCGCGGAAACGGGCGTTCCTCCGTACTTGCGCACGAGATCCGCCATCTGCTCGCTGACGCGAGCCTCCAGAATGGCAACGGTCTTCTGCTTCACTTGCGCATCCTGCGGATCGGCCCTGCCGGCATCATACGCGATTCGCACCCTGCGGCGCCGCGACCTGATGCGCGAGTGCAACTTCGCGGCCTTCGCGCGCCGATCGCAGCATCGCGAGGCAGACTTCCAACGTGGCCATCGCCCATCTCCCGTCGTGGAGCGGCGCGCGTCCGTCGACGACCGCGGCGTAGAGCTCGTCGATCACCTCCGCCCTCGGCACGGTGGGCTTGGGCAGCGAGTCCAGCCGCGCTTCGTCGTCGCCATAGATCATCACCCCGGTCGGCAGGGGACGCAGATCCGCGCGCTCGCACGAGGCGAGCACCAGGCCGAAGTGCTGATGCCACAAGGCACGCTCGTCGCCTTCGGCGCGCGCGTCGCCAGGGGTCGTCTCGACGTAGTCGCCGCCGCCGTAGTTCCGAGCGCTCTTGAGCGCGGCCTCCTCGCCCGCGTTCGCCACGCGTTGCAGGCTCCTGCGTGCTGCGCCGTAGCGCGCCGGGTCCTTGGGCACGCCCAGCTCGCCGATGCCGCCGCAGAGCTCGTCGCCGTCGAAGTGCGCGTAACCGCTGTAGACGAGCGAGGCGAATACGCCGTCCTCGAAGTCGAGCAGCGCCGCGTACGCGCCTTCGGTCGGACGCCGTGGATCCCACGCTCCGGTAAGCGCGCGCACCGCGCGAACTCGACCGCCGCCGAGCAGCCGGACGATGTCGACCTGGTGCGCGCCCTGGCTGAACACCACGCCGCCGCCGCGCGCGGTGTCCAGCTCTTCAGAACGCCGCGGCCGGTAAAGGAAGTCGGTGTAGTACTGGGCGTGGATCATGCGCAGCGCTCCGAACGCGCCGCTCGCGATCATCTCTCGCGTACGCACGATCGGGCGATCGAAGCTGTGGCTGTGGCCGACGATCAAGTGCACGCCCGAGCGCTCGGCAGCATCGATCATCCGCCGGCACTCATCGAGCGTAATCGCCATCGGCTTCTCCACCAGCACGTGCTTGCCTGCCGTCGCCGCGAGCGCGACGTGCGCCGCGTGGTCCTGGTGGGGCGTGGCCACGTAGATCGCCTCGACGTCCGGATCGCCGCAGAGTGCTTCGACCGAGGCATAGGTGCGCGCGCCGAAATCCGCGGCGAATCGCAGGGTAGCCTCGGGGCGCGGATCGGCGGCGGCCACGAGCTCGACGCGCGAGTCGCCCGCGAGCGCAGGGAGCATCAGCGTGAACGCGCGACCTAGACCGGCGACACCCAAGCGCACGCGCCGATCAGCCACTGCGCTTCAGCCCTCGCTCGCTCGTTGTACGACGCAGCGCCTTGTTCGTTGCGTGCGGCGTGGCGCTCTCGACATCGTCGACCGGGTTGAGTATCGTTGCTGGAGGACGAATCTTATGCGGCGCCGTTTGCCGCGGCAACCGAATCGCAGCCGCTAACGGTCAAGAACCTATGCTGAGCGCCGAAGACAACGAATTGCTCTGTCGCGTCGAAGGCGACGCCGCGATGGGCCGTCTGATGCGCCACTACTGGATTCCCGCGTGCATGTCCGAGGAAGTCGCCGAGCCCGACGGCAAGCCGGTGCGCGTACGGCTGCTCGGCGAGGACCTCGTGGCTTTCCGCGATAGCCGCGGCCGGCTGGGGGTTCTCGACGAGCATTGTCCGCACCGCCGCGCGTCGCTCGCACTCGGGCGCAACGAGGAATGCGGGCTGCGCTGCCTTTATCACGGGTGGAAGATGGATGTCGAGGGCAATGTCGTGGACCGGCCGTCGGAGCCGCGGGACATCGCCTCGGTGAAACCGGTTCGCCACAGGTCCTTCGCCTGCCGCGAAGCGGGCGGCTTCGTCTGGGTGTGGATGGGGCCGCCGGAGGAGATGCGCGACTTCGAGCCGCCGGCGTGGGCGCCCTCCGCGGACATCAAGACGAGCATCGTCAAGATACACGTCGCCTGCAACTGGGCGCAGGTGCTCGAGGGCGCCATCGATTCGGCGCATAGCTCAACGCTGCACTCGAGCGACATGGTGCCGGCCCAGGTCGAGGCCGCGGGCGCTACCGATCGCGAATGGCTTCGGCCGTCGACCGACAAGGCGCCTCGCCTTCGCGTCCAGCGCACCGACTTCGGCTTTCGCTACGTCGCGATCCGCCGCCCGATCAGGGATGCCGACACCCACGAATACCTGCGCATCACCCTGTTCGTGGCGCCCTTCACCGTGCTCATCCCGCCGAACAATCGCTACAACCTGTCGATCCTCAACATTCCGCAGGACGACACGAACACCATGTTCTACTTCATCGCCTGGAGCGACCAGCAGGGCATCGAGCAGGAAGCGTGGCGCAAGTTCTGCGGCGCCGAGGTCGGCGTCGACCTCGACGTCAATTTCCAGCGCATCCGGACGCGCGAAAACGATTACCTGCAGGATCGCGAGGCGATGAAGCGCGACAGTCACACCGGAATCCACGGCATTCCGAACCAGGACATCGCGATGTGGGAGACCATGGGCCCGATCGCGGATCGCTCGCGCGAGCGGCTCGGGGCGAGCGACATCGCGATCGTGCAGTTCCGGCGCGTCATGGTCGATGCGGCGCGGCGCGTTCGCGACGGCGGGCCGGCGATCGGCACCTCGCCCGACCACGTGCCGCATGTGAAGCTCAGCTCCTTCGAGGGCATCGTTCCCAAGACCACCGACTGGGCCACGCTCGCCGTGTCCGAGGAAGAGCTGGCGCACAGGCCCTAGCCGCGCGCCGGCACCGCGCACTGACAAGGAGGATCGATGGGCAGGTCGAGGCACTGGGTGTGTGCGCTTGCAGCGCTGGCGACCGGCATTGCGTTGCAGAGCGCGCAGGCGCAGGACAGGCTCAAGGTCGCCGCCGGCCAACGCGGCAACTGGGACACGACCATCGCCGAGGTCGGCCAGCGCGGTGGCATCTTCAAGAAGTACGGGCTCGAGCTGGAGATCCTGTGGACGCAGGGCGGAGGCGAGACGCAGCAGGCGGTCATCTCCGGCAGCGTCGATATCGGCGTCGCCCCGGGGATCATGGGCGTACTCTCCGCTTTCTCGAAGGGCGCGCCCGTGCGCGTCATCGGTGCCGAGACGACCGGCGCCGCCGATCTGTACTGGTACGTCCCGGTCGACTCGCCGATCAAGTCGCTTAAGGACACCGACGGCAAGACCATCGCCTACTCGACCAACGGCTCGTCGACGCACGGCATCGTGACCGCGTTCATGAAGCAGTACGATCTCAAGGCGAAACCCACCGCGACCGGAGGGCCGGCGCCGACGCTGACCCAGGTCATGTCGGGCCAGATCGACGTCGGCTGGTCGGCGCCGCCGTTCGGCTTGCAGCAGCTCGACGAGGGCAAGATCCGCATCATCGCCAGCGGCAACGACGCGACGATATTCAAGGGCCAGACCGTTCGCCTGCTGGTCACCAACGCGCCGACGCTGCAGAATCGCAAGGACGCCATCGACCGATTCATGAAGGCGTACCGGGAGACGATCGACTGGCTGTACTCGAACGATCCGGCTCCGCTCAGGATCTACGCCGATTTCGTCGCCATTTCGGTCGACATGGCGAAGCGAACGCGCGACGACTTCTTCCCGAAAACATCGGTGGATCCGGACAAGATCGTTGGTCTGGACGTGATCGTGCAGGATGCGGTGGCGCTCAAGTACACCGCGGCGCCGCTGACCAAGGAGCAGCTCGCGGAGCTAATCCAGATTCCGCCGCGGCGGTGACAGTTCGTTGAAATAGGATTTGTCATCCCGAGGAGCTTCAGCGACGAGGGATCTGCTGTCCGTTGCTCGCTGATTGGCTAAACAGCAGATCCCTCGCTGCGCTCGGGATGACAATTTCATGTGACGTCGCGCGCTATTTTCAAAGAAGTGCTAGGGCGGGAGCGGAGCGTGTCAGGTCATGTCCCCAATCGACTCCTCGATGTGGTGAGCGTCACCAAGCTCTTCGCGACCAGCGAGGCCGTCATCACCGCAGTCGACGACATGTCGTTCGGCGTCGCTGAAGGCGAGTTCGTCTCGATCATCGGGCCGTCGGGCTGCGGCAAGTCGACGCTGTTCAACATCATCGGCGGCCTGATCGGCGACTACGAGGGAAGGGTCACGGTCGGCGGAGACGTGGTGCGTGGGACGCATCCGGCGATCGGCATGGTGTTCCAGGAGGAATCCACTTTCCCCTGGCGCACGGTGCTCGACAACGTTGCTTTTCCACTCGAGATCGCCGGCCAGGCGCGCACCGAGCGCGAGGAGCGCGCACACCACTTCATTTCAATGGTCGGCCTGGAAGGATTCGAGCGGCGCTATCCGGCCGAGCTTTCCGGCGGCATGCGCCAGCGTGTCGCGCTGGCGCGCACGCTCGCGTCCGAGCCGCGCATCCTGCTCATGGACGAGCCCTTCGCCGCGCTCGACGAGCAGACGCGGCTGCTGCTCGGCGACAAGGTGCTGCAGATCCAGCAGGAGCTCAAGCAGACCACGCTGCTGATCACTCACAACCTGACCGAGGCCGTGCAACTCTCCGACCGTGTGCTGGTGATGACCTACCGGCCGGGCAAGCTCAAGCGCGAGGTCGACATCGATCTGCCGCATCCGCGGGATTCCGAGGTGGTGAGCAGCGACGCCTTCGGCCATTACGTCGCCGAGATCTGGCACGATCTCCGGGAGGAGGCGAGCCGAGGCATTCGCGATGACGAAACGCGCGTCCTGCGTGCGGGAGCGAAGCGATGAGCACGTCGCGCCTTGCGAGCTCGCGCACCGCTGCGCGCTGGTTCGGGATCGTAAGCGTCGTGGCGGCGATCGGCCTGGTGGAGCTGCTGATCCGCGCCGGAGTGATCAATCGATTCATCGTGCCGCTGCCCTCGCAGATCGCTGCCGCCCTGCCGCGCATCATCGCCGAGGAGAACGTGCTGCACCGCTTCTGGCAGACCACGCAGGAGATCCTCTGGGCAAGCCTGCTGCTGGCGGTAGTCGGCATCTCGCTCGGCGCCCTGCTCTACCGCTTCCGCGTTCTTCGCCTGGCGTGTGAAACCTGGGTGGCCGCAGTGGCGGCAGCGCCGATTGTGCTCCTGTACCCCCTGTTCCTGGTGATCTTCGGCCGCAGCGCGACGACGATCGTGATGATCGGCTTTGCGGCAGGGCTTGCGCCGGTGATCCTCAAGACGATCGAAGGGCTCGCAGGGACACGGCAAGTGCTGATCGACGTCGGTCACAGCTTCAAGCTCACGGCGAGGCAGCAGTTCTGGAAGATCCTCCTGCCGGCAGCGTTGCCGTCGGTGTTCGTCGGCGTGAAGCTTGGCCTTATCTTCGCGATGATCAACATCGTGGGCGTGGAGTTCCTGATCAACTTCGGCGGCCTCGGACAGCTCATCAACGAGCTGGCCGAGCGCTACGATCTGCCCGGGACCTATGGAGCGATTTGCTTCGTGGTCGCGATCAGCATCCTGTTTTTCGATCTGACCGAGCGCCTCGAGCGATGGCTAAGACCGGAATGAGCGAGCCGAGCGAGGCGAAGCCGAGCAAGGGCCGAAGGCCGCGACGGCGAGCGATTGACCGGAGGCCGACACTCCCCTGCATCAATTCGGAGACGCGGTCCAAGGAGGCCGCGCAATGAGCCCAACGTCCGCAGCACCAACGCCGCGAATTGTGTTGCTGGTGCGCCTCGTCATCATCGCGGCGCTGCTCGCCGCATGGGAAGCGCTCGCGCTGTCCGGACTTCTGTTCCGCGACGTGGTGCCTTCGCTCCAGGCCATCGGCAAGGCCGTCCTCCGCCTTCTCGCCGGCCCGGGTTTCTACGCCAATCTCGGCGTGACCGCGGCGGAGATCGGCGTCGCGCTCCTCATCGGCGGGTTGAGCGGTCTGGCGGTCGGCATCCTGCTCGGGGCGAACCAGTTCCTTTCGCGCGCGTACGAATCGCTCGTCTACTATCTCGGCCCCACGCCAAAGATCATCTTCTTTCCGGTCATGATCATGTGGTTCGGCGTCGGCTCGGGATCGAAGATCGCCATGGGAGCGATCTCCTGCTTTTTTCCGATCGCGATCAGCGCGGCGTCGGGAATGCGGCAGATCGACCGGGTGCTCATCCGCGTAGGCCGCAGCTTCCGCGCCAGCGTGTGGCAGATGGTGACCAAGATCTATCTGCCCGCGATGCGCGAGCCCGTGGTCACCGGCGCGCGCCTGGGATTGGGCGTGGCGATCATCGGCACGCTGCTCGCGCAGACCAAGCTCTCCAATCGGGGCCTGGGTTATCTCATCATTCAGGCCTATGCGACCTTTGACATGCCGCGCATGTACGCATTGATCATCGTGCTGTTCGTTCTCGCCGTCGGCGCCAACGCGCTGCTCGGACGGCTGGCGCATCGATGAGCGCGTCTCTTGTGCTTCCCGATCATCGCGGCCTGTATTACGGCGGCGCGTGGCACGAGTCCGCTTCCGGGCGCGTGGCGAGCATCGTCAATCCCAGCACCGGCGGGCCGCTCGCCGAGGTCGCCATCGCCGGCAGCGCCGACGTCGATGCGGCCGTGGCCGCCGCTCAGTCCGGGTTCGAAGCGTGGCGCGCTGTGGCACCGCTCGAGCGCGCGCGCATCCTGCGCGAGGTCGCGGCGCGGGTCCGTGCGCACGGCGAAGAGCTGGCGCTGATCGATGCGGCCGACTGCGGCAACCCGGTGCGCGAGATGATCGGC
Organism: Casimicrobiaceae bacterium; assembly: GCA_035623155.1. Taxonomy (GTDB): domain Bacteria; phylum Pseudomonadota; class Gammaproteobacteria; order Burkholderiales; family Casimicrobiaceae; genus PALSA-1003. The sequence continues at coordinate 10,143 of DASPTZ010000095.1, read as the reverse complement.
GATGCAAGAGTCGCAGCAGCGCAGATCGAGTTCTTCGCGGGCCTGGTCACCGAGATCAAGGGCACGTCGATTCCCATGGGCCCGAACGTGGTCAACTTCTCGGTGCGCGAGCCCGTCGGCGTGGTGGCGCGCATCGTGCCGTTCAACCACCCGTTCATGTTCGCCGCCGGAAAATCGGCCGCTCCGCTGGCGGCCGGCAACTCGGTGGTGCTCAAGCCGCCGGATCAGGCACCGCTCTCGGCGCTCCGGCTTGCCGAGCTCATCGGCGGGCTCTTTCCGGCGGGCGTCTTCAACGTCGTTCCCGGCGACCGCGAGACCGGCGGGCTGCTGGCGTCGCATCCCGATGTGGCGATGGTGGCCATCATCGGCAGCGTCGCCGCGGGACGCGGGGTGATGCGGGCGGGCAGCGACACGGTCAAGCCCCTGCTGCTGGAGCTGGGAGGCAAGAATGCGCTGATCGCGTATCCCGACGCCGATCCCGACGAGGTGGCCGGCGCCGCGGTGGGCGGCATGAACTTCACCTGGTGCGGCCAATCGTGCGGCTCGACCAGCCGGGCGTTCGTGCACGCCTCCATCCACGACGCCGTCCTCGATCGGATCAAGTCGCGCATCGCCGCGTTCAGGCCCGGCATCGCAACCGACCCGGGAACCACCATGGGCGCGATCGTCAGCCGCGCGCAATTGGAACGCGTGCTGAGCTACATCGAGATCGCCAAGAGCGAGGGCGCCCGGCTCCTGTGCGGTGGCACGCGTCCACCGGATCCGCGGCTCGCTCATGGTTTCTTCGTGGAGCCGACGGTGTTCGCCGACGTGACGCCGGCGATGCGCATCGCTCGCGAGGAAGTTTTCGGGCCGGTGCTATCGGTGCTCAAGTGGTCGGACGAGGCGCAGATGCTCGCAGCCGTCAACGCGGTGGACTACGGGCTCACCTGCTCGATCTGGACCAACGACCTCTCGACCGCGCATCGCGCCGCGGCGGCGGTTCGCGTCGGCTACGTGTGGATCAACGAGGTCGGGAAGCACTTTCTCGGGGCGCCTTTCGGCGGCGTCAAGCGCTCCGGATTCGGCCGCGAGGAATGCATCGAGGAGCTGCTGGCGTTCACTCAGCAGAAGAACATCCACGTGAGATTGCGGCCGCCGCGCGCTTGAGTTGCGTGCCAAGCGGCGCCGCGGAAAACAAAATAGCCCCGCAGGTCGAGCCTGCGGGGCGAGGCTGTATCTCTTAGGAGGAGGAAGAGATACAGAAGGCGTCACCGTTTTGAGTGCGGGTCGATCCTCTGGTATCGGGCCGCATCGGTGTCGCCCAACTGCTGTTCCTGCCTAGGCGGCCTTGCGTCCCTTGGTCGTGGCCTTGGCGAAGTTCTCCGCATTGGCGGTCGCCGCACGCACCGAGGCGTCGGCGAAGTTGACCGCCTGCTTGGTCGCCTTCGAGAATTGGTCGAACGCCGCGGTGGTCGCCGCCATCGACGACTTGAGCGCCGTCACTGCCACGTCGGAGCCCGCCGGCGCATCCTTCGTCGCCCTCTCCACCCACGCCGCGACACCCTTGGTGTACGCCGCCCAGGCTTCCTCGGCCAGCGCCGAGACGTCGGCTTGCGTCTCCGAGGCGATCTGGTACACGCCGCGCGAATAGCCCAACGCGCTCTGCACGCCGGCTTCGGTGAGCCTGGCACGCGCTGCGACGAACTCCTGCGGGTTCTTGATTGCGGCCACCGTATTGGCAGCCTGCACGCCCTGCTCGAGCGCCGACTTGGCCGCTTGCAGGTTGAGCTTGGCTAGCCGCTCGGCCTTCTCCAGCGACAGCGACGCCAGCTTGACCGCGTTGGCGTATCCAGCCCTGTTCATTTCCGTGAATTGCTCATTTGCCTTGTACATAGGTTCTCTCCAGGTTGACTTCGGATGGCTCCACAGCGGTTCCGAGAAGCCATCAGCTCAGAATTGTTGCACCGCACAATAGAAGTATGGCGACGCCCGCCCGCAATGTCAAGGATTTTCTGCTGCGCTGCAGTATACTGGCGCTAAGCAAACGATAACCGTTTTCATTCATGTAGTTAGATTCATGAACAGCCCCGCAACAAGCTGGTCCGAGCCGAGCGCCCAGCTACGTCGATTCAATATTGCAAAACAACGAGTTATATAGAATCGCTGCACGTCTTGACAGGGACCAGGCGCCCGGTATACTTGCCCACCCTGTTGCGACGCAACAAGGATAGGACGCTGGGCCAGGAGCCCGGCACCAAAGTACAAGTATCTGTTTTTGCTGGTTGATCTGTCCAAGTGGACAGCGAATCGGAGGCAAAGGTTACCGAGGCAAGGTAGCCCCGGCGACAGGGGCGGCGGTGAACGATGCGGTAAGGCTCACCGTCTTACGCCGGGATCAACGTGAGGAGATTTCCATGACGTCGAAATGGTTTGGTCTTACCTCGAAGCCTGGCGGCCTCGGACGGTATTTCGGCTCGAACCATGGGGGCGTAGGCACCTATGGCGCACTCGCCTCGGCCCTCGTCTTGGTGCTATCAGCGTCCTCGGCACCTCGTGCGCTGTCTGTTGCGACCACGCCTTCGCCGGCTCCGGCCGCGGTCGCCCCCGCGCCCTCTCAGGATGGGCCTGTTCCGCGTCGCCGCGTGGCATTCGCCATGGGCGAAGACAAGAACATCGACACGCTGGCGGCGGTCATCGCCAGGAAATACCGCGTGTCCGAAGAAGCCACCCGAGGGCTCGTTGCCGCTGCGTATCGCGAGGGACTGCGAAATGGCGTCGATCCGTTGCTGCTCATTGCGGTGATCGCCATCGAGTCGAGATTCAACCCCATCGCGCAGAGCGACGGTGGCGCCGTCGGTCTGATGCAAGTGATCCCGCGCTACCACGCCGACAAGCTCGACGCCGCCGAGCGCAACGCCGTGCTCGACCCGCACATGAACATCCAGCTTGGCGCCCGGATCCTCAGGGAATACATCGCGAGAGGCGGCAACGAGATTGCGGGCCTGCAGCTCTACAACGGCTCTTCCGCCGACGCGAGCAATGCCTATGCGAATCGCGTCCTCGGCGAGAAGCAATGGCTGAAGAACTCGATCGGGCGCGACAAAGAGCGCGTGCACGCGTAGCAGGACTCACCTGGGCGAATCTTATCGCGCCGCCGCCATCCTGCCCGGCTAGAATGTCGGCAGCCTGGGTGGTGAAACTGGTAGACACAAGGGACTTAAAATCCCTCGACGGCGGAAGCCGTCATGCCGGTTCGAGTCCGGCCCCGGGCACTAAATCAATTAGTTACCTTCTTCTATCCTTTGTCGTTCCAGGCCGAGCTTGCAGCGTTGGCACATATTTGGCACACTTGCTGGCAGAAATCGTCGGTAATCCACAGCAAGCGAGGACAAAATGGCCAGCATCCAGGCACGCAAGGGTGTAGACGAGCACGGTAAGCAACGCACCCATTACCGCGTCCAGGTTCGCTTGCGCGGCTTCCCTCCGGTCGGGGCGACCTTCGAGCGCAAGACCGATGCGAAGGAATGGGCTCAAGCGACCGAGGCCGCGATGCGCGACGGCACCTACTTCCCGCAGCGCGAGGCAAAGCGCCGGACCGTGCGCGATCTCGTTACGCGCCAGCTCGACTCGGTACGCACCAGACGCCCCCACGACCACGAAAGACAACAGTGGCTGCTCGGATGGTGGCGCGAGCAGCTTGGCGAATACGCGCTCGCTCAAGTCACGCCGGCGCTGATCGCCAAACAGCGCGACGAACTGCTCAAGTCGCGCTCGCCGGCGACGGTAAACCGCTACCTGGCGGCTCTGAGCAAAGCCTTTAGTAACGCCGTGCGGGAATGGCATTGGGTGCATGAGAACCCAGTGCGGCGGGTCGCGAAGGAAACGGAGCCGCAAGGCAGGGTGAGGTTTCTTTCCGATGCCGAACGCGCAGCGCTCCTTTCCGGCTGTCGGCAATCGGAACTCCCCGAGCTGCACCTGATCGTGCTGCTCGCCCTGACAACCGGAATGCGCAGAGGGGAGCTGCTCGGGCTGCGCTGGCCGGACGTTGATCTCGAGCGCCGGCTGATCGTGCTCAACAAGACGAAGAACCGCGAGCGCCGAAGCGTCCCGATCGTGCCCGAAGTGGTCGCCCTCCTCCGGGAGCACGCCAAGGTGCGCCGGCTCGATTCGGACCTGTTGTTCCCCGGCAACGGAAGTCGGCCGATGGACATTGATCGTGCATGGTACGTCGCGGTTCGGGCTGCTGAGATCAAGGATTTCCGGTTTCACGATCTCCGGCACACCGCCGCGAGTTACCTTGCGATGAGTGGCGCAACGACAGCGGAGCTTGCCGCCGTGCTCGGACATAAGACGCTTGCGATGGTGAAGCGCTATGCGCACCTGAGCGATCAACACACGGAAGCCGTTCTTGAGCGAATGACAGACAAGTTTTTCCGACGTGCGTCGTGATAGATGAAGGCTCACGGAAGCCAAGGCGGGACAGGAAAACTCGTCCCGTAACGCAGGAGATACTGGCGTTTCTGCTCGACGTTTCCGAGTCTGAAGAAGTGCGATCGCCGATCATCCGCCGCAAGGCGCGGCGGCTGGCGGCCCGTCTCGTTGCCTCAACAAAGCGAGGAACCAAGCCGAAACTGGAGCCAGAAGATCCGGGAAAGATAGTTAGTTTCGTAGATCGTCTACGGGCTAATGGACTCTCGTTCGAAGATGCCTTTGCATGCGCGTCCGAGCAGTTCGACGTAAGCGCACGGTGGATCGAACACCTTTACCGGGAGCTCTGCAAGCGCACTATCTAACTCGTCTACGAACGAATTGTGGCAATTACTTCGTGGACGACTACTCCATAGCACCACGACAATGCCCTCGTTAATCCCGATGACGAGGGCGCAATGGAATCTAAATCACTGCTAACGGTGCCGCAGTTCGCGGGCAAGTACCCCGCCTGGAGTCAGGCCGCACTTCGCGCGCTAATTCTCAACGCTGACGATCGGCTCAATACGCGCAGCGAGCGTCTGGCCGGCAATGGCCTCGCGTCCGCGATCCTGCGCGTTGGTCGCAAGGTGTTGATCGACGAGCAAGCGTTTTTTGCTTGGATCGTCGAACAGCAAAAACGACGCAGGGTCGCGTAGGTGCGCCCGTGGTCTCGGCGGTCAATGGCCGGCGCGATGGTCTCGGCGCGCTTCTGAGCCGACTGGAAGGCATCAAGCGCACTGGACCGAGTACCTGGATCGCTCGCTGCCCTGCGCACGAAGATCGCCGGCCTTCCCTAAGCATTCGCGAGTGCAACGATGGTCGCATTTTGCTGCACTGCTTCGCAGGGTGCGCCGTCGAGGATGTACTCCGCGCAGCGGACCTCGATTTCGCCGCCCTATTTCCTGAGGGCGTGGTCAGCCATCATGTTCCTTCCGAGCGACGACCGTTCCCTGCGCTGGATGTTCTGCGCTGCGTTGGATTCGAGGCCCTTGTGGTCGCTGTCGCCTCCGGGAATCTTGCTAAGGGGCTCGAACTGTCCGAATTCGATCGGTCCCGTCTATTGCTCGCAGCGGCCCGCTTGCAAATCGCGGTGGAAGTCTGCCATGCGTGACGACGGACAGAGCATCGAGCGGGGCGCGGACGCACTGGATCGCCTCATAGCGAGCGCGCGGGCGCCAGACATGCAATCAGCCCAACCTGCTCCGGCGAATGCAACAGAGGCCGATTGGAGCGACGACCAAGCCGCCTTTGCGCGCTTGGCGGCGCTGACTCCGATGCAATACGACCGCTGCCGCAAAGCCGAAGCCGACGCGCTAGGCATCCGCGTCGAAACTCTCGACAAGGAAGTGCGCAGGGCACGCGGCGAGCCCGAGGTGGACCTGGCGGGTACTGCGGTCATGTTCCCCGAACTCGAGCCCTGGCCCGATCCGGTTGACGGTGCCGAGCTGCTCGACAATATCGAAGGCGTCATTGCGAAGTACGTCATCATCGACGCCGCGGCCCGCGTCGCGGTCGTGCTTTGGATTGTCTTCACCTACCTGATCGACGTCGTGGACACCGCACCAATCCTTGGCGTCACATCGCCGGACAAGCGGTGCGGCAAGACGACGCTTCTCGAGCTGCTGTTGCTACTGGTCAGGCGGGTACTGTCGAGCAGCAACATATCCGCAGCGGCCTTGTTTCGCTCCATCGAGCTTTGGGCGCCGACCTTCCTAATCGACGAGGGCGATTCTTTCTTCGGTCAATCCGACGAGCTCCGCGGACTGCTCAACAGCGGTCACAAGCGCGCCACGGCGTATGTCATCCGCACCGTCGGCGACAATCACGAACCGCGACGGTTCTGCACATGGGGCGCGAAGGCGATCGCCATGATCGGCAGACTGTCCGACACGCTGGAGGACCGCAGTATTGGCGTGCGGATGCGGCGGAAGCTTCCGAGCGAGAAGGTCGCGAAGCTGGGGCGCGCCGAGAAGGCGTCCTTCGAAACATTCCGGCGCCGTTGCCAGCGCTGGGCTGAAGACGTGGGCGTGGCGATCAAGCAGTCCCAGCCCAAGATTCCCGACGAGCTCCACGATCGAGCCGCCGACAACTGGGAACCGCTGCTCGCGATCGCCGACGTCGCCGGCGGCAAGTGGCCGGCCGCGGCACGGAAAGCCGCACTGGGCCTGTCCGATGTGGTCGATCAGTCTCTTGGCGTCAATATCGAGCTGTTGGCCGACGTCGCGGCGGCGTTCGGCGCGGCCAAGACTGACCGCATGTCGTCCGAGGATCTGGTCAATGCGCTGTGTGCAGATCCCACAAAGCGGTGGGCGACACTCAACAAGGGCAAGCCGCTGTCCCAGCGGCAACTGGCCAGCCGGCTCGGCAAGTTCGATGTAGTCCCAATCGGCATCCGAATCGGCGACAAGACGCCACGCGGATACCTGCTCGACAAGCTCAAGGATCCTCTCTGCCGCTATGTTCCGGGTTTTCAGGCGCAACAACGCAACAAGCCGCGCCCAGAGCCAATCTCCGACGATTCTTCATCCGCAACAGAATCGGAGTGTTGCAGATCGACAATTGGCCAGGAAGCCGCGCCAGACGCGGGTTGTGGCGTTGTTGCGGATCGAAATCGAGTAACTGGCGCGGGAGAGGTAACGGAGGTGCTTTGATGGGTGCCTTGGTTAAGCAATTTCTCGCCGCTGGCGTCACACTCGAACCGACCGGGGACGGCAATCTGCGCGCCCGCGGGAAGCTTACCGACGAGCTGCGCGCCGCGATCCGGACACACAAGCCGGCGATCCTCGCCGAGCTGTCGACCGCCGCGAACGATGCCCCGAAGGACAAATCCCTTCCCGACCCGGAAACCGAGCACCGTCGCGCCAAGGCGCTCGCCCTGCTCCAGGCCAACCCGACATGGCAACGGGCCGTTGTGGCCGAAGCTGGCGACCCGGTAATCATCGGCATCGCGATCCGAGGCGTTGCCTACGGCGAACTCGAGATTCCCGGTGCGAAATACGACCCCATTGCGTTGCTCGCGCTGGTCGATGAATACGGTCGCTCAACCCATTGAGGCGCCGCGCGATGAATACCCTGCCAGCCGCGACAATGCGTCTCATCAAGGCCGTGTGTTCGTTGCTGGACACCGACCCGGACGACCCGCTGTACTACGAGAGAGCGCGCGGACTGCTCGAGCTGTGCAGGCGTGCCATCGATGCGCTCCCGGCAGCAGAAACCGAGGCCGGCGAAGCAGCCACGCCCCCTAGCGTCCCCGTCAGAGGCGACCTCGGCCCGCGAATCGCCTGGCTTTCCGCCAATGGCAAGGGCGTGCGGGCGACTGCTCGTATCCTGGGTGTCAATCCGTCGACGGTAAGCAGGACCCTTCGCCGCCAGCAGGATCGGGCGCGACGGGCGCATGACGCTTCGCGCGCGCGCGCGAACCTTTCGGGGGGTGCCGAAGGAGCAGGAACAGGGACCGACCCCCTTTAGGTGTTGCGTACCGTTGCATCGGCCCCATCTCTCTCGGAGCGCAAAACCGGCAAAGTGTTCGCGACTCCGGACGGCGGTCCGCGAATTTTGCGACCCCGACGTTCCATTAGCGCGGGTCCCGAAGTTGTCGCCGGCGCAGGAAGGGGAACCTACCGTGAGAAAGCTGACGTTGGCCGATGTTGCTGACCGGCCAGAAGTTGACATTCCGCCCGGTGCGTCGCTTGCCATGTTTCCAGCGCGATTCTCGCGCTCCGCTATGCTCGTTTGCCGTCATTCATCCAGTGCTTGAGGAGAGTGCCTCGTTGCTGTCCAACGAATGCTGGCGGCGAATTGCCTGCGCCTCACGGAGCGCTACCACGTATGCGGTGCTCGAGCGCCGCTGCACGCGCTATGGCGCAGCCGCTCCTTCGCCCACCGCGCGCACGTTACCCGGCTCGCTCACAAGAAGGAAGTAGATGACGACACCCGATGCGGCGACGGCCATGCCGGCGATCGCGCCGATCCAGAAGCCGGGCACGCCGAGCGGTGTGGCGAGACCGAGCGCGGACAGCGGGAGCACGTCGGTGAGTCCGATCACGTAGCCGCCGCCGAGGCCGACGGCCCACAACCCGACGACATTCACGAGGAACGGGACGACGGCACGCTTGTAACCACGCAACGCATTCACGGCAACCGCCGACGTCGAGTCGAAGACGTGGTATCCGCCGACAAGCATGAGCAGCCGGCTCGCGACGGCTCGAACGTCGGGATCGATGGTGTAGGAATCGGCGACGGCGCTGGCCGCGACGGCAAGCGCCAGCGCAGCGACGACAGCGAGACCCAACGCCACCGCCATCCCAGTGAGACCGGTCGAGCGCGCGAGCGCGAGACGCCGTGCTCCGATTGCCTGCCCGACGAGAACGCCTACCGCATTGCCCGTCGCGAGCGGCAGCATGTACATCACCGCGGCGACGTTCGCGGCGATCTGGTGCGCGGCGGAGTTCACGGCACCGAGCCGCGCGACGAACAGCGCCATGAACGTGAACGCCGTCACGTCGACGAGGAACGTGCCTCCGATCGGCGTGCCGAGCGTGATCAGCTGTCGCTGGTCGCGCCAACGCGGCCAGGACCAGCGCGCAAACACGCGATGCGGCCGGTACTTCCCCGCCGTGCCCGCCCACATCCAGGCGAGGATGCAGATCGTCCAGTTGACGAGCGTGGTCGAAAGCGCACATCCCGCCGCCCCCATCTCGGGTGCACCCCAATGCCCGAACATGAACATCCAGTTGAGGGGCACCTTGAGCGTGAGCCCGAGCAGATTGAGCGTCATGATCACCCGCGTCAGCGACACGGCCATCGTGTAACTCGCGAACAGGCGGAACGCGAGGCCCGCAGGCGCGCCCCAGGCGGCGATCGCGAGATAAGCCCGGACCTTCGCGGCGACGGTTGGCGGCGCCTCGCTCATCTCGAGCAGCGGCTCGGGGTGCGAGTAGACGATCACCGAAACGACGGCAAGCGCTACGGCGAGCCACATCGCCTGGCGGACCTGCTCGCCGATCTCGCCGTGGAGTCCGGCGCCCTGCAGTTGCGCAACGGTCGGCGTCACGGCGAGCAGCACACCCATCAACGCGACGAACACGCTGAAGTAGATCGACGCACCGATGCCCACGGCGGCAAGATCGTCGGTCGCGTAGCGACCCGCCATCATCGTGTCGATGACCGAGTACGCCATCACGGCGAGCTGCGCGACCAGCACCGGCCACGCGAGGTCGTAGATCGTCTTGACGAGCTTGCGCCTCACGGTCGAGTCGATGCCGGGCGGAGGGAACGCGAAAAAGATTGCGGTTCCAGACGCTCGATGCATCGGGAACCGCGGAGCGCATTGTACCGACGGGCGCGTCGACCGTCCAACAACACTTGCGCAGAGGGATGACGTCTCTCCATTCCAATTCAGCCAAGGGTGAGGCGTAACCATCACCGGCGGCGCTCCTGGCGAAGGCGAATGAATGGCAGTTTCGGCAGCAACTAACAGCCGGTATGGGTTGAGCCGATTCATCGCATTGCTTAGTCCGCCGGTACCGGTCGTTCGCGAACTTCAGTGACCGGCCTATTCTGTTGAAAAACTGCTCAAGACTTAGGCAACAAAGATTTTTCGGGGTGGTAAACCATCACCCGAGCGCGTAGCGTTCAATGGTGGCCGTTCTATGAGGTCGAATTTTGGCGACCTAGCTACACCGCTCGGCG
>DASPTZ010000094.1:0-8684 GCA_035623155.1 Casimicrobiaceae bacterium | reverse complement strand
GTTGTACGTGACGTTTGCGCTGCCGGTCGCCGGGCCTGCGAGGCTCGGATCGATGTTGGCGCCGGTGTTTGCGACGGTTACCGTCGGCGTCTGCCCGCTGACGAACTTGCAGATGCCGATGATATTTGCATTGACTGTCACGACTTGCGTGTCGGCCCGCGCGGCACCCGACGCGAAGATCGCTGAGATCGCTCCGGCGGCAAGCGCGACTCTAAGTCCATTGGTCGTCATTTCCGTATCCCTTCAATCGTTTAAAAGGCCGCTCGAACTCCTCAACTCGCTGATTTAGATGAGGTTGCGAGTGGTGCGTGACTCCTGCACCAAGGCTAAAGCAAATCCGGTGCCACCTTTGGCATCGCTGAAAGATTCGTAGCTTCCGGGGTGAGCAATGCCGCTACCGCGGTGGCTGAACTTATTCCTTTGGATCATCGACTTATTACCGAAGAGTGTCGCAGGCCCACAACCATCGAAGGTTCCGCAGCCAACGGGAGTCTGTCGGGGCGGATTGCACCCGCGCTGCCAGTTCGATGCCCGGCTAGACCCCAATGTGACCATCGGGGGCGGCTCCTCGCGAGGCCAGCAGCGACTCCAAAAGCGCGTCGGGTAAACGGCGCGTATACGCGGCCTTCTGCCCGCACGCGTGGCGAGCACGACAGTGAACTGCGGATCGGAGGACCTGTTTGACCGGCTGCGTCGGATCGACAACCTGTGACGCACAGACGCGGTACTGCGCTGGCCTCCACGCTGCGAGAGACCTCGCCGCGTTAGTCGCTACCTGTTGGGAAGATCAACTGCTGGGCCTGCGTGCGCGATGACACGCTCGCCGAGCCGCTGGCGACGTCGTCCAACGCGTGGGAAAGACAAGCGGCTTACGCCGCCCGTTTCGCCAGCAGCTGCTGCAGCTCTCCCGACTCGTACATCTCTCGCATGATGTCGGCGCCGCCGATGAACTGGCCGTTGACGTAGAGCTGCGGGATGGTGGGCCAGTTCGAATAGTCCTTGATGCCCTGCCGGATCGCCGGATCAGCGAGCACGTTCACCGAGAAGAACGTCCCCGCGCCGCAGGCCTTCAGCATCCGCACCGCTGCGTCTGAAAAGCCGCATTGCGGGAATTGCGGTGTGCCCTTCATGTAGAGCACGATCGGGTGAGTGGCGACCTGTTCGCGAATGGTTTCCTGGATGCTCATTGCCTGGTCCCAAGGGTGAACCGCGTCAATTGTACCCGAGGTTGGACCGTGGCCACGAATTTCAACTACTCTCGGCCAGTGGATTTACTCCTTCACGGCGCCGGTAAGCCCCGACACGTAATACTCGACGAAGAACGAATACAGGATCGCCACGGGAAGCGAGCCGAACAGCGCACCAGCCATCAGCGACCCCCAGTGATAGATGTCGCCTTCCACGAGCTCCGTCACAACGCCGACCGGAACAGTCTTTACCTCCGAGGACGAGATGAAGGTCAGGGCATAGATGAACTCGTTCCACGACAGGGTGAAAGCGAAAATGCCTGCCGAGATCAAACCCGGCACCGCGAGCGGCAGAACGATGCGCCATAAGATCTGCACCCGGCTCGCGCCATCGATGAGCGCGCACTCCTCGAGCTCGTAGGGTATCGACTTGAAATAGCCCATCAGCAGCCAGGTGCAGAACGGAATCAGGAAGGTCGGATAGGTGAGGATCAGCGCCAAGCGCGTATCGAACAGGTCCAGCTTGTACACCATCGTCGCCAGCGGAATGAACAGGATCGACGGCGGCACGAGATAGGCGAGAAAGATGCTCATTCCGACGTAGCGCGAACCGCGGAAGCGCAGCCGCTCTATCGCGTAGGCGGCGAGCACGCTGCAGAAGATCGACAGGAACGTCGATACGACCGACACCAGGATCGTGTTCCACAGCCAGTCGGGATATGCGGTGTCGAACAGCAGCTTCTTGACGTGAGCCAGGGTCGGGTCCTTCAACCAGAAGGGGTTTGCTTCTCGCGACAACAATTCGGCGTCGGGCTTGAACGCCGTCATCGCCATCCAGTAGAACGGAAAGAGCAGCACGAACAGGAACGCAGCCAGCGGCAGATAAAGGGTCAGGATCCGCCTCGGCGCCGACATCAGGTAGTTCATTCCCTGGGAATCGACGATGTCGGGTGTGGCGTTGGCAGTGCTCATCTCGCGAGGCTCACTTGTCGCCGGCTCCCTGCTGCCATGCCCTGCGCTGGAGGCCGAAGTAGCTGAACATGATCGCAGCGAGCAGGAACGGCACCATCGCCGTTGCGATCGCGGCGCCCTCGCCGAGGTTGCCGCCGGGAATCGCCCGCTGGAACGAGAGCGTTGCCATCAAGTGCGTCGCGTTCAGAGGACCCCCGCGAGTGAGCACATAGATCAACTGGAAGTCGGTGAAGGTGAACAGCACCGAGAAAGTCATCACCACGGCGATGATCGGCGTGAGCAGCGGCAGCGTCACGTGCCTGAACTGCTGCCACCGCGACGCGCCGTCCAGGCTCGCCGCCTCGTAGTATGAAGGGGAGATCGTCTGCAGGCCGGCAAGCAGCGTGATCGCGACGAACGGCACTCCTCGCCAGATGTTGGCAGCAATGGTCGAAAACCGCGCAAGCCATGGCTCACCAAGAAAATCGATGTACTCGTGAATCAAGCCTATCCGCACGAGTACCCAACTGATGACCGAGAATTGCGGGTCGTAGATCCACCAGAAGGCGAGCGCCGACAACGCGGTCGGCACGATGAAGGGAAGAAGTACGATTGCCCGGAGAAAGGCTTTGAACGGCAAGTGCTCGTTCAATAGCAGTGCGAGCCACAGGCCCAGGCCGAACTTGATGACGCTTGCGACAAGAGTATAGAAGAGCGTATTGAACAGCGCGAGGCGCGTTACTGCATCACCCCACAGGAACTCGTAGTTGTCGAGTCCGACCCAGGAGCCGCTGCGCCCGATCTTGGCGTCGGTGAACCCGAGCCAGGTGCCCAAGCCCAGCGGATAGGTTAGAAAGACCAGCAGCAGCGCCGCAGCGGGCAGCATCAGGAGCAGCCCGAGAATCGTGCGGTTTTCGAGCGCCCGAGAGAAGGCAGTGGGCTGCGAGGGCATCTGGACTTGGCGAGGATTCGGCGACCCGGGATGTTTTTCCCTCACCTCTGACCCCTCTCCCGCTGGGAGAGGGGAATCGGGAAGGACTGGTGCGGATTAAGGGGCGCCGTGAGGCGCCCGCTTCAATCCGCGCTGATATTGCGTCAGTCCGGTTGCGTCAGTCCGGTCACTCAAGTTGCCCACAAGCACGCACTGGCTACCGGCCGGACTGATCGCAATATCAAACCTTGTAATAGCGCTCGGCCCGCTTCGCCGCCCGCTCTGCCGCTTCCTTCGGCGTCTTGGAGCCCGACGCCGCCTCGGCGACCATGTTCACCAGGACGAAGTCGGCCATCGTCGCCGCCGAAGCGTAGCCCATCTCGCCGTCGTAGCCGTTGGGCAGCATGTTCTTCATCACATCGCGGAAGGGCGTGGCCTTCGGATCGGACGTCCAGACCGGGTTGTTTTCGTAGGCCGCCAGTGGCTGCGCCACGTAGCCGATCGAGGCCTGCTGCCAGGGAATGTACTGCTCCTTTTCCATCATGAAGCGCAGGTACTCCTTGGCCGCGTTCGGATATTTCGAATACTTGAAGATCATCATCGGGAACGTGATGTGGCTCTCGGTCGGGCGTCCGACCACACCGATGGGGAAGTTGGCATGGTCCATGTCCTTGGCGATCTCCTGCAGCTTCGGGTCCTGCGAATTCTTCGCAGCGTAGTAAATCGAGATGCCGTTGTTGGTGAGCCCGATCTGTCCGTCGAGAAACGCCTTGTTGTTGCTCGGATCGAGCCACGACAGCGTTCCGGGCACGAAGGTTTCGTAGAGCTGCTTGCTGTATTCCAGCGCCGCTACCGTCTCGGGGCTGTTGATGACGACGTTGTTGTTCTTGTCGACCATCTTCGCGCCGTGCGCCCAGACCACCCAGTGGCACCAAGTGTTCGCGTCGCCCGTGGCGTTGCCGAGCGCGAATCCGGGCGGCAGGCCCTTGGCCTTCATACCCTGACAGAGCTTCAGGAATCCCGGCAGGTCCTTGGGGAAGGTCTCGAAGCCCGCGGCTTTCATCGCGCTGATGCGGTAGTTCATGCACGCGCCCGCGGCGCCCATGTTGATGGCGATCCACCGCCCCTTGTGCGTGCAGTAGGCCTTGGCGACGTCGTACCATCCGCCGTATTTCGCGCCGAGGTAATTGGCTAGGTCGGTCACGTCGACCAGTTTTTCCGGATACTGGTGCGCGTCCTCGTAGGTGCCGATGATGATGTCTGGACCGCTGCCGATATTGGCTGCGACAGCCGCCTTCGGTCGGACGTCCTCCCAGGTTTCGGCGTCGATGCGTACCTCGATGCCGGTTGCCTGAGTGAACTTCCTGGTGTTCTCCGCCCACATGTCCTCGTCGCCTTGGACGAAACGCTTCCAACGAAGCATGCGCAACTTGGCACCCTTTTCCGGAGTGACCTTGTACTGCGCTGCCGCGTCGGACGAGAACAGAGCCGAGCCGCTGCCAAGCGCGCTGCCCGCGGCGACGCCGGCGGTTGCCTTTAGAAAATCACGACGTTTGAAATTGCTCATTCGTTCCTCCTAAGGTTGAACTTCGAGTCTCCTGTTCGGTCGTGCTGGCTCGAGTCGATGAATCCTATGCGGTTAGTCGCGCGCCGGTCGCTGCGTCGAAAACGTGGGCATGCGCGAGATCGGGCCCCAAGGTAACGCGGTCGCCGGCTCGGCAGGTCACCCGCTCGCGTACCAGCGACGTCAGCTCCTGGGTGTTGAAGCGGCAATAAAGCTGCGTGTCGGCCCCGGTCGGCTCGACGACGACGACTTCGGCAGGCAGCCCCGTGTCCGAGAGCAGGCAGTGCTCGGGGCGGATGCCGTAGAGAACGCTCTGCCCGTCGGCAGCGCGGGCGCCGCGAGGAAGCGGCAGCGTGACCCCGCCGCCGAATTCTACGCGCGCAGCGACACCGTTGCCGCGCGCAGTCCCGGGAACCATGTTCATCGCCGGCGAGCCGATGAAGCCGGCCACGAAGGTGTTGCTCGGGTTGTCGTAGAGCGATAAGGGATCTCCGGTCTGCTCGACGATGCCATCGCGCATGACGACGATCTTGTCGGCCATGGTCATCGCCTCGATCTGATCGTGCGTGACGTAGATCGAAGTCGTTTTCAGCCGCTGGTGCAGCTCCTTGATCTCGGTGCGCATCTGCACCCTGAGCTTGGCATCGAGGTTGGACAGCGGCTCGTCGAACAGGAACACCTGCGGGTCGCGCACAATTGCTCGGCCCATCGCCACGCGCTGCCGCTGACCGCCCGAGAGCTGCCGCGGATAGCGGTCGAGATAGTCCTTGAGACCGAGAATCTCCGCAGCGCGCGCTACCCGAGATTCGATTGCATCCTTCGGCTGTTTCGCCAACATCAGCGCGAATGACATGTTGTCGCGCACGGTCATGTGGGGATAGAGCGCGTAGTTCTGGAACACCATCGCTATGTCGCGCTCCTTGGGCGGCACCCGGTTCACGACTTTGTTTCCGATGCTGATCTCCCCTTCGCTGATCTCCTCCAGACCCGCGATCATGCGCAGCAGCGTCGACTTGCCGCAGCCCGACGGTCCCACCAGTACGCAGAATTCGCTGTCAGCGATGTCGATGTCGACGCCGCGGATGACATGTGTTGACCCGAAGTGCTTGTGAACGGCTCGAATGTTTACCGACGCCACGCCGCCCCTCCTCGCCGCCGTCGCTGGGCCATCAATCAGGCCTTCTGGTTCCGGCTACGACCACGTAATCCGGCTTTCCCGTCCTGAACCACGTCACGATGTTCTGCGCCGCCTTGCGTCGCACCTCGACCTCCGCCTGAACGCTGAAGAACGCCGAGTGGGGCGTCAGGATCACGCGTGGATGGCCGAGCAACCGGCTGTCGCTAGGTACCGGCTCGACCGGCAGCACGTCCAGCCCAGCGCCGGCAAGTATTCCACTATCGAGTGCGGCGAGCAAATCGTCGATTCTGACAATCGCCCCTCGCGCGCTGTTCACAAGGTACGAGCCGGGCCGCATTCTGGACAGCACGCCTGCGTCGATCATTCCGCGGGTCTCGTCGGTGAGCGGCGTGTGGATGCTGACCACGTCGCTTTGCGAAAACAGCCCGGCCAGATCGGTGCGCTCGACATAGGCCGGGAAGTCGCCGTCGATGAGGTACGGATCGCATGCCAGCACCCGCTTGAAGACGTTGCGCGAGATGTGGGCCATACGCTTGCCGATTCGCCCGAGGCCGAGGATGCCCAAGGCCATCTCGCTGGGGCGTCTCAGCTTACCCGACGACAGGTAGCTCCACTTACCGGCGTGGACGTCGCGGTGGTAGGCAACGATGTTGCGAATGAGCGCCAGCGCCAGGGCCAACGCGTGCGTGGCAACTTCGGCGATGCCGTAGTCGGGCGAGTTGGCGACCCATACTCCGTGCCGTGCGCAGGCTGCGGTATCGATGTTGTCGTATCCGGCGCCGATCCGGCTGACAATGCCGAGCTGCGGCAGCGCAGCGAGCGCGCGCTTGCCGATCGGTGCATATTGCGCCAGGATTGCCCCGCATCCGCCTGCGGCTGCGATGACGTCGTCCTCGGTCGAGCATTGAGCGGTCACGAGCTCGATGCCTGCCGACGCGAACAGCGAGCGTTCAAGCTCGATGTCGGGGTAGTCCCAACCGGAATACAGGGCTTTGGGCATGCGAGTTGCGCCGGCGAATGCGGCGCCAAAGCGTACTTGGCCGCAGCGCGTTGGACAAGTGGCCTTGGGACCAGCAGGAGCCCGAGCAGCGGCCACCGTGGGCAGCGCTCTATAATCGCCACGACCCCCGGAGGATTCGATGTCGCCCGTGCTGCAAACGACCATTGCGGGTAGCCTGCCCAAGCCGTGCTGGCTCTCGCCTCCCAACCAGCTCTGGGCGCCCTGGCTGCTCGAGGGCGAGCGTCTCGCCCAGGGCAAGCGCGACGCGGTGCGCCTGGCCGTGCTCGACCAGGAGCAGGCGGGCATCGACATCGTCAGCGACGGCGAGCAGACGCGCCGGCATTTCGTGACGACGTTCATCGAAAATCTCGACGGTGTGGACTTCGAGCGCAGGAAGAAGGTCAAAATCCGCAACCGTTACGATGCCGACGTACCCATCGTCGTGGGCCCGGTCGTCCGTCGGCATCCGGTGTACGTCGAAGACGCGAGGTTCCTGCGCAGCATCGCCCGTCACCGGATCAAGTACACTCTGCCGGGCCCGATGACCATGGTCGACACCCTCTTCGACGACCATTATCGAAGCCGCGAAAAGCTCGCCTGCGCGTTCGCGGAAATCCTCAACGAGGAGGCGCTCGCCATCGAGGCGGCGGGCGTGGACGTGATCCAGTTCGACGAGCCCGCGTTCAACGTTTATTTCGACGAGGTGCGCGACTGGGGAGTAGCGACGCTCGAGCGCGCCGCGCAGGGCCTCAACTGCGCGACCGCGGTGCACATCTGCTACGGCTACGGCATCAAGGCGAACATCGACTGGAAAAAAACGCTGGGTGCGGAATGGCGACAATACGAGCAGACCTTTCCGCTGCTCGCACGCTCGAGCATCGGGCAGATCTCGCTCGAGTGCGCGAACTCGCACGTGCCTCTCGAGCTGATCGGACTCCTCGAGGGAAAGGACGTGCTGGTAGGGGCAATCGACGTGGCGACCGATCGGGTCGAGACCCCCGACGAGGTCGCGGCGACCATCCGCGCCGCCCTGCGATACGTTCGCGCCGATCGCTTGTATCCCTGCACCAATTGCGGGATGGTGCCGCTGTCGCGAGTCGTCGCCCGGGCCAAGCTCGATGCGCTGGGCGCGGGGGCTGCAATGGTACGCGCCGAACTCGCGAGGTGACGGAAGCCGCGCTCCTGGCCGGGCCGACCCCTCGGTTTGACCCTTGGCCCGATTGTGGGTATAGTACGTTTTGTGTTTTGTTTCAAGTACTAAAGCACGACCTGTCGGGCTTCTGCTGTCGCCGAAAGCCGTCCTTTCCTGTCCTTGAGATCGAACATTGGCCGGGTTCATCCCGATTATTTTTTTGTATTGAGGATTAGGAAACATGGCAACTGGAACGGTAAAGTGGTTTAACGACGCTAAGGGCTTTGGCTTCATAACACCGGATGGCGGTGGCGAGGATCTGTTCGCGCATTTCTCGGCGATTAAGATGCCGGGCTTCAAATCGCTGAAGGAAGGTCAGAAGGTGAGCTTCGAAGTCACCCAGGGCCCCAAAGGCAAGCAAGCGTCCAACATTCAGGCGGTCTGAGCGCAAGCAAGCTTTGCTGCAAGAAAAGCCGGGCACGTGCCCGGCTTTTTGTCGTCATCGCACCCTGAGGGCGGCCGATGACGATCTGGTAAAATGTAGGGTTCGGCCAAGTAGCTCAGTTGGTAGAGCAGCGGACTGAAAATCCGTGTGTCGGTGGTTCAATTCCGCCCTTGGCCACCAGATTTCGTGGGTGCATTCCAATGGGATGGACCCCTCCTCACCTTACGGCATCGATGTGCCAGACTGGAAGTGTCGTCCACCAGTCACAGGGAGGAGGAGTCAGCATGAAGCTTATTCGCGTTGGGGTTGATTTGGCAAAGAACATCTTCCAAGCGC